>ONEZ01000035.1 GCA_900316995.1 uncultured Bacteroidales bacterium | reverse complement strand
AACCGCGCCGCTCTCTGTGTTGCTGCTCTCAACGTCAGTCCAGCTCTTGTCATTGTAATCATAAACTTTTGCCTGTAAACCACTGTTGTCATAACGCAGCTTGGCCACGTTAAGGTTTGCAGGGTATGAGTTGTTTACAAAAGTCCATGATGTTGTGGCGCTGTACTGAGGCATTGCGCCCTCATTGGCAAAACGTCCTGTAAACTCAAAGGTCTTAGGCTGTGTGCCGTCACCCACCTTGGCAGGGTTGTTCTCATAGCGGGTGTAGTAGCGTGAAGCCGGCACTTTAAGAGGACCGTACTGGTCTGGAATCATTATACCAAAGGCAGAGTTAGTAGCCACAGTCTCATCAAGGCTTGTAAATGGTATGCCAGGTTTGAATGTGCTGCCATCCACGGTAAAGTGCTGCATATATACGTGCGGAGTCTGACCCTCTATATAGAAGTCCCTACTCTTAATATCCCTGACATCTCCACTCTCACCGCTTACAAACTTCTTGATTACGCCACCCACAAGCACCCACTCGTTACGGCGAACCTCCATAGAGTTCTTAGCGCGAGTGTAACGCAATGTACCGTTGCCCTCCTTCAGGTTCTCAATACCCTTGATGGCGCCACCTGCCTCTATAGTAATGGATTTGGTGAATTGGCTTACTTCATCAAACGATGCTCTCAGACCAGCAGCCACGTACTCCTCAGGATAGTTACCACGTGTTTCAGTGTCATTCCATAGAGGAATCGTAGGCACGTTCTTCAAGTTCTCAGCATCAGGGATAATAACGTGGAGCTGAGGAGAGAAGAAGTTGGCACAGTTAAGCTTGCGCCCTGACTTGGTAACCCAGTTAGAACGAACATCCCAAAGACCGGAGTTGCCACCTACCCAGATAATAGTGTCAATCTCCACGATGTTAGCTTGCTGGAACGCACCGTATGTCCAGTCACCGCCAGCCTCGCTACGGCGTATGGCGCTAAAGCGGTCTGCGTTAGTTTTGTTTGCAACCTCAAGGCCAGACGGGTCTGTGGCAGGCTTGGCACCTATATTCAGAAGTGAGCCACGGAATACAAGCTCGTCTGGGTCGGTAGCTGTGGATTTACATACCTGATCCTCCACATTTATATGCTTGTACTCTGTACCAAACTTTAGATTAGACTGGGCGCCTATGTCTTCTGGTTTGGCGTCGCCCTTGCTCCAGAAGTTGTTGTATGCGTAGTTACCTGAAGTAAGTGTCACATTCTGGAACGCAGTGGCGTCATTATTACGAGATGATATCTTGTCATCATAGCTGTAGCAGTTATTGTACTTAAAGTAAATCTTAGAAGCCACGTATCTACTTGTTTGACCAGTCTGTAGCGAATGTGATGAACCAAAACGAAGGAAGTCAACATTATATGCAGAAGATGCATGATCCTCAAGATAGAATGTGTTATAGAATATAGCAACATCCTGTATGCTTGGACTTATATAATCAACTGCACCATCTCTTTGATAGTATGTAACAGGACGTACAAAAGCAACATTATCACTAAAGAGGTTGTCATTCCAGAATACGTTGTTCATTATAAGCACATTCTGAGAACCTTGCAGGAATATTGTTGTTGCGTGGCTACCGCGCATATTGTTACGAGTAAACTGAAGATTCTTGCAGCTCATAAACTTAACAGAGGCGCCCCAGTACTTAGCATTGTCATCGGTACTGGTTCCTTGGAGATTGAATATACACTCCTCAAACTTAAGACCGCCCACGCCAGAGGCATGTATGCAGTTAAATCCGGTAGCATCCACTTCACAGGCTATCATCTCACAGTTTGCATTTGCAAAAGTTCCAGGTGCAATAGTATTTGGTGTATTTGAATTCTCTATATAGTATCCATACTCTACAGCTGAACCTGTATGGTTATTGGTTGTTGTTGACCTTGTTATCTGTAAGTTCTTAAGTATTACATTACGAGCTCCAAGCAAACTTAAACCGCCTTGAAGCACAGGCTTCTTTGATGCGTTCTTTGCACGGACTATCAACTTGTCGCCTGGATTTGCAGGAGTTGGAACATAATTGCTTATTGAAGTGGTGTTTATGTTCTCAAGACTTGCATCGCGCGTTGAGTTGTCAGAGTCTCCATATTTGCCATACTCCACTTCAAATACAATTGGCTTTTGTACTATGTTGCTTGAATTTATCCAAGCATTAATAGTAGCATTGTTTGCATCTTTGTGAGCTTTCTTGGCATCAGCCATGGCAGCTGCAAGGGTCTGGAAACGCAGCTCGCACGGCTCTTCAGGCTGAGTGTTGTCCACAGTATAGTAAACGGTGTCATTTACCGCCAGCTGGCACTCCTTAGCCGTGGTGAACTTGCCAGTCTCATCACTAAGTACATATTGGCTGTTGGACTCTGAATAAACGTATGCCTTATAGCAGTATGTGGTGTTTGCCTTCAGCGATGTGCCGTTTGAGCTCTGTGAGAATGTTTTGCTGAAAGTCTCTTTTGCTTTTATAGTGGTCTCACCGTCTATCTCTGCCTTGAGGCTGCCTGTAGTTACATCGCAGCTACTGCCCTCGCAGTAGAAGAAGCCGCGCTTGAGAAGGCCGTCATCACAGCCTGTGTAACGCAGATAACCGCTGAGAGTTACTTTAGGTCCGTTATCCACAACAGGTGTTCCTGCTATCTCCACTGTGGTTGGGTAGCCTGATACACCGGTAAGTGTTATCACTGCCGTTTTGCTGTGAGCATCTGTAATGGTGAGTGTTGCAGTGTATGTGCCCTCAGTTGAAGGAGCATTGAACTGAACAGTAACACCGCTCTCATTTATACTTGTAACACTAAACTTGGCGGCATCTGTACCAGAAAGAACGCAGTTGCTTGTGGTAAGTGCAGTACCGTAGTGGTTAAAGGTTATAGTCTTACTCTCATTGCCTCCTGGCTCTGCAGTGAATGAGGCGGATGAGACCTTGTCAGTGAAACCAGGAGCGGTAAATTTCAAAGAGTAGTATGATGACGGTGCAGAACTTGGTGCTGTACGGTAATAATAGTTGTCAGTGCCATTACCTACTCCAAAGTAGTAATCAAAGTAATATTCTCCTGGTGTAGATGGTTTTGCTGTAAAGTCACCGAAATCTTGCGTTAATTCAAACGTGTATGTTCCAGTTCTACTACTACCGCTATCTATAATCTTCCAATCGCTCCAGTTCCCGCTGTGGTCTTTACTATACCTACCCTTAAAACCACAATATCTGTATTGCCAATTATCATTAGCATCAACTTTTACCCATAATCCTTGTATTGTCACGTTTGTATGATTGCTTGAGTAATCCTTCCAAACGGTACTTGGAGTGTCACGAGAAACGCCAGATGCGTTTCCAAAAGCCCAACTTCCTGTACCATCCACATCAATCCACAAATTGAAGGTGCCGGTGTCATATAACCAGATCTCCGCCCATGTACTACTTGCACACAGCATCATTGCAACTAAAGTTAGCACTGTGGCAGAAAATCTTCTGCTCACGCTCTTGTTTATATTATATAATTTTTTCATAGTCTAACTGTCAATTATCCATTATCAATTGTCAACTCCTTAATCGCACTTCTCCGTTATATCTGGTGCCACCACAACGGTTGCGCTCTTGCTCACCGATGCGCAGGTTGCGGTGTAACCTGTTACCGTTACCGTATAGGTTGTATTTGCCGCACGGCTCTGTGCCTTAAACTTGGCTGTGGCTGGCATTGTGTTGCCACTCTCACCGTATATCTCAGAGGTGGCTGGAGTAACCGTCCAGTCTATCTCAGTAATATTACCTGTAGTGCCTGCCGCATTAAGAGTAATCTCTGTGTATGGCTTGGTAGGCGTTTCAGCAGAGGTGGCAGGCGATGTTGTCAGACCTGTAATTGTACCGCTCACACTGCCAGATGGCGCTGTGTATGTTATTGTCAGTGTGGCTGTGGCATCGTCATAGCCGTCTGTTTTACCCGTAAAGGTGTATGTATATGTGCCTGAGGTCTTTGAGCCCGGGTTCCATGTCATAACGTCGCCTAACAGACTGAACTCACTCTTGGCATCGGCGTTAGAGCTGTTCTTTACGCTCCAAGTGGTAGGCGATGGATAGATAAACATATCGCTCCACTTAAAATCATGTTTGCCAGGGCATGCTGTAAAGTCCACAGCAAGATTCTTAGTAATAAATTTATTACATTTGTACTCTATTGGCAAAATATCGCTGTAAGACGATGTGCCGTTTGCGTTTGTAGCCGTAAAGCGCAAATAGAGCGTCTCCCCAGGGGTTACAGCCTCGCTAATCTCAGCCGATGTCAGAGTAACCTCAGTTGATGTATTTATAGCAGGGTTGCTGACTGATTTACTCTTGCTGGCAGTCTTGTTCTTGCCGTCGATACGGAATGCGCGGCTGTTTGAATAGTAAAGCGTTACATTAGTTATGTTGGCGCAACCACGCTGTGCAAAGTAGGCTGTGGTGGTTAGTCCACAATCAGCGTTTAACTCCGGTTTGGCACCTATACGCACAGTAGGCTTACGGCCAGAAGTCTCTATAGGAGCAGTGGTTATTGTTAGCGTGCCATTTGCTGTAGGGTTACTTACCTTAATGGTGGTGGCGGTGGTGTAACTCTTGCCAGAACCAACAGGGTCAGCCGTGGCGCCTGTAATGGCTATGGCAGTTATCTTATAACCCTCATTAGGTGTTACCACAAAATCAAAACTACCTCCAGTGGCAATGCTCTTGCTGGTCTCGTTAAACGAGCAGTTAGTACCAGACACTGCAATAGTATAAGATGCTGCAGGAGCAGAATAAACAATACTTAAAGTACCGCTACTTGTAGGAGTGAGGGTAAAGGAGTTTCCCGCCTGTGATATGTCACCACTCTTTGTACCAGAATATGAAGCCGACGTGAACACATAACTGGCAGTAGGTGTTACTGTAAAGGTTACGCTGCTACCGCTTGTCACGCTCTGTGCTGTGGGAGGTGTTATAGTACCGCCTGTAATGCTTGGTGTGACTGTATATGACGCAGTAGATGTTGTAATTGTTAAAGTGCTACCGCTCATAGTAAATGTGTATGTGGCACCCTTTGTAATCTCAATATTATATTGGAATGTTGAGCCAGGCTGTGTGGTGGCATAAGAAGTGCCTAATGATACTGTACTACCCCCACTTAGAGAACCTAATTTACAATTGTTGGCATCAGCGATGGAACCGTTGTACAGCCTAAACCACTGACTTCCGCTACAAGTTGCAGTAAACGTGTATTTGTTGTTTGTGAAGGCAGTAAAGCTGTTGCTAAGCCCCATACAAGACGAGCCTGTCAAGCCGTAAGCAGCCCACACATTACTCCCTGTTAGCAGCATTGCCGTTAGCAGGGCAATGTGTTTCAGTATTTGTGAAAACCTTTTCATATATATTTTTCGATTTTATTATTTCTTCTATTCGTCATGCTGAGCCTTGAGAAGGCGAAGCATCTCCTTCAAATTTTAGCCACCGCAGCTTTCTGTATCTGGATTAACTGTTATAGTTGTTGTCGCTGAGCATCCACCAGCAGTTGTAGCTTGAATGGTGTATGTCTTGGCTGTTGAACCGTTAGTGCTTGCACCCTTAAATGATATTGCATCGTATGTTTGGTCAAACAGGTATGCAGTAGAGCTTGAAACGTCATTGCCGCTTCCGTCAACTATCTTCCACTCAGCGATATCAGTGCTGACTGATGTTATGGTTACAGGCATATACTGTGTAACTGACGCAGCAGAACGTACCAGACGCGGCTGGGTGCTTATAGTTAGAGTTATCTCGCCATCCATACGGGTAGGACAGTTTGTGCTGTTATCACCGTAGTAAGCATATACTGTGTATGTGCCAGACGATGTTACAGGGAAGTCAATGCTGCTGCCTGTGGTGCCAGCCTTGGCTGCATAGCCCTCAATAGGAGCGCCGTTGCTGTACAACTGGTATTTATAACCAGTTTGAGAACCGCTCAAACGTAGGGTTCCTGAGCCTGCGCCACTGCTTGGGTCACCGCAGATTGTGGTGGTTTCACCCACATTGCTCAGAGTGTAAACGTCAGGAGCGTCTATGTTGAAGTTAAATGTTTTGGCTACAGATGTTGTGGCGTTGTAGTTCTGGCTCGCAGCCTTGGTTGCAGTAACGCTAACACTTCCCTTTGCAGAAGGTGACAATACATCACCGTCCACGCTACCGCTACCTGATGTTACCGAGTATGTCACAGCCCCGTCACCGCTACCGCCTGATGTGGTAAGTTTAACATTTGCTGCGTCACAATATACAAGGTCTGTGGCTGTGTTGCTGATGGTGAGAGTGATTTGGTTTGCCTTATTTATTGTAAGAGTACCCACACTCAAATCTGAGGCCGGACAATAATATGGAGACGTTGTACTTTTATCCACATTTATTGTAATTGCGTATGTGCCAGCATTGGTTGGAGCGGTAGTTGATCCTGCGTATTTTATGGTGATTGCACCGTTCCCTGCACCAGATTTTTCAGCTACAGTAACGGGCTTGGGATCACCATCGTAATATTGTGTGTTACCAGAAAGGTTAAAGTCTGATGCTTGGTATTGTCTATTGACGGTAATATCTGCGGCGGTAGTAGTGGTAGCAGCAGGACATACGCCGTTTGTAACTACAGCCTTATAGTATTTAGTCCCTACCTCGCTAATTGGTGCATAATACTTTTCGCTTGTAGCACCGCTAATGGCAGTTGAAGAACTCGGAGTAAAATCGCCTGCATTTCCTACATGCCACTGAATAGTACCTGTATAATTTTTTAGAGTAAGTGTTCGTGTGTTTCCTAAACATTGACTTGAACTATGTCCTGATATAGTTCCTGCAACGGAGGTGGCATCAACAGTAACTGTAGCAGAGCCAGAACCTCCTTTGTATAGTTTATATGTGTAACCGCTCTGAGACGATGCCACAGTGACATTGGTTGATGAACCAGTACATATAGTTGCTGTTCCGCTTACTGTCTGAGCAGTTGGGTTGGAGCAGACTTTTGTAAATGAAATATTATATTCCGGTTTACCTTCCGTTGAATTCCAACCAACGTAAGTAGCGGTTACTTTTACCCTTTCACCTACAGCAAATGAAACGCCGCTTACACTCAAATTATGGTTGCCTGAATTTGCTGCAGTGATACCAGTGTAGTTGTTTTTTGCATAATTTGGAATAATATAACCCGCTTGGTCCGCACTTGTAGATGTACGTAGAGTGAATTGACCAGACGTTCTAGCGGCTGTCCATTCATAGGTAAATGTTGAACCGCTCTTGGTCATCTTGTGATTTGTAGCCCATACACCCGAGCCGTCAAGCAATGGGCCAGCTAAATAAATCTCACTTGGATTTACTGTGATTTTTGCAGTTGTACGTGTTGCGTCAGATGTGTTCCCACATCCGGCTCCAAAAGTTGCTGTGTATTCACCCTCATATTTCATATTGAGGTTCGTACTTGCACTTGCTGCATTATCAAACGTAGCAGCGGTATATCCGCTAATTGTGCTTGGTGTCACTGTCCAGCCTTTCTGGTTACCTCCTGTATATGTCGCACTCACTGCTTGGGCGACACTTGGTGTCGCAGAACCAGTAGGAAGACTTTTTGTTTGTGCTGAACTTGGTGTTACTGCCGAAATAGTTGGGGTGGTGCAGGAAGAAATTTCTTCTGTCTTTATATAAACATTACTGCCGTCATAGTAAATAGTAATATCATGTGGATTTGTAGTAATTTGAATCTTAATATTACCGCTTGATTCACTTACGGTTGTATGGCTTGACAGAGTACTTTTAGAACTACTATAATCGCTGTATCCATATGATGTATCCCAGGATCCTATTGTTACCTTAAATTGCAAATTATCACTTATGGCTATATTGCTAAATTTTATTGATGCGGTAGAACCGCTCATCTCAGACCCAGCAGGATTCCAATCTTTGTTATTACACCATCCGTCTGAATGGCCACTTCCGTTTCCTGCAACGTAATAAGTAGTTGCAGGACAAGTAATGGTAAGATTTGTTCCATTAAACGATATAGTGTATTGACCTGTTTTTGAGGGTGTAAACGATAAATTACTACCTGGTTTGGTTAATGCCACAGATGCACCACACGAAGGGTTGGTATTATTTTTACCATATACTTTATCATTATCCCACGTGTTATCCGCGGTAGTTATCTTAAATTCATAATTCGTACCACCTGTCAAATCCAAACTCAAACTACCCCCTGGCATCTTGGTGCTTCCCCAACCATTCATAGTACCCCTTATCCAGTAGTCTGTTGCTAATGCACCCTGACTTGTGGTTATAAGCGTACACAGTAGCAGCAGCGTACGCCAATTATGTTTTAATAAATTTTGTAGTTTGTGTTTCATAGTATATTAAGTTTTAGTTTTTCTTTTTTTATAGTATTGTTACGCTTTTAAGTGTTTCAATTAATTCAATTATGCTTTTGGCTGATACTCTGCACATTTCTTTGATAGCATTACTATCCAAGGTGTGGTAATTTTCATCACCATTTGAAACAAAGAAATTTCTATGCCATATTTTTATATAATCATCAAATCGAACTCCTCCCGTGCCATATATGTTATCTACTGTTTGAATGTCCTTGTTAATACGGTCAAGCATGTTCTTAACTTTTGTTGTTGTCGGACTTACATGTTTAAGAACGTTATCTCCTCCGCCTAAATCATCTTTTGCGTTACCGCAATCATCCCTTGCTGCGCATACTATCACATCCGCGCCCCATGTGGCTGATTCAATCAGTTTAGTTGGTTGCACGGAATCTGGGTCTCCTTGAGTACATACGGTTACCTTAACTCCGTCAATTATGTATTTTGCATACCAGTCTGTGCTACTTTTTGTTGCTCCGTCATATAACCATTCTATTTCTCCGTCGCGAACCGCATTTCTTGACAATTCCAAGAATGAAATCACATCTCTCAAAGTTGAGGATTTGCCTATGCCAGCATCGCCGTAATCACAGATTATGTATTTTTTAATGTCTGACTTTATCATTTTTGTATTCTCTATTATCTTTTCTCCTCCCATCTTGTGATTTGAAATATCACTTGGAATAAACGCTCCAAACAACGCTGATAGAACCCAAGTTCCTCCAAAAGAGCCAATCAGTCGAAGACCGTAGTTGTATTTTAACCCCGCTTCTTCAGGAAGAAATCCAAGTAATACAAATCCCCACGCAACTGACACTAAAAATGTCATTATTAGTATTACTTTTGAGGTGGAAATATTGGCGCCTTTTTTTACGCAAAAGTAATCTGTGCTCTTGCCTTGAAGTGTACCATTACTGTCTTTTTCACCATTAAAGAAAGTTGTATAAACTCCCGCAGTACCACTAAAGTTACTTTCTATACCATCTTGCTTGTTCGCGTTAGTTTTTAGATTTTCTTTCTTTTCCACATGCATTAGATACTTCGCCCAGTGAATCCACCAATATGTATATCCTTTGTTTGACAAATACCAACACAAGCTTACAATAAATCCAAGTGTAGCAATAAGCAATGCAAATTCTGTATTATCATCAGCCACCCTATAAAACGCAACGAACAAAGCACCAACAATCACACTGAAGTATGTGGACCAAATGTGAAATTTGCTGTAATGGAAGTTCCTTGCTTCAATAATCAATTTATATTCTTCAAAGGGTGTCATTATCTCAATAGTTATAAAAAAATTTATAGGTCTAAAATCAAAAGTCTAATGCCTAATTTATACATTGTCAGATTCTGTTATGTTCAATTTTAAGTTTCAGCTTTGGTTTGCATCGCTGGTTTAGCTCGTGTATTGTGAGATTCTTCGCTTCGCTCAGAATGACGTACGATACTACACTCTTTGCGAGATCCTTACGTCGTTGCTTCTCCACGTGCTTTGAGAGATCCTTCGTTACGCTTCGCTCCACTCAGGATGACGTACGGAACTGAAAAAATTCGGGCGTTTAAATTATTCAAAGAACGTCTTGTATTACCTTGACTTAGGGGGCGGAAAGTATGTGTTAAAGATTGTTAAATATTCAATATCTCCAACATTTTTGTTGTTGCAAGGGCAACGACACCACAAATTTTAAACTTTACTGGAAAAGTAAAAAATCAACCAATAGCCTAAGTTTCAAGTTTTTACGATTATGCGCCTCTCATTCATACTGCTTTCAGGGTGCAAGATACAAATAATTTTGATAAGTTGTACACTTCTGTAGATTTTGTGAAGACATTTTTGTTTTTAGTGTCTGAGGGCTTGAGTCTGCGGGAATCCCTGTTTTTGGTTTACATGATGACTGGCTGGGGTTACATGTCACTGTTTCATGCGCTATGATGTCACTGTTTCGCCGATACTATCATTTTATATCATTAGAAAAGCAACTTAAATATTGAGATGTGCCAAATAGGATGCTTTTTCCAGTTCGGCAAAAAACCGATACAGTGTAAGGGTAGATGACGATATCTATGTAGAAGGCAATAGATTTTTTTACGTAAACACAAACCTTCTCCCACTGCATCACATAGGTATAATAATGAAGATATTAGATAGAACGGTCGCTTTTTCTCTATCTCTGAAAGAGGCTTATCAAACCATGGTCTGTGTGTGTTTGAAATTAATGCTGGACGTTTCACAATGTTTCTACTCCATAAACGGGAATGGTGCGCTATGATATTACGTAGATACGCTATCGCTTCAAGCCAACTTGAAAGTTCGTTATGTAGGTTAAGACCAAACTCTTTAGCAATTGCAGATTTGGCTGGCAGTTGATGGCTTATGTTTTTATAAATTTTACTTAACTCCCCAAATGTTGCGACTTCAAGAATAATCCATGCATCAGGATCTTCGTCAGACTGGTATCCTCTCTGATTTGACGTTAATCTGTTTGGATGCTTTCGTCTATAATCTTTTGCAAAAATCTCACTACTTTTTGCGAACTCATTCTGTAAATGTAATAGAAGTTGCTGGTGTAGATTGGCATCTGCAGCAAGAGTTGGGTCTAAATACCACAATCCGCCATACGTTTGTGACATATGGTAAATAAGTTTTGCTCTTAATGCAATCTCGATTGTCTCTATTGCGTGAAACAGAATGATTTTTAGTTCCTTATCAAAACAATATCTTTCAATTATATCCTCAAAGTGCCAGCCGGCCGCAAAATGATGGTTTGTGGTGTCATCCTGCATCCCCCACCAATATCCTTTTAGTCTGTAATAACTGACTTTTTGTAACCATTCTGTCGCCAAACATTGATCCTTAATGATCAGACCTCTGTCTTTAAGTAATGCCACTTGTTCTTCTACTGTTCTGGATGGTTTATTTGACATACAAGTTTATGTTTGCGTTATCCTTTCTTAAAAAAGAATGACCCGCCGGCAGTTCTTATGGTATGCACAACGGGTACTGTTAGGTTAACTCCGTGCAAAGTTAGAAACTTCTTTTGATTTCACAAAAAAATCACGAATATTTTTTTATATTCCCGAGAAATGATGAAATTATTTCCTCTCAATCTAGTGAATTTGTTCTTACTCTACCCATTCTCTTTAAATCCTCATTACTGTCCTTCTGTTTATGGTGCAAAAATAATGGTTTGTTATGTAAATTCCAAACATAAATCACTTAAATTCAAATAGATAAATTAAACTAAAAGTTTAATTCTGGTTTAATTTTGTACTATGCTTTATATTTAATCAGCTTTGATTCAGGGTTTAAACAATTGTACTAAAAAGTTTAATTTTTTTCGGCTTTCATGGTGCAAGATACACCTCTTTTGTTACGTCAGGACGGAGATTTTGTGTAACTTATGGCGTCTTGCAAAGGATGATACTCAAAATGTCAGGCACAAGGTTATACTCAGAATATTTAGTGAGAATCATAGTGTCTCAACAAGCCTCATCGCCCAAGAACTTAAAGTATCCTCTTCCTGTTAATCCTTTGCTTGCTGAACCAATGTACTTATCTCAGAAATATTGAGACTCCTACAGCTGAAACATCGAGGAAATTTGATGAAGGAGTATTTGTCTCCAGCATTAGGCAAATACATTGAGATGACATTGCCTGACCCCCCAAGTCCCCTGCCCAAAAATACAGGCTTACCAGCGCTGGGTTAAATGTTAAACGTACGCTGACAATGGCATGATGGAATGATTCATGGGGTGTGCCCCCCACAAGTTACCGTACAAGTTACCGCACAAGCTACCACCCAAGTAGGATTTTGGATGTTCCTCGCCTGAGATTGAGTAAATCTTTAATCAATGTCAAATAATTATCCACATTGCATTTTAATTTTGCAAATAGTTATTTTTATTGTAAGTTTGCATAATAATTGCTAATACGCATTGTTTATGGCAGCTCCATTCAGAAAATATCCTATAGGCATCTACACTTTTGAGGAGATTGTGGGCAGTAACTACCTTTATGTGGATAAGACTGCTCACGTGTATAACGTCACGCACAATTTCAAGTATGTTTTTCTGAGCCGCCCTCGCAGGTTTGGGAAGAGTCTGCTTGTGGATACTCTGCAATGCTATTTTGAGGCTCGCAAGGGGCTGTTTGAGGGGCTTAACCTGGCACAGATGGAGACGGAGTGGGTGAAGCACCCTGTGCTCAGGTTTGATATGAGCAGGCTGAAGAATAAAGATATTGAGTTGTTAAAACAGACTCTTAACGGAATGCTGTGTGATTATGAGACAATTTATGGAACGCCATCATACGATACCTCCTTTGGAGCACGTTTGGAGTTTCTAATAAAATCAGCCTATGCCCAGACAGGTCAGAAGGTGGTGCTGCTTATAGATGAATATGACTCTCCAATGCTTGAGGTGTTCCATGACAAGGAGAAGCTCTCTGAGGTGCGTGACATTCTGCGTAATTTCTACAGCCCTATAAAAATCTGCGATGCTCAGCTGCGCTTTGGCTTTATAACAGGCATAACCAAGTTCAGCCAAATGGGAATATTCTCAGGCATAAACAACCTTATGGATGTGAGCATGCTTGATGACTACTTTGATATATGCGGAATTACAAAAGAAGAACTGCAGACCCAGTGTAAGAGTGACATAGAAAGTATGGCACAAAAGACGGAATGTAGTTTTGACGAGATGTTTGGTAAACTTACCGAGAATTATGACGGTTACCATTTCTCAGAGAACTCAAAGGATATATTTAATCCATATAGCCTAATAAAGGCGTTTGCCACAAACAAGTTAGGACAGTATTGGTTTGATAGCGGCACTCCTACGTTCTTGTTTAATATTGTGGATCAGTTTAAGACTGATTTGACAAAACTGGAGGGAACTAAGGTGCTTGTGCAGGACTTTAGTATATCACCAGAAGGAGCCACATCTGCTTTACCAATCCTATATCAATCAGGCTATCTAACTATTAAAGGATACGACCCTGAATATGAAGAATATACCCTTGGATTCCCTAACAGGGAGGTGAGATTGGGCTTTTTGTTGACTCCGCCATGATAAGCATAAAAGCGTTCATTGCCTCCATGCCATATCACTATGATAACACCAAAGAGGCGGATTTCCAGACCATAATGTACATCATATTCTCCCTGCTTGGAATGTACGTAAAGGTGGAGGTGTCATCAGCATTAGGCCGTGCCGATGCCATAGTGGAGACAAAAGACTATGTATATATTATAGAGTACAAAGTAAACCAAAGTGCAGACATTGCACTTCAGCAGATTGAAGATAAGGGCTACGCCACTCCATACCTCTCAGACCCACGCAAACTGATTAAAATAGGTATGAACTTCTCATCGGAGTGCAGAGGCTTGGAGAGCTGGAAATGTATTTGAACCAATGTTTTTTATTGTAAGTTTGCATAATAATTGCTAATACGTGTTTTATGATAGCGGCTAAGAGAAAATATCCTATAGGCATCTACACTTTTGAGGAGATTGTAGGCAGTAATTATCTATATGTGGATAAAACCGCTCATGTGTATAATATAGCGCATGATTTCAAGTATGTTTTTCTAAGCCGCCCTCGCAGGTTTGGGAAGAGCCTTCTTGTGGATACGCTGCAATGCTATTTTGAGGCTCGCAAGGAGCTGTTTGAGGGGCTAAACTTGGCACAGATGGAGACGGAGTGGGTGAAGCACCCTGTGCTCAGGTTTGATATGAGCAGGCTGAAGAATAAAGATATTGAGTCGTTAAAACAGACTCTTAACGGAATGCTGTGTGATTATGAGACAATCTATGGAACGCCGTCATACGATACCTCCTTTGGAGCACGTTTGGAGTTCCTGATAAAATCAGCCTACGCCCAGACAGGTCAGAAGGTGGTGCTACTTATAGATGAGTATGACTCTCCAATGCTTGAGGTGTTCCATGACAAGGAAAAACTCTCTGAGGTGCGTGACATTCTGCGTAATTTCTACAGCCCTATAAAAATCTGCGATGCTCAGCTCCGCTTTGGATTTATTACTGGCATAACCAAGTTCAGCCAAATGGGAATATTCTCAGGCATAAATAACCTTATGGATGTGAGTATGCTTGATGACTACTCTGATATATGTGGCATATCTAAGGAGGAACTGTTAACTCAGTGTAAACCGGATATTGAGGTCATGGCAGAGAAAATGCAGTGCTCATACTCAGAGATGGCTGGCAAACTTACCGAGAATTATGACGGTTACCATTTCTCTGAGAACTCAAAGGATATATTTAATCCATATAGCCTAATAAAGGCGTTTGCCACAAACAAATTCGGAAAATATTGGTTCGACAGCGGCACGCCCACGTTCCTTTTTGAGCAACTAAAGCATTTCAAAACCAAGCTTGCTGATTTGGACGAGCAGAAGGTTTTGGAGTCAAGTTTCAGCGTATCGCCTGAGTATGCTGACTCTGCGCTTCCTGTTCTATATCAAGCTGGTTATCTGACAATAAAGGGATATGACCCTGAATTTAGAAAATACACGTTGGGATTCCCTAATAATGAAGTTCGCTACGGTTTTTTGAATGCAGTGCTGCCTATTGTCACCAAAGTTCCTGAAGCAAGTCATAATGATTTGCTTGAGCGTGTCACTGTTGACTCCGCCATGATAAGCATAAAAGCGTTCATTGCCTCCATGCCATATCACTATGATAACACCAAAGAGGCGGATTTCCAGACCATAATGTACATTATCTTCTCTTTGCTTGGAATGTATGTAAAGGTTGAAGTTTCTTCTGCATTAGGCCGTGCCGATGCCATAGTGGAGACAAAAGACTATGTATATATTATAGAGTACAAAGTAAACCAAAGTGCAGACATTGCGCTCCAGCAGATTGAAGATAAGGGCTACGCCACTCCATACCTCTCAGACCCACGCAAACTTGTGAAAATTGGCATGAGCTTCTCATCGGAGTGCAGAGGCTTGGAGAGCTGGAAATATATTTGAATCTCACGATTCATGAACTAATCTCCCCCTCACCTATACCCTGCGGAGTATGGTGAAGGGGAGGTTTTTGTGTGCGTACATTAAATCAGCTAAAAATATATTAACACTATTTAACCCACCATACAAATACGCACGTTAAATACATTAAATTTTATAAGCCTACTTTTTGCTTCAATATTCCTTAAGAATCAGCCATTTTTTGGCTGATTTTTTTTGCCCGATTTTTTTCAGTTTTTCCGTCATCCTGAGTGGAGCGAAGCGTAACGAAGGATCTCGCAAACAACGAGGTAAGAGACGCAACAAGCCCCCGTCATTACTCGGGACGAGCCCTCGTCAACTCGTCTGAGGGCGCAGCCCGAAGAATCTCGTAAGCAGCGATGCAAAGTAACACTTGCCTCGATGCAACGCAGGCAGGAACAGAAAATTGGTCGTGAAAAAAATAATAATAAAATAAATAATAGGTGTAAGGTCATAAATGCTTAAACCTATAAAAAATATTAATAAAACATAGCAGAATAACTTAAATCAAAATACAGTATGAAAAACAAACTACAAACATTATTAAAACATAAACTACAGTGGCTCCTGCTATTGGCAGCTCTGCTTGGCGTGAGCCAGGGGGTATGGGGAGCGACATATCCGGCAAACACTCCAGTATATGTACGTAGCACCACAAATTATTCCGCAGTGGCAATTCACGTATGGGGAGGTACAGCCGGCACTTCATGGCCAGGACAGAAAATGAACTACATGGGTAAAAGCGGAACCTATTACTACTGGACATATACTTTCACAGGAACGTTCACTAACATGATTGTAACACAGAACAACGACACTAAAATAAGTGGTAGCAGTGACGGTTCTGTGAGCTCTGGAAACTGCATCACGGTAACGGGCTCGGGTTACAGTTGGAGTACGCAAACTATTAGCATGTGCGACTTTCTGTCAGCTCCAGCTGATGTGGTAAGCGGGACAAAAGTTATGTATTATATTAACCAAAGTTATGGTGGCACACTAAAGGTTACAAATAATACAACAACTTGTATCACCACCAACACCACATATACTACAATAGATAATAACAATGCATATGTGCTGCAATCTACAGGCAACGTACCCGCAAATTTAAGAGTAACTAATAACTGCGGGAACTGGGCTGGGACTGGTGGATTCAGTGGCGTTACCGCTGCTAACGCCGCCGGAGCTAAATTCATAACAGGAGATTCAAACAGCAAAACCGCTGCTACTACCCTTACAGCTTCACTATCTTCTTCTTCCATCACGGTAGGAACTTCATCAGTGAATATAACCTACAAAGGTAGCTCTGCCACATCCTCTGGTGGTTCATCGCTGTATATGTTAGTATATATAGGGAGCACTAAAGACGGATGCCAGAGTGTAACAACATCAAATCAGACATACACACTTAACACATCATCTCTTGCCGCAGGTACTTATACAATAAAGGCAATTCTAACTGACGGGAATATATATTATACAGGTCAGACAATGACCCTCACAGTATCATCTTCCTGCTCCACCCCTACCGCCAGCGATATAACAATATCTGCTCCGGCAAGCGCAACTACCTTATATTTAGGTGCAGGTTCCGCTCCAAGTGTAACTCAGACTGTTACAGCTACTTGCAGCAAGGGTAACACATACCTTTGGAGTGCGACTCCAACATCTATGTCATATACGAGTGCATGGGGTGCTGGCACAGCCACACGCGCAGCACTTACATCATCTGGAAATAAATCCACAACAGCCACATTCTATCATGAAGGTGTATATACTGCTACATTTGCAGCAGGTTGTGGTAACACCACCGATGCAAGCAAAACTGCTCCTGCCATAACAGTTATTCCTGGCAAGATGTATTTAGGAGGTCCGTTCTTTGCCGGTTCAGGCTATGACCTAAATACAGTTCTTGACATTAACCAATCAAACAATACATTCACATACGAATGGACAGCCTCTTACACAAGCGGAGATTTCATAGCAAGTGTAGGCAGCCTTTGCAACAGTAGCGCCACATCGGCCTACACCATTGCAAATTATGCCGCATTAACTCTTACTGGCCTTACCAAAGGTTCATCTGGCAATCACAATCTATCACCTAACATTGGGACAATAAAAGTGGGCGATAGATTGAAACTCACCATACAATATACTGGGGTTGATGCAAGTAACGTACCTAAATATACCGTTAAACTTGAAAAAGTATGTACCGCTCCAACAGCCCAGACGGTAAGCGGAACAGCAACTATCCAAGACGGGTACAGGTTCCGCCCTCAATTTCCCTGTGAGCGAAGCTGGCACCTATACTGTACACGCATACTACACAAGTGGCTCCGATGCCTATTGTAGTGCAGATATGTCTGGGACTGCCACTGTTTCTGTTGATGCTGCCTCTGTGGCCGGAACGATTAGTGGCACTAACATCAAGTTATGTTCTACTGCCGCAAAAACACTTACTCTGAAAAATTATACAGGAAGCATTCAGTGGCACAAAAGCACAACAAGCGGTTTTACACCAAGTTCATCAACCGCCATTAGCGGTGCCACAAGCGCAACATACAGTGCAACACCAAGCACCACACGTACATACTACAAGGCAGTAGTGACAAACGGTGTGTGCGCTTCGGATACAACTACTGCTCAAGCAAGCCTTTTAGTAAGACGAGCATACAGAGCCTCCGATTTTACGTTAAGTGACAACGCCCAAACGTACGACGGAACTGCCAAAGCCGTCACTGTAACTGTAAATAACGGAAGTGGTACCCCCACTGTATATTATACAGGAACAGGAACTACCACATATACAAAATCAACGACAGCTCCTACCGATGCTGGCGCATACTCAATCACAATAGATGTAACTACAAGTTCTACGAGTTCTTACTACTGCGCCGCCACAAACCTTTCTCTTGGCGCAGACACCATCAAGAAGGCCACACAGGCAGCACTGACCATCAGCAACACAGCCACCGACCTTGTATATTGTAATGCGGCAAATGTCAAGCTCACCACCTCAGGCGGTAGCGGTGACGGTGCGGTTACATACACGGTAACATCGGGCAGTGGTAGCGTTGACGGCGATGTCCTCTCTCCTTCTGCCAAAGGAAGCGTGAGCGTAGTAGCAGACAAGGCTGCATCAACAAACTACAGAGGCATAAAATCTGACCCCAAGACATTCAATTTTAACAAAACTGCTCCTACGGTATATACATTAAGTAATGTGGGTGATGCCACCACCATTTGCGGTGACCCGAGCAGCGGTGCAGGTTCAGGAACTCTGCGTCTGAGCAACTCACAAACAGGATACAGTTACCAGCTATATAGTAACGGCTCTCCCGTAGAAGGCTCTACAGCCAAGGCAGGCACCACAGGAAGCAGCATAGACTTCCCTGTAACATCGTCTGGCACATACACAGTGTACGGCTACTATGGTTCTAACAGTTCAAACTGCCCTACTCAGATGGACGGCGAGATAACTCTCACCATAAGCACCCAGCCTCGTCTGGTACGTTCTGCGGCAATAGTATCGCAGTATACGCCAGTAACAATCACATGTATAAGCACAGATATAGAGACTTGGGAGGTTACAAATGCTGGCTCAACTGCATATCTATATGATCAAACCTATAATTCTGTAGATTTCAAGGGAGCAAGCACAAACAGTCCATACACCATTACAGCCACCACTAAGGGAGGCTGCTCAGAGACCACAACCATTACGGTTAACACAGACCACGAGGATTGTAATTAATAAAACAGATAAATAAACACCTAACATACACTATGAAAAGTTTCTCAAAAAAATTACGCCTTACGTTGCTGCTACTTGGATTTGCGGCGGCAGGTACAGTGGCTTGGGCCGACACCACATACTACCTTATGTGGAGTACTACTAATAATATAACCCAATTTACAAGCAAGGGTGCCCAGAGTGGCTCCACAGAGTGGACATGGAGCGTAGGAAACTTGTCGGCAGGTTCTAACTATTATTTCTGCGTGTCAACATCGGCAAGTTACACAGGCAACATAACGTCAAACCCTTCTGCCAGCGATATTGTGTCAACCATAACCAGTGGCAAGGGTATTCAGGAATGGAACGACGGCCAGGTTAGAAAATTCTACTATTTTTCCTTGTCAAGCGCACAAAGCGGTGTTAAACTAAGTTATAATAGCACTACTGGCAAATATACTATTTTTGTGGGTTCCACATACACGGTAACTCCATCTATAACAGGCGGAAGCATATCTCCTTCCACAGCACAGAATGTTACAAGCGGCAGTTCCGTATCATTTACGGTTACACCTACATCAGGTTACTCATACAGCAGCGCCACCTACTCTGGCTCTAAGAGTGGAGACATTATCCGCTCCACAAATACATTTACATTAACCCCAACAAGCAGCGGTACTCTCACAATAGTATATTCATTGGAGACAACCTACACCATTACAGCCAACGGTACAAACTGCTCATTTAATGAGGCGAGCAAGAATATTGCGGCAGGTGGCTCATTTGACTTTGTGGTAACACCAAATGAGGGCTACAAACTGGTGAGTGCATCTTGTACAAATGCAACATGCTCTCCAACAAGCCTTGGCGATGCCACCACCGCCACCACCATCACGGTATCAAACCCAACGGCGGCAGGCACACTTACAGTGGTTACAGCTCCAGTGAGCGCTAACCGAACACCTACAGTCCGTATAGGAGCAAAGCCTTCCATTTCATCATCAGACTGCGGTCTTACAACCACAGCATATTTTGCACAGACAGGTTGTAAGAACATAGATAAACTTACACTTTACTATTCCAACAACCGTGCATTCCGTATAGATGGCGGCAACAAAACTGAAAGCAAGGAGATAAGCGTGAGCGCACCTGCCATTAACACATCACAGAACATATCTCTTACATCGGCTGAGGTGAGTGAGGTAGTGAATCCAGGGGAACAAATATTTTTGCGTTTCACAGCTCATAATGCAAACGGAACATCATCATACAGTGATATTCTGCCTATAAAATATGAGTGTAGCAAGTTTGTGAAACAAAACCTTACCAAGAGCTTTAAGGCCTGCCCTGGTGAACATCAGTTTAACTGGAATGAGATGTTCATATACCCTGCTCCTGCCACATGGAGCGTAACCCTTGGCGGCACCGATGCCAAAAGTGACTTCACCCTGTCAAATGGTATAATGATATGGAAGACAGATGGCAAAACAGCCACTTCATATACTTATACATTTACAGCTCACGCTGACGGTTATGATGACGCCACAGCCACACTCACCATTAACTATACAAAACCAAGCGGATCTGTTACAGGTTCTATAACAGGTGTTACCGCCACCCCTGCCGCCACAGCGGAGAATCCTACAAAACCATATACAGAGGTTTCTCTCTCAGCAGCCGGAACCACAGGCAACATAACACTTATAGACTGGACTGTAAGCCCAGCCACAGCTGAAATCTATAGTAAGAGCGGCAACACACTGCCTGCCACAGCCAAGTTCAAGGCAGAGAGCCGAGCCACTAAGACCACATACACAGTAACAGCCACAGGCTACACCGCAACCTGCGCTTCAGTAAGCAAGAGCGCAACCATTGTGGTGGCACCAGATATTAAGGAGGAGTGCGATTAAGGAGTTGACAATTGATAATTGATAATTGACAGTTAGACTATGAAAAAATTATATAATATAAACAAAAGCATGGGCAGAAGATTCTCTGCCACTGTGCTGACTTTAGTTGCAAGTTTTCTGTGTGCCACAAGCGTGGTAGCTGATGATTGGGGATTCTTTGAATATAAGGATACGGAAGTATGGAGTGTGCAATTTGGTTATAATGGCACAAACTGGCGTCAACATGGAGACAGAGCGGCCAACTATAGCGGCGATGCCAATTTAGGCATACTCACCACAGATTTATATCTTGACAACTTTAGTGCATGGTGCTGGGGCGGTAGCACAACACGTTATGTGCGCATGTATTCAAAATTAAAATACAACAATGATGCATGGCCTGCAAACTACAGTGAAGAGTATGTTCAATCATGGAACACAACAGGAGACCAGCAAATAAAAACCGCAGATTCAGGCACAAAAAGATTGTACCAGATATCAAATTTGTCAGCTGGTAACTACCAGTATCAATACTACTTGCAGATAACATCTGATGCAGGTAGCACAAGTGATGCCCAAAGGTACTGCTCAAACAATTCAAATAATATGTGGATGAAGTTTACCGTACCTGGATTCATAAACGTAACCACAACCAGCAGTATAACAGCCGAGCCTTCAGGTAACGCATCAAAGACCATCACCTTTAATCACTATGGTACTGCGCTTACTACAAGCAGATGTAGCATAACAGGTACCGACAAAGCCAAGTTTAGCGTAACAAGTATAAATGAAAGCGGCGTTACGGTTAAGTTCACAGCACCTGCTGAGCAAGGCGTATATACCGCCACACTCACTATTACAGATGCTCATAGCAAAAAAGCTGTTATTACACTTACAGGTATATCAGGCTACCCCACCACAGTGGAGATAGCAGGAACACCAGCTATTGAGAACGGCCCCAAGGTAACACTTAACGGCTATCTGCGTTATGCAGGTTGCGATGAGTCTCTTCTTGAACGCGGTTTCTTCTATTGCGAGGGCAGCAGCTGCACACCAACTACAAGCAGCCTCAAAGTTAAGATAGATGGAGAGACCACGATAAAGGCAAAAGAGACATTCAGCAAGACATTCTCACAGAGCACAAATGGAACAGCGTTAAAGGCTGGTACCACATACTGCTATAAACCATACGTTTATTCTACAAGCAACAGCAGCTATATTCTCTCAGAGGAGACTGGTAAGTTCACCACAGGCAAGGAGTGCCAGATAGCGGTGAACGATACTGTATATTACACTATTGACAACTCTCAGCCTGAAGATCCATGCGAACTGCGTTTCCAGACCCTTGCAGCTGCCGTGGCTGATGCCAAGAAAGCTCACAAAGACGCAAACAACACCACTATTAGTGCTTGGATAAATTCAAGCAAAATAGTACAAAAGCCTATTGTCATTGAAGTAGAGTATGGCAAATATGGAGACTCTGAAAACTCAACGCGCGATGCAAGCCTTGAAAACATAAACACCACTTCAATAAGCAATTATGTTCCAACTCCTACAAATCCAGGCGACAAATTAATAGTTCGTGCAAAGAATGCAACTAAGAAACCTGTTTTCCAAGGCGGTTTAAGTTTGCTTGGAGCTCGTAATGTAATACTTAAGAACTTACAGATAACAAGGTCAACAACAACCAATAACCATACAGGTTCAGCTGTGGAGTATGGATACTATATAGAGAATTCAAATACACCAAATACTATTGCACCTGGAACTTTTGCAAATGCGAACTGTGAAATGATAGGTTGTGAGGTACATGCTACCGGATTTAACTGCGTACATGCCTCCGGCGTAAGTGGCCTTAAGTTTGAGGAGTGTATATTCAACCTCCAAGGGACTGACACCGGTGACAATGCCAAGTACTGGGGTGCCTCTGTTAAGTTCATGAGCTGCAAGAATCTTCAGTTTACTCGTAACAATATGCGCGGTAGCCACGCAACAACGATATTCCTGCAAGGTTCTCAGAATGTACTTATAATGAACAACGTATTCTGGAATGACAACCTCTTCAGTGATAATGTTGCATTTGTACGTCCTGTTACATACTATGATTCAGGTGATGGATCTATAAGTCCAAGCATCCAAAATGTTGCTATATTCTATAACACATTCTATCTTGAAGATCATGCCGCCTCTGCGTATAAGGTTGACTTCCTCCGTTTTGGTTCATCAAACACACAGCAGAAAGGACAAACGAGCAGATATGTAGCTTCAAAGATTTACTTTAAGTACAATAACTGCTACAGCTACGATGACAAGATTTCATCACGAAACACTGATGCAGATGCGTTCCAAAGTGTTACACTTACAAGCGGGAACTACGCTTACAATAACTTCTGGAGCAAGGGAGACAGCAAGCCAGGTGATACAGGCACAGCGTCAAGCCTTGGATTTGGAACCTATACACAGCATATTAACGTGGAGGATCAAGTATGCAAATCCACAGCCACAGACCCAGACGAGCTTGTATTCCGTGGCTCACTACTAAACATAGGCGCAAAGCCTGATTCAGATCCTTCTGGTCTTGAAGTGGCAAATAAGACATACGCTGACCGTTTTGGAGCTCTGCGCCGTAGCGAGAGCGGCGGCGACTGGACGTACGGCGCATTCCAGCAGGCAAATATCACAGAGATAGATACCATTGTATGGGTGGGAGGCAATTCAGGTCTCTGGGATGTGCGCTCTAACTGGGTTACAACATCGGGGCGTAAGATAAACTGCGCTAATTTCTTCTCACCTCAGCTGCACGTTATAATTCCTGATGCTGAGAACCTGAAGAACGTGCCAGTGATTCCTGAATGGAATTCATCCTCACGTGGAGAATATCCAGAAGAGTATGTAGCTGCCGGTCTTAGGGCTTCATTTGGTGATGTTAGCCAGTTTGCCAAGACCATTACAATAGAGGCAGGAGGCGCAATCGTGGGTGTGGAGAACCTTAACAGCGGAACACTTCGTTACACTGGCGCAAAAAATTCTCTTACAGCAAGACGTAATGAATGGGTGCTTGTGGGAGGTGTAATTAAACCTTTTGCATCAGGACACAGCGGAGACGCACGTGAAGTTCAGAGCGGTGATTTCTACATAGCAGATCAGAAACCGCACGTATATATGCAACATTTTACGGTTGAAAGCAACACTTTCAAACCAGGCATACCGTTTACAAGTCTTACAGAAGAGGTTGCCACAAACTCAGCGTTTGGTATTATGATTCCAGACCAGTACGGACCACTCAAAGTACCGGCTTCACGTTACTACACCCGTTATGAGAACAACCCAGCTATGGTGAATGACGGCACAGCACCTAAGACATTCAACTTTGAAGGAAGGTTTGCCAATGAGGGTGCAATGCCTCAGTACAGCGCCACCACATCTTGGACCTTTGTAAACAATTCATATCCTGCCAACCTTAACGTTGCCAAACTGCGTTATGACAACAGTGGTTTACAGGCAAAAGTTTATGATTACAATGACAAGAGCTGGACTGACGTTGAGAGCAGCAACACAGAGAGCGGCGCGGTT
>ONEZ01000023.1 GCA_900316995.1 uncultured Bacteroidales bacterium | reverse complement strand
ACTAAGCCTTAATAAGACCTACTAAGACAAATCAGTCCCGACCAAAGCCGAGACTGATAGTTCTTTTATAAAACTATACGTGGTTCACCGTATGCTTACGCATATCTCCAAATTTATTTTCATTCCACCCCGATGCCACCACTCCCCCACCACAACACAAACCTCCCCCTCACCTTTACTCCGCAGAGCATAGGTGAGGGGGAGAGGTGTCACCAGTTCATACTATAAGAACTAAGATTGTATAATATTAACAAATTCAGCTAACCGTAATACAAGGATTTTGGGAAAGTCAATAGTTCTCAAGACATCTAAATGACGGTCATCAGAAACAATGTATGTAGCATTTGCAGCAAAAGCACAATCAACAAATTTATTGTCATCTGGGTCACTCTTAATTAAATCAAGATGATAATGAGGGTCAATAAACTCAACAGACTCGCTTTTAGATAACGCCATAATAACATTATTTGCAATCTCAGGCGTTGTTAGTCTTTCAATTACTTCTGAATATTCTTCAAGTATCTCATTAGAGACGCACAATATAAATTCACCCCTTTGCAGGGCAAGCCACACCTTATGGTTCACACTATTTGAAGAAAGTGAAGATATAAGACAGTTTGTATCAAGAACAACCCTATGATTATTTTGCATACTTGTACGGTGTTCTAAGATGCTCATGTAATATAGACTCATTTTTTTCCGCACTCCATGCACCCTGCTCCCATAACTTATCCATGCCCTCTGTGGCCTTCTGAGCATAGTAGGACGCAATAAGCCGCTGAATATCCCGCAATTCAGAAACACTTTTAGTCCTTTCAACCACGTTGAATAGGTTCATCCTTGCCTCATGCAATGTTAAATCCTGTTCCATAATTAAATCCTTTCAGGCAAAAATACGCATTACACAATAAATCTCCAAATTTATTTTCTAATTTCACCCCGATGCCACCACTCCCCCACCACAACACAAACATCCCCCTCACCTTTACTCCGTAGAGCATAAGTGAGGGGGAGTATCACTTCTTCTTAAAGTATTCCGCACGTTGAAAATAGATACTTCCATCATCAGTTTCAGCAGAAACAACGATGCCATTGTACGTGTTGTCCTCCACGTCAATAACCTTGCCTTCAGACCAGTCAGGAAGATGAGTTAAAAATGGTGATACCAAAACTCTGTCACCAATCATGAAATTAGCATCCATAACAAAACTTCTTTTCTGCAAAAGTAAGTATTTGGAGAAACATTTCCAAATGCCATTTCAACTGCAATAATCTTAAATTTTTCCTTATAGCACTAAAACTAAACCCAAATGATACTTTCAGTTACAAAAATGTAACTAAAAGTTACGGTTTTATCACGAAAGAACATTTAGTTAAATAATGTTAAAGTTTTTCCACCCCGATGCCACCACCCCCACAAACATAAACCTCCCCCTCATCCACACTCCGCAGAGTATAGGTGAGGGGGAGATGTTTCTGGAGCAAGCTAAAGTTCACTTGCACTAAGAACAACAATTTTGCCGTCCCTTTCAATAACCAGCGAACCACCCTTACGCTTGGTTTCTTCTATCAAACGCTTTCTTGACAAGGCTATACCTCTGTTCAGTTTTTCCCTAAGTTCATCTATTTGCTGTTCGCTCATAATCTTGAATTTTTTTGAAGATCTGTTGGTCATTAATTTGTTTTACCTGCCCCAAAACACCTTCTGCTATAAGGTTTATCTGATAAGATGATCTGTTGTCGTATATGAACCACGCATCACATATTGGGACATATAATTTCATCAAATTCTCAAGTCCTCTACTATAACGCCTCACTATAATATCATAAGGAATATTGTGCCCACCCTCCAATACTCTTTGCATTACTCGTTTTGCTGCATGTTCAGCAGAGGGCAGATAAAAGAATAACAGGGTTATAACATACCCATACGCTTTAGCCCTTCTAATTAACGATACGTATGACTTGGTTGACAAAGTTGTTTCAAAAGCAAATGAGCTGTTATGTTGAAGTAATTCTTCAATGCGTTTTAACATTATCCTGCCAGCCTGTATTGCTACTCCTTCAGGGTTAAACGGAGACAAACCTCTTGCTATCTCATCCGCATTTACAAACTCCGTACAATGAAGTATTTCTGGTAAAATTGTGAGTGATGCAGTGGTTTTACCAGCTCCATTGGGGCCTGCTATAATAAACATTTGCTTCATGGTTCAAAATATAAGTCTCCACTTTCTTGCAAAGATAAATCATTTTACCCAAAATCGCAACCCCCCATACCAAAATCCCCTCAAACACACTCAAGGCTGGCACGGAGAGTGTCAGCCTTGGGGTTTATTCTTTGAGCACCGATGCCCCGATACTACGCTTTTTTGCGGAGCCAAACTCTACGTTAAATACACGAATATTTCAGCAATCTAAGATGTTTGCTACTTTCATCATGATTAAAAAACAATACCGCATTAGTGCACCCTCCTTTGCTACTACTATATAAGATACCATCCAAACCATACTTATTCCCATTCCCGTCATAGCGTTTCATACAGTTTCTAAAATAGTATGTAATCAATTGTGTGGGAACATACTCAATTGTTTTACCTTTTATTGGTCTTGAGATGTCTTCGCAGAACCTTTTTAAAAATCTTAAAAGGAAGTAATCATTTTTAGGCATCTCAAAGATATCAATCTTCTTAGTTATTTTGGTTAGGTCCAATAAATTTAGCTCATCAATAGACTCAAATTCTCCAACATAGGCATAATACTTGACGCCCTCAGCTAAAGCTTCTCTAATAGCCGTTCCTTTATCAACAGAGCCATAAAAAACAGAATCACCTTTTGTACTCATTCTCAAATCGGTAGTTTTTTCAACTGGCGGCGATGTCAAATCTGAGAACGATACTGCACTGAGTGGTTCTCTATAATTAACACAACGGAATAGCCTGATTTGCCTATGTACAAGAATCTCTTTGTGCTCCCTCTGAATAGCAGACAAAATATAAAATAAAGAGCTGTTTAGTTTTTCTTGAATATCACACAAACAGCAACCCTGATTAGCAAACTCTATCGCTTTCCTTGATAAGAATCTCCAATCCAAATAGTACTCTTCATCTATTTTAAGCCCATACGGATCCTTCTCTACAAGGTTTGTAACCTTTATCTTACTGATAATATCCTCATATAATCGGCCATCTCTACATCTAAAGCCATGATAACACAGTAACCCCTCAATATCATCAAACATTCTCCGATCTTTAGGAATGAGATATCCATTATTAACACTTACCTGTATTTCAGTATTTTTATCTTCATCATCATCAAAAGTTGAATCAAACGCAACACCCTCGTCATCAGCATCTCCGTAATATTCGCAGACTATGGACTTTATCTTACTAACTATGTCGCTAAGTTCAACCGTACGTGAACTGCATCTACCAGTATAGGAACACACTCCTGGTTTACCGTTCTTACGTATATATTCACGAATAAGCTTATTGTCAAACGGTTCTGCAGATACTATTATATTATCAAACGTACTCATTTTATCGTTCTAAGTGTGACAGGAACTGTCTGTACTAAACGTTGCAAAAATACAGGTATGCGAGAGCTAAACATATATTTTATTCCTTACGCACTCAAGGCTGGCACAGAAAAGTGTCAGCCTTGGAATGGATTTTACTGGGTAATACCGCAACAGTATCTTATTGGCAGGTTTCACTGTCTGCCGCCACTGTGATAGTAACAGAATTAGTCGCGCAAGAGGTATTGGAGTCTTGTACTGTGTAAGTCCCTGCAGGAGCCTTAAATACAGTTGTCAAGCCCGATGTGTTAGAGAGCCATGCATTGCCAGCTGGCGACGGAGAAGTAATGCTCCAACTTGAACCTGCTGTTCCAGTAATTGTTATTGGAAGATAAGCTGTAATGTTGCTAGTTGGAGAATATTTTGGAGCATTCCATACTGTAACATCAACTGTGTTGTTCATTGTTGTGCTCTCACACGCCGCACCTTGACTGCCTTTTACTGTAAACGTGGTACTTGCACTTGGAGAAACCGATATATTCAAATCGCCACCAGTACCAGTGCCAGTACCAACTTCATTATTAGCAGCATCATAAACGGTATATGTAACACCACTCTGCGAACTTGCTACAGTGACATTTACAGACGAACCTGAGCAAATAGCGGAAGAGGCAATAGAGATGTTTTTCTTCTGAACTTCAGTGTCACATGCAGGAGAGGCTTTCATCTTAAACGTACCATCAGACATGAAGGTTACAGTTATGGTAAGTTGGTCTCCAGCGTTATATTCAGCAGAGTACTTGAAGTTATATGATTCGTCATGGTCTCCAGAACGTTTTGACCTAATCCAGTTGGAGTTTTGGCCATCAGGATTAAAAGTACCTTTTACATTTAGTTTGTCTGCTTCATCTGTACTGGACATAAGAACAAACTCGGCATCAGAATTAACATTATTGTAACTGCAATTAGGTTTTCTTGCTGTAATGGTCTTGGTAAATACTGTTCCATCTGCGTTCTTGCTAAATGCCGTGTTGTCTGTAGGCCATGGATCTGGACATCCGTTTCCAGAGTGAATAATCAAACCCTTAATATAAATATTCGCAGGTTTTGTATAAAATCCGTACTCTTCACCGTATGTGGTGGTACCACCAACAGTAGTGTATGCCCTATAGTAGTAATACTTGCCAGCAACTAAATTCGTGAGATTTACAGAACAAACACCACCAGAAACAGTACCTTCCGTCCCTGAGGCTGGATGCTCGCTTGTACCGTACGCAATGCCTATTTCCGGGTTTTGGCAATCTCCTGCTTCTGTAACCGTACACTTAAGCGTAGCTGTTGTTCCAGTTACATTTTCAGGAGTGTTGTTGGTTACAACTGTAGGAGCAGTGCATAATTGACAGTTCTCATATACTTTTACTTTGTATTTATTATCATCCTTTTCATTCAGCACTTCATAACAATCATCTGGGGAAAAAGATTGGTCAACAGATTGCTTACCTGGATTATCTCCAGTCGCATTCTTAAACAAAATTTTATCAGGAGTGCAATTCAGTCCTAATGTGTACCACTCAGAACCATCGTAATTCATTTTAGGACAAGTAGCCCATTCTGAGCCAGGATTACACGTGCCCCAATAATGCAGATAAACATCATTTCCCCAGCCATCAATATTTGCCTTCTTTGCCTTTACTATTACTTCATACACATTCAGAGTTCCAACTGCTACGGTCGATGCGCAATAATCACCATTTGCACCTACCACAAGCGTAACTGGATATGCCCCTTTAGCGACAGGCAAACTGCTGCTACCATTATACTGAACCTCAATAGAAGGATTGTAGCCCTGTGTATTTGAGCTGGCAGAAATAGCGGTCAAACCACTTAGGGTCTGCTCCAGAGAACCTGTAATGGTAAAATCAGATGAAGATGGGGTGTCGCAAGAAGACACCTCTTCTGTTGAAATGTATGCATCCTGCCCGTCATAATAAACTGTAATATTTAAAACAACTGACGTTATAATAACAATATTGCTACCAGCATTGGATTCAGCTGCAATACTATTAACACCTGGTATACTTGTCGATTTTTCAGATGTGTTATCTGAATAACCCACAGCATCCCACGTCCCTTTTCTTGTCACTTTGAATTTATATGTGCCACTGGGTACACTATTAAATGTTCTTGAATAAATGTCTAACTCATAACTCATTTGACATTCATTATTATCCCAATTTTTCCCACAACACCAATTATTACTATCAGTTCCATCTCCAACAACGCAATAATCAACTACTGGATATGTTACAGTAATTGTATGATTTACTTCATCCCACGTAAAAACATAGTCACCTGTCACATCTGCATTAATAGTGGTGTTATTGCTACTAGTATTTAAACTCGCCGAGTTAGATGCTCTAGTTATGGAACCTCCTTTATAAAAGGAAACATCATCGACTCCAAATTCATAATTTCCACTATTAATACTAATTGTACACGACCCATTCACAAGGGTAACATTTGTCCAACTATTAAAACTTCCTCGAACTGCAGCCCCCCACACACACTGACTCACACCAAGCAGCGCAGTTAATACTAACAACCAGCTTAATCTATGTTTTAAAGTACTAAATCTCAAGTTTTTCATATATCTGATGTTTTTAGGTTACGTTTAATTTTAATGATATTCTTAATATCGGCTTGAGTTAACTCAGATGCCTTAAACTCGCCAAACCTTTTATCATCTTTCTCCATCTGATAAAATTTAATTGGCAGAGTTATTTGTTCGTTTCTTAAATCTGTAATTACCAACTGTTCTTTTTTTAGCAAACGTATAATTCTTCTTTTCTCCCCATCTGGGCATTTGTAGCCAAAATATATGGCTTCAATGCAACCAGTCGTATTCCCAACCATGTCATGTTCTCCATTACCATCCAGATCAAAGTAGAAGAATCTAAGCTCATTCTCATATTTCCACTGAGTCCCTTTAAGAAAAAAAGCGTCATCTATGGTTATACTTGATTTTTTTGCACAGCGTCTAAGGTTCTTATTTGAATAGGTTACATCTCTAAATCCCGCCAATAATGCAGGAACTCTTTCTCCCGTTATACTAAAATTTCTGTTAAATCTATATTTAATGCATATACCTTTATGGGAGTCTGCATAATGCGCCCACATTAGAGTATTTAAATACTCTGGTATAGAGTTAGGCTGTTTTGGCGCATCTACAATTAATTCACTTTGTATATCTTTGGGATCCTTATTAAATGGTAACTTTACGTTTCTTGCAAAACAACCCATTTTCAGTGTTGTACGTAAAGCTTCCTTCAATAATTCAAGAATCTCATCGTCTGCGTTATACAGCTCAAATATTGGGCAGTCATACGGGTCGTTGAATGTTATGGGGGATGAAATATTGAGTCTCTTTTTCTTTAAAGATTCAAAAAGACGTTTAGATGTGCTACGGAATGAGTAGGCGTACAGACTACTATGACTTTTGTTTCCCCAAGGTGACAATATATAAAGTATATATTTTTTAAGTACTTCTACAGACTTTTCATCGTATTCACTTCCCATTTTATGCCAACAGACAGCTAACCAATAATACAATGATTGTTTAAACTCAAAGAAATACCTGCTGTTCAAATCCTCATCAAAGGTCTTGATTTTTTCTGATAGTTTTTTTATAATTTCTTCTGAATGTTTTTTCTCTGTTATATGTGCAACAGACATTGAGTAAATAATCAATGCCAAACCATAGAGCGAACGGATTTTGTCTTCACGGTTTTCTCTATATGGTGTTATTTTTCTCCATTGGTCATTAAACAACGAATATGCTTCTTCTGCATTCTTTTCATTAATCAAGAATTTGTTAGGCGCTGAGTAATAAGAGGAAATGTATTTTTTTAGGCCATCATGAATTTCTTTTAATTCGTTAGAATCTATCACATCATCACAAATGCCACAAAAATATTTGATTTGCTCTACTACCTTGTAAGAGGCTGTATCTTCTGGAATGGCAATTGAGCTCACATGTTTATACCAGTAAGCATCATTATTTACCGCAAAATTCTCCCTTATGAATTCGCCTACATTATCAAACAAATCAGACTTTTTACAACAGCAAACAAGATAGTAACAATCCCCACCTTCATCAACCTTGGCAATCTTTTCCTGCAAACATTGTGTTGACTCCGAATAGGTTAAAAATGCAATCTTGTACCTATTAATTCTCAACCAAGAAGCTGTCATACCATTTATATCCTCCAAAGCAACATTCTCGGAGCATACTATTCTACTATCTTCAGCATGTTCCAGTAAAGAAGTGTAAGCCATTATTACCTGATGGGATATACCTACGGCATCTTCACCATATATTACTAATACTCTTCTTGACTTTGGCATTTCATGGAAATTAAAAACTGTTTTATATTAATTGTTTCCGCTCTATATCTGAGATTGTGCACATTTAACTTTGTTTTTTACTGTTTTCCCCACCACAGCCAAAGCTGCCATAAGTATTAGCACCCACTCGCTGCCGTCTATGGGGATGGAGCGGCCGCAGTCATTAGCACAACCGCTTTGTAAACTTTTGCATTCATTGTATGTATCCGTGTCGCAAGTTCCATAAGGACAGCATTCATAGAACTTGTCTAAGCAACAATCAGTACACTCCTTAAGACTTTGAGCCATGTTTCCGGTTAGACAAGCATCTCCCCATGCACTGGCTAGAGCCTCAAAACGCATAGTTACCAACTGAGAATCATAACTGGAGCTGGCGGCATAGCTGTTGTCATCTATATAATGAGAGGTGTACGATGTTGACGGCAATGTTACCGCCATAACACAAGAACTAACAAAGGCAAATGTCAGCGCCAATATCAATTTTACAAGAATCTTTTCCATTGTCTTTTCTATCCAAGCCATGAAGTTTCTCCATAGCTTAGCTTTTGATGAATTATATTATTTTATAATTTGAACTTTCTGCTGAGCTGTAGCTTTGTCTGTTACCACAGTTACTATATAGGTACCGTCAGGAATATTGAGTATGTACTCGGTATAATTTGAACCTGTTAATGGCATCTCGTTAACACGGCCTACAAGGTCTGTAAAGAGAATCTTTTCTATTACGGCATTCTGTGCCACATCTACAACAAGCCTGTTATTTATGGCCCATATATTTATGTGGGAAGAGGGTTCCTCTCCTTGAGCAGACTCCTCAACATCTGTCAGAGGGTCATCAGCATAGTTAAGGTTCAGGAAGAAACGACCTTCAGTATCACCTGATGGCAGAGAGTTAAAGAGCGGCTCCTCTCCTGCAAGGAGATCATATTTGGCAACTGGTTCAACTCCACGGTCTTCAAGAATGGCACTGTCAATGTTATTTTGACTGTGCATCTTGATTTTTACAGGCATCGGCACAGCAGACTTGTTTCTGATGCCCAATGGAACCACTGCAGATTCTTTTACTGAATATACAGAATACTTGCCAGTTTCGTCTGCTATGTATATCTCTGCATTGTCTGTAACAGAGCCGTTGAAGGCTTTTGCCTCATTAAAGCTGTCAACCCAAATTCCCGCGCGGCTACCCTTTGAGGAGTAAACATTGTATGCATAGAGTACAATGCCAGCATCGGCATAGGCACGTTTATAACTGGCGGCTTTTGTAACATCATACAAATCACTTGTGAGGTTAAGCACTTTCTGTGAACCACTTGTATTTCGTACCATAAATCCGCTTTGTGGATATATAAATTTCTCATTGTCATCCAAATTTGAGAAGGATTCCCAGGACTCGTCCTTGTATCTGTAAAGTTGCAGAGAATAGTTGCCTGACCCGCACAAGGTGTTTAGTTTTGTGTTAAGAGTGGTGGCATTCATAACTGCAGGATATGCATTATTTAAGATATTGTAGCCTGTATTAAGTGTTATCTTAGTAGCCTCTGCGTTATCATAGGCAAAACGCCCGGTAAGAGGATACGTGTGAGCCGCACTGCCAGAGTTGACTAACTCAGGCTTAGGGTCTTCTCTTGTATAATATACGGCAGCCGGCAATTTGTACGGGCCATACTGGTCTGCAACAAATAAGGCAAAACTGCTCTGAGGAGAAACATAGGTATCACGGTCTGTAAACGGATATGTCCATGATATGACGCCGTTTATCTCCTCAAACTTTTGCATATATACATGCGGTAGGTGGTCTTCAATATAAAAGTCATCTGACCAAGTCTCCCTCACTGTTCCGCTTGTACCTTCCTCAAACGGTTTAATAACAGAGCCTACAAGAACCCATTGTTTGCGTGGCACGGTAAGGTTGCCTATTGCATAGTCATAATGCTGTACGGAACTGCTCTCATACAAGTTCTCTATTCCCATTATTGCACCGCCAGACTCAAGCTCTATTACAGAAGCGTACTTAGTCTCACCTTCTGAGATTCCAGCGCCCGCATATACACCCTCCTCATCATACTTTCTCTCGTCCCACTGAGGAATAACAGGGAAACGCTCTACAGTTCCGTTGGGACCATTTTCTTTTGAAGGAATTATCACCTTAAGGTTGTCACTGAGTTTGTCAACGCAGGTTACAGGAACAAGGTTGCCTTTGTCGTCTTTCTTATACCAGTTGTTTCGGTTATCCCACTCGGAACCAGTACTGGCGTTTGAAGAACCCTGCCAAACAATCTCTGTAAGCGGTGCACTTGCAGATGTCTGTTGGAAAGCTCCGTATGTCCATGTATTATTACTTGGACGAGTGACATACTTACGGTCATTTGTAATGCTTGCCGCACCTAAATTTGTACCAAGTGTTGATGAAATTTTGCTGCCTATATTTAGACCCGTTCCCTTAATAACGAGGTACTCTGGGGTGTTTGGCACCGTCTTGCAAACCATACCACCAGTAAGTGACATGTTGACCGTATGAACATCGCCTCCAAACTTGTAGTAGTCTGTACGGTCTGAATTTCCAGCTCCCGCCCAGAAATTATTGTGCGTAACGTAGGTTGAATTATCCCCAACCAAACCTATGAACGGATTACTGGTCTTACCCTGGCTTGCAGAAGTTGAGTAAGAGTAGCAGTTATTGTACATGAACTCTATGGTGCTTGCCGAATAGTGACTTGCAGTCTGCCCCTGCGCCGCACCTCCAAATATCAAGAAGTCTGCATTTGCAGTGTTATTACCATTGGCCAGATACATAGTGTTATAGTACATGCCTATATTCTGAATATCATGATTATTATCAGCCAAATAATTTACCAGGCGGATGATGGCTGGATAGTTACTATTGTCTGTTTTCACCACATCGTTGTCATTCCAAAACACGTTATTCATTACAAGCATGTCTTGCGTATTCTGTGCAAATATGTTGTTTGAATGCGCTCCCTTAAAGTTGTTCTGAAGCAGCTTAATGTTCTTGCTGTTCATAAACTTAATGGAGGCTCCCCAGTCTTTTGTGTCTGTTGATGCATCTGAACATTCTGCTTTTAGGTTACAGTTTTCCATATAGAAGCCGTTTACACCATTGGCATGTATGCAGCAGAAGTTATCACCCTCTATTCTGCAGTCTATGAACTCAAGCTCTGAATTTTCTTGATAGCCAACCGCCAGATCATTGGATGCGCTGTTCTGGCCTATAAGAATACAAGCATGACCTATGCCGTCACTGCTTGATGGAGCATCACGCTTAATGTACATACCCTCAATAGTAATGAATCGTGAACTGGCAAGGTCCATACCCCAAATCAACGGATATGACTTATCCTCTATAGGCTTTATAGTAAGGCGTTTTGTAGGAACATCCCCTGTAGTGGCATTGAATTTGTTTATCTCTTTTAAGGATACTCTTCCGTTCTTAACTCCGTACCCATTGTCGTTTTTAGCAACTTGGAATACAATCTCTTTCTTTAACATGGAGTTGGCAGCATCCCACCAATAGTCTTCCGAACCGCTGGAACTATGTGTTTTCAGGTCTGCAATAGCAGCTTCAAATGTTGAAAATATAAGTTTGCACGGATTGTCCTGAGCCGACGCATCAATTGTATAAGTTATAACATCGCCAGTAGGGTACTCACACCGCCCTTGAGTTGTAAAATTGCCACAATCCGCAGCCATATATTCCTCTTCTGAAAGTTTATCTACCACGTATGGTATATACCAGTACTCGCTCTCTGTATCAAGATTTTTAGACAGGATGGCACTCCATGAACCACCTGTGGTTTTATTGATATCTGTGATTTCTACCTTGGAACCACTGGTGGTAACATCGCTGCATGAATTAGAATTAGTTTTCTTTAGATAGTAAAAGCCATAAGGATTAAACAGTGACGTCTGGGAGCCGTTACAACCTGCACTACTCAAATAACCCGACAGAGTTACTGTAGGTCCAGGTTCAACAATAGGATCATCACCAATAAGAACCTCTGGTTCTGACTTGCTCTTTGCTTTCCCACTGAGTGAAATATCAATGTACTCGCTATTAGCAGAGATTCTCACCGAGGCACTCTTTGTACCCGTCCCTGCCGCAACAGTAGGGGCAAATGTTATAGTAACACCATTCTCATCGATTGATTTAACTGAAAACAGCGACGCATTTGTTCCCGAAAAGGCGCAAGAAGAGCTGGTTAGTTTATCTCCAAAATGAGTATATGAGACATGCAAATCAACCGTTTCTTCCTGCTTTACCGTACCAAAATCAAGACTTGTGGCGCTTTGGTTTGCAAAGACCGGAATTGTGAATTTTATTGTGTTGGTAGCACCTCCATCCGCATTACTTTTGTATCTACTTTCACAATTTCCTTCTCCACAATTCATCTCATAATAGTACCTAAAATAAAATGTTCCAGGTTTGGAACCAGCAAGAGTTATAACGTTAACCAAGTCTTGGTCTGAAGCGACAAACCAGTGTGTTTTATTAGAATCTCCCCCATACGTCTGTCCGTTGGTTGTGTAATAGTCATGTTCGCCAGTCACATCTGAAATTAAATATATTATTCTGGCTCCACAAACATTGCCATTATCTCCCTTTGAAGTTCTGACCCAGAAATTTTTGATATACAGATTAGTAACCCAACCTGCATCATAATATGCTTCATCCATTCTGTCAAAGCCATTACCATCAGGACTTAAATATCCATCTTTTGTTGATTCGCCGGAATGATACACTTTTATATCATGCATATTGTTCAAAAAGAAATCATACGAGGCCATTGCTGGTACGGCAAACAATAAACCTATCACAAGCATAGCAACTGCAGACAATGTCCGTCTGCCAGTATTTTTGTATATGTTATAAAATCTGTTCATAATATTTGATTTTTCTTTTTTAACTACGGTTGTTACTGTGCCGGACAAGTCTCTGTATCTGGTCTTACAACTATATTAATACTCTTCTCTGCTGTAAAGCCGCAAGCCGAGGTCTTACCTTTGGCATATATTGTATATGTTCTCTGTGAACCAACAGTCTTAGCCCTGAATGTAGCAGAACTTACTATACCTACCGGATCATTTATTGTTATCATAGCAGATGATACGTACTTCTTTGCATACCACTCCACAGATGTGACATTGCCTGTCATACTTGTGCTTAGAGTGATTGGCTTATATGGAGTAATCTCTGTTGCAGTAGCTGAAATATCTGATATATCGCCAATTACCGTACCAGCCGATGTGAAGTTTATATCAAGTCTAGCAGTAGCGGTTGTAGGGGAATAACTTGCGTTGGTAAAGGTGAATTTGTAGTAATAATGTCCATCCTCCTTGCCATCTATTTTCCATATCAGCTCCCCATTGCTCTCTGTAAAGTGCGATTTTGCATCCGCCGTAATAACTGTAGTATAGTCTGATTCTGTTTGAACCACACTCCATCCGTCACTGCCGGGAGCTGGCTGTACCATAGGATTTGACTTAGTAGAATTACACAAGTTGAATTGATGTTCTCCATCACATGCCGTAAAGTTTGGCGACTTGCTTTCTGTAAGATCTGTAACAATGAAAGCGTTATTTACCACGTACGTAATAGAGACACGATCACTATAGTCTGACCAGCCACCTTCTTCATTGTATCCTGCCAGTTCCATGTATATTGTGGAAGGGGTGGTACAGGACATCAATATGCTGTTAGACATAGGTATGGATGTCTTGCCAGAGGTGTCGTCAACAACATCAAATAATGTACCTGCCGCACCAAAACCACTATTGTTGGTGGCTGTAATATATCCTATGTTTGACTCGTCTCCCTCTTTCCAAAATCTTACTCTTATCTGCGTCACCAGCTGTTTAGAATTGCCATCACATCCTTGCGCCGCTATATAGGCAGAGGCTTTTATATTCTTTTCTCCGTCTGTTACTGGTTTTGTCCCCCACCTTACCGTTGGTGCTTGGGGTATGCCAACAGGGTATGTTACCGTAAGTTGAGGCTGACCACTACCATTTAAGGTAAATGAGAAGGTGTATGTACCTGCCAGACCAGTATAAAGGCCACAGTTTTTATCACTAACAAAATCCCATGGGGTTGATATAGAAGTAGTAATGGTTCCATTACATCCATACCATGTACCTCCATTTTTAACCCAGTTTTTGCATATTTTAAAACCTGTTGTCCCACTACAACAGTCAGACGGTTCATAGTGTGTGTTGGCAGGCAGTTCTGCCGTAGCTGTATATGTAGATCCGTTCTTTGAGAACTCTATTTTATTATTTTCCCAATTAGTAAACTCGCCTATAAGGTACCATTTATCATTACTAACAACGCCACCATCTGTGATAGTGTATTTCTTGTTTTTTGTATTGTAAGTAATAGTAACAGTAGTGTTTTCCGTAACGCTTAAATAACAATAGTGATATGTTGTGTTATCCAGGTTATATGGCTGCTTTCCGCAATTCACCTTAGACGAAGATTTTTCAATAGAATAGTTTTCTTTCACCTTGTCTTCGCCCTGAAAATACATATTTTTATAGGACGTAGTGCTAGAAACTGTAAAATAAACATTACCTCCGGTGCTTGCATTAATAGACCACGAGAAATCTTCATCGTCACTATCAACATATCCGACATCCGTCATTGTTGAAGGATTGTTTGAAGATCCTGTAAGAAGATATATTTTAGTCCCCCACACACCTTGGCTCACACCAAGCAGCGCCACTAGTAGTAGAAGCCACTGGAGTTTATGTTTTAATGTAGTTAATTGTTTAATCTTCATAGTATTTAAGTTTTAGTTTTTTATCTGTGTGTTTCACAATTACATACTATCAGGGTGCTTGCATCGCTGATTGTGAGATCCTTCATTCCGCTTCGCTTCATTCAGGATGACGAGGTGGCTTGAGTGAAATTGGCCAATAAAGTTCAGCAGTTATGATGCTGTTTTGTTAGGGTCATTCGCACAATCCTTTTTCAACCGAGTATGTAATTGTATTTCAATAGTATGCGCATGGCATACATAACGCTTTTAAGTTTTTCAGGTACGCTGGAACGGCTGCCATGCAAACGTTTCCCACAATAGTGGGTGCGTATAATTGCACTCCACACTGCAAAGTTAGGGGGTATTCTTTTTGTTAGTGCTTATATGTAGTGGCGGATATAGGTGCGGAAGCGTAGCGGAAAAGACAACAAATCGCATCAGAGCATGCTGAGGGGCGGAAAGCGGAGCATCGGGGTGGGGATGATTTGGGAGACGGCAGCATCCAAGCCAACATTGAGAGTCTTATTTGTAGTTTCCGTGGTCATTAGGTCATGATTGACCGTGACATTGCCATGCTGTACGGGGTGGAGACAAAGCGTTTGAACGAGCAAGTAAGGCGTAACATTGAACGCTTCCCATCGGATTTTATGTTTCAGCTGAGAGAAGACGAGAAGAGAGAACTGGTCGCAAACTGCGACCGGTTCAACTCTCTGAAGCACTCCTCTGTTATGCCATACGCATTCACTGAGCAGGGAGTTGCCATGTTGTTTTCCGTATTGAGAAGCCATCAGGCTGTAGATGCAAATATTCAGATAATGCGTGCGTTTGTGCAAATGAGAAAGTTTGCTCAAAACACTCAACTGCTATTCAGTGAGGTAGTATCCATTAAGCAGCATCAAATACAAGCAGACGAACGTATTGATGAGTTGTTCTCTTAAATGGATAAATACAACATAGACGAGAAGCAGGGTATTTTCTTTCAGGGGCAGATTTTTGACGCATACGCAAAGTATGAAAGTTTCATTCAGTCTGCCACCAAGGAGATTATTTTAATTGACGGATATGTGGACTTGACAGTACTTAATGCGGCCATCATTCCTGCTATACTGCAAAATCTTTGATGGAGGCATGCTGATGGGCGGAAAGCTGCGCATCGGGGTGGGGAAAATGCAGGCTGCGCCTGGAGAGTGTTTACTCTAAGCGTTGCATGGCATCGGCCTTGAAGCGCACGCTGATGGATGAGAAGAAATCCACTCCAAGTATGGTGCTTATCTTATATAGCAAACCTGTGTCTATACTCTCCTTTGAGAAAATCTTGTAAACATTTGTGCGGTCACAGCACAGCTGGCGGGCAAACCATACCACGGTTCTGCCCTGCTCCTTTAATGTGGCCTGAATAAGATGACCTATGTGCGGTTGTGTTGACATAATAAATGTACGACCTCAAAATTTATTACCATATAGGTCCTTCCACAAACCCTGCCTGTCATAAACAATGAAGCCGTACAAAAACGCACGGCATTCACTTTTAATCTAACAGGCAATATATAACGTGGAAGGTTTATATGGCGCTAATTAAAAATAAATGCAATAAAAATTAAATCACCGCTGTGGCAACGCTATGCCCTACGCTGATTTATATGCTGCAAAGATAGTAATTATTATTTCATATTTAAACGTTAAAATGTAGCCGTAATATCCACACAAGTGGATTACGGCTACATTAGTTTTTCTTGTATCGAGATATAATTTGTTATGCCTCAGGCATTTAAGAATCGGAAACTTATTCTACTACCTTGCATATACCAGCTGATGTACGCGCTGAAATCTGGGCGTTATACATTGCCTCACATTTAATTGATGGCAATGCGTATGTACCAATATATGATGCTGTTAACTTTATAGAGATTGTGGTCTGCTTGCCAGATGGCAGATAATCTATGTATGTAAGTACACGGTCATCACGCACATCTTGGTAAGATATGGCACCTGAATAAACGTCCTGCTCTTCTGAGGCGAACTTAGTGTTCAGAATCTCCCAGCCTGAAGGCACTATCTGAGTAAGTGCCAGATTGGTTACATCTGTGGCAGTGTTATTCCTAACAGTGATAGTGGCTATAAAGTTAGTGCCCTGAGACAGGTTCTTAACATCTATAGGACGCATCTCCGCATCGGTGTAGCTGACAGCCACTCCTATACCGTTTGACATTGCCTCTGTATCTGTACCCTTTACGGTACCTGTATTTACAAAGTGTACAAACAACTGCTGCTCACCTGTATTCTTAATAACTATTTCATCAAACTTGCCAGATTTGCTTGCCAGTGTTTGAATATGGCCCACGGTGGTGTTAAACTTGCTGGTATTGCTTCCGTAGGTTATGCTGCCCTTGGCAGGCTCAGGCTTGCCGTATTTCTTCTGATACTGTGCTATTGAGGCAAGGCTGGTGGCAATGTCTTGTGTGCTGTACCAGCGCTCCGATGCCAAGTTTGCTGCTATCTGATTGTACATGGCTGTGGCCTCTGTCTGCTTGCCCAGTATGCAGAGCACTTGCAGGCGCAGAGCGTTATCACGTATGTCTGAGCCAAACGTTGGGTTAGCGCCAGAGTAATCCGGTGTAAGCTCATCTGTGGCTGAAATAAATTTCTCACACATATCTTTTCTGCCTGCCACAGCGTATGCGCCGGCTACAAGCCACTTGGAGAGCGATGTATTAGCCTCCTCTTTCAAGCGGTTCAGGCTGCCAAGGTCTGAGTTGCCGCTAAGCCCAAGTACATAGAGGCGGTATGCCTGTGTGGATATCTCATTAGATTTCACCCACGGTGATGCGCCCTCTTGCAGTTTCCATCCCTTGGCTGAGTTTTTAAGATACTTAAAGATATTCTGTTTCAGGCTGTAAGGCACGTTATAACCAGCCTTCTCAGCCTCAGTGATAAAGTGAGCCGCATAAATTGTGCCCCAAGTGTTTGTGTATGATGAGCCCGGCCAGTAAGAGAGGCTTCCGTCAAACACCTGATAAGATGAGAGCTTGCCTAAAGCGTATGTAACTGCCTCAGTGCATGCGCTCTTCTGCTCATCGTCAAGCGATGTGAGGTCTGCAAGGAACACCATTGGGAAAGCCTTGGAAACAAGCTGCTCAACGCATCCGTGTGGATAGCCTGTAAGATAATCCATACGTGATGATAGGTTTATTGGCCTTACTCCTGAAACCTCCACGCTCAGGGAGTTTGTACCATCCATGCCAAATGCGTCTATCTTGCCCTTCCACTCCTTGCCGGCTGGTATGGTGATATCCTGGTATTTGGTTATCTCATCTGCCACAGAGCGTATCTCAAGCTCTGTTTTATACACACTCTCAGAATTGCCTGACTGGGCTTTTATGGTAACTGTGCCCTTGCCTGTGGCATTGCCTGCAAGCAGGGTGAATGTGGCAGGCATATCGCCTATCTTAGAGAAGTTAAGAGTGGTCTCACTTGCTCCTTGAACGCTGAACTCTTTAGAGCATGATATTGTAACCTTAACGCTTCCTATGTTATCTTTAGTGGCGAATACGGTGGCTGGAACTGTAATCTGCTCACCCTGCCCCACTATACGTGGCAGTGTGCCAAGCACCATCACAGGCTGACGCACCAGTATGCTCTTCTCTGCGCTACCGTAGGCGTTGCCGTTGCCAGCCACCACCATGGTGCGTACTTTGCCGTTATAGTTTGGCATATAGAACTTGTGAGTCTCACTGCCACCCTTCTTAAGATAGAACGGTCCGGCAAACTTAACCACAGGTGTAAAGCGGTTTATAAGAGCCTTGGCTCCCTCTCCCTCTGAGTCCTCATCACCACCGATGCTGAACATCTGCTCTATCTTGCCGCCGTAGGCTCCAATTACAAGGTTATATAGATCCCATGTGCGCACTCCTAACGCCTCATGAGCGTTAAATGCGTTCCAAGGGTCAGGAGTCTTGAAGTGTGTTAGGTCAAGCAGACCCTCGTCCACTATGGCTATGGTGTATGCCATATCCTTGCCATTCTGCTCCTTTACCTTAATTGTAAACTCTTCATTTGGCAGAATCTCATCTTTGGCTGTGATAACTGGGTTCAGATGGCTGTCAGGGTCATTTACAGTAATGCCTGCCACACCGTAGAGGCGTATTGGCATATCATTGGCTGTCTCTGCGTATGGCTGCACAAGGCTGATGTGTATGTATGCGTTAGGGCGCATATCTGCTGTTACAGGTATCTCCACCTGTGTGCTTGTTCCTGAGCAGCTATATGTTTGCGCGCTCAGCACACGGGTTGAGTTCTCCACTGTAACCAAAGCCTTGGCTCCTGCAACAGACGGTATGGTAATCTTTACCTTCTCTCCCACTGTGTATGTCTCCTTGTCTGGCTTGAAGCTGAGCATAGTGGCTGCATCGCCGCCGCCGTACTGAGTAGGATTGCCCGGATAGTCAAAGTATGTGAGAAGTGCGGCTGAGTGGCCTGACTCCACATCGCGGGCATAAACCAAATACACACCCCAGTCTGCCTTTTTACAGGTGAAGTTATATGTCAGGCTGCCTGAGCCGTCTGTTACGTAAGTCTGGTTAAGCACTGGCTTGTTATATGAGTTAGATGAGTACTCTGCAAGGTAGGAGTCGTCTGAGCTCCACCACCAGTACCAGTCAACTTTATATATCTTAAGATTTATGCGTTTGCCTCCAAGTGGGTTTCCGTTTGCATCTACTGTGGCAAAACTGAACTGCGCTGCCTTGTCTGTATCAAGGGCTTCTCTGCCGTTTTGCGGGCTCTTTATACCCACATAGCTCCTGTATGGTGAGTATTTCTTACGGGTTACATCTATACTGAACTGGCCTGACGGCTCATAAACCTTAGTGGTTATGGTGGCGTTAAGCATTCCTGGTGCGCTGCCGCCTCCGTCAAGTGTAAAGTTAAGGGTGGCATTGCCGTTCTCATTAGTAACGCCTGTATAGAGTTTGCTCTCCTCACTCTGGAATCCGCTGTTCATATTGGTGAACACGTATCCCTTGTATGCGCTGAATGTGGTGGCGGCTCCTGTAAAGGTGGCCTGCATATCATACTTGAGGTTACGTGCCTGTGCTCCGTTAAGCCACTCTGTGTGCAGGGTGCCGCTTATAGGCTTGCCCTTTTGAAGCACTGTGGAGCCAAAATCAGGCTGAACTTTAAGGCGGTTAGGCATTACGGTCTCTATACGCAGGTATTTGGTGAATTTGGCACCTCCCACACTCACCTCTGCGGTGTACATTCCTGTAGGAGCGTCTGCCGCTACTGGTATGTTAAAGGCGTAAAGCCCAAGTGTGCCGTTTGACTGCACACGGCGTGCCACCTTCTGGCCAAGCGGATTGGTAAGCTCAAATGTTACCGGGTGCTCTTTAGGCAGAGCCTCTGAGCGGTCTCCAAGCATAAAGCCTATATGGAGTGTGTCTCCCGGACGCCATACTCCACGGTCTCCGTATATAAAGCCTCCAAGACCTGCCTGAAGCACCTTGCCTGATGTTTCAAAGCTGGAGAGTGAGAGGCTGTTTCCGTCATCAATTCTGAGGTATGAGGTGTCACCGTCTTTTACTGCCACCACATAGTAAGGACGGCCGTTTGTGTATTGCAGGCTTGCAAATCCGTCACTGTTTGTAACGCCTTCTGCTATAAGGTAGTGCTGGAAGTTATACACCTTCAGGCTGACTCCGCCCTCCACCTTGGCGCTTGTGAGGTTATTGGTCCAAATGTTTATCTTGCCGTCTGAACCGCACTTGGCAACAAGACCTATGTTTGTGGCCATAACGTTCTTGGCGTCTTTTACATCATCGTAGAACGATGCTTTGCATGGCTCGTCATTATCCCACCAGCTGTAGCCGTCACCGTTACTAAAATAGTAGTAGTAGCCGTCACCATCCATTGAGAGTCTCTCTTCTGCAAATTTCTGATCAAAATATGCTTTAACATCCTCTTTTGATGCTGTCAGATTCTCACTGCACGGATAGAGGCTAAGTTTTGAGTAGCCGCTCAGCTCTATGCGGTAGAGGCTGCCCGGGTTGGCGTTAAAGAGATTATTTAGGTTTATGGAGAATATGTGCGGCTCTGTAAGGTCTATTGTAGGGTCTTCATCAAGGAATATTACCTCTTGGTTAACAAGGCGTCCCACGCGGCGCATCTCTGAATTGTCATCAAGGTTTGCGGCCTGTATGAACTGTGCCATGTTACGCTGCGGAACCTCTATCACACGCACCACTACGCCTCTCATATAGAGGCTCTTGAACTGTACTGTGAGGTTTGATGAGAGTGGAAGTATGGCACCTTGTGACACAAATTGTATGTATGGTTTGGCATCGCCGCCAAGGGTGCGCTGAAAGGCTGTGCTCTCTGTAAGGGTAAGGCCTTTTGAGCTCTTGATTCCCTTGTTTACAAAGATGTTCACCTGCCCGCTCAACTTTTCATCATAGTAGAGTTTGAGGCAGTTGCGCTCTATCTGCACACGCTCGTTTGTATTACCGTCTATGTAGGCAAGTCCCTTTATATCCTGCTCCATATCCAAGAGTTTGGTGAAGTAGATATACACGCAGCGCTCTGAACCGCCCTTGACGGTTACGTCATATACACTGAATGTATTTTTGTCTGGTATCACTCTTACGCCCTCTGACGGGTAGTCTCCGCTGCTTTTCAGGGAGAACTTCAGCTGACGTTCTGCGCTGCCTGCCTCTATGCCGCTGAGAAGTGCTGTGTGTATGCGGCCTGTGGCATCGTGGCTCCACTGCGCATCCACTCTCTCTGAGAATGTTACAAGCGATTCTGCATCAGAGGCGTTCTCACTGTCGGCTGTTACAAGGGTGAATGGAACATCGTATTTGGAATCATCATCAGAATTTATCTCAAGTGCGCCAAAACTGCCGTGGCACAGGAGCGGAAGGGTCTTAACCTTAAACTCAAAGTTTGAGAGGTTAGAGTCAAGCCCGTCTATGAACTTGCTCATGTTTATCTTCACTGTATATTCTGTGTCACGCTTAAGCCCGTCTTTAGGCTGGATGGTTACTATGTAGTTGTCTGTAACGGCATAGTTCACATCAGCGGCAGGGGTTAGCTTTATGTTCTTGGATAGGAACTCCTGAGTCTGCTTCTCTGCTGGCAAATCTTCTGTAAATGAGATGGAAACAGCGGAGTAACGGGATATAGTTCCTGATGTATATGCCTGTATATTAGGGTGATACTTGGGCGCATCACCGCTACTACACGATGTTAGCATAAACACCGCTGCTAAAATAAATAGCGCAAAATGTCTGATTCTGTTCATAATTGTATTACTTTTGTTGTACTTATTCAGTGTTAATTCTTACAAAAGTAGGTAAAAATTTGAAAAAGAACGTTAAAATACTGAAAATATTACTACCCATACTGTTAATTTTTGTAGTTTGGGTGGTTATAATGGCTCTAACCACTCCTAAAGGGGTGTTCCGTTCTGTGTATAGCACTTTGCTCTACTCCTCAAACGGAACTCTTATGAACGCACATATAGCGTCTGACGGGCAGTGGCGTTTCCCTCCCTCTGACACTGTGCCTGAAAAGTTCCGCCAGGCCATACTCAACTATGAGGACCGCTGGTTCTACTGGCATCCGGGGGTGAATCCTGTATCCATGGTGAAGGCTGCTATTCTGAACTTTAAGAGGGGGCGAATAGTGAGCGGCGGCAGCACTCTTACCATGCAGGTGAGCCGCATATCTTCTGAGAGCCGTGAGCGAACCTACTGGCGTAAGTTTGTGGAGCTTAACCGTGCGCTGTACATTGAACTCTGCTACTCAAAGAATGAGATTCTTGCCATGTACGCATCGCACGCCCCGTTTGGCGGCAATGTGGTGGGTCTGGAGGCTGCCAGCTGGCGCTACTTCTCCTGCCCTGCCTCACAGCTTACATGGGCGCAGGCGGCGATGCTGGCCGTACTGCCTAACTCCCCATCACTGGTACACATATCCCGTAACAGAGAACTGCTGCTTAAAAAGCGTAACTCTCTGCTGCACAACCTGTTTGAGCGTGGCGTAATATCAGAAGATGATTACACTTTGGCAGTGGCTGAACCTATTCCCGCCGCACCTGAAAATCTGCCCCAGACTGCTCCGCATTTAGCCTCCACCATGCTTAAGAAGCATAGGGGCGAAGCCATTCACACCCATATTGACCTTCATCTGCAAAACACGCTTCAGAATATGGCAGACCAGTACGCCCGTGAATATACTCTGAGAAACCAGCTGCATAATATTGCCATATTGGTGCAGGAGGTTCCTACCGGCAACACTGTGGCATACGTGGGGAACGCCTCCTTCAAGGCCGACGAGCGCTTCTGCAACAGCGTGGATATAATAACATCACCGCGCAGCACCGGCAGCATACTTAAGCCTGTTCTCTATGCCGCCATGCTTACAGATGGTATGATTCTGCCCCACACACTTATCCCCGATGTGCCGCTATACCTCAAAGGGTTCAACCCTCAGAACTATAACAAGGGCTACAGCGGCGTGGTTCACGCTGATGAAGCAGTTATCCGCTCCCTAAACGTGCCGCTGGTGCGTATGCTGAGAGATTACGGCATAGACCGTTTTCTCAAGCTGCTGCGCTCCCTTGGCATTACCACTATGAACCGCGATGCAGACCACTACGGCGCCTCACTCATCCTTGGCGGCGCAGAAGCCACGCTGCAGGAGATTTGTGGGATGTACGGGACGTTAGCGAGAGCACTACTAATGGATAAGCGTCTCCACCCGCGGAGACGTATAGCGGGAGGGACCCATAGGGTCACAGACCCGTATGGGAGGGACGAAGCCTCGATACGGAGCGAAGCGACAAGCACGCTTCAGCGTGCCGTGCGAAGCACGAACAAAAAAAAGGAAACAGTTCCGCAAGGAACTGAGCCTTACGATGTGACCGATGTCCCCATTTCTCAAAGTTCCCTCTGGTTCATGTTTGAAACCATGAGCAAACTCAACCGCCCGGAGGAGGAGGCAGACTGGCAGCAGTTTGAGTCAATGAAGAAGATAGCATGGAAAACAGGCACCAGCTATGGCGGCAAAGACGCTTGGGCCATAGGCGTAACACCGCAGTATGTGGTGGGCGTTTGGGTGGGGAACGCCACTGGAGAGGGACGTTCTGGCATGACAGGCGTGGGATATGCAGCCCCCGTAATGCTGCGTGCGTTTTCACATCTGCGCACCTCAGCTTGGTTTGAACCTCCGTATGACGATATGGCTGAAGAGGCTGTATGCCGTGCATCGGGGCATAGAGCGTCAGAATACTGCACAGAGGTTGACACTGTGCCCATTCCACACAACGGTGTTAGGAGCGACATCTGCCCCTACCACAAGTTAGTTCACCTGAACAAGGAGCGCACATACAGAGTGAACAGCTCCTGCTACAGCGTATCTGATATGGTAAACGAGCCTTGGTTTGTGCTGCCGCCTGTGCAGGAGTACTACTATAAGCTGAGCCACATAAACTACCGTCAGCTTCCACCCATGATGCCAGGCTGCGATGGTGCTGACATACGCCCTCTTGACATTATCTACCCAAATCACGGAGCCATTCTCTATACACCTGTTGATTTTGAGGGAAAGAAGCAGAGCATTGTGTGTGAAGCCACTCATCATAACCCCGATGCCACTATCTACTGGCATCTTGACAACGAGTACCTTGGCTCCACCCAGTATATGCACAGCATGGCCATCCAACCCGCTCCCGGCACCCACACCCTCACTATCGTGGATGATAGTGGGAATAGGAAGTCCATACAATTGACGGTGAATCGGTGAATCGGTGAACTGGTGACGTGTTGATGAACACGAAGTGTGAATAACTGAACATTCGATTAAACGATTAACCGATTGACCGATTAACCATTTATTCTTTCTCTGGTACTTGGGATTCCAAGCGTGCCACGATACTTCGCTACGGTGCGCCGAGCCACGTTGTAGCCTTGCTTGTTGAGTGTGGCGGCTATGGCATCGTCTGTGAGCGGGGAGCTCTTGTCCTCCGCCTCCACAAGAGACTTTATGGTCTCCATTATCATTTTGTTTGACACAGTCTCTCCGCTCTGAGTGGTGATACCCTCTGAGAAGAAGTACTTTAAGCTGAACGTGTATTGGTGATCCACGTCAATGTACTTGCTGTTTGCCACACGTGATACTGTGGATATGTCACAGTCTGCCATCTCAGCCACCTGTTTCATGGTGAGGGGTTGTAACAGAGAGTTATCACAGCCTCCCTGAAAAAACGCTCTCTGTACCTTTATAACGGCTGTCATAACCTTGGAGAGTGTGGCGTTACGCTGAGCTATGGCGTCTATGAACTGCCGTGCGCTCTCTATGCGGTCTTTTAGAAACACCTCTGAACCTTCACGGTCTTTATGCCCCTCTTTCTTTAGTTTCTCCACCTGCTCCAGCATCTTGGTGTACTCCCTGCTTACAGAGAGCGCTGGTATGTGGCCGCTGCTCACTGTAAGATGGTCTGACTGAGAGTCATAGTAGAAATCAGGGGTTATGCTGTCAAAGCCTCTAAGGTATTTGGCATCGGTGTAGATATGGCATGGATGCGGGTTAAGCCCTTGTATCAACTCTATGGCAGCATTGAGTTCTTCTTTAGTAACACGCTCAAAATCACCCTCTTTAGTGCGCTCCACCTCCACTCGCCTTAGTATGCGGTCATAGCGTTTGGCTGTAAAATCTTCAAAAAACTCATCAAGAACTGCCACGGCGATGCGGCAGATAAAATCCTTACTGAAATTTCCGCTCATCTTGCGCTCCGCCTGAAGGCGCAGACACTCGTTAACTGAGCGGGCGCACACTCCGGCTGGATCCAGACTCTGCACCAAAAGCACTGCCTCAAGCAACTCAGACTGGGTTATCTCCAGCCCTTGGTAGATGTTAAGGTCATCTGTAAGCTTCTCAATGTCATCTTGCAGGTAGCCGTCTTCATCAAGGCTTCCTATTATGTAGTGGCATATCTTCTTGCTCTTCTCCGATGCGGATATGGCATCTACCTGACCGTCAAGATAATCTGTAAGACTCTCTGTCTCAGTGTATGCTGAGTTATAATCCTCTGGAATAACGTTGTGGTCTGCGGATGACATACGGTCTTCATAGTCCTCCATATCATAATCCACGCTGCTGTCATAATCATCATTGTCAGACCCGTCTGAGTAGCCTTCGTCAGCATCGAGGGAGACTGTTTCATCTGTCTCTGGGTGCGGCTCAGCCTCTTCAAGTGCGGGGTTTGACTCTATCTCCTTCTTCACTTTGTCTTCAAGCTCCACTATGGAACCTTCCAAGAGACTTGCCACCAGAAGCTGCTGCTGACTGAGCTTTAACTGCTGCCTCTGCCCTGTTTGCTGTGATATTTGCTGTTTGACTGCCATATTTTTCACAAAATTAGTTAAAAATTATTAACTTTGTAGCACTCAAATAAAAAATCATGAAAAATCCGGTTCTAAAGGTTCTTTGGCTTATTTACATTATATGCGTGTGGTATCCGCTTGGCATCATTGCCACCATTCTTTGCGCCGTTACCACATGGGTGGGCTGTACATTAGGCAGTGACAGAGTCTGGGGGTTCTACCCTGGTATGATATGGTCTAAGTTTATGTGCATTCTTGCATGGTGCAAGGTTTCTGTAAAAGGCAAGGAGAATATTCGCAAGGGGCAGTCATACGTATTTGCCTCAAACCACACCAGCATATATGATGTATTCCTTATCTATGGTTATATAGGTGTGCCTTTTAAGTGGATTATGAAGAAAGAGATAGCCACATGGCCGTTCATTGGCTGGGCTTGCAAAGCTGCCGGATTCCTTTTTATTAACCGCCAGAAAGGGCGTGAGGCTTTTCAGACCCTGCAAGCCGCCAAAGGTGTGTTTACTGGTGGTGTGAGCCTTGTGGTGTTCCCTGAGGGCACTCGCACTCGCAACGGTGAGATAGGCAAGTTCAAACGCGGTGCATTTGAGATAGCCAAGGCTGTGGAGCTGCCAATAATCCCCATGCGCATTGACGGTGGCTTCCAAGTAATGCCGCACGACAAATTCTACCCTGTGCCAGGCCGCCTGAACCTCACCATTCTGCCAGAAGTGGAGTTCCACCCCGCCGATCACGATGATGAGTTTGTGCAAATTGAGAAAATCAGAGAGTTAATAGTTAATAGTTGAGGAGTTGAGGAGTTGAGGAGTTGAGAATTGAGAGTTGAGAATTGAGAGTTGAGAATTGAGAGTTGAGAATTGAGAGTTGAGAATTGAGAGTTGAGAATTGAGAGTTGAGAATTGAGAGTTGAGAATTAAAAGTTATTGCATGAAATTGAAAGTTGACGTCACTCTGAACGAAGTGAAGAGTCTCATAAAGTTTCTGAGAGGCTTCATTACGCAATGCTTCACTCAGCATGACGTGCGTATATTGTTTCTTCTCATATTAACTTTCAACTTTATTCACACTTCGTGTTCATCAACACGTCAACTTTCAATTTTCAATTTATATGCGGAGTCTCCGTACGTAACCATAGTCTCCCTCCTGCAGAGCGGTGATACAGAGCAGGCTACCCTGATGCTGGAGAAAATGGTGAAAAAAGATAAGAAAGAGAGCCAGTGGTATAAACTGCTTGATGACACCTACAAGAGCAGTGACCTTACTGAAAAGCGCATAGAGATGCTTGAAAAAGCCTTAAAAGTCAAGGATGTGGAAGAACCTGAAGTTTTGAGATTCCGCCTTGCCATGGCGATGTTTGATGCAGAGCGCTTTGATGAAGCCATAGCTCAGCTTGGCAAACTTAGGCAGACATCTCTTGTTAAACACACCATAGCAAAGTGCAATGATGCCAAAATGTTGAAAGAGAACGCTCTTGATATTGAAATTGCTCCTATGAGCGATAGCATCAACACTCCTTACGATAATATTTGGCCCTTTATTGACACAGACAAACGCCACTTCTACACCACTGTGGTGGTGGGCAAGTCTGCATCGGTAGCAAACTCCTTTGACATTCAAGAGGATATTTTCTGTAGCACGCTCTCTTCAGATGGCAGATGGCTGCCTGCTCAGGCTGTAGCAGGTGAACTGCACAGTAATGAGAATGAGGGTGCCTGCTGCATATCGGCCGACGGCAAATACATGTTTTTTGCGGCTTGTAACCGCCGAGGCGGCGGGGGCGGCTGTGAACTCTACTACTCTATAAACCATAACGGCAGGTGGAGCCGCCCTGTGCTCTGCCCCGCCCCGCTCAACTCCCTCCGCTGGCAGAGCACCCCAAGCCTCAGCGCCGACGGCAAAACTCTCTATTTCAGCGCTATAGGCAATATCCCTGACGGCTCATCCAAGGGTGACAAAGATATTTTCAAGTGCAATGTTTTCTATAATAAGGACGGCTCCCTCAGCTTTTACAGAGTGGAGGTTCTGGGTCCTGAAGTAAACACCCCGTACAATGAGATCTCCCCATTCATCAGCCCGTACGGAGACCTTCTCTACTTCTCGTCTGACGGCCACGGCGGCATGGGCGGGCTTGACGTATGCTATAGCCGCCTTGACACCACTGGAGCCTGGGGCAATGCAGTGAACATAGGCTACCCAATAAACACTCACCGTGACGAATTTGGTTTTGTGGTTGACGTTACAGGAGAACACGGCTATATGTCTTGCAACGGGCTCGCCGGAGGAGAGTACTGGCCAAACAAGCGCATAGTAAGTATTACGCTGCCTGAGGAGCACAGGTCCGGCTCCGGATTTGAACAGAAAGGAGAGGATTTCACCTTGGAGAACATCTACTTTGATACAGATGTAAGCACACTGCGCCCTGAGTCATTCCCATACCTTGACGCATTTGTGCAATTCCTCACAGTTCACCCCTCATACAAAATTCATATAACAGGTCACACAGATGACACTGGCACTCAGGAGCATAACTTTACACTGTCACTGCAGCGTGCTGAGAGCGTTGGCACATACCTGAAAGAGCACGGCATATCAGCAGAGCGTATCACCACAGAAGGCGTAGGCTCATCACAGCCAGTCTCACTCACAGAGAACTCCCTGAACCGCAGAATTGAGATCCATCTATTAATGGAAAATTAAGTTCTCCATTTTATTCAACTTTTATATATATCCTAATCACCTCCCAGTTTTCCTTAATATCTGGAAGATTAGCGAGTTCATCAATGGAATCAATGCGTTTTGAGGGTTTTGAGTTGCGGTACTCCACAATGGCTTTTGCCTCATAGAATGAAATGTACGGGTGCTGTTTAAGCTCAGCTATGCCAAGATTGTTCACGTCAAGTTTACTTATTTTTGAGGCATCCACAGTGATATGAGGAGTCACCTTCCCGTACAGCTCCTCCGTGAATCCGTAAACCTCCATAAGCTGCTCCTTGGCATAGTAGCCGCCAAGTTTCTCACGGTACTTTACTATGCGACGTGCAAAGCCAGGACCTATGCCCCTTAGCTCCTGCAGCTGGAGCGTATCGGCGGAGTTAAGTTCCAACATTACCTCCCTCTCAGTGCGTTTGGTGTAAGGCTTATACTTAGGTGAATCGGTGATGCGTCCAATCGGTGAATCGACTGATAGAGGCTCTTCGATTAACCGATTCACCGGTTCACCGATTACACTATTATTCGGTTCACCGACAATAAACATCCTGACTCCAAAGAGAACAGCAATAACAACAAGCAGCGCCACCACTCCGCGACGCTCTTCTCTTGTAAAATAGAAATAGTCTTTCAGCGCCATAACCACAAATAGTTAGCTACGGCAAGACCAAGGTAAGGGAAGTATCAGGAACCTGTTATGAGAAGAACTGTGAAGCAAACACACCTCCAACCGTAACAGGCACTATATAGCGTAAAAAGAATATATACACACTTAGTAATTTGTACTGCTTGGGCGACTCTATCTTCAGCTGGCTGGCCACCACTTTGCGGTCAAGCCTCCATCCCACAAATACAGAGATGAGCACACCGCCCACAGGCAGCAGGATATTTGAAGCAAGATAGTCCATCAGCTCAAATATGGTCATGTCAAAAAGAGTGTAATCTTTTAACGGACCAAAAGACAGCGATGTAACTGAACCAATCACAACAAAGATTGCGCCTATGATAATTGACGATGTCAGTCTTTTCAGGTTAAAGGTCTCAGATACGTATGCTACCACCACTTCCGTAATGGAGAGGAATGAGGTGAGGGCTGCAATAAAGAGCAGCAGGTAGAACATCACAGACCACAGCCAACCTATCTTCATCTGTGAAAACACGCTGGGCAGCACTTTAAACACAAGTCCAGGCCCTTGCTCAGGCTCAGCTCCAAAGGTGAACACAGCTGGGAATATTATCAAACTTGACACCACAGCCACTAAGAGGTCTATCACGGCTATCTGTGTGGCGGTTTTAGTAATGTTAATGTTATCATCAAAATAAGATGAGTACGTTATAAGGGCGCCCATTCCTATACTGAGCGAGAAGAACGCCTGGCCTGCCGCATCAAGGAATGTGAACAGAGTGACATTGCATCTGCTTGGTACAAACATAAACTTAAGCCCGTCTAAAGCACCAGGCATAAGACATGAGTTCACTGCAAGGATTATAAGAGTGACAAAGAGCATAGGCAACAGCACCTTGGATACATTCTCTATACCTTTCTGTACTCCCATGACAAGTATGCCGCAGGTTATAATCACAACAGCAGTCAGCAGGATTATAGGCAGCCATGTGTCAGCAGCAAATGCACTGAACATCTGTGCGTAACTATCCATAGTACCGCCAAGAAGAGAACCTGTAACTGACTTATATAGGTAATAGAGAGTCCAGCCTGTAACCACACAGTAGTAGCAGTCTATTATAAAGCCTGTAAACACGCCCAAATAGCCCACCCCTTTCCAAGATGTCTTAGGAGCAAGCGATTCAAAAGCCCCCACTGCATTACGGTGTGTATGGCGTCCTATGATAAACTCCGCCATCATGGCAGGAACACCCATAAAGAACACGCACAGCACATACATCAAAAGGAACGCATCGCCGCCGTTATCAGCCATCTGATAAGGAAAACGCCAAATATTACCTAAGCCAACCGCAGAACCCACGGTAGCCATAAGAACGCCGAACTTGGACGCAAAGGAGCCTCTTGATGCCATAAATTTTACTTGATGAGACTGGCTTTCAAGCCCTTGATTACTGAATTAGTGAAACCGTAAGCCTCCATCTCGTTTAATCCTTTTATGGTTATGCCGCCAGGAGTTGTAACCTTGTCTATCTCCTCCTCTGGGTGAGAGTCATTAGTGTCTATAAGGTCAATGGCGCCACGCAGAGTTTGTGTAACCACCTGCTTAGCCACTTGCGGATATACACCCATCTCCACAGCACCTTCCACCGCCGCCCTTATATAGCGGAATGCGTATGCTATACCACAGCTTGATAGAGACATAAAGGCGTTGAGGTCTTTCTCCTGTACAAAGAACACCTTGCCTGTTTCATTGAATATATCGGCGATGAGAGCCTTCTGCTCCTCTGTAACATTATTGTAAGGAGCTATTGTGAGCACACTCTGCAGCACATCTATAGCTGTGTTTGGAATCATTCTGAACATCGGCGGAAGCGCAGCCTCTTCATACAGGTAGGAGCATAGTTTCTCAAATGGCACACCAGCCACTATTGATATGAATATCTGCTTGCTGTAGTCCATTGCATCCTTTATCTCCTCTATAACACTCTCCGCAAGCCAAGGTTTTACTGCAAGTAGCACTATGTCAGCGCCCTTAACATTCTCCTCGTTTAAGGTTGTAACTTTAATGCTGTTATTGAAGTTCTGGAGTGAACGCAGTGTGTTCTCATTTATGTCACTTACTCTAACCTCTGAAATTAGGCTGTTCTGTGTGAGTGCGCGGGCTATGGCACCACCCATATTGCCGCCACCTATGATTGCAATTTTTGTCATAGCTATTGAAATATGTAAATATTTGCAAAAGTAGTAATTTATAATGGATTTTTAACGGACTTTCAGCCAATTTTTTATTATATTTGCGTCTTGTACAATTTAATTGCACAAAAACAGGAACAAATGACCGCAATTGATATTATTTCAGCCATCTTAACTCTGCTTGCCGGTGTTGGTATTTTTCTGGTAGCATGCCAGATGATGAGTTCTAACCTTGAATCAGCCAGTTCTAAAAAACTTAAAGTAATGTTCAAAAAAGCGTCTAAAAGCAAACTTTTAGGCGTGGGTATAGGCGCACTTGGAACAGCCGCCATTCAGAGTTCAGGCGCCACCACCGTGATGACCATTGGTTTTGTGAACGCTGGAATAATCTCTCTTGCCCAGGCTGCCACCATAATCTACGGTGCCAATATTGGTACCACCATAACCGCACAGATAGTGGCGCTTGGTATGCTTGGCTCAGACTTTATCTCCACCACCATAATATTCTCGGCCTTTGCGGGGCTTGGCGCATTTATGGCTCTGTTCGCCAAAAAAGACAACCTAAAAACCATTGGGGGCATTCTAACAGGTTTCGGCATGCTGTTTGTGGGCTTGGAGCTTATGAGCGACTCTATGAATGTTTTTGCAGAGTCAGAAGGGGTTAAGATGTTTTTATCGGGGATAGAAAGCCCTATTCTACTGGTTATAATCGGTGCCATTTTCACGGCTATCATTCAGAGTTCTTCTGTGATGACTTCCATTGCCTTGGCCATGGTCTTCACTGGTCTTATAAGTCTGGACCAAGGTATCTACATCACCATGGGTTCTAACATAGGTTCTTGCGTGGTGGCTCTTATGGCTGGCTCCACAGGAAGCGTTAACGCCAGACGTACCGCTTATATACACCTCCTGTTTAATTGCGCCGGAGTTTTACTATTCCTTATTATGGGCGCCGTTATGCAGTTTATGTTTGGTGTAGGGTTTGGCGCACTTTTTGAAAAACTTTTCCCCGGCGGACATCAGATGCAGCTTGCCATGTTCCACACCATATTCAACTGCACCACTGTATGTATAATGCTGCCACTCACAGATATTCTTGTATCCACTGTATGCCGCATCGCCCCGGACAAGAGTGTAAAACCTGCCGATAACCAGCCTCGCACATACTACATAGATAACAACCTGCTCTCCACTCCTCCTATCGCCGTGGAGCAGACTAAAAAGGAGATTCTTAACATGGCTAAGATAGCCAATGATAACTTTAACCGCTCCATAAAGGTTATCAGTTCTCTTGACTTCAGCGATGTAAACAAGTTCCGCAGTCAGGAGAAAGAGCTTAACTTCCTGAACCGCACACTTGTGGATTATGTGGTCCGCCTCTCTGAACGCAGCGGTCTTAATGAGCATGACCACGTGTTCCTATCTTCAACTTTCCGTGTAGTGCGTGACATTGAGCGTATTGGAGACTATGCTGAGAACATTGTGGAGTATGCCACATCGTTGAGCGGCACTGGAGAGAAATTCTCTGACGAGGCTCTCAAAGAGATATCCTACCTGAGCGGACTTATAAACTCTCTGTATGAGAAGGTGGACATCGCCTATCATAAAGAGGATATGGAGGCGCTCAAGGAGGCGGAGAATATAGAAGATGATGTTGATGATTTCACTAAAAAGATGGAGGAGATGCACATTAAACGCCTTTCAGACGGGCTCTGCTCATCATCGGTGGGTGCGCAATACCTTTCTCTCTCTTCAAATGCAGAACGTATTGCAGACCACTGGCTCAATGTGGGCAAATCAATAAAACCGCTTCTGGCTCTTAAATAGTTTTCATGGGTGCGGGTGGCGGTAAAATATCACTGCTTACTATTATAAAAGTGATTATAATGGTGGGGGCATACGGCTATTTAGGCTATATGCTTATTACCTTTGACCATTATAATGACCTGGTTCAGAGTTTCCAACATGTAACCACCGCACAGATTTCACTCTTTGTTGCCGCTTTGCTGCTTATGCCTGTGAACTGGGGGCTTGAGGCGCTAAAGTGGCGCACCCTTGTAAGGCAGCTGCAACCTTTCACTTTTGCGCAGGCGTACCGCTCCGTGCTTATGGGGCTGGCATCGGGGTTCTTCACCCCTAACCGCATACTTGACCCTTTGGGGCGAGTGCTCACTCTTAAAGAGGAGAACCGTGCAAGCGGAGTGCTCTACTCTTTAGTTCAAACCCTTGCACAGTCTTTTGCAGGATGTGTGTTCCTTGCTGTAGCGCTTATGCTGCTTCCTTCCGCCAATATTCTTCCCTCCGATGTTCCGATAGGCACACTTTATTGGGTGTCTGGCGTGTTTATAGCACTGATTACCCTGCTCTATTTCACAATGCCGCTGTGGGCTTCTAAAATCAGGTTCAAACGCTCAGAAAAGATTGACAATATACTGCGTGCCATGGCTGGGATAACCTACCCTGTGCTAATCAAGGTGAGCCTCACATCCATTGTCAGATACGCTGTCTATAGCCTCCAGTATTTCCTTATGCTGCGCTTCATGGCGGTGGATATTACTTCATTTCAGGCACTTATACTTATACCTATAAACTACTTTCTTATATCAGTCACCCCATCGGTGTCGTTCTCCTCTGAGCTTGGCATCAGAGGGGCGTTTGCCATGCTCCTGCTTGGAGCCGTAACCACAAACACCGTAGGCGCCGCCATGGCAGCCGTAACCGTCTGGGCGGTGAACTACATAATCCCAGTCATCACGGGCTCCACCCTTGTTGCGGCGGAGTGATTTACAGGCATCTCTTAAAGCGGGTGAGGAACACCTCAGCATCAGCCATTGTGAGGCAGAGAGGCGGCAGCAGACGAATGGTGTTTGTACCAGCCACACCTGTAAATACCTTCTGCTCAAACAAAAGCTTTGTACGAATCTCCTTGATTGGCTGCTCAAACTCCAGACCTATCATAAGACCGCGTCCACGAACCTCTTTAATACCGTCAATCTTCTTAAGTTCCTCAAGCAGGTATGCACCCACTTTGGCTGCGTTCTCTATGAGGTTCTCCTTCTCCATGATGTCAAGCACAGCAATAGCGCCAGCACAGCCTAAGTGGTTGCCTCCAAATGTGGTGCCAAGCTGACCATAGACAGGAGTGAATATAGGGCTTATTAACATTCCGCTCATAGGGAATCCATTACAGATACCTTTGGCCACGGTAATAATATCAGCCTTAATGCCGGCATACTGGTGAGCAAAGAATTTACCGCTACGGCCGTAACCAGACTGAATCTCATCAAGAATGAGCACAGTACCCGTATCAGTGCAGACATCACGCAGCTCACGCATAAATTCATCGTCAGGCACCTGAATACCGCCTATACCCTGTATGCCCTCTATAATAACAGAAGAGTACTCCTTGGTTGCAAGCTCACGCTTAACGGTCTCAATATCATTGAGATTTGCAAATGTAACCTCCAAACCCTCATTAACAGGAGCCACATACTTAGGTATGTCTGTAACTTTTACAGCCGCCGATGTACGCCCGTGGAATGATTTCTTAAATGAGAGCACCTTGCGGCGACCATTATGGAAAGATGCCAATTTTAGTGCGTTTTCGTTAGCCTCAGCACCAGAATTAACCAGGAACAGAGAGTAGTCATCATATCCGCAAATCTTACCCAGACGGCTTGCAAACTCCCTCTGCAGGCCGTTAATAACAGAGTTTGAGTAAAAACCTAACTTTGCCACCTGCTCACTAATGGCCTTTACATACACAGGGTGTGAGTGCCCCACAGAAATCACAGCATGACCACCGTAAAGGTCAAGATACTCAGTGCCTTCGCTGTCATAAACATGACAGCCTTCACCCCTTACTATCTCAATGGGGAAAAGTGGATATACATCAAATAATTTCATTTCAAGTTGAAAATTGAAAGTTGAAAGTTGAAAATTGAAACTTGAGAGTTATTAGTTTTCAGATATTGTTGAACCCATAAGTGTCCCCGTAGAAAAACCGTCGTGTTTGGAGCTTTCTGACGTTGTTTGAGCGTAGTGAGTTAGGAAGAAAGCGAACATTAACAGGTTTTTCAAGGGAAACAGACCACGCCCTGGGTGAAACAATATTTGAAAACTGATAATCTAATTGATTCTGCTCGCAAAGTTACAAATAAACGTCAGTATAAACAAATGAAAAAGTTTGTAACTTTGTGAGTCGAAAAGAATCATCTATTATGAGCAAATCAAAATTAATCAGGCTCGCCGCCTGCCTCATACCTGCCATTGTAATATGGCTGCTGCCACTGAGTTTGTTTGGAGAGCACTTTGCAGTTACAGAGCAACGTATGCTTGCAATTTTTATAATGGCGGCGCTTATGTGGATTTTAGAACCAGTGCCAGCGTGGGTCACCAGTACTTTCTCCATTTTAGTAATGCTGTTCACAGTCTCAACAGGCGGTATCGGACCACTTGTAGAAGGCATTGATGAGAAGCACATTGTAAGCTACCAAAGTCTGCTCGGCTCATACGCAGACCCAATAATAATCCTATTTTTAGGAGGATTTGTAATGGCGCTGGCCGCCTCAGAATCAGGGCTTGACAAGGATGTGGCAAACATTCTGCTAAAGCCGTTCAGCCGCAATCCCAAGCTGCTGCTACTTGGCTTTATGCTCACAACTGCGCTGATGTCAATGTTTGTGAGCAACACAGCCACCGCCGCCATGATGATAACAATGATAGCACCCGTGCTAAACTCACTGCCTGAGGATGAGAAAGGAAAGACCGCACTGGCGCTCGCCATACCAATTGGAGCCAACATCGGCGGAATAGGCACCCCGATAGGCACTCCACCAAACGCCATCGCCCTGAAGTACCTGAATGACCCAGCCGGTCTGAACCTGAACATAAGTTTTGGACAGTGGACCGCCCTAATGACACCTCTGATGCTCGTTATAGTGTTTGCATCGTGGCTTTTACTGCTCAAACTCTTCCCATTTAAGAACAAGGAGCTGAAAATAAACATGGACAATGGCGGAAAGAAGCCTATAGAAAAGTGGAAGTACATTACCATCGCCGTTACCATTGTGGTTACCATTCTGCTTTGGATGACAGACGGCCTTACAAACCTTCAGACAAGCGTGATTGCCCTGATCCCTATTACAGTGCTCTCTTTTGTGGGCATTTTTACTGGAAAAGACTTACAGAAACTGGACTGGAGCGTGCTCTGGATGGTGGCTGGCGGTTTTGCCCTTGGTACTGGCATTATAGACACAGGGCTTGCCAACGATGTTATTAACGCCATTCCGTTCTCATCACTGTCAGCCATAGGAGTTATAGTAATATCAGGCCTTATATGCTGGGTGCTCTCAACATTTATCAGCAACACAGCTGCCGCAGCCATGCTTATGCCTCTAATGGTGGTGGTGGGCACAGATATAGAGCATAACCTGACAGATTTAGGCGGCATTATAGTTCTGCTGGTTGGCGTAGGTCTTGCCGCATCATACGCCATGGCACTGCCTATCTCAACCCCGCCAAACGGCATTGCATACGCCACAGGCAAGGTGACAACCAAGCAGATGGCTTTAGTGGGTGTTATAGTGGGCATGTTCTCGCTTGCATTAACATACCTGATACTCTTTACCGCAGGTGAAAAAATATTATAGGAGGCTTTATTATGGATAAGAAAATTCCTAACATAGTGGTTTTTACGGGAGCCGGTGTTTCCGCCGATAGCGGCATAGCCACGTTCCGTGACAGTGACGGCCTGTGGGCGAATCACCGTATAGAGGATGTCTGCACCGCTGAAGCTATGATTTACAACCGTAAGGGAGTGATAGATTTCTACAATGAGAGGCGCAAGGAGCTGCTTGAAAAGAAACCCAATGCCGCCCATACAGCCATAGCTGCGCTTGAGAGGCATTTCCCTGTGCAAGTTATAACCCAAAACGTAGATGACCTGCATGAGCGTGCCGGCAGCACCCACATAACCCATCTGCACGGTGAGCTTACAAAACTACGCAGCAGCCGCGATGAGAGCGCCACTGTACCCATAGAGGGCTGGAAGCAGGAGTATGACGCCCGCCATCCTGACGGCTCACTGCTGCGCCCGTTCATAGTCTTTTTTGGAGAGAGCGTACCAAACCTGAGCAAGGCCATAGAGCTAACCCAGAAGGCTGATATCTTTATAGTGGTGGGCACATCGCTGAAGGTATATCCTGCCGCATCACTGCTGCAATATGTGAGAGCCGGCGTGCCAGTCTATCTTGTTGACCCTGGCACCCCAGACATTGCGGGC
>ONEZ01000026.1 GCA_900316995.1 uncultured Bacteroidales bacterium | reverse complement strand
TGAGCCAACAAGCCAAGAGTTCATAGCCAAATCTCTTTACTCCGGCAATGTAAAAATAACCTGTGATGTTGTGGACGGCAAGGTCTTGCTCAGAAGCACCACTATTGGCAACAGGGTTTCCATTAAGAATATCTACCCTACAGTATTGATGACCACTGAAACCGGCCCTAAACACGCTGAGGGCAGTGTTGATTTTGTATTTGATGGAGGTTTCTCCACAATGCGTTGCATAAACTCAGTGGAAGTTACACGCTATGACTATACAGACTACAGTGACGGCACAGATGACAAATATCCTGACCTTTTTGTAATTATTCTAGGACAGAACGGAGATACGCTCCACATATCAGACTATAAAAATAACATAGACATTGCGGGTGGCAAACATCAGTTTCCAGTTACTTTCAGATTCTCAAGTCTTATAGATGTATTGAAACAAGAAACATGTACAGTAAAAGTTTGCAGTAGATTTAACAATGGCACATATAACGTTATTGGAGAAAAGGTGCTTACTAAAAACAAGGTGATGGACACAGATCAGCACACATACTCTGATGACAACATAAGTTTCACATGTTACATTGCCAAATACCACCCTGCCATTGATGTGTTCTACGGCACTCAGAAAGTTCTTGAATATTACAAGACCATGTTCAACTACAACAGTTTTGACAACAACGGCGCATTTGTCCAGGCGTATCTGCATCGCCCAACGTCGGTATCAACAATTCAAAGTGAGAACGAATACAAAGTAGACGCAAATAAAATCATTAAGCGTGCATTTTACAATAACTCAATGGCACCAAACCACTATACAGATGTAAGTATAGGACATCTCTGTTTTGGCATTGGCGCAGACAGTCAGAACTCGAGGGTGGGATTTAACGTAATAGCCCATGAATTTACTCATCTTGTAACAGCATACCGTCCATTTGGTCCAATAGGAGCATCACAAAAAACAGAGGATGGAGCCATTTATGAGTCATGTTCCGATATGATGGCAAAAGCCATAGAACACTATTTCAAGCCTGAAACATTCACATGGCAGTACGGTAAAGAGCACAGGCTAGACGGCTCTTGTACAAGAGATTTTGAGAACCCAGGCACAAAAGGACATCCTGACACATACGGAGTAGATCCATGGAAAGCCGACGGTGATCAACACGCAACGGCAGGTGTAATGAACCACTGGTTCTACCTGCTCTCTGACGGAGGTTCTGGCGTGAATGGCAAAGGTGACAGTTACAACGTGGAGGGGATTGGCGTAGATGACGTAGCAAATATAGTATTCCACACGGCAGTCTACTACCAACCGCCATTCGGCTATTTTAAAGAATTTAGGGAGCAGACCATAGAGGTTGTCAAGACCTACTACCCTAATGACAAGCAGAAGCTAAAAGCAGTAACAAACGCATGGTACGCCGTAGGTTTGGGAGAACAATATCCTGAAGATGTAACAGCCGTTTCAGCCTCAGAAGTTGAGAGCCTTGACTACAATGTACGCAAGGAGCTTATAAACGGCCGTATCTACATCATCAAGAACGGAGAACGCTACGACCTTACAGGGAAACAAATTGAAAATTGACAGTTGAAAGTTAACTGTCAACTCTCAACTATAAGGTCAGCCTCAAGCAGGCTCTCCACAAAGTCTGCCGCATCAGCCGCGGCTGTCTCTTCATTTATCTCATACTCACCAAGCAATATCTGGGTGATGGTGTCTACGTCAAAATCCTCACCCTCTATTGCTTTCCAAATAATAGCCCCACTCTCATTAAGAGACAGAATGCTTGAATAGTCAATCATAGAGTCGCCCTCAGCAACTACAATGCACTCACTGCCGATATCGTGCAGCTTAAATCCTGGTTTTATTTTCATATTTTTCTAAGTAAAATTTTTATGTTTCTAATAACTGTCAACTGTACGTCAAGGCTTCGCCTTTCCGTGATTACTTGCTGCGCTCGGCATAACTGAAACAAGTTTCACTTCTGCTCTCGCTTGCAGCGTAATTCAACTGTCAACTGTCAACTGTCAACTATTTACTCCCCACCTGCACCACCTCCTTAACGTCCAGTTTCTTAAGAAGCTTCTTTGCCATACTCTTTATTTTGCCTGCGTTAAGGCTTTCAACAGTCTTCTTGTATTTAGTGTGGGAGTCAAGTCCTGTCATAATCTGAGTGCTCTTGACACCAAGCCAATAGGAGTTCTCAACCTGCGCATCGGTGTACTTCTTGAGAAGATACTCCTTGGCTTTCTTCTGCACGCGGACCGTCTGCCGCAATCTTCTCTATCTCACCAAAGAGAAGAGGCAGCAGTTTCTCATACTTGGCGCTGTCTGTGTCAAATGAGAGCTGAATGGTATAATGCGGATACGGAATGGCGCTTGGGGTTATTGAAGACTTAACGCCGTACGTGCCGCCATCCTCTTCACGAACATTCTCAAAATAGACAATATCCAAAATGTGGTCAAGTGCATTTATTGCCACAATATTTTTAAGATTGTATGGGATTTTTCCTGTGGCCACAATATTTACAGTGGTCTTGGGGTTCTCCATCTGCTTGCGGTAAGTAAGCTCACGGTTGCCCTTAACCGGCATAATTCCAAAGTCCTTGGCCTTGCCTGGCTTTGTCTCATCCTCTGACGGCAGCGATGCAATATACTTGCACATAAGAGGCTTAAAGGCCTCGATGTCAATATTTCCCGTAAACACAAATCGGAAATCCTTAGCGTTACCGTAAACAGCCTTGAGTATGCCCAGACCTTGCGGATAAGAGGCTTTCTGCAAATCCTCAGCCTTGAGCCTTGTCATAAGCGGATTGTTATCATAAACCACGCTGATAATGCTGTCATGCAGCGCAATGGCAGGGTTTGCGTCCTGTGCCTTCAGATATGTGTCATACTGGTTCATCAGTGAAAGGTATGCCTCATGGTCATATCTTAAAGATGTGAATCCAAGGTGGATAAGCTGCATAAGAGTCTCCAAATCTTTTTCTCCCGATGTTCCGCTCAGCGATGCCGAGTAATGCCCCAGTCTAATCTTGATGCCTGCATTCTTGCCTGCAAGAGCCTTTTGAAGATTTATGGCTGAGAACTTGCCCAATCCACCAACTGAAGCCATGTCATTTATCAGTTTGAGCGTATTCACATTATCGCCCTCTGAGTAGAAACGTGACATACCGCCCATGGATATGGCTTTCATAAGCACCTCGTCATCCTTGAGCTTAGTAGGTTTGACCTCCACAGTAACCTCATTACTGAGAGTGAAGGTGTAAACGCTGTCACGGCTCATCTTCTCCTTAACTATGTAGCCAGGCTCCAAATCGCCCACAAGCGGAACGTTAAGCATATCATCAACGTATGGCTCTATCTCAGCAGTGCGCACACTATCCATAATGGAGAGAATCTCACTCTTTGAAGGGAACTCCACCCTCTCCTTCTCTGTGCCACGCAGCCATATAACCACGTTACCGCCATCAAGCGGATGCTTGGCAAGCATGTTAATCTGCTCAAGAGTCACACTCTCAGCAATCTGTTTGTATAGCGGGTACTCTATTATTATGCCTGGGAACGGGTCTCCCTCAGTGAAGTTGGCTATATACTCCTGAGAGTATGATGAGTTAGGAGTTTTGTTCCGCTCATTGTAAGCTTTCTCCACACCCTTTATAATCTCAGCCTTGGCACGTTCATACTCTCCCATGGTGAAACCGTAACGGGTCATACGCTCGTTCTCAACAAACATTCTCACAAGCGTGCTGCGCAGGTTCTTATCAGAGCAGCCTGAGTAATACTCAAAGGCACGTTTTGTGGCAGAGAGGAAGAATTCACAATCATCTACGCTTACAAAAGAGAAAGGCGATTCAGGCTTCTGGGCTATCTCTTCAAAACGGTTGTTAAGCATCTGGCAGATAGCAGCCTCCTCAAAACTCTGAATATAGTACAACGCTGAATTTTTGTACTCACGAGGGAACACGTCATGTTTGAAGCAAATCATGGCACCGGCTGAGGTGTTCTCCTTATCACGGGTGGATACTATTATAGGCTCTTTGTTATCAGGCACAGGATACCATATACGCTCACTGGCGTTCTCAGGCACACGGCAGTCTGCAAATATCTCCTTGATTTTATCCTCAACGTATTCTGCATCTACATCGCCCACCACTATCACAGCCTGCAAATCAGGACGATACCACTCTTTATAGTAGGCTCGCAGAACATCGGGGTTAAAATTACGGACCACATCCATACTGCCTATAGGCATACAGTCACTGTACTTGCTGCCAGCGTAAATTTCAGGCAGAATCTGCTCATACATACGCATATTATGGTTGTCACGAGTGCGCCACTCCTCCTCTATAACGCCACGCTCCTTATCTATCTCACTGTTTTCAAGCAATATGCCGTCTGACCAGTCACGGAGAATGAGAAGACATGAATCCGCCACCGATGCACGCTCCACAGGCACTCCTGTAAAATAATACACCGTTTTATCCACCGATGTGTAGGCGTTCAAGTTCGCGCCAAACTTAACTCCAATGGTTTCAAGATAGTTTATAAGGCTTTTACCTGGGAAGTGCTTGGTGCCGTTAAATGCCATGTGCTCCAGAAAGTGTGCAAGTCCACGCTGCTCAGGCTTCTCAAGAATGGAGCCAACATTCTGCACTATGTAGAACTCAGCCCTGTCAGGCACAAAATTGTTACTGCGCACATAATAAGTGAGGCCGTTAACCTTGCCAGTTCTTACATTAGGGTCAGTAGGCAGCTGCGCCATCTGGTCTGGCTGGAGCTGTTTCACTATCTCAGCCACCTGCGCATGAGCAAAGGACACCGATGCGGCAAGAGCCAATAAAAATACTGTTAATTTCTTCATACAAAATTTCATTCTCATTATGAGATCCTTCGGCTAAAGCCTCAGGATGACGAGGTTATTTTATTTTTTCCTGTATTGAAAAACAAAAAACACTGCGGCAAAAAACAGAGCGGCTGCAAGAATAAAGTTTGAAACACTCTGCTCCACCACACATACAAAAATAGCACCACCCAAGCACACTATGCTCAGAATCGCTAATGATAATAATACTTTTTTACTCATTGTTATTAATACTGTCCCCACCATTGAGGGGCTGGAGCCCATGCCCAACGGTTTGATTTAAAAATATTTATTGATGCGTTATCTTTATTAAAATCACGATACATCGCCCCTGAAACCACAACCTCAGCCTGTCCGTCAGCGTCAAGGTCAGCCACCACGGGGTATTCACTTTTAGTTGCGCTGCTAACCATAATGTTTGAAATGGTCTGAGGCTTACGACCGCTGCCGTCAATAATACGCAACGATGTCTGGTCCCTATATACAATCTCACATTTACCGTCGCCATTAAAGTCAAACAGAGTCATTGAAGTCTGCGCACTACGGTCTGAATGTGACATCTCCCACAAGGTTACAAGCCTTGAATTCTGAGTGTCATATTTGTAAGCCACCATACGTGAGCCGGATACAAGCCCCACAATTTCAGGTATGCTGTCACCATCAATATCGCCTATGGCAGGATATGCAGTCATCACGTATGCGTCAAAAAAAATCTCTTTGTTTTCCTTAACACTATATAAAGAGAGCCTTCCCATTGAGCTGCGAACCAAAATTTCAGGACTGCCGTCAGCATCAAAGTCAGCCACTTGCGAAGAGCCTTCATGTTTCTCTCCAATGGTACGTATTAGCATAATACCAGAGCTACTAACAGAAAATATCTGATTACCACACACAAGTTCAAGTCCATGGCTGTCAGGGAGCACATCTGCGGCACAGCCCATCATAAACATTGCACCGTCATGCTGGTAATGCCGCCCCACGTTTTCATCGCCGCCTGAGCCTATAGGGCTAAGAGTCAGGGCGTCAAACACTTCATTGCCCACAAACACCTCCTCACGTCCGTCGTCATTAAAATCAGCGATGCGAGGATTACCATAAAAGTTATGCTCCAGCGGTGCCTCTGCCACAAGTGATATGTCATTTACCGTAGAGCCCACCTTGTAAGCCAATATGTTCTTCTGCTCCGCCGTTCCCACAACTGCGTAAATCATTCCGCTGTGTGATATTGCAAGAGGGCCGCAGGCGTAGCCAAAGGAGACATCGGGGGTGCCATGCTTTTTCCCAAAAGAGACTACCTTATGGAGCGCCTTGTTTGCGCCGTCTATCACCACAAATGAGCCTCCGTGATTTCTGTAGTCTGTAGCCACAGTCACAAGTTCCGGCATTCCATCACCAGTAAGGTCACCCACAAGCACAGGCGAGAACCCTGTATATGGTCCAAAATTGTTTATTATGGAGCCAATGCGTATGTCAATGGGACTACCCTTGCGGAACACAGTGTAGTCATACACATCATCAGCCTGCACAACACTTGTTCCAAGCACTATGCAAACTAAAAAACAGTGTATTTTATTACGCAAAGACATTTCACAAAGATAGTGTTTTTTATGAATTTTACTTTACCTTTGCGTTCAAAACATATTAACAAAACATGAAACTGAAACTATTTTTCCCTCTTGCACTGGCAATTATGTCAGTGGAGACATTCTCACAAGGTACAACCTACATTGACCCTTCTGAACTTCCAGAACTCATAAAGTGTCTGCCTGCTCCGCCAGACAGCATGAGCGCCGCATTCAACTATGACATGAGCCGTTACATCTGGGGTAAAAGCATGAGAAGCGACACTGCCAGAGTGGCCATGGTAAAAAGAGACGCCGTATGGACAATAGATGCCCTTTTATCCAGTTTTTCAGAGGCTTTTGGAATGGAGATAACAAAAGAGGGCACCCCTGAAATCTACAAGCTGTTAGAAAGCTCAATTCTCACAGCCGACCCGATGCGTAAAGCGCCTAAAGCCTACTATAACAGAAAAAGGCCGTTCGCTTACTTTGGAGACGCCCCACTCTCTGCCGACGATGAGGAGTTCCGTAACGAGGGAAGCTATCCATCAGGCCATACTATGAGAGGCTGGCTTGCCGCCCTTATACTGGCAGAGATAAACCCAAAGCGAGCTAATGAGATATATCGCCGTGGCTGGATATATTGTGAGAACCGTGTCATAGCCGGAGCGCACTGGCAGAGTGACATTGACGCCACCCGTGCAGGCGCCTCAATAGCGTTCTCAAGCCTTCAGCTCAGTAGTGAGTACCAGAAACAACTGAAAAAAGCTCAGAAAGAGTTTAAGAAACTTAATCCTTAACGCAGCGCACACTGCGAGCAATACTCTTTTTGCTGTAGTGGCCATACAGCCCGTCTTTACTGTAATGCAAGAAACGGAAGCTGGCTGATAAATCATTGTAAGGCGTAGCCGTCCAGAAAAAGGCGAAGTCGCCCACATAGACCATCGAATTACTATAGCCGCCGGCCGGCAGAGCAGCAAAAAAATAGTAGTCCGTACCGTTGCCATTATCATACCAGCCAGAGGTGGTCTTCAGTTTTTTGCCAACGTACGGGAAATCACCATCCTCGTTTTTTACTCCGCCTAACGCCACACCAAGGGCGTCCCACTCTGCGTTTGTAGGCACATGCCAGCCGTTCGGACATATTCCCTGCCTCCGGCCACTGAAGGCTGTCACTCTGCTCTTAACCACACTTTCGGTGGACAATCCAACTGCTGCCGCCCAGTTGTAAAGCAAACCTAAATTCTTACGTTGATTGAATGTTAAGTCGCCACTGTCTTCTGTGTAGGCGGACCTGCCATCTGTGTAGTATGGAGCGTATATGGAACTGAGTGATCTTGGCAAAATATCCCCTGCACGCTCGCTCTGTGTATCATATTTTGTGCACTGCAAGTTCTCCCCCATCCAATATTGGTCACCAATTTTAACTACAGGATATGTGTGCCCTTGGCAGTCTGTAACTGTTTTATGATTGGAACTTTTTGCTGCCGTAGAAACAACTACAGGGGAATTTTTTATACAACGAACACTTAGAGCGTATCTCTTACGGTTACCGCTGTTGTTGCCGAAGTTGAACAGATAGTCGTCGTTGTAACCCATTGAGCACCAACAGGCATTAAAACTATTGGCTGGGGTGGCCGTCCAGAAATTAACGAGGGTTCCAACACTGAATACATCATTTCCATCTGCCAAGCCAGCAGGCAAAGCAGCAAAAGAGTAATCGTCCGTGCCGTTGCCATTATCACTCCAGCCTGAGGTGGCCTTCAACTTTTTTCCAACACTAAGAAAAATATCATACTTATTTTGTACTTCTCCCAACGCTACACCAAGAGCATCCCACTCTGCTTTTGTAGGTAAATGCCAGCCGTTTGGGCATATTCCTTGCCTCCTGCCGCTGAAACTTGATATCTGCGCCTCAGCCTTCTCTGCGGTTGCAAGGCCCACAGCTGCAGCCCAGTTATAGAGTAACCCTAGTTTTCTGCGATGGTTGGCTGTTAAGTTGTCACTTTTCTCTGTAGTGACATTCCGGCTGTCTGCGTAGAATGGAGCAAGTGTGGAACTGCTTGATGTGGACAACACAGCACCTGCACGCTCACTCTGCGTGTCATACTTAGTACACTGCAGGTTCTCCCCCAACCAATACTGGTCTCCAATTTTAACTATTGGATATGAATGTCCTTGACAGTCAGTAACAGTACCATAATAGTTATCAACCGCAAACGCAGAGCCAGACAACATCAACGCCGATGCGACAATAAATGATTGTAGTATTTTAGATTTCATAGTATTTGTTTTGAGTACAACAAAGATACGAATTTTATGACCGCACTCCCAATTTTTTAGAAAAATAATGTATCTTTACTCACCCCCCTAAAGGGGTTCGTGAAGATACTCACGCTCGGCAAAGCACTCTTAACAGACTGCTTTGCTCAAAACGCTGACCTCATTCTCCAAAATCAAGCAAGCTTTATTTTGGTTCATTCGTTCATCGTTTTTGCAAATGCAAATTAATTTGCATTTGCTCTTGCTTATTCGTATCTTTGTCACCTTAAATTAAAAAGAATAATATCATGACACAGAAAGCAAGCACATTATGCGTTCAGGCAGGCTGGAAGCCTACTAACGGTGAGCCACGTATCCTGCCTATATATCAGAGTACTACGTTCAAGTATGACACCACGGAGCAGATGGCTGATTTGTTTGACCTGAAGGCATCCGGATATTTCTATACAAGACTTCAGAACCCAACCAATGACAAGGTGGCTGAGAAGATAGCGGCGCTTGAGGGAGGCGTAGCTGCAATGCTTACATCATCAGGCCAGGCTGCAAACTTCTATGCAATATTCAACATCTGTCAGGCTGGTGACCACTTTGTGAGCGCAGCATCAATCTATGGCGGCACATACAACCTGTTCGGTGTTACAATGAAGAAACTCGGTATTGAGGTTACATTTGTTGACGCCGATGCCAGCGAGGAGGAGATTCAAAAGGCGTTCCGTCCAAACACAAAGGCGCTGTTTGGCGAGACTATCGCAAATCCTGTGCTCAGCGTGCTTGATATAGAGAAGTTTGCCCGCATAGCTCACAAGAACGGTGTGCCTCTAATTATTGACAACACATTCCCCACCCCAATCAACTGCCGTCCGTTTGAGTTTGGCTGCGACATAGTGACACACTCAACCACCAAGTACATGGACGGACACGCTATGACCGTGGGCGGTTGCATTGTGGATAGCGGAAACTTTGACTGGGAGAAGTACCATGATAAGTTCCCTGGACTCACAGAGCCAGATGAGTCATATCACGGACTTGCCTACACCAAGTCTTTTGGAAAGGGCGCTTACATCACTAAGGCCACAGTACAGCTTATGCGTGACCTTGGCTCTATACAGGCACCACAAAATGCGTTCTTGCTTAATATAGGATTGGAGACTTTACATCTGAGAGTTCCACGCCACTGTGAGAACGCTCAGAAGGTGGCTGAGTATCTTGAGAAGCGCCCTGAAGTGGCTTGGGTTAACTATAGCGGACTAAAGAGCAGCCCATACTATGAATTAGCTCAGAAGCAGTTCCGCGATGGACAGTCTTGCGGCGTTGTAACCTTTGGTCTAAAAGGAGGCAGAGATGTGGCCATCAAGTTCATGGACAGCCTCAAACTCTGCTGTATAGCCACACACGTGGCAGACGCACGTACATGTGTGCTCCACCCCGCCAGCCACACTCACCGTCAGCTTTCAGACGAGCAGCTGCTTGCCGCAGGCATTCAGCCAGACCTTATACGTTTCTCTGTAGGTATTGAGGATGCAGATGACATCATCGCCGATATAGAACAGGCGCTTAGTTCAATTAAGCAGTAAAGCTGTCAACTATACGTCAAGGCTTCGCCTTTCCGTGATAACTTGCTGCGCTCGGCATAACTGAAACAAGTTTCACTTCTGCTCTCGCTTGCAGCGTAATTCAACTGTCAACTATCAACTGTCAACTAAACAACAATGCCAGTAAACATTCCTAAAGGATTACCAGCAATAGAGACTCTTAAAAAAGAGAACATCTTTGTAATGGACAATGAGAGAGCGAGCGGACAAGACATCCGCCCGCTCCGCATTGCCATTGTAAACCTAATGCCTCTTAAAATAACTACAGAAACAGACTTGATACGTCTGCTCTCAAACTCTCCTTTGCAGCTTGAAATTGATTTCATAAAGCTCAAAAGCCACACATCAAAAAACACGCCTATACGTCACATGCAGATGTTCTACAAAACATTTGAAAGCGTGGCGGAGCAGAAATATGACGGAATGATTATAACAGGTGCACCCGTGGAGCAATTTGACTACACCGACGTAACATATTGGGATGAGATAACACAGATATTTGACTGGGCTCGCCACAATGTAACATCTACTCTGTATATATGTTGGGCCGCGCAAGCCGGACTTTACCACTACTATGGCGTTCCAAAATATAATCTTAGCGAAAAAATGTTTGGAGTGTTCAAGCATGTGGTACTTGACAAGAAAAACCCTATATTCCGTGGCTTTGACGATGAGTTTTTTGTACCACACAGCCGTCATACAGAGATACGCCGTAAGGATATAGAGAAAGTTAAAGGTCTTAAGATAATCTCAGAGTCAGATGAGTCTGGCGTATATATGGTTATGGGACGTGGCGGCCGTGAGTTTTTTATAACCGGGCACTCAGAATATTCACCATACACTCTTGATACGGAATATAAACGAGATTTAGACAAAGGGTTGCCAATTAAGATGCCACGCCACTACTACCGTGATGATAATCCGGAACTTGGTCCGCTCGTACGCTGGAGAAGCCACGCCAATCTGCTTTTCACAAACTGGCTGAATTACTTTGTATATCAGCTTACTCCTTACAATATTGAAACTATTGGTTAATTGACTAATCGGTGACGTTTTGATGAATGTTAGTGAATAATCGTATTAAATTGAAAATTGAAAATTTAACTGTCAACTATCAATTGTCAATTGTCAACTGTCAACTATCATGAACATTGAGCTCCTCTCCCCCGCTAAAAACGCTGACATTGGAATTGAAGCCATACTGCATGGCGCAGATGCCGTGTATATAGGTGCACAAGAGTTTGGAGCAAGGAAAGCGGCTGGTAACAGCATTGAGGATATAAAACGCCTCACTGATTTTGCACACATTTACAAAGCAAAAGTTTATGTAACAGTAAACACAATAGTTAAAGAGAGCGAGATTAGCAGCGTTGAAAAACTAATCACTGACCTATACAGTGCAGGCGTTGACGCTCTCATAGTGCAGGATTTTGGGATACTTAAAATGAATATTCCACCCATTGCTCTGCACGCCAGCACACAGATGCATAACACCACACCTGAAAAAATCAAATTCTTGCAGGATATAGGGTTCTCACAGGTGGTTCTTGCACGTGAGTGCTCTAAAACTGACGTGGAGAACATACACAAAAAATGCAATGTTAAACTTGAGGCTTTTATACATGGGGCTTTATGTGTGAGCTACAGCGGCCGATGCTACGCCAGCGAGGCTCTTACGGGGCGTAGTGCAAACCGTGGAGAATGTGCCCAGATATGCCGTCTGCCCTTTCAGCTTCAAGACAGCCATGGCCATAATCTTGGCACAGCACACTACCTCTCCTTAAAGGATATGGACCATAGCGCTGACATTGAAGAGATGATATTATCAGGCATATCATCGTTTAAGATAGAGGGCCGGTTAAAAGATGTGGACTACGTTAAAAACATTACAGCCTATTACCGCCGCAAGATTGATGAGGTATTAGAGAGGCATCCAGACTGGCATCGCAGTTCAGAAGGAGGTTCAAACATTACGTTCACACCAAATAAATTCAAAAGTTTTTATCGTGGCGGCACCACATACTTTTGGAACGGCAGAGCCGCTAAAGGCGGTCTTGATGTACGGAATGCCATATACTCCCCTTTCACCCCAAAGTCTATAGGTGAGTTTATTGGCACCGTGAGCCGCACACAAGGCAGGAAGATAGAAATCATAACACAAACACCGCTGAATAATGGCGACGGGCTGTGCTTCCTCTCAGAAGGCAATGAGTTTCTTGGATTCAGAATAAACACCGCACAGAATATAGAAACTCCACAAGGAGCGGCTGCACGCTGTGAGACCGCGGAGACAGTGGCTGTGAAGCCAGGTACCAAAATATACCGTAACGCAGATATTCAGTTCACCTCACTACTTGGTAAGCCCACCGCCACACGCAAGATAGGCGTTACTATCAAACTTACGGATAACGAGCTATCTGTTTCTGACGGGGAGACTACCATTACGGAGAGCATTGACATAGAAAAACAGAAAGCACAGAAAGACCAGAGTGAGAATATAAAATCCCAGCTCTCAAAACTTGGAGACACCCCCTACTCCGCCACATCAATAGAGGTCAGCACCCCTTGGTTCTTCCCAATGAGCGCAGTGGCGGCGGCAAGGCGCAATGCCATACAGAAACTTACAGAGGCACGGCAGAAGCAGGCGCTAAAAGCAAGAGAAGAGTTCACACCATCAGAGAACAATGCCAAATTCCCATTTACAAGAGCAGATTACACTGAAAACATAGCAAATTCTCTTGCCCGTAAGTTTTATGAAGAGCATGGAGTAACACAAGGCACAGACCCCTCATTTGAACTCTCCCACCCTTTAAATGTTCCAGTAATGTACTGCAAGCACTGCATACGCTTTATGCTCGGAGCCTGCAAGAAAGAGAAGGGCCCGCAAAGCCGTGAACTAAGCGAGCCTCTATATCTTATCCACAAAAACTATTACCTGCGTCTTGAGTTTGACTGCAAAAACTGTCAGATGCTGGTTTACAAAGGTTAATGCTAAATATTTATTCCATAGCTACTTTTAACCTCGCTCATTACAAATGTGCTTTCAATAGCGCCCACATTCTCTATTGCACCCAGTTTGTTAAGAATAAACTCCTGATAGTGTTTCATGTCTGATGAGCGAACCTTTAACATATAGTCATAATTGCCAGAGGTGTTGTAGCACTCAATAACCTCTGGTAATTTGTTTATCTCATACATAAACTGATTTGCAATCTCTTTGTTAATCTGCTTTAGTTTCACACTACAAATCACCAGCAGACTCTGGTTCAGTTTTTCAGGGTCAAGCACAGCCACATACCCTTTTATATACCCCTGTTTCTCTAATCTTTTTTGACGTTCAAACACAGGTGTGGGAGTAAGATTCACCGCTTCTGCAAGCTCTTTTGTGGTGAGTTTTGCATTTTTTTGCAGCGTTCTAAGAATTTTCAAGTCAATTTGGTCAAGATTTTCCATACTCAGGCAGATTATAGAGTCAAAAATAGCAGAATAGTATTCTATGGAGTGTTAAAATTTCACCCCGATGCAGAACATCCGCATATAACACCCCGCAAAGATAGTTATATTTTCTAAAATTACAATATTATTTGGAAGATATTTCCAAGATACTGTATCTTTGCAATGAAGAAAGGTTAATCGGTGAACCGGTGAATCGGTGACGTGTTGATGAACACGGAGTGTGAATAATCGGTAAACCGATAGCAAAGTTAGATTCAATAATGCACAAAATAAACAATTAAAATTTATAGATTATGAGTACACAGAAAAAACTTCACTTTGAAACTCTCCAGCTTCATGTAGGTCAGGAGAGCGCAGATCCAGCAACAGATTCACGTGCAGTACCTATTTATCAAACTGCAGCTTACTTGTTTCATAACTCACAGCATGCGGCAGACCGTTTCGGGCTTCGTGATGCAGGTAATATCTACGGACGTCTTACAAACTCCACTCAGGGAGTTTTTGAGGAGCGTGTGGCAGCCCTTGAAGGAGGTGTAGCAGGCTTGGCAGTGGCGTCTGGTGCAGCGGCAATTACATACGCATTGCAGAATATTGTTCAAGCAGGAGACCATATCGTAGCAGCTGACAATCTTTATGGCGGCTCATATAATCTTATAGTTCACACACTTGCAAATCAAGGCGTAAGTAACACAATAGTAAAAGTCAATGACCTTGACGCTCTTGAAAAGGCTATCAAGCCAAACACCAAAGTGGTGTTTGCTGAGACTTTTGGTAATCCAAACTCAGATGTACTTAACATTGACGCAGTGGCTGAAGTGGCTCACAAACATGGATTGCCACTTATTGTGGATAACACATTTGGCACTCCGTTCCTAATTCGCCCCATCGAGCACGGAGCTGACATCGTGGTACACTCGGCCACTAAATTTCTTGGAGGTCACGGTACATCGCTTGGCGGTGTGATTGTTGACGGCGGCAAGTTTGACTGGAAAGCCAATCCGGAAAAATTCCCTACCCTTGCCAAGCCAGACCCAAGTTATCACGGTGCAGTTTTCGCCGATGTTGCCGGAGCTGCTGCCTTTGTAACCAGAATACGTGCAGTGATTCTCCGTGACACAGGCGCTGCAATCTCTCCGTTCAATGCATGGATTCTGCTACAAGGACTTGAAACTCTGAGTCTGAGAGTTGAGCGTCACACAGAGAACGCTCTAAAGGTAGTGGAGTTCTTAGCTAAGCACCCAAAGGTTAAGAGTGTGAACCATCCAAGCCTGCCTCAGCACCCTGACCATAAGCTGTACGAGAAGTACTTCCCAAATGGAGGTGGCTCCATCTTCACCTTTGAAATAAACGGAGGTCAGGCTGAGGCTTGGAAATTTATTGATGCGCTAAAGATTTTCTCACTGCTTGCAAATGTGGCAGATGTAAAGAGCCTTGTAATACACCCTTACACCACCACACACTCACAACTCTCACCAGAAGAGCTTGCCGAGCAGCACATCACACCGTCAACAGTACGCCTAAGCATAGGCACAGAGCATATTGATGACATTATTGATGATTTGCAGCAAGCACTTGAATCAATTTAAAGTTTAGGAGTTTAGGTGTTTAGGAGTTTAGGAGTTTACGTCATCCTGAGCGGAACGTAGTAAAGCGAAGAATCTCATAAACATTACGAGATGCTTCGGCAAGCTTCAGCATGACGAGGGCGGTTCACCGATTAAACGATTAACCAAAAAAAATATTAACTTTGTAAAAAAATAAGACCATGACTAAAATTGCTAAAAAAATTACAGACCTTATTGGTAATTCTCCTCTTGTAGAACTTGAGAAGTTTTCAAAATCAAACGGATTGGATACTCCGATAATAGCTAAAGTAGAGTTTTTTAACCCTGGAGGAAGTGTGAAAGACCGTATTGCACTTGCAATGGTGGAAGACGCTGAGAAACGTGGCGTACTCCGTCCTGGTGCGACAATCATTGAGCCAACCAGCGGAAACACAGGCGTGGGGCTTGCACTTGTAAGTGCCGTTAAAGGTTATCACCTTATCCTCACAATGCCAGACACCATGAGCGTTGAGCGCAGGAACCTTGTTAAAGCATACGGAGCAGAGGTTCGCCTCACCCCAGGCAAAGATGGAATGAAGGGTGCCATTAAGGCTGCCGAAGATTTACGTGACTCTATACCGGGCAGCATAATTCTCGGACAGTTTGTAAACCCTGCCAACCCAGCCAAGCACTATGCAACCACAGGTGTTGAGGTTTGGAACCAGACTGACGGCAAGGTGGATATATTTGTGGCTGGCGTAGGCACCGGCGGCACCATTTCAGGCACAGGCAAGTTCCTTAAAGAGATGAACCCAAATGTCAAAGTTGTTGCTGTAGAGCCAAAATCATCACCAGTACTTAACGGAGGCGCAAGCGGTCCTCATAAAATTCAGGGAATAGGCGCAGGCTTTGTACCTGATACATATAGTTCAAAATACATTGATGAAATCTTTGATGTGGAGAACGACGATGCTATCCGTACAGGTCGTGAACTTGCCCAGAAAGACGGTGTACTTGTAGGAATTTCAAGCGGTGCGGCAGCATACGCAGCAGCCCAGATAGCCAAACGTCCTGAGAACAAGGGTAAGAAGATAGTGGTTCTACTTCCAGACACAGGCGAGCGCTATCTATCTACCGTGCTCTATGATTTTGACGGCTATCCGCTATAATCTCCATAATATAGTGTAAAAAGAGAGGGTGACTAAAAACTTTTAGCCACCCTCTCTTTTTGTATTTTTCTTTATCAACTAACAATACTTTCAATTATTCAGCAATGGATTTTACCACGCTCTCAACAGCATCACGTATGCCTGCGGGGTTCTTGCCACCAGCTGATGCCATGAACGGCTGACCGCCACCACCGCCTTGAATAAACTTAGCAGCAGCTTTTACCATATTGCCTGCGTTGTAGCCAGCGTCAACCATTGGTTTTGAAAGCACCACAGTGATATTAGGCTTGCCCTGCCATACAGTACCAACCACGAACATAAACTTGACATCGGTGAACTTGCCTTTGAAGGCCGGAACCACACTCTTAAAGAGGTCTGGATTCTCCTCTCCCACGTATGTGATAACCTTAACACCGTTCACTTCCTGTGCCTGTGACATCAGTTTCTCACGCATCTGCTCTGCTTTCTGGAGCATAAACTCCTCTATCTGCTTATGCAGTGAAGAGTTGTCCTCTATAAGTTTCTTAGCCGCCGATGCAAAGTCTGGCACATTATTGAAGAGTTCACGCATAGTGTTCTGCTTCTCTTGCAGCTCCTCCACCATACGCTCAGCCTGTGCTGCGGTAACAGCCTCAATTCTTCTAATGCCAGCAGCGATGGAACTTTCAGACACTATCTTAAACAGTCCTATGCAGCCTGTAGCTTTAACGTGAGTACCACCGCAAAGCTCAACAGATGAGCCATATTGTATTACACGCACCTTGTCTCCGTACTTCTCACCAAAGAGCGCCATTGCGCCAAGGTTCTTGGCGTCAGCGATAGGCATATCCCTGTGCTCACACAGAGGTACGTTGGAACGAATCTTACGGTTAACCGCACGCTCCACTGTACGTATCTGCTCAGGTGTAAGTTTCTCAAAATGAGAGAAGTCAAAGCGCAGCACCTGTGGTGACACAAATGAGCCTCTCTGCTCCACGTGTGTTCCAAGCAGGTTACGCAGAGCCTCCTGAAGCAAGTGAGTTGCAGAGTGGTTAGCCTCAATAGCCGCACGACGTTCAACATCAACTTTTGCTGTAAATTTTGAAGAGGGGTTCTCCGGCAATCTCTTAATGATATGAACAGGCAGGTTATTCTCCTTCTTAGTGTCAATAACCTCAATCTTCTCATTTGCACTCTCAAGCACTCCAGTGTCACCAACCTGACCACCCATCTCAGCATAGAACGGAGTAACAGACAGCACTACCTGATACTGATCCTTGCCCTTTTGAGAAACCTTACGGTAACGCAGAATTGAGGTCTCAGCAGAGGTTACATCGTAGCCTACAAACTCAGTCTCACCCTCTGCAAGCACCACCCAGTCACCAGTCTCTACGGCAGCAGCGTTACGGGCACGGTCTTTCTGCTTCTGCATCTCAGCATTAAAACCGTCGATGTCAACACCAAGCGCATTCTCCTTTAATATAAGCTGTGTAAGGTCAAGCGGGAACCCGAATGTATCATAAAGAGTAAAGGCATCCACACCTGAAATCTCTGTCTTGCCAGCCTTTTTAGCGTCTGCCATAACCTTGTCAAGAAGGCGGATACCTGTTTCAAGTGTGCGCAGGAATGAATCCTCCTCCTCCTTTATCACCTTGGTTATAAGCTCCTGCTGGGCAATAAGCTCAGGATAGGCCTCTCCCATATTGGCAATAAGGGCAGGTATAAGTTTGTACATAAACGCCTCTTTTCTACCAAGGAATGTGTAGCCGTAACGTACAGCACGACGCAATATACGGCGAATAACATAACCAGCCTTGGCGTTAGACGGCAGCTGACCGTCTGTAATGGCAAAGGCTATGGTACGTATATGGTCTGCAACCACACGCATAGCCACATCTGTTTTGGCATCTTTACCATACTCACAACCACAGATGGAGCCTACAGCCTTAAGCAACGGCTGGAACACATCTGTGTCATAGTTTGAGTGCTTGCCCTGTACCGCTACGCAAAGGCGCTCAAAACCCATACCTGTGTCTATAACCTTTTTAGGTAGCGGTTCCAAATGTCCGTCTGCCATACGGTTGTACTGCATAAACACATTGTTCCATATCTCAATAACCTGAGGATTGTCTTTGTTCACAAGGTCACGTCCGTTAACCTGCGCACGCTCCGCATCGGGGCGGAGATCAATATGAATCTCTGAGCACGGACCGCAAGGGCCTGTATCACCCATCTCCCAGAAGTTGTCATGCTTGTTACCGTTGATTATACGGTCCTTTGCAATATATTTCTCCCAAATGGATGCAGCCTCGTCATCACGGCTAAGGCCTTCCGCCTCTGCTCCCTCAAACACAGTTACATAAAGGCGGTCTTTATCAAGTTTCAGGACCTCTGTAAGATACTCCCAAGCCCAGCCAATAGCCTCAGCCTTAAAGTAGTCTCCAAAACTCCAGTTGCCAAGCATTTCAAACATGGTGTGGTGGTATGTGTCATGCCCTACTTCCTCAAGGTCATTATGCTTACCGCTTACACGCAGACACTTCTGCGAGTCTGCCACGCGTGAATATACTATTGGGTCATTACCTAAGATAATGTTCTTGAACTGGTTCATACCAGCGTTTGTGAACATAAGAGTAGGGTCATCTTTAACCACCATAGGTGCTGATGGAACAATCTTATGCCCCTTTGACTGAAAAAAGTCTAAAAAAGACTTACGAATTTCTTTTGAAGTCATCATATTTTGTAATATATTGATTAAATTTCTTCTAAAAAGTATTGAGCTTTGTTTTTCGGGCTCAGCCCATTTGTAATGGGCTTCGTCCCTCCCATACGGGTCTATGACCCTATGGGTCCCTCCCGCTATACCTCTCCGCGGGTGGAGAGGCCTCAAATTCAAAGCTCAATACTTTTAACTATAACAGTCTCAATTTCATAAACCCACTCCCAACATTATCAACAATATCACTAGCAATAAGTGCCTGTTCACTGCGCTCCGCGGCAGCGATGTCACCAGCCATGCCATGCAGGAACACCCCAAGGCGTGCCGCATCAAACGGGCTGTAACCCTGTGCTAACAGTCCTGTTATTATACCGGATAACACATCGCCGCTGCCTGCGGTAGCCATACCGCTATTGCCTGTGGTGTTAATATCAACAGTGCCATCTGTATTAACCACGGCTGTTCCCGCCCCTTTTAGCACCACCACCACGCCATACTTCACAGCAAACACCTGTGCCGCCTCAATCTGCTCTTCCCTGCTTCCGCCCGCACCTGAAATTCTATGAAATTCAAGTGGATGCGGTGTTATTACCGTTCCTTTAGGCAACCTGTCCTGCCAACCCTTGGCCGATACTATATTGAGAGCATCTGCATCAAGCAATAATGGCGTTGACGCATTGCCTAAGATATATTCAAGTTTGTTTACAGCCTCTGCCTCCGTACCAATCCCACAGCCACAACCCACGGCGTCATACTGCTGCAAATTTTCAAGTGACATTCTAAAAACCGCTTCCGGCACAGAGATTTGCACAATATCCATACACCTCTCTGGCGAGCACACATAGCAAAGCCCCACCCCGCTTCTCAAACACGCACGAGCGCTAAGCACAGCGGCGCCCATCATTCCATAGCTGCCCACACACAGCAGAGCCTTGCCAAATACGCCTTTGTGCGCATCGGCGGGTCTCTTTTTAATCAATCTGGCAGCCTCCTCTATATTCATTTTATCTTATCCTTATCAAAAATATTGAGTTCATGACGTATTTCACCCAGTTCAGTCTTGATTTTAAGAAGCTCGTCCACTATGTTTATATTATCAGCCTGCTCAAGAAAGGGGTGACGTTTGTCTTTAAGATAGAGTTTCGCCCCCTCTATAGTCATACGCTTGTCACGGAGCAGGTACTGTATCATGCGTACAGCCTGTATGTTCTTATCTGTGTAGGCACGCTTGCCAGACTGATTAATCTTAGGCTTGATATGCGGAAACTCGCTCTCCCAGTATCTGATGTTTGAAGTGCTAATGTCAAGCATCTCCGCCACTTCACCAATAGTGTAATATAACTTACCCTCTTTTAGCATTTAATATAATTATCAGTCAAACATCTTGCCACTATCAGATGCAATACGTATCATCTCATCATACTGGTCAGGCGACAGGTCCAGATAATAGTAGTGTGACGGGTTCTGCGGCTGACCGTCAACATGCACCTCATAATGCAGGTGCGGACCAGTTGACTTTCCTGTATTTCCCACAAAGGCTATAACATCGCCACGCTGAACTTTGCTTCCCCTGTGCAATCCCTTCTGAATTTTACTGCAATGAGCGTAAAGGGTTTCATAATCATATCCATGGTCAATTATAACGCAGTTGCCGTAACCCTGTTTCCAGCCGGCAAAAGTAACAGTGCCTGCTCCTGTGGCGTATATTTCAGTACCAATAGGAGCAGAAAAGTCCATGCCCTTATGGAAACGCTTGGTCTGGTATATTGGATCTATACGGTATCCGTAACCCGATGCGGTACGTTGCAAATCCTTATTAAGCACCGGCATGATGGCTGGAATATGTTTCAGGCGGTCTTCATTCTTGAGTGCAAGATCCACCAGCTCATCAAAAGATGTACTCTGAATATAGAGCATACGGTTCAGCACATCCATCTTCTGAGATGTTTCCTTCACAATATCGCCCACACGCAGGTTCTTCCACTTGTCATAGCGTGCCGTAAGTGTGTATGTACCCTTACGCATTGATTTGGGAATAGAGTCTGCCTCAAGCATCACACGGTAAAAGTTATCATCCCTCTCCTCTATAATCTCCATAATTTTAATAGCCTCATCAAGCTGGCGGCTTAGCACCTTGAACTGGGTGCGCAGCTTATTGTTCTCTTCCAAAAGCTGACGCTCCGCTGGCGACTGGATAAATGTGATGTATAGAAAAAAGAACAGAGCTCCCGATGCAATACCAAGTCCAAGTATTCCTGAAATGCGTTTCATGTAGTAGCGCCAGTCACGGACAACCTTCTCATACTTTAGCGTATGAGGGTTGAACTGGTAATGTACGTTGTCCATTCTGTGTTTTGCCATAAACGCTACAAATGTTTAAGAATCTCTACTTTGATGGCATCGGCGTCAAGACCAGTAAGGGCATATAGTTCAGACGGAAGGCCATGCTCCACAAACTGGTCTGGAAGTCCAAGACGTGAAACTGGTATCTGAACATCGGAGTCGGCATAGTACTCAAGCACAGCGCTGCCAAAGCCACCTTTACGAACTCCATCCTCTATGGTTATAACTCTCTTATACCTTTTAGCCACAGAATCAAGAAGCTGAGTGTCAATAGGTTTAACAAATCTCATATTATACCAGCCAACCTTGGCGGCGGCGGCAGGCTCCATGGCCTCTATAGCTTTGGCTGCAAAATTACCTATTGGTCCGAACGTGAGGACCGCCACATCAGTACCTTCTTTCATGCACACTCCCTTACCCACAGGCATTTCTTCAAATGGCAGATTCTCCCAATCCTTACCCTCACATTTACCCCTCGGATAGCGTATAACAAACGGCCCTTTGCCCTCTGTCTGGGCAGTATAAAGCATATTTCTAAGCTCACGCTCATTGAGCGGTGATGCTATGGTAAGGTTAGGTATCGGACGCAGATACGCCACATCAAAGGCTCCATGATGCGTGGGACCGTCCTGCCCCACAAGGCCTGCACGGTCAAGACACAGAACCATGTTAAGGTTCTGGAGTGCCACATCATGTATCATATTATCGTATGCACGCTGCATAAAAGAGGAATAGATGTTGCAGAACGGCATCATACCCTCCTTGGCAAGTCCTGCTGAGAAAGTAACAGCATGCCCCTCAGCAATACCCACGTCAAACACACGGTCAGGCATCTTCTCCGCCATTATGTTCATGGAGCAACCCGTAGGCATGGCAGGTGTTATACCTATGATTCTATCATTTTTTTCTGCAAGCTGTAGCAACGTAAGGCCAAAAACATCCTGATAGCGTTTTATGCCAGAGTTGTCAGACTTTATGCGTTCCCCTGTCTCCACATTAAACGTTCCAGGAGAGTGCCAAACTGTGGCGTCTTTTTCTGCGGGGGCGTAGCCTTTGCCCTTAATGGTCTTTATATGCAGCACACGAGGCCCTTCAAAGTCTTTAATATCATTGAGGACCTTTACAAGCTGGTTAACATCATGTCCGTCAACCTGCCCGAAGTACCTAATATTCAAACCCTCAAAAATATTATGCGAACCAGATACATTTGTTTTAATGGTATTACCCATTCGCATAATCTTGTTACGCTTTGACTCGTTCATAACACCTAACTTCTTAAGCAGGTGGTATGACTTGAAGCGGACATCGTTGTAGAACTTGGAAGTGGTGATATCTGTGAGGTATTTGTTCAAACCGCCCACTGGCATATCAATTGACATATTGTTGTCATTGAGAATAATAAGAAGGTTGTTATGGTTCTCACAAACATTGTTAAGCCCCTCAAAAGCAAGACCTCCAGTCATGGCGCCATCACCTATCACAGCCACAACCTTGTTTCCTCTGTTCTCCATAAGGTCAGCCACAGACAATCCCAATGCAGCCGATATGGAGTTAGATGCGTGACCCGCCACAAAAGAGTCATATTCGCTCTCCTTAGGGTTAGGGAACCCGCTAAGTCCGTGGAGTTTACGGTTAGTGGAGAAACGGTCCCTGCGTCCTGTAAGTATCTTATGTCCGTACGCCTGATGCCCCACATCCCATACTATCCTGTCATCGGGTGTATTGAACACATAATGCAGTGCCACAGTGAGCTCCACAGTACCAAGGCTCGATGCCAAGTGACCGGGATTCACTGACAGAGAATCAATTATAAAGCCGCGCAACTCCTTGCAAACCTGCTCTAATGAACTTTTGTCAAGAAGACGCAAATCCTTAGGGCTGTCAATTGACCATAATAGCGGATATTTATCCTTAAGTTCCTGCATAATTTATATACGTACTCACGCACAAAGGTACAAAAAATTTTCATTATCTTTGTTCACTCAAAACAACCATTTAAGAACAATGAAGGTACAGAACATTTTTATTGCACTTGCAATAGCAGCCACAGCGATGCTGACATCGTGCGTAACAAAGGAGAAATACAATGAAGCACAAGCACTTGCGTCAAAATATTATGATGATGCGCGCAACTGTAACGAGCAACTTGAATCTGCAAATGTAAAGAACAGGGAGCTAACTGACGAGCTTGAGAGGCTAAAGGCGGCCAAACAGAAGATAGAGTCAGACACCACCAATCTGTCACGTGAGCTAAAGCGTGTGCAGGAAGACTGCGCACGCATGCAGGAGCAGAATATGAACCTGCTTGAAAAACTGCGCACATCAAAGAGCAAAGAGGAGGTTCAAGCGCTTATGGCAGAGATGCAGGATCTTCAGAGCAAGCTCGTAAAGCGAGAGGACGCACTGTTCCAAGCCGAACGCGAACTGGCTGACAAGCAAAAAGAACTTGAAGAGAAAAACAAGAAAATATCTGAACTTGACGAGCTTATAAAAGAGAAGGAACGCAAGATGCAGGAGATTAAGGATAAGATTAAGAACGCATTAGCCTCTTACGGCGATGACGGCATACAGGTAACCACCCGTGGAGGCAGAATATATGTGAGCCTTGACGAGCAGCTACTTTTCCAATCTGGCAAATGGGATGTGAACAAGAACGGCGAGGCAGCCCTCAGAAACCTCTCTGACATTCTGGCACAGCACTCAGACCTGAACATCCTGGTGGAAGGTCATACAGACAACATTCCTTACGGCGGTTCCGGAAATATTACAGACAACTGGGACCTTAGCGTGAAGCGTGCCACCGCAGTGGTAAAAATCCTGCTCCAAAACAGCAGCGTGGATCCAGCAAATATCACAGCTGCCGGCCGCAGCCAGTACTGCCCTGTGGATTCAGAGAACACCGCCGCCGCCCGCCAGAAGAACCGCCGCACTGAGATAATTCTCAGCCCGGATATTGATGAGGTGCTAAAGTTAATTGACAATTGACGTCATCCTGAGCGGAACGTAGTAAAGCGAAGGATCTCATAAACATTACGAGATGCTTCGGCAAGCCTCAGCATGACGAGGACGATTAAACGACTAAACTATTATGAATTTCCGAACAGAAATATCAGCAAAATCAGACATAAGAATAGACCACAATAGCAGGATTCTGTTCTTAGGGTCATGCTTTGCGCAAAATATTTCTGCCAAGGCAGGCTATTTTGGGTTCAAGGCGTACCATCCGTTTGGAGCCGTATATAACCCTGCATCGGTGTTAAACTCAATCAAAATGCTTGCCGAAGGCGCCTCTATAACAGAAAACGAACTGATAGAAGACAAAGGTCTGTACAGTCATTACAGCTTTCACAGCTCATACTCAAAAGGCACTAAGGAAGAGGCTCTGCAAGAGATGAACAAAGAGCTTACCATAGGTGAAGATTTCTGGAATAAGTCTGATATTGTGATACTTACATTTGGTACAGCAAGAACCTATACGCTCAAAAGCAGCGGGAATGTGGTTGCCAACTGCCACCATACAGACCAAAAAGAGTTTCAAAAAGGCATCCTCAGCATAGATGAGATAGCGGAAATGTATATCCAGCTAACAAAAGCATATCCAGATAAGAAGTTCATTTTAACAGTAAGCCCAATCCGCTACCTGAAATACGGTCTGCATGAGAGCCGCCTTGACAAGGCCACTCTGCTCCTTGCCGTAGATAAGATATGCGGTGCCGTTGAGAATTGCACATACTTTCCAAGCTATGAAATCATGAATGATGACCTGAGAGACTATCGTTTCTTTGCGTCAGACATGATTCACCCCAGCGATGCAGCCATAGACTACATTTGGGAGAAATTTGCGGAGTGCTATTTCAGCGCAGAGACCAAGAAACTCTGCACAGAATATGACAAGCTTAGAAAACTTGAGAACCATCGCCCCACCCGCCCCGGCAGTGCGGAAGACCGAGCAAGACTGCAGAGGATTATGGAGGTGAAGCGTTTAATCGGTGATGCGATGATGCGGTGATGCGATGATGCGGTGATGCGGTGATGCGGTGAATCGGTGAATCGGCAGTTGAGAGTTGAAAGTTGAGAGTTGACGAATTGATGAACGAAGTGAATAAAGTTGAAAATTAATGGAGAATGGAGAATGGAGGATGATTTTTTAATTCAAATCTGAGGCGTCTCCACCCGCGGAGACGTATAGCGGGAATTTTGGAGCCAGTGGTGCGCAGAAGCCAAGCTTGCTTGGATTATGCCAACACGCCGCCCAAAAGGCG
>ONEZ01000010.1 GCA_900316995.1 uncultured Bacteroidales bacterium | reverse complement strand
CATCACAAAATGGATTTGAAGTTCAGTTAATAGATGGGAAATACGGGAAAGATGCTGTAGTTGTTAAAGATGGGAATGTGGTCACCACCTATTCTGCCAGACTCAGCGGGCAGAAGACATGGTATGATAATCTTGATGATCATCATAATGATTGTGCAAATCTCGGAACCATAACCAAACAAGACATTGCGGTGGCTACTGGTGTAATCGGAGTGATCACGGGTGGCATGGCGTTAGCAGCAGAGACATCTGTTGCTGGTACTATTGTAACAGCGTCTGGCATAGCAAATTCCATTGATGACATTGGGACTAATGCAAACGGAGAAAGTCTTGTGCAACAATGTGTTAATACTCAACCTGGAAAGATGGCAGTTGGAATTACAAAAACTATAGTTTCTGGGTTAGGAATAAGGAACGATATAAACACTTTAAGAGATGTTGGTTCTTCTATCATACAGAAGACAATAAGTGTTGCAGATTTATTTAACTCCTTTGTTAACAATCTAAATGCACTGTTCAATGAATAAGGTCTATTGTTTTACAAATTGGGGGATAGTCATTACGTCCTTTATTATTTGTGCTGGAATGATGTCAATTTTCTTAGTACTTGACATTAAGTGGATGTTAATACCCTCTACAATACTGTTTTTGTTCTCTTTTTGGGGAATTTCTAATATTAGTTTATGTGAAGATAGCGTTGTTATAACATATCCATTCCGTTTTTTTAAGAAGAAATGTGATATATGCTATTCTGAAATTCAATCTATCTTGTTTCATGTGATGGCCAGTAAGGCATCTTCTGAATACCTGGTATTTTATATGAAGAATGGGACACATAAAAAAATAATGTTAGATATCAATAATATTTCTTTAGAAATTCTATTGTTTTTTCAAACAAAAGGCATTAATATTGAAGTTAAAGGCACTGAGAATAATTCTATAAAGGATTTATGCCATACACGGTTGACAGGCATTCACAATAAATATTTTGCAATATGTTTACAATGTGTATTGCTATTTGTTTATGTGCTTCTCTTGTTCCTGTATATAAGAAAATCATCGTTGTGACTATTATTTATATGATAACATACCATATCCCAGTACGTAGCCTACACCCCATACAAGTTCAACGGCAAGGAACTTGATTAGGTACATGAAGATCAGTCTGCCTTGATGACATGTAGCATCCATTCGGCCCAGAACGACTTTCTGTCAAGCAACTATACAAAGATGGCGGCCGGGCTTATGGGTGGAATGATGGCAGGTCCGGCAGCACTTGAATACGGCTACAATGCCGCTGTTTGGGCTGCACCGTATGTTAAATCAGCTGCTATAGCCACATATAATGCTGGAAAATAGGCATACACAGTATCATCAAATGCAGCAAAGTATTATGGCTCAACTTCAATAATTAATGGGGTAAAAGGATATGGGAAGACGAAGATGATGGCTGAGATTGGGTATATGGCGGTGAACAACACGAGTAATTTACCATTTCAGTTCGCTTCTGGTGTATTGTTAGGTTTTGCAAAGGGAGTCTTGGCATTCCCAATAGATACACCAAGTGTCTGCGAAAACCTTGGTATTAATTTAATTTCTGATTTTGTGTCCAATTGTATATCTGTTTATCAAGAACGTAATAAATGAAAAGAATACTAAGTTCTTTTTACAATCCGATGTCATGGCAGGATATACTGGATAATAAACTTGATTTTGTGTATAGTTCGATTATCGTTTCAATTCCTCTTACGATTCTGTATTTTTTATGTCAAAAAAAAATTGGTACAGAGGATAAGAAAAATGAAAGCCATGTCCAATTAAATGACCCAGTCCTTGATAAGATAATCGAAGACGCTCTAAAAGGCAAAAAAGCGACTGAAGATTCAGAATCTGAGGTTGACGACACAGAAAATGCGGAAAAAGAAGGGAGTGATGTTAAGAATTAATGGTGCTTTATATTCCCCCTCTGCCGTCACAAGCCCATAAGCGCCCCCGAGGGGACTCGTAGTGATTGGAGCTTTCTGACGTTGTCTGAGCGAAGCGAGTTAGGAAGAAAGCGAACATAAACAGACTCCCCGAAGGGATAAAGGCGCGCCCTGCGGCGCATGACGGCAGGGGAGGGGAGAATAAATACTGAGACGGCATAGCACGGCACAGCACAACAATGACAACGCTCATTGACATAAACGCAAAGAAAGGTGACATCGGTGTAGGTATGGGCAAAATTATTCATATATTTGTAGAAAATATTTGCAGATTCCTAAATTTATACTCTAAATGAAGCTTATAACCATTATAGGACCTACGGCAAGCGGGAAGACATCCTTTGCTTGCCGTTTGGCGTATCTAACAGGCGGAGAGATACTAAGCGGAGACTCCCGTCAGGTGTACCGTGGCATGGACATAGGCACAGGCAAGGATTTGGCTGATTATGTGGTTGAGGGTAAGCCCATACCGTATCACCTCATAGACATACGTAATGCTGGCGAGCAGTACAATATATTTGAGTATCAGCATGATTTCCACAAGGCGTACGCTGATATTGTGAGCCGTGGGGTGCAGCCTATACTCTGCGGAGGCTCAGGGCTTTACATTGAGTCTGTACTAAAGGGCTACCGTCTGCTTGAGGTGCCTGAGAATCCAGCTCTGCGTGAGAGCCTTAAGGATAAGAGTTTGGTAGAACTCACGGAGATTCTTAAATGTTTCAAGACCCTCCATAACACTACGGATGTGGACACCGCCAAGCGTGCCATACGAGCCATAGAGATAGAGACATACTATGCTGAAAACGGAGCTAAAGCCAATGATTATGAGCCTATTGACAGCCTTATCATTGGTGTTGACATAGATCGTGAGGCACGCCGCCGCCGCATAACTGAGCGTCTGAAAGCGAGGCTTGACGCTGGCATGGTGGATGAAATCAGAGGACTGATAGACAGTGGAGTGGCTCCGGATAGCCTTAAATACTACGGCTTGGAGTATAAGTTTGTAACGCAGTATGTTATTGGTGAACTCTCATACTCTGAAATGTTCAGCGGCCTTGAGATAGCCATACATCAGTTTGCAAAGCGCCAGATGACATGGCTGCGCGGCATGGAGAAACGTGGCTTTAAGATACACTGGATAGACTACAGCATACCAGATGACGAGAAATGCCGAATGGTGCTTGATTTAATTGAGAGTTGAGTTTTTTTTTGTACCTTTGCGGCTCCCAAAAATCAACTAATAATATGATTACTGTTTCAAATTTAGCAATCCAGTTTGGAAAGAGAATTCTGTTTCAAGATGTTAACCTTAAGTTTACTGCGGGGAACTGCTACGGCGTGATAGGTGCCAATGGTGCCGGCAAGTCAACGCTTCTACGTATGCTCAGCGGTGACTTGGAGCCTACTCGCGGTACTATTTCATTCGGGCCTAACGAGCGCCTCTCCGTGTTGAAGCAGGACCACTTTGAGTTTGATGAGTTCACTGTTATAGATACGGTGATGATGGGGCATGACAAGCTCTGGAAGGTTAAGGAGGAGAAGGACGCCATATACGCAAAGGAGGATTTTACTGAGGCTGACGGTATCAGGGCGTCTGAGCTGGAGGAGCAGTTTGCAGAGATGGACGGCTGGAACGCTGAGAGTGACGCTGCATCGCTGCTTAGCAGCTTGGGCATTAAGGAAGAGTTCCATTACACACTTATGAAGGATATGAGTGGTAAGGAGAAGGTGCGAATCCTGCTTGCGCGTGCTCTCTTTGGCAAGCCTGACAACCTGCTGCTTGACGAGCCTACCAATGACCTTGACATAGATACAATACGCTGGCTTGAGGATTATCTTGCCAACTATGAGAACACTGTGCTTGTGGTATCCCATGACCGTCACTTCCTTGACGCTGTGAGCACTCACACAATTGATATAGACTACGGTAAGATTCAGCTCTTTGCCGGTAACTACTCATTCTGGTATGAGTCCAGCCAGCTTGCCCTGCGCCAGCAGCAGATGCAGAACAAGAAGGCGGAGGAGAAGAAGAAGGAGCTGGAGGAGTTCATCCGCCGTTTCAGCGCCAATGTGGCCAAGTCAAAGCAGGCTACATCACGCCGCAAGATGCTTGAGAAGCTTAACATCGAGGAGATTAAGCCATCCACACGTAAATATCCGGGCATAATATTCACCCCAGAGCGTGAACCTGGCAATATGGTGTTGGAGTGCAAGGGGCTTGCCGCATCGGTTGATGGGGTTACTCTTTTCAAGGATGTGAACTTCAATGTGGAGAAGGATGACAAGATTGCCTTTGTGTCACGTGACCCTCGTGCCATGACTGCTCTTTTTGAGATTATATGCAACGGCGCCAAGCCTGATGCAGGTACTTTCAACTGGGGTGTTACTATAACCACAGCATATCTGCCGCTTGATAACTCAAGTTTCTTTAATACAGACCTCAGCCTTGTGGACTGGCTCAGCCAGTATTCACCAGACACCACAGAGAGTTTTGTGCGTGGCTACCTTGGCAGAATGTTATTTGCTGGCGAGGAGATTTACAAGAAGGCGAGTGTGCTTTCAGGTGGTGAGAAGATGCGTTGCATGATTTCTCGCATGATGCTCAAGAACGCCAACGTGATGGTGCTTGACTCTCCTGCCAACCACCTTGATTTGGAGTCTATTCAGGCGTTCAATAACTCTCTGAAGGGCTTTAAGGGCAATGTGCTTATGGCGTCACATGACCATGAGTTTATCAGCACTGTTTGTAACCGTATAATTGAGCTTACACCAAACGGCATTATTGACAAGGTGACTAACTATGATGACTACCTTGATGACGCTAATGTGCGTGCGGCTCAGGCTCGTCTCTACGGCGATGCGCAGTAGTGGCGCAAGCGCTTTTTAATTGTTACAAAACTTTTTCACTTGAAAACTCTTAATGTTAGAGAGTTTCCGTATAAAATACTGATAATTAGCAAGATGTCAAATTATTGATAAAATATTTTTAAAATTTTTGCTAATTTTTGCATCGGGTTTCCCATATTGTGTTATCTTTGCACCCGCTTAGATATATCAATATGGGAAACTTGCGTCAGAACATACTTAAAACAGCCGAGTCAGAGTTCCTGAAATACGGCATCCGTAGTGTCAGTATTGATGACATCTGTGATATTCTCCGTATATCTAAAAAGACATTCTACACGGAATTCCGCCAGAAGGAGGAGCTTGTAAGCGCTGTGCTTGAGCACGTTACTGAAACCAATAAAAAGGAGGACAGGGAGTACGCCATGCATTGCCAGACGGCTAATGCCATTGATGTTGCGCTCTTTTTCCGTCATCCTTCGCTTCAGAAACGTCGCCTTAAGCATGAAAAGTTTATGCGTGACCTTGTAAAATATTATCCTGATATACATAATGCTTTTGTTGCAGGTAACAAGGAGGCTATAAAAAATATTATATGCAATAATATAATAAAGGGAGTGCAGGAAGGTTTGTATAGGGGAGAACTTGCAGATGTGACCGCCGGAGATAGTTTTGTGGCTCTTGTTTATAATATGATGATGGCAGTTATTGATGGTGGCGATAATGATTTGTTTGCGCTAAAGATTGACGCTTATATGCGTTTGGTGTGCAACAGTGAGGGGCTTGAGTATTATTTGAATTCAAAACAATAAAATATATGAAAAGGTTAATTTTTGCGTTGAGTGCGTTTATGCTTGCCAGCTTGGCTTTTGCCCAGGTGCAGACAGAGGATACGCTTGCTCTTTCTCTTGAAGATGCAAAAAAGTTTGCACTGGAGCACAACCGTACCCTGCAGAATGCTTCACTGGCTATAAAGCAGAAGTACGCAGCACGCTGGCAGTCTATAGCAACTATGCTGCCACAGGCAAGTGCGTCGCTTGACTATATGAACATGTGTGGCTATGAGATGGAGCTTATGGGTTTGGGTGTCCCGATGAACCCTTACGGAACTTTTGGGGTTAAGGCTTCAATGGCAGTTTCAGGTACAATGGTTGTGGGGGCTGTTATTAGTAATATTGCGGTTAAGATGGCTGACATAACGGCTAAGAAGAGTGAGCAAACCATAATAAATAATGTGGTTACTACTTACTATTCAATTCTTACAATGGAGTCAACTCTTAAACTTCTGGAGAAGAACTATGAGAACCTTAAAACACTGCATCAGCGTGCGCAGAAGGCTGTTGATGTGGGTGCGGCAGAACAGACATCGGCTGACCAGATAGAGGTGCAGGTGAACAGTTTTGAGACTCAGATAAGCGATACCAAGGTGAATAAGGAGGTGCTTACAAGTATGATGCGTCTCTATCTTGGCCTGGGTATGGATGAGAATATAGAACTTACTGATGGCTTTGATAATCTTATAAAACCAGATGAAACTCAGCTTATTCTTGATAGAGAGTTCAATATAGAGAATAACTATGACTACCAGTTGGTTGTCAAACAGACTGAACTTGCTAAGAAACAGGAGGTGCTTGCGGCAATGAGCTTTGTGCCTACGCTTAGCGCATATTACCAGTATTCTGCTAAAACCTATTTTGGCAAGGAGGCTGGCTTTAACAATACTCCACCTAATGTTGTGGGTGTGTCACTTAGCATACCTTTGTGGACATCGGGTAAGAACACTTATTCAATAAAAGAGAAACGCTGGGCTCGTGAGGCGGCTGAAAACACACAGAAGGAGACAGAAGACAAACTGAATATTTCAAACTATCAGTTGCGTTATAACCTCAAGAATGCGTATGATAAGTTTAAGGTGCAGGAAAAGAACATCGAGGTGTGTCAGAAAGTGCTTGACAATACATCAAAGAAGTTTGAGTACGGCTACGGTTCCAGTACTGATGTGACCACCGCCAGCCAGAGCCTTATAAACGCTCAGACCAGCTATGTGTCTGCGCTGCTCTCAACGGTTGAGGCCTACCTGTCACTTAAGGATTTGCTAAATATACAATAATAAACAAACATAATATGAAAAAAATAAACAAACTTATTTTAGTGTTGACGTTAGGAGTTGTTTTTGTTTCATGTTCTAAAAAGGCTGCTGAAACTGAGACCTCTGAAAACGTTAAGAAAGAGCAGGTTGAAGTAGAGAAAATAGAGAAGAGGGAGATTGACCGTGAAATCAATTTGCCTACCACGTTGCAGGGCTATGAGACTATGAATGTATCTTCCACAGTAAGTGGTATAATAGACCATATATTTGTGGAGGTTGGCGACAAGGTTTCAAAAGGACAGCTGCTGGTGCGTATGGATCCTACCCAATATACTAACTACAAGTTGCAGTATGCAAATCTTGGCGTGGAAATGGGACGTATGCAGGCGTTGAAAGAGGCTGGAAGCATATCTCAGCAGAGTTATGACCAAACTAAGGTTCAGTATGATCAATTAGGTGAGACATTGGCTCTTTATGAAAAGAACACTTTTGTAAAAGCTGATTTTGCTGGTGTGATAACGGCTAAGAATTTTGAAAACGGTGAGCTTTGTGCTGGTCAGCCGATACTTAATTTGGCAAAAATAGATATGCTCAAGGCGTATATAAATATTCCTGAACTGTATTTTCCTCAGATTAAGGTGGGTATGCCTATATCGCTAAAGTCGGAGATATATCCTGATAGGAACTTTAAAGGGACAGTGGAGATTGTCTATCCTACAATAGACGTCAGCTCGCATACATTTACTGTTAAAGTGAAAATTCCAAACGCCTCTGAAACTTTGCGTCCTGGTATGTATGTCAGCACTACGCTTCCTGTTGGCAAGGCGTCAACCATTGTTGTGCCTTATCAGGCTGTTCTAAAGCTAATTGGTTCAAATAATCGTTACATATTCCTTCGCGATGGTGATGTGGCTAAACGTGTGGAGGTTGAGCTTGGACAGCGCTTTGATAAATATGTTGAGATTATTGGAGATGTAAAGGAGGGCGATGAGATAATAACAGTTGGCCAAGGTCGTTTGGTTGACGGTTCACACATTATAGTAAATACGGAGGAAAAAGGTTTATGAGTATATATAAGACAGCTATTGATAAGCCGGTTTCAACCGTGCTTATTTTTGCGGCAGTGATAATATTGGGTGTCTTCTCTTTTCTAAAGCTCCCAATTGACCAGTTTCCTGAGATAGATCCTCCGTACATTATGGTTATGACCACATATCCCGGAGCTAATGCGTCTGAGATAGAGACCAATGTAACCAAACTGATGGAGAACACTCTTAACTCTGTTGACGGTCTGAAGGAACTCACATCCAAATCAAAGGATAATATATCAGTTGTCACACTTGAGTTCCAGTGGGGGTGGAATCTTGATGAGGCCTCAAATGATGTGCGTTCCTATATAGAGATGGCTAAGGATAATCTTCCAGACGGAGCTTCCACTCCTATTATTTTCAAACTCAGTTCAAGTTCAATGCCTATAGCGCAATTTGCTGTCACGGCTGATGAAACATACCCAGGGCTTGAGAAACTGCTTGATGATGAGGTGATTCCTATGCTAAATCAGGTGAATGGCATTGGTAACATATCTATGTCTGGAGAGCCGGAACGTTATGTGTATATAGATATAGACCAGGAAAAACTTGATTCTTACGGCATACCCCTTGAAACTGTAGGTTCGGCTATTAGTGCCAATAACCTTAATATGTCATCTGGTAAGATTAAAATGCTGGAGGAGCAGTATCAGCTTCAGGTGCGTAGTGAATTTGTTGAGAGCAAGGAGATAGAAGACCTTGTCATAACAACTACAAAGGCAGGTAAGCAGGTGTATGTGAGGGATATAGCCACTGTAAGAGATACAATTAAAGACGTATCGCTTGATGAGAAACTTAACGGTGGCGATGGTGTGCGACTGATAATAATGAAGCAGTCTGGAGCCAATACAGTGCAGATTTGCCGTGATGTAAACAAGAAAATTGAAGAGATAAAAAAGACCTTGCCGCCTGATGTTAAGATTCAGACTATATATGATTCATCAGAGAACATACAGAACTCTATTAATTCTCTTGAAGAGTCTATTATGTATGCGCTTTTGTTTGTGGTTTTGGTGGTTCTGTTCTTCCTTGGCAGGTGGCGTGCGACATTCATAATAGGAATAACCATTCCTATCGCCCTTATAGTAGCGTTTATCTACTTGCAGTTTGCCGGCAGGTCAATTAATATTATTTCCCTTTGCTCTCTTACAATAGCCATAGGTATGGTTGTGGACGATGCCATAGTTGTGCTTGAAAATATTACTAAGCATATTGAAAGAGGCTCAAATCCACGTGAGGCCGCCATTTACGCGACAAATGAGGTTTGGGTGTCTGTAATAGCTACAACTCTTGTTACCTGTGCTGTGTTTGTGCCTTTAACGATGCTTACGGGTATGGCAGGTATTATGTTCAAGGAACTTGGCTGGATTGTTACCATCACTGTATGTACTTCAACCACGGTGGCTATAACTCTTACGCCAATGCTTTGCTCTAAATTACTGAGAGCCAAGAAGGTGAGGGTTGAGAATGGTAAACTTATAGAGGAGAGTGTTCAGGCAGGCTGGTATCAGAAATATGTGGTGGGATTCCTTGATAAGGTGGATGCGTTTTATGCGCGTGTTCTTGGCTGGTGTCTTAACCATAAAGTTGTTACTATAATTGTAACAATACTGTTCTTCATTGCTTCCATATCGCCAATGATTTTGGGCTGGGTGGGTACAGACTTTATGCAACAGACGGATAACGGTCGTCTGACTGTGAATATAGAACTGCATCAAACCACCAGAGTGGAGGAGGCTATGAAGTTAAGCCGTACACTCGAAGAGCGTTTTGAGGTTCTTGCTCCTGAAATTATTCTTATAAGTACCACCACAGGTTCTGCCGACGATGCTGGTTTTGCGGCTCTTATAAATAATACGTCAAACAATAAGATACAGATGCGTATCAGATGTACAAAAAAATATGAGCGTGATCGTTCAATATTTGACATCGCTGAAGCCTTGCGTAAAGAGATGCAGCGTTATCCTGAGATAATTGATTACACGTGTCAGGTTTCAAGCGGCATGGGTGGTGGCGCGTCAACCGTTGATGTTGAAATATATGGTTATGATTTTGATGTTACCAACAAATATGCTCAGGATGTTAAACGTCTGATTCAGACAGAGGTGGCAGGCGCGCGAGATATAGACATCAGTCGTGAGGATGACCGTCCGGAACTTAAAATAGTTGTTGATAAGGAGAAGGCGTCACGTCATGGTCTGACATCAGCAATGGTTTCCACGTACGTCCGTAACCGTGTTAACGGATATACAGCTGGTTTCTTGAAGGAGGACGGTGATGAGTATGACATAGTTGTACGTCTTGTTGAGGATGATAGGAATTCAATCTCTAAGATAGAAAATCTCACAATTCCTACTCCTTCAGGAGCGTTGGTTAAACTTAATGAAATTGCTCGTGTGGTAGAGTATTTCCAGCCGCCTGAGATTGAACGCAAGACTCGTCAGCGTTGTGTGACAGTGGCTGTTACTCCGTATAACACATCTCTTGGCGAACTGGCTGTTGATATACAGAAGGCAATGGAGAAACTTGACAGACCTGCTGGCGTAACAGTGCGTTATGCTGGAGATTATGAAGACCAGCAAGATACATTTGGTGATATATTGCTTCTCGGTGCTTTGATAATACTGCTTGTTTATGTGGTTATGGCATCGCAGTTTGAATCATTCTCCAAGCCGTTCATCATAATGCTTGGTTCTATACCGTTTGCGTTGTCTGGTACTGTGCTTGCCTTGTGGATAACTCATACGACTCTTGATATGATTGGTGCTTTGGGTATAGTAATGCTTGTTGGTATAGCCGTTAAAAACGGTATAGTGCTTGTTGACTATATAAATCTTATGCGAGAACGTGGATATGAACTTAATGAGGCTATTAAAATATCAGGTGCGTCACGTCTGCGTCCTGTTCTTATGACAGCCTTTACAACACTTCTTGGTATGGTTCCAATGGCACTCAGCCAAGGTGAGGGTTCTGAAATGTGGCAGCCTATGGGTATAGTTGTTATAGGTGGTCTGCTTGTGTCAACTGTAGTGACAATGTTGGTTGTTCCTATATTCTACGCGGCAATATCACGTCATGGAGAGCGTGACAGGGATGCGGAGAAGCGGAAGGAATATATCTTCATGCAGTTGGAGGAGAGTTGATTTGGCGAAGCCTCATAAAAGAAGGAAAGATTTCATAATTTCCTTCTTGAAAATTGTAGAATGATAAAATAATTAAGGAGCGTAGCGACAGAGGGCGTCAGCCCTCCGTGCGCAGCACGAGGAGAGGCGAAGCCTCATAAAAGAAGGAAAGATTTCATAATTTCCTTCTTGAAAATTGTAGAATTTTGAAAATTGTATTAAAGGAAATTATGAAAGCAGTATTTATAGTATTTAATCAGGCAAATACGGAGAGAGTGGAGTATTTGCTTGATGAGCTTAAAATAAACGGATTCACTATGTTTGAAGAGGTGCAGGGTAGAGGTACAAACGGAGGCGAGCCTCGCCGTGGCACTCACTGCTGGCCGGAAATGAATTCAGCTGTTATCACTGTGGTTGATGATGAGAAAGTCCCGGAACTTCTAAAAACCGTTCACAAACTTGACCTTAGGAACAAGGAGGTGGGTGTGAGGGCCTTTGTTTGGAACGTGGAAGCCACGGTTTAATACAGTTGAATTACGCCGCAAGCGAGAGCAGAAATGAAACTTGTTTCAATTATGCCGAGCGCAGCAAGTAATCACGGAAAGGCGAAGCCTTGACGTAAAGTTGATAAAAAAGAAACAAAGGGGAATGCCCCTTTGTTTCTTTTTTATTACATATCCTTGAATCAAATGTTAAAAAACAGTACTTCATAAAAATTTTAACATTTCGCTTTTTTTTAGCGAAAATAATTTAACTATTTTTGTGCCCGAAGTATACCCTTTTCTATAATAATGTGTAAATACTACTAAAGCTAATCTTAAATTTAATAAAATGATACAGAATTTTATCAAAAAATTAGTTAATTTTACATTTGTATTGTTACTACTTCCAGTGGTTTCAGCAAGTGCGCAGTATCAGCTCCCTAATGCTGGTTTTGAAGCATGGAATAGTTCCTGGAACGGTAAACCGCAACCAGACTCATGGAATCTGTCAAACGTTTCCCAGGCTGGTTTTGACTTCAATGTGGGTGAAAGAACAAATGATGCTCACACTGGACAATATGCTGTAAGATGTCAGGGTACGAAAGTCGGAGGCTTCGGAATTGAAGCGGTTTCTCCGTCATGGGTGACTCTTGGTGTAGCATGGGCGTATCTTGACGGCATTAATGTGGGTAGCGCTACAGCTGGTACCACTGGTGGCATAGCCTTTTCTGCACGACCGGATTCATTAGGCGTATGGATGAAGCGTGGAACAGCTGGTGGCAATGAGGATATGAATATTGTGTACTATTCATGGCATGGTACGGCAACTAATAATAAATACGGCAACAAAAATGGCGGATGTACCACTACGCAACGAGTAGATGAGGAGTCAGATATATGTAAATCAGACGGTAATGAATGTCAGAGCCCTTCTGGCGATGCTGTTCAAGTAGCTCAAGGCTGGCTGAGGTCTCGAGTTAATTATGGTAATTGGACTCTTGTTAAGGTTCCTATTAAATATTTCAATAATGACAGGCCTACAAAAATGAACATCATATTGTCTGGCTCAAATTACCCCAATAAGAGAGCAAATAGCGGACAATACACCACAAGTTGGATGATAGTTGATGATGTGCATCTTATCTATTCATCACAGATTTATGAGATGCGTTTCAATGGTATGGCGTATTCTAAATTCAAAAAAGATAAATATGAATACACATACGAATTGACAGGTGATGAAATGCCTGTTATCACTTGCTTCCGTAGTGACCGTCAGTTAAGCGGCAGTGAGATTTCAATACAATATGGCACAAAGGATGGAACTCCTACCACTATTACTGTAAAGGCGGAGGATGGTAGTTCTACAAGCACATACAAAATATATTTTGTGTCAAAGCGTGATACCAATCAGTATCCAACTTCAATTAAGGTAAACGGTACGGAATTGTCTGGATTTAACGCTTACGTATCTGATTACACTGTGTCACTTCCATACGGAACAGAGCAGAAGCCTGTTATTGATGTGGTGAAAGCTAACAACAAGCAGACCGTTGAAATTTCAAGTTACACAATTCCAGGAACAGCCAAGGTTACAGTATATGCTGAGAATACTGACTATTCAGTTACTTACAATATAAAATTTGAATTAAAGGGACTAAGTGACACCACACTGAAGGATATTCTTGTGAACGGGGTATCTATTGAGGGATTCTCTCCAACCAAGACATTCTATAAGGTTAATGTTCCTGTAGGAACCACTGGTGCTCAGCAGATTACATACGTGTCCGCATATCCTGAAGGTGCCCAGACCATAGTTGTTGACAGCCGTGATATTTCAGAAACTTCAACAATCACTGTTTCCGCACCAGAGGCTACAAGCAGCAGAGTATATAAGATCTCATATAATGTTACCGAGTCAGCCTATTCGTATTTGCAGGATTTGAAAGTTGGAGGTGTTACAATACCAGGTTTTGCACCAGCCACTCTTTCTTATTCATGTCCGTTGCCGCTCGGTACCACATCTGTACCAGCCGTAACATGGACTTCTGGTGATAACTATCAGACTATTACTAAAGAAGATGGCGGCATTGACGGAATTACAAAAATAACAGTAAAGGCTCAAAACGGAATAAACACTTCTATATACAGGATTAGTTTCCCTCTTACAAAGTCATCAAATTCAAAACTCTCTGACTTGAAGGTGGGCGGAGTTACTTTGCCAGACTTCTCAGCCGACGTTACTTCTTACTCATACGTATTGCCGGTAGGTACTACCGAACTGCCAGCAGTAACATGGATACAAGGTGATGATTATCAGAGTGTAAGGGTAATATATGGAGGCGTAAACGGTACTACCAAGATTATTGTGACAGCACAGGACGGTACCGTAACCACATACAGCATTGCGTTCAGTGTTACACAAGCCACCAATTCAACTCTTAAAGATATTAAGGTTGGTGGAGAAAGCATTCAAGGCTTCAGTCCGGATGTTACAGAATATAGTATTGTGCTGTCTCGTGGAACCAAGGTGCTTCCGGAAATAACCTACACACCGTATGATAACCTTCAGCAGATAACTAAGAAGGAGGGTGGAGTGAACGGTGTGACAACCATTAGGGTAAAGGCTCAGAGCGGCGATGTTACCACATACTCCCTTACATTCAGTGTAGAAAAGTCAGATAATGTTTTGCTTGCTGATATTAAGGTTGGTGGTGTGACAATTTCTGGCTTCGCTCCAGATGTCTTTGAATATGATTATGAACTTGAAGCAGGAACCACAGTTCTCCCTGAGATTACATACACCCCTGGTGATGAATACCAAAGGGTATATGTTAACAAGGGTGGAGTGAAAGGTGTTACAACCCTGCGTACAATTGCAGAAACAGGTGACGGACGCACTTACAGCATAAACTTCTCAGTGCAGAAGTCAGAAAGTGCAAATCTAAAGAATATATTTATAGACGGAGTGGCGCTTGAAGGTTTCACACCTGATAACTATTCTTATACATATACCCTTAGCCCACAAGCGGTTGTATGTCCTGCTATAACAGTTGAAAAGGATGGTAACCAGGATGTGGTTATTACTAAACCTCAGCTTGAAGGAACCGCAAATATTAAAGTGGTGCCGGAAGAGGGTGCTGTTAACGTCTATGTAATCAAATTCGTGTCAGCAGAGGGCGGAAATTGCAATCTGGCAGATATTAGCGTTAACGGTGTTACAGTGGAAGGATTTAATCCTGAAACAACAGAATATAGAATCAGACTGGCTCAAGGCACACATTCATTGCCTGCCATCAAATTCGTTAAGGGTGATGAAAAACAGCGTGTTGAGTTAGTGGAGGGAAGTGTTAACGGAACCTCAACCATATCAGTTATGGCAGAGAACGGCAATACAAAAATATATTACCTGAAGTTCTCTACTGAAAAATCCTCTGACGGACTACTTTCTGATATTCTAATAGACGGCGTATCTATAGAGGGTTTCAATCCTGAGGTTTATGAATATACTTATTACATGGAAAAAGGTCAGGCCTGTCCTTCAGTGGTTGCTGTAAAATCTAATACTTCATCTCGTTTGAATGAAGTGATACCATCCTTTAACGGTGATGCTATTTTCTATGTGACATCAGAGGATGGAACAGAGAGAGCCACTTATACAGTACATTTCACATACAAGGTTGATACTAACGCACTTCTTTCAGGAATATCTGTTAATGGTACTGAAATAGAAGGCTTCTCTGGTGATGTGTTTGATTATGAAGTTGAGGCTAAAAAGGGCTCTGTGCCAGTTGTTGCATATACAAAGGCTACCGAGTCTCAGATTGTGATACTTTCAAATGACGGCAAATATGCGGTTATCACTGTTTTAGCTGAAAATGGTTCAAAATCAGTTTATAATGTAAGATTTACTGAAAAGGCTGAGACCAATGCTCTTTTGTCTGATTTGCAGTTGTACAACGCACAGACACAGAACTTTGAGTCAATAAGTGGATTCGCTCCAGAAACATTTGACTATAATGTGACACTTCCTAAGGGAGCGGCTGATATATGTGCAGTAAATTGTGTGGGCTCTAATGGACAATCCTACATTATTAAGTATGGTAGGCTCGGCACTCCTACTGTTATTACTGTAATAGCTGCCGATGGTGTTACTGCTAAAGACTATACCGTAACATTAAATAGAGAGAAGTCTTCAGTATGCACTCTTGATGATATAAAGGTTGGCGGAGTTAGTGTTGATAGTTTTGACCCTGAGGTTACATCGTACGTTGTGGAGCTTGGCAATGATAACAAGAAGGGTGTGATAAGCTATTTGAAATCAGATTGCTACTCAAAGGTTGTTGTCTCAGACAGTACGTCAGTTAATGCTTCTGTTATAAAAGTCATAGCAGAGAACGGCGATGTTAAGACTTACACACTTAAATTCAAGTATCATTTTGACGGAGAGGATAACACACTGAAATCCATTCTCGTGAACGGCTTGCCAGTCAGCGGTTTTGCAGCCGATAAGTTTGATTATGTTGCAGATATCGATGAAGGCGTGGCTCCGGTTATAACTGTCATTAAGAATTATAATGAGCAGCGAGTATCTGTTGCCACATTAGGTCTTAATAAATCTGTGATTACAGTACATTCAAATCAGGATAATGTTGATGACGCTGTTTACACCATATCATATAATCATCTGAAAAAGTGGAATGTACTTTCAAAAATTGAAATTGATGGTAATGCCATTGGGAACTTTGACCCATACAAAACCAAGTATGTGGTGCTTGTAAATGACGTTCCTGCTTCTGTTATTGCAGAATTGCCAGACGGAACACAGATTGCCGCTACAGAACAGACAACAAACTATATCCGTTTCAAGACGAGTGGTACTGGTACGTTAAGTGCTGTTACGTATGATTTGTATCTCCACTATACCACAGACGTTATTCCTAACGGAGAGTTTACGGAGTGGACTACCGCATCTGTTAATACGTCAGCAAAGAAACCGGTAGGCTGGACTGTACCTGCTGATTTTGCAGTAAGGCCTGAACCAGATGGCTGGATTCACCGTGATAATGTAGAGTATTTTACAACATCTTATCCAGTAAGACAAGGCAACGGATACGCTGAACTTACATCGGTCAGAAATTATTGGTATTTAGGAGGTCGTTTCCCAGGAATTATGTCAATTGGTAGCATGAACGTACAGGTTAGTCTGGCTGGTGAGTCTGTAACTGAAATAGGAGAGGGTATAACATTTAGAAATACTCCTGATGACATAAGTTTCAGATATAATCCAGTGACCACTAATAGTGATGTAATTGGTATGTCTGATAATATACGTATAATGTGTACTCTTTCTGACGGCTCTTCGACACAGACATTCCAACACACTGACGGAACATATAATAATACTTGGAAAACATACACCAAGGGCTTAGGCTTTAATTTAAAAACTCCAAAAACACTCAATCTGTGGGTGAATAGTAGTAAGTATGACAACGCCAAGAGTTTTGATAAGTATGGAAGTCTGACTAATTTTAAAGTGGCGACGGGCTCTCAGTTACGTGTTGATTACATAAGGCTTGTATATAGTTCAAAGATTAATTCAATAAAGGTTAACGGTACGGTTGCCGCTTTGAGTGGAACATCAGCTACCGCCACCATAGACGCTGACTATTGCGGACTTCCTGAAATTAGTATTACTGGTGCTGTTGATGACCAGATGTACAATATCAGTTACGGAAAAGAGGTTGACGGAGTGCGTAAGGTAAACATACGCAGTTATGCTGAGGATATGTCATATACAGACTATACTCTTACCATCACAAGGCCAAAGTCATCTGTAGCCGATGTTAAATCTGTAAAAATCAATGGTGCTGATCTTGCTGGTTTTGATCCGTCTGTAACTGAATACAGTGTTACAGTGCCTGATATACGCTTTATGCCTGACATCGTGGTGGGAAGCGCATCAAATCATCAGGTTTTGAATGTGGAATATACATCTGGCAAGACTGTAATCAATGCCCAGTCTGAGGATGGCTCTTCATCAAAGACCTATACAATAAACTTTGCAGAGGAGGGTGCTGCCGATGCCACTCTTACTAATATAAGTGTTGAAGGTTACAGCATTGCGTTTACACCTGATAATGAAGAGTACAACGTTGAACTTGCAGCTGGAAGCACATGCCTGCCTGTTACAAGCTTTAGCAAGAAATACGATGCTCAGACGGTTGAAATGACAGAAGGCGGTATCAATTCTGCAACTCAGTTTGTGGTTAAGTCAGCTGACGGAAACAGCCAGAAGAGTTATAAAGTAAACTTCTCTGTGCTTCCTATGAGTAATACTTCTTCCAAACTCTCTTCTATGATGGTTACGGGTGCTACTGAGCAGATTGCCTTTGACCCTGATGTTAAGGAGTACACTTATAGCAAACCATACGATGAGGCTGCGGCTGTGGCATACGCAAGAGAGTTTGCTGAAGATGACATGATAGTTACCGTAAATTCAGATTCTGTGGTATGGCAGCTTAGCAATGCGGTTTCCGCCTCTTCAAACAAGTACAAACTCACATTTGACAATGTAAAGTCAAACAATGTGAAACTCAGTGACATTAAGTTGAATGGTGTGACTCTTGAGGATTTCAATCCAAATGTAACAGAATATACAGTCCCAGTTACACTATACAATAATCGCCAGATAGACGCATATCTTGCAGAGGCTGAACAGACACTAAGCTCAGAGTATGATGAACTCTCAGGTGTGTATAAGTTTACTGTTACTGCCGCCAATGGCACAGATACTCAGGTTTACACTGTTGCTATTGAAGCTGAGCGTAACACAAATAATACTCTTTCTGATATTAAACTTGGCGGAACATCTATTGCAGAGTTTGATCCTCAGAAAAATGAGTACAATATTAACCTACCTGTAGGTACCACTGATGTACCAGAGGTTTGGGCTTCCGGTGGCGCATTGGGTCAGACACTCTCTGCTACTATTGGTGGCATTAATGAGTCAAGTCTTGTTAATGTTACTTCTGAAAGCGGTAATGAGAATACATACGTTCTTAATTTCAGTGTTATACCATCTGATAATGCACTGCTCAGCAGAATATCTGCTAACTATGAGCCACTTCCTGATTTTGAGCCTGAGAAGTTTAATTATGTGGTGGAGGTTGCATCGGGTAAGGAAGACCCTGTTATAACTTACCTCAAGGGAGATCCTTACCAGACAGTTGAGACAGAGACCACAGATAGTGAGTTTATTATCAACGTTACTGCTGCATCAGGTGCTAAAAACAAGTATGTAGTTGCATTTGACCGTAAGCTGGCATCGGGTAGCGACCTTGCAGATATAACTCTTGACGGAGTTTCTTTGGAAGGCTTTGCACCAAAGAACTATGAGTACAGTGTTAAACTTCCAGCCGGCACTGTTACTCTGCCTACCATTGAAACTGTTATGGGTGACTTTGGTCAGGTTATCACAGTAACTACAAATGGATTGGATGGAGACGCCATAATAAATGTGGTTTCTCAGGATGGTTCAAATACAAGCACCTACACAATTCACTTTAGTGTGGAGAAATCAGACAATGCAGACCTCAGCATGATTTATACAGACGGGGTAGAGATAGAAGGCTTCAATCCTGAGCAGACATTGTATAGCATTACTCTGCCGGTAGGAAGAACAGATATACCTGAAGTTACGTTTGACGCCGGCCACCCTGCACAGAAAATTGTAAAGAGTGTGGAAGGAACAAAGGTTACTATAAATGTTAAAGCCGAGAACGGTAATGAAAAGAATTACGTAGTTGATTTTACTGTAGTTCTTAGCACCGATGCCACTCTTAACATGATATATGTTGATGGCATTCAGATTGAGGGCTTTAGCAAGGAGACTCTTGAATATAGCCTAACGCTTCCTCTTGGCACAGACCTTTCTAAAGTAGAGGTTAGTTATGACAAGGGTACAGAGTGGCAGACTGTAAACCAGAGCAGATTAGATAATGTAGAGAATATTCACGTGGTTGCTCAGAACACAGATTACAGTCAGACTTACTCTGTTGCTCTCAATGTTGAGAAGTCAACCAACACCGCACTGTCTGATCTTATGTCAGGCGGTAAGACTGTTGAAGGCTTTGAGCCGGAGAAAACAGACTATGTGATAATACTCCCAATAGGAACTGAAACTATTCCTGAGGTTACTTATATAGCTGGTGACGAGTATCAGACAATAGAGAAGACTGTATCTGTTGACGGGCTTATTCACACAGTTACCGTAACAGCTCAAAATCTTGATAAGCGCGTTTACGTTGTACGTTATGAAAGGGAACTCTCTCATAATGCCACACTAAAGAGTATCACTCTCGGAGATGAACGCCAGTTGATACCATCATTTGACGGAGATGTGTTCTTATATGAGGTGAAGCTACCGTATAATGCCAAGAGTGTACCTTCCATTGATTACGAAAAAGGTGAAGATGAGCAGACTGTTGAAACCGACTATACCACAAGCGTAACAGGTGTTTCAACCATAAAGGTTACAGCGGCTGATGGTGTCACATCAAACACATACACCATAAAGTTCTCTCTGTTGCCATGTGATGTCACCACTCTTGACATGATTTACTATAATGGTAAAAATGTTCCAGATTTCTTGCCAGAGGATAATGACTACGAAGTCAACCTCCCATACGGTACTGTAGATGCTCCAGAGGTTACATTTGATTTCTCAGTTCCAGGATCTCAGAGTGCAAGTGTTGTAACTACAGGTACACAAAATGGATGGAAGTCTGTAATCTCAGTAAAGGCTGAAAGTGGTGACGAAAATGAGTACACTGTGATATTTAAAGTCATGCCTGATTCAGAGACAAGACTGTCTGATATTAAGACATTTGGAAAGTCTATTGTTGGATTCAATCCGGAAATAGATAGCTACTCATTTGAACTTGAAGCCTACAGTGACTCCACGCTTCTTCCTTATCCAAAGGATGTGGAGTATGTGAAGATGAGCAGTAATGAGACAGTTGAGGTTTCACAACCATCAAGAGAGTGTGTGATTCTAAAAGTTACTGCTCCAAGCGGTGCGGTTAGAAGCTATGTAATCAAAACCACAATCAGAGTTTCAGACAATGCACATCTTGCTGCTATTCTCTACAAGGATGCGTTGATTGACGGCTTTGAACCAGATGTTTATGAATACACCATAAAACTTCCGTTTGGTTCAAATACCATCGACAAGGAACTTGTAACATACAAGACACAAGAACCTGGTCAGACTGTCATGGTTGTGAAGAACAACCTTGATGTGGAGCTTCAGGTAACTGCTCAGGACGGAGAGACGTATCAGATTTACACAATTCACTTTGTTCCTGATGACTTTGACCCGACAGTGGTTCCAACACAAAATGAAGTTTGTGTTACCAGTACGGCAGATGGTGGTTGGAAATTCACAACCAAGTGTAAGAATCTCACCGTAATAATAACAGACCTTGCCGGTAGGTTCCTTTCAATCGCAGAACTTCCTTCAGTTGATCCAAACTGCGAGGACATCTGTAGCCCTGATGCTGAAGGTTACGTTTATTACGGTGTCAAGAACCAAGTGGTAACCTATAACTTCCTATATGCACAGAAGCAGCGTGTACTCACAGGCAAGTTAAGGTGCAGGTGATAATTTGTTACAAATTTATTACAGAGGCGGGGACTTAGTTCCCCGCTTTTTTTTGTTATATGCTCAGATAGTGTTAAAATTTTACTCCGCCTTGTTAAATGCTAAAATATTTAACAATTAAATAGTTTATTGTTAATATATATTAACTAATTTTATGGTTAGTGTAAATAACAGAACTAAACGATATGGAGACTTTATTAAGAAAACGCCTACTGACAGTAGCAATATTATGTTTGTCATTCCCTGTCTTGTATTCTGCCAACTACCAGTTGCCAAACAGTAGTTTTGAAGGCTGGGGTAAGGGACCTTTTAAGGATGAACCGCAGCCGGACGTATGGAACCTGTCTAATGTTTCTCAAGCAGGTTATAAATTTCCAATTGGCAAGCGCACATCTGATGCGCACTCGGGCAGCTATGCTGTGGAACTACAGTCAAAAGAGGTTGGCGCGGTAGGCTTTTATGATGTGGCTCCATCATGGATTACACTTGGTACTCCGTGGGCTACGTATGACACGTGGACAGATCCTATTAATACAGGCTCTGGCGGTACAGATGGCGGTATGTCATGGACAGCTCGTCCTGACACAATGGCTGTATGGGTAAAACGCATTGCCCCTGCCGGTGAGACAATGAGTCTTATGTATTACTCATGGAAGGGTACAGCCCATAACAATAAATATAAGGCAAAAGCTGGCAGTTGCATTAATACGTCACATACAGATGAGGAGTCAGATATATGCCGTACATCAGACGGTAACACCTGTAGCACCCCAAGCGGAAATGCAGTGCAGGTGGCAGAAGGTTGGCTTAAGAGTACTCAGGACTACCCGGAGTGGTCATTGATAAAGGTGCCTATAAAGTATATGACAAATGATATACCTGAGAAGATGAACATAATATTGTGTTCAGGCAACTATCCAAACAAGCGTGCCTCCACTACCTTTAGTAAGACAAGCAAGCTATTGGTGGATGATATTAGCCTCATATATTCATCAAAGATTCACGAACTGCGTTTTGACGGCTTTGCCTATCCTAAGTTTCAAACTGACAAATATGAATACTACTATTCTGTAGTTGATGACAAACTGCCAAAGATAACCTGTTACCGTAGCGGACGTCTTCTTTCAGGTGATGAAATCTCCATTAACTACAATCCCAAAGACCAAGGAGCCACAACCATAACTGTAAGAGCAGAGGATGGTAGCTCCACCTCCACGTATAATATCTACTTTGTTTCAATGACTGATAACAGCCCGTATGTGAAATCCATTAAAGTAAATGGAGTGGAAATTCCAGGTTTCAACTCTTATATAACTGATTATGAGGTGGAACTGCCATACGGGACGTCACTACCAAAGATAGAGGTGGAAAAGGCAAACGAAAATCAGAGTTATGAAATAGGGGAGTTTAAGGTGCCTGGAATTCTTAAAATAGTTACACACGCCCAGGATGCGGACATAAGTGCCACGTACACTATAAACTTCAGAGTTAAGGAGTTTGATGACACCACACTAAAAAACATTTTTATCAATGGTGAACCCATAAAGGATTTCTCACCCACAAAAAACATATATAGGGTGGAACTGCCTGAAGGAACTACAGGCGCCCAAAAGATAACATACGAGTCTGCATATCCTGAAGGTATGCAGACCGTTGTTGTTGACAGCAGGGATGTATCAGAAGTCTCTACGGTAACAGTGTCAGTAGCAGGTGCCAGGTTGCCACGTGAATATAGGATAATGTTCAGCGTCAAGCACTCTGATGCTCCGAGTGAGTGTGATGACCCTACAGAAAACAGGCTGGACCAGATAATGATTAATGGAGAGATAGTAGATGACTTTGATCCAGATGTTGTCAGATACACCATAGAGTATGAGAAATACGGCAGTAACAGGGTTATCTCCTGCCAAAGAAGGTGTGAAGAGTCCACTGTTAAGATTGTTGACCGTCCGTATGAAAACTCAACATCGCTGATGGTGACATCAAAGAGCGGCGCCTTGAAAACATACACATTAAGGTATGTTCATGATTATGCAGGAAAGAATAACCGTCTTAAATCAATAAATGTAAACGGTAAGGAGGTTGAAGGTTTTAATCCGGACGTATTTGAATATACAGTTGATATAAACACGGCGGACTCTTTGGTTGTAGGATATGTAAAGGGCTATGATATTCAATCAGTAGTACTGTCAACGGCTGGTGAAGGTCATGCATTTTTGGATGTTATATCTAATCAGAAAGGTGTGGAAAATGTGAGATACACTCTCCATTTTAACAGACATAAATCTTACAATGCAATTAAAGGCATTGTTGTAGATGGTAAGCCGATTGAAAATTTCAGACCAGATAAATTCAAGTACATAATAAATGTAAAGAGGGCTCCCAAAAGCATTGAAGCGGTTGCTGATGTCCCCTTTAATAAGAGCATCTCTGAAAACAACCATGTAAGGTTTGAAACTGGAAGTTCAGGTAAACTCGGTCCCGCCAGATATGACTTATACCTGCACTATGAGAATGATGAGATACCTAATGGTGAGTTTGACGAGTGGACTGACTGTATGCATTCTGAGGAGAAGGATACCAAAAAGCCCAAGGGCTGGGTTGTCCCTGCTGATGTGGAAAGCTCCTACGGACGATTTAACACCAAATACCTTATTGAAAAGGGAGAAGGTCAGGTTACTCTAAAAACGGTACGTAATTATTGGAGTTTGGCTGGCCGTTTCCCTGGCCTTATGACTTTAGGTGATATAGCGGTTGATTTTAAGGCGGCCAGTTACACCACTGTAAAGATCTCAGGAGGCATACCGTTCCATAATACACCTGATGCCATTGAGATGAGATACAATCCAGTCTCAAACAACAAGGACTATATAGGCATCGACGATAACTACATTCACATGGATTGTTCTCTGACAGATGACAGTGGCACTAAGACATACTCTTTTACGGATTATGAATATAATGACAAATGGAAGGTTAAGAGTGTACCAATAACAGGTAAATTCAAGAATCCAAGCCAGCTTAATATAATTGTCAACAGTGCAAAGTATAACAGTGTTAAAGATTTTCCATATTATGCGAATGGATTTGATTTTGTTAGCTATGACCTCTGTTCCCAACTCAAAGTTGATTACATTAGGTTTAAGTATAGTTCTAAGATTGCTAAAATTACAGTGGATGGAAAAAAGGCTGTAATAAACGGTACTGATGTCATGGCAATAATAAGCTCAGAAAGCACAGGCACTCCTTTGATAGAGATAGAAGGCGAGGTGGAGGACCAGATGTATGACATTACTTATGGTGAGTATAAGGATAATGTGCATCATATAAGCATAAGAAGTTATGCTGAGGATGGCACATATACAGACTACAACCTTAATGTTACCAGAAGCAAAACTGATAATGTGGGCGTAAAATCAATTATGGTTGATGGTAAGCCTCTTGAAGGTTTTGATCCTGAGAAACACCTGTATGAGTATGAACTGCCGGCAGGTGTCCGCTATATACCAGACGTAACGGTGATAGGTAAATCGTCAAGCCAGATATGCAATGTGGATTATGCGGAGAGTAAGGAAGGATTGTCTGTTACTGTTACCGCTGTTTCCGAGTCACTCAAAGAGTCTGTCTCATACAAAATATTATTTTTGCAGGGTGATAAAGATGTGGCTGATCTTAAAAACATCAGGGTAATAGGACACGAACTTGACTTTAAGCCGGATGGTACCTATTACTATGTGAAACGTAAAGCTGGAGAGTATAAAATACCAGTGATAGAGGCAGTAAAGTTTGCGGAGGATCAGACAGTAACCACTGAGATAAAGGGAGAAAGCTCTGTTTATAATATCACGGTAAAATCCGCTGACGGTAGTAATGATAAAAAATACACGGTGGAAATATCACCTGTGCCAAGTGAAGTGGGCACGCTTGATATGATATACTACAACGGTGTCAAGATTGAAGGGTTTGATCCGAATGTGAACGAATATGAAGTGAAGCTCCCGTACGGCACATCGACCGATGTGGCGGTTACTTATGACCTCACTCCTCCTGGAACCCAGAGTGTAAGTCCAAAAATTACTGTGCTGGATGAGTCACACATTAATGTGGTGCTTGACGTGGTGTCTGAGGTGGGTGTGCCTAATGAGTATGTGGTTGATTTTCTGATTCAGCCTGATGATGAGGCCCGACTCAGTGATTTAAGGGTGTTTGGTAAGACCATAGAGGGTTTTGATCCGGACCGTCCGGTTTACACTGTGGAGCATGAGGCCTATACAGACTCCTCTTTTATACCACTGGTGAAAGACGTGGAGTACAAGACCTTGAGTCCTAACGCCAAGGTGTCAATGCGTCAGGTTACGCGTGAGAGCATAACCCTGACATCGGTGGCGGCAAGCGGAAAAACAGCAAACTATGTGATTAAAACATCTATCAAACTGTCTGATAACACAAAACTTCAGGCTATATATTATAAGGATGTAATTCTGGATAATTTCAGCCCTGATGTGCATGACTATGAAATAAAGCTGCCGTTTGGAGCCGGCACGGTGGATAAGGAGCTTGTAACCTTTACGGCCATGGAGAGCGGCCAGAGTGTGATGGTTGTGAGAAGTGAATCTGAAACAGAGATTGCAGTTGAGGTGCAGGTGGTGGCGCAGGATGGCGTACACAAGTCAAAATACATAGTGCATTTTGTGCCTGACAGTTTTGATCCCACTTCAGTTCCTACCGCTAATGATGTGTGTATAACTGGTTCTGTTTCAGAAGGATGGCGCTTTACAACCAAATGTGAGAATGTGAGTGTGGTTTTAAGTACCCTTGGTGGTGCGGTGGAGCGTATAGTCAGGCTTCCGGTGGTGGACCCTAACTGTGAGGATATATGCGCCCCGTGTGCAAACGGTTACACTTACAATGAGGATAAGGGTGGAATACTGATATATTCATTTTTATATAGTTCTAACAAACTTATATTATCCGGCAAAATCAAAAAAAATTAAAAAAAATGTGGGATTATTAGATTGTTACGCAAAAAGATACTATATTTGCAGTCCAATTGAAAATATCATAATTAATAACACTATACAACTATGACAAAAGCTGAAATTGTAAACGAGATTTCCAATAGCACCGGCATTGACAAGGTTGCAGTTATGCAGGTTGTTGAGTCTTTTATGGAAGAGGTTAGAAAGTCCCTTGAGGCAAAAGAGAATGTTTATTTGAGAGGTTTTGGTAGCTTTATTGTTAAGGAGCGTGCTGCTAAGGTTGCTCGTAACATCTCAAAGAACACCACTATAAATATTCCTGCTCACTCAATCCCGGCATTTAAGCCAGCGAAGACTTTTGTTGAGAAGGTTAGCAAGTAATTTTTTGTTGAAAATATCTAAAAATTTATAGTTATGCCAAGCGGAAAGAAGAGAAAGAGACATAAAATGTCCACTCACAAACGTAAAAAAAGACTTAGAAAGAATCGTCACAAACATAAGTAACAGTTGACGTCTGGTCTGAGAAAAAAAGGAACAAACTTACGCCTGCAAGGCCGGGTTTGTTCTTTTTGTTTTACATCATACTATATGGAAAGCAGACTTTTATTAAACGTATCTTCTGATACAATTGATATAGCCCTTACAGAAGACTCCACGCTTGTGGAGTACACTAAAGAGAGCAGAACATCCACATTTGCCGTTGGAAACATATATCTTGCAAAGGTTAAGAAACTTTTGCCAGGTCTTAATGCGGCATTCGTGGAGGTGGGGTATGAGAAAGAGGGCTTTCTGCACTACCTTGATCTGGGAGCTAATTTCTTCACAATAGACCGTTTCCTGCAAGATATGCCTAAGGGTAAGGGTCGGCAGCTATCCATGAACAAGGTGGATTTCCAGAAGGAGACCACAAAAGACGGTCTTATCTCAAATACACTTACAGCAGGGCAGGAGATACTGGTTCAGGTGACCAAGGAACCTATATCCACCAAAGGTCCAAGGCTTACTACTGAGATAAGTCTTGCCGGACGCTCGCTTGTCCTGATGCCGTTCTCAAATAAGGTGTCTGTTTCACAGAAAATTGTGCAGAGTAAGGAGCGTAACCGCCTTAGAAAGATTGTAAATGCTGCCCGTCCAAAGAATTACGGCGCCATAGTGCGTACTGTGGCTGAGGGCAAGGAGGCTGATGAGCTTAAGAATGAACTTGTCATTTTAGTAAAGCGCTGGGAGGAGGCTCTGGCTCGCATCGCCGCAAAGCGTAAAACGGTTCCCTCTCTCATCCTTGAGGAGATTAACAGGGCGGAGGCGGTGCTCAGAGATAACCTTAACCGCAACTATGAGAGCATCGTGGTGAATGACCGTGAGTTCTATGAGGAGATAAAATCATACATTAGCCTTATAGAGCCTACCAAAAGTGATATTGTGAAGTTCTACGATGATGAACTTCCGCTGTTTGACGTGTATAACGTAACCAAGCAGATTAAGGCGTCATTTGGCAGGATAGTCCCGTTCAAGAAGGGTGCGTATTTGGTTATTGACACTACTGAGGCTATGCACGTGGTTGACGTAAACAGTGGCATCCGCATACAGAAAGACCAGGATAGCCAGGAGTCAAACGCTTTTGAGGTTAATATGATGGCAGTAGATGAAGTGGCGCATCAGATGCGGCTCAGAGATATGGGCGGCATAGTTGTAATTGACCTCATAGATATGCATAATGAGAAGCATAAACAGCAGGTTTATGAGCGTATGGTGGAGAACTTGAAGAATGACAGTGCAAAGCACAACGTTCTGCCGCTCTCTAAATTCGGACTTATGCAGATTACACGCCAGAGAGTGCGTCCTGCCACATACGTAAACACTAAGGAGATTTGCCCTACGTGCGGAGGCTCAGGTAAAACCACTTCATCAATACTTTTCACAGACCTTCTGGAGCGCAAGGCTTACTTTGTGTTCAAGGTTATGAATGTAAAGCGTGCCACTCTGTGGGTTCATCCGTTTGTTTATGCCTATATGACCAAGGGCTTTATCAGCCTGCGTCACAAGATGCGCCGCCGCTACTGGTTCCGCCTAAATATACTGCCAGACCAGAATATGCCGTACCTGCAGTACAAGTTTACTGATAAGGACGGCAATGAAATAGATGTGGTTGACAATAACGGTTGACAGTGTTAAATCTCCAATGCTTTGAATAGCTCAGCGCAGGCTTTGTCTGCATCGCCGCCTGCCTCTTCAAGTAGAGTCACAAACTTACTCCCTATAATACATCCTGCTGCATTTTTACGTGCGCTTTCAAGTGTGGCGCGGTTGCTTATACCAAAACCTATCATTCTCGGCTGTGTCAGATTCATGCTGTTAACATGATTGAAGTATGCCTGTTTTGCCGCATCAAACTCCTTCTGTGCGCCTGTTACGGCTGCACTTGAAACCATATAGATGAATCCGTCTGTATTGCTGTCAATGAAGCGTATGCGCTCATCGCTGGTCTCAGGTGTTATAAGCATGATTACTCGAATGTCATAGCGGTCTGCTATGGGTTTCACCTCTTCTATGTAGTCTTTGAAAGGCAGGTCTGGTATTATTACTCCGTCGATGCCAGTCTCAATGCATTTACTGAAAAACTTTTCGTACCCAAAGTGGTATATGGGGTTAAGGTAGCCCATAAGCACCAGCGGTATGCTCACATCCCGGCGTATGCCGTCAAGTTCTGAGAATATCCCGCTAAGTGTTGTCCCGTTCCTTAGTGAGGTTGTGGCTGCACTTTGTATTACCGGACCGTCTGCCATAGGGTCACTGAACGGTATGCCCACTTCTATCATGTCTATGCCGTTGCGCTCCAGCGATGTTATCACCTCTGCGCAGTTTCCGGCCTTTGGATGGCCTGCACAAAAATATATGGAGAGAATATTCTGTTTCTTGTTTGCAAATAGTTGGTTAATTCTGTTCATATCGTATGCTTGTTATGAATTTTTTTAGTTTTGGTATATCTTTTACTGCCGGAGAACTTTCAAAGCCGCTGTTAAGGTCAACTCCTGCAAACATTGGGTGTTTTATGGATAGTATACTTTCTGCGTCATCCGGTCCTATCCCGCCTGAAAGCAGGAACGGGGTGGTGCCAGAGTAACTGTCAAGTATGCTCCAGTCAAATTTTACTCCGCTGCCGCCCACCGTGGCGCACTTGGTGTCAAAAAGCATAATGTCTGCTATACCTTGGTATTTTTTGCTTTTTTCAATGTCAGCAGAGTTTGCAATGGAAATGGCTTTAATTATTTTAAGTCCGGTGGCTTGCTTTAGCTCCTGACAGAAGTCTGGCGTCTCACTGCCGTGCAGCTGTAGATAATCTGCCTTAAAACTATCCGCCATCTGGAGTGCGTAGTTAATTGAAGGATTTACAAAAACGCACACTCTCTGGCACTTAGGAAGGTATGACGGCACTGCGGCTACATATCTGGGAGATTTCTCCCAGCATATAAAGCCCATCATGTCAGGGTGGAGAGCCTCCACATCCCTAATATTGTCAGGCTCACGCATACCGCATACTTTTACTATCATTCAGCTAAGTTTTTTATAAAATTCTCCAATGCTGCACCAGGGTCGCTCTCTTTCATAAATGTTTCTCCTATAAGGAAACCTCTGAATCCTACATTTCTTAACTGCTTTATGGTCTCAGGGTTGCTTATGCCGCTCTCACTCACTTTAAGTTTATCCTCGGGCAGAAGCTCTGCCATTTTGAATGAGTTGTTCACGTCTGTTACAAAGGTTCCAAGATTGCGGTTGTTAATGCCAAGCATATCAGCGCCAAGTGTGGCGTAGTCAAGTTCAGACTTGCTGTGCATTTCAAGCAGAACTTCCATACCCAGGTTGTGCGCCGTGCTTATAAGGCTCTCACACTCCTGTTTGCTCAGGCAGGCTGCAATTAGCAGCACTGCATCAGCTCCTATCTCTTTGGCTTGAAATATCTGGTACTCGTCAATTATGAAATCCTTGCGCAGTATGGGGGTCTGCACCATGGGACGCACTCTTTTTATAAACTCCCTGCATCCTCCAAAAAAATCTGTGTCAGTGAGTATGCTTAGTGCGGCTGCGCCTGCTTTTGCGTAGCGTGGCACCACATCCTCGGGCTCCACATCGGGGTGAATCCAGCCTTTTGACGGGCTTTTGCGCTTAAACTCTGCAATAATTCCGTGTGCGCTTGCCATAAGAGAGCCACTCATGCTCCGTGTGTCAGAGTTTTCAGACATTAGGAGTTCCACTGATTTATAAAGCACCGCAGGCGGGGTTAAAGACTTGTCTTTAGCCACCTCAATCCTTTTTTGAGCAGTTATTTTTGAGAGAATGTCCTGTGTCATGAGTTTATCTCTATAAATTTCGTTAGTGTGCTTAGCGCTTTGCCTGACTCTAATGACTCACGAGCCAGAGCCACGCTCTCTGCAATGCTCAAGTTGCGGTCCATTATGCTTATGCCGCAGGCTGCGTTTGCAAGCACCACGTTTTTCTGCGCCTCGGTGGATGTGCCCTCCAGTACGCTGTCAAATATCTTCATGGCATCAGCGGCAGTCTCACCACCATATATTTCGGCAGGCTCCACGTAGTTGAACCCAAGGTCTTTAGGGGTGAACACCTTCTCAAAGTTGTTTGTTATAAGTTTGAAACCGCTGGTAAGTGATATTTCATCATAGCCGTCATAGCTGCTGAGTACACCAAAATTGTCTCCTATTTTCTGATGTGCGTTGGTGTAAAGGCGCATCTGTGCCGGAGTGGCGGTGCCGTGGAGTGAACTTTTAGGCCTTGAAGGGTTTACAAGCGGGCCTAAGATGTTAAAGCAGGTGGGTATGCCTAATGCCTTGCGCACAGGCCCCACAAACTTCATGCCGTAGGCAAATAGGGGAGCGTGCAGATAGCAGATTCCAGCCTTGTCAAGTGAGCGGCGCAGCGTGTCTATGTTATCTGTGAACTTTACACCGTGGTTCATGAGCACGTTGCTTGCACCGCTTACACTGGTGCTGCCTCCGTTGCCGTGCTTGGTTACTTTATATCCTGCTCCGGCTATAACAAAAGCCGCACAGGTTGAAATGTTGAATGTATTCTTGCCATCGCCGCCAGTACCCACAATGTCAAGAGTGTTGCCATAATCAGATAAATCCACACTCTTGCCTGTCTCTAATATTCCGTCTCTCAGACCTAATATTTCATCCACAGTTATGCCTCTTGTCTGAATGGCCATGAGAAACGCTGCTATCTGGCAGTCATTCAGTTCGCTACGTGTAATGCGAAGCAGTATTTCACGAGTCTCTTCACGGCTTAGTGTGTCACCTCCGGCAAGTCTTGTCAGGTATGTTTTCATTTTTCAATCCAGTTTTTTAGAATTACACGCCCATCCTTTGTTAGTATGCTCTCAGGGTGGTACTGTATGCCACGGATGTCAAACTCCTTATGACGCAGTGACATGATGTAGCCTTCATCTGACACGCCTGTAATCTCAAGACATTCAGGTAAACCATTACGGTTCACCACCCATGAGTGGTAGCGTCCCACCTCAATGGTATCTGGCAGACTGCTGTAGATGTAATCATTTGCTACTATGTGCATCGGGGTGGCTACGCCATGGAATACTTCACTTAGGTTTGTAAGTGTGCCGCCAAACGCCTCTCCTATGGCCTGATGTCCAAGGCATACACCCAATATAGGTTTCTTGCCAGCGTAGCATCGTATGGTGTCAAGAAGGAGCCCCGCCTCGCTTGGTATGCCAGGGCCAGGGGATAGTATTATTTTATCAAAAGCTTCTAAATCAGGTAACTGGAACTTGTCATTCCTATATACTGTGACTTTTGCGCCAAGCTCTTTTGTAAGGTGACTCAGATTGTATGTAAATGAGTCATAGTTATCTATGATTACAATGTTTTTCATAATGTTTCTGCTATTATTATTGCTTTGCTCAGCGCCCCTAACTTGTTATTTACCTCCTGTAGCTCATACTCCACATTGCTCTTTGCCACAATGCCGCCGCCAGCCTGGAACCACAGCTCGTTGTTGCGGCTTACAAAGGTGCGTATTGTTATGGCCTGGTTAAGGCTCCCGTCAAAGCCAATAAAACCTATGCAGCCGCCGTAGGCTCCACGGTTGTGCGGTTCATACTCACTGATAAGTTGCATGGCTCTCACTTTTGGAGCACCGCTAAGGGTTCCGGCAGGGAATGTGTCAATAAATGCCTGCACTGGGTCTGCATCAGGGTCAAGTTCTCCGCTTACACGGCTCACAAGGTGAATCACATGGCTGTAGAACTGCATATCCTTATAGAAATCAACGTGCACACCGTGGCAGTTGCGTGACAGATCATTACGCGCCAAATCCACAAGCATTACATGCTCTGCATTCTCCTTAGGGTCATTTCGCAGGTATTCCGCATTTTTGCGGTCTTGTTCCGTATTGCCAGTACGCTTGGTGGTGCCTGCAATAGGGTCAATGTAGGCGTGGCGGTTCTCAATCTTGCAGTGAGTTTCAGGTGACGAGCCAAATATTCTGAACCCGCCAAAATCAAAATAGAAGAGGTAAGGGCTTGGATTTATGCTTCTCAACGCACGGTATAGTTTGAAGTCATCACCGCTGTAACGCTGTATGAACCTTCTTGACAGCACTATCTGGAATACGTCTCCTCTCATGCAATGGGCAATGCCACGGCGTATGTTCTCACGGTGCTCATCATCAGTGAGCGTGCTTGTACACTCACCCACGGGGCTGAAGTTGTACGCTTGATACGGGCGGTTTTTAAGGTCTCGCTCCAGCTGGTCAAGGTCATTTCTCTCATCATCAGAGAGCATCTCAATTATGGTCAGCTCATTGCTAAAGTGGTTAAACACAACCACATCCTTGTAGAGAATATAGAGCAGATCAGGTGCGTCATTCTTCTCCTGAACCTCATCTTTCACCTTTATATTTTCAAAATAGCGCACTGAATTGAAAGAGGTGTAGCCATAAAGTCCACAATATTTTGCATCAGCGCCCTCTATGCTGAATGATTTAAGAAATTCATTTATAAGGTCCGCCGATGTGTAGCCAGCCTCAATCTTGTGTTCTACGGTGCTGCCATCGGGGTATTCCAGACGTCCCGTACCGTGTGCTATGCTCACTGTGCCTATTGGGTGTAGTGCAATAAAGGATTTGGCGTTTTCTCCGCCATGATAGTCAGAACTTTCAAGCAGCGCACTCTGCGGATATGCGTCCCTAACCTTAAGGTATGCACTTACAGGTGTGAGAAGGTCGCCTAATATTGTTTTTGACTCTGTATGGTATTTAAATTTTGTCATAGTCTATCTCATCTTTATGTGCCAGATATGTGTTAAGGTCCTTGTCACCGCGCCCGCTTACGTTCAGAACCACCACATCATCTTTTTTGAATTTCATTTTTGGTAGCAGGGCAAGGGCATGGCTGCTCTCGAGTGCCGGAATTATGCCCTCAAGCCTTGTGAGCTCAAATGCAGCCTGCAGAGCCTCATCATCATTAACAGCAAGCACCTTGGCTCTACCGGTTTCATAGAGGTTGCAGTGCAGAGGACCTGTACCAGGGTAGTCAAGCCCCGCCGATATTGAATATGGCTCCACAATCTGCCCATCGGCGGTCTGCATAAGTTTTATACGGCTGCCGTGCAGTATGCCGGTTGTGCCTATCTGCAGCGATGCGGCGGTCTTGCCAGTCTCCATGCCCAGTCCGCCAGCTTCAGCAAGCACAATGCGCACTTTCTCATTATTAAGGAAGTGGTATATGGCACCTGCGGCGTTGCTTCCGCCTCCCACACATGCCAGTATGTAGTCTGGATAGTCACGGCCTATATGCTCCTCAAGCTGCCACTTTATCTCCTCTGATATAACGCTTTGCAGGCGTGCCACCATATCGGGGTAGGGGTGAGGGCCTACTGTTGAACCTATTATGTAGAATGTGTCTGCAGGGTGGCAGCACCAGTCCCTGATGGCCTCGTTAGTTGCGTCCTTCAGGGTTTTGTTACCGCTCTGAACTGGGAACACCTCCGCGCCAAGCATACGCATACGCTCCACGTTAACGTGCTGGCGCTCAACGTCAAGCGCACCCATGTACACACGGCAGGGCAGGTTCATCAGGGCGCATACAGTAGCGGTTGCCACTCCATGCTGTCCTGCTCCCGTCTCTGCAATTATACGCTTTTTGCCTAACCGTTTTGCAAGCAGCGCCTGACCTATGGCGTTGTTTATCTTATGTGCGCCGGTATGGTTCAAATCCTCACGTTTAAGGTATAGCCGGCACCCATACTTCTCGCTCATGCGTGCCGCGTAGTATAGAGGGCTCGGGCGACCCACGTAGTCTTTAAGTAGTGCGTGATACTCCTTTTTGAATGACTCGCTCTCTATCACACTAAGGTAGCTCTCTTTAAGATTCTCTACCGTCTTGTACAATATCTCTGGAATGTACGCCCCTCCAAATGAGCCGTAAAAACCATTCTGATCTGTCTGCTGGAAATCTCTCATTGAATTAAGGTGAGTTTATTATTTTTGACCCGCAAAAGTAATAAAAATTAGTATGAAATACAAAAAGGGTTAAAGCCTTTGTTTGTATTGGGGGTGGCTAAAATTTTTTCTTAGCCACTTTTTTGTGGTTTAATCAAAAAATAATAACTTTGTGTCGGAAATTTTCATTAAAAAACCGACAAAAATATAAGAATAATATAGTGCAATCTATTGAAGATAAAATAATTAATGTATTAAGTAAACGCGGAAGGGGTACGGCATTTTCCACTAATGAGTTCTCGCATTACGGGAATCCTGATTCTGTACAAAAAGCAATTAGCAGAATGGTTCAGAAGGGATTGCTTTTACATGTGTGCCATGGTATTTACTGTTATCCCAAGATTGATAAGGAGTTGGGGTTAGGACCGCTACTTCCTTCTTATGATGAGATAGCACAGGTTATAGCAAAAAGGGATAAGGTTAAGATTTTCCCTGCTGGAGCTTTGGCTCAAAATATGTTGGGTTTATCTACTCAAGTGCCTATGAATGTGGTATATTTGACAGACGGGAGCAATAGGAAATTTAACATTAGTAATGGCAGGGGAATCCTTTTTAAGCATGTGTCACCCAAGAAGTTGGCGTTTAATGATAAATTTGCAATGCTTGTTACTACTGCTTTGAGGGAATTGGGAGAAGGTAATGTTAATGATGAACATATTAAACGGTTGCAAACGGTAATAAAACAGCATCCTGAACCATTCTCTATACATGATTTGAAACTTATGCCAGTATGGATTAGAAACTTAATATCAGGTTTGTATGAGTAATTTTTCTGAATTGACTACTGCTCAACAGCAGGTTGTGCTGACGCAGTGCAAAAATATTATGGGATTACCTGAACAGGCATTGGAGAAGGATTATTGGGTAACTGTAGTACTTCAGCTAATCTTTGATTCCGATTTGGGGAAGCACCTGATTTTTAAGGGCGGTACATCGCTGAGCAAGAACAGTAATCTGATTAGTCGTTTTTCTGAAGATATTGATTTGGCAATTGATTATGCTTTGTTCGGGCTTGATGGGGAGCCTACGAAAAAGCAGCTTAAGAAGTTGCGCAAGGCATCTTCTCTTTTTGTGAAGGAAAAAGTTCCGGAGATTCTTATTTCTCAAATTTCCAAATATGGACTACAGGATAAGCTTATTGTAAGTGTTCAGCCGGATGGAGAAGGGGATGGCACCTATCCAGAACCAAGACATGTTTATATCCAATACCAGACGGTTATTCCATCTTTTATAGAATACGTAAAACCGATGATTGTTCTTGAGATTGGAGCAAGGTCATTGATGGAACCGATAAATGATTTAAGAGTGACATCACTTATTGAAGCAATACTGCCACAGATAAGTACGACTTTTATTGATGTGACAATTCCAACTGCAACACCAGGCAAGACATTCTTGGAAAAGGTATTTCTTTTGCATGAACTGTTTTCTCTTGACCATGATAGTCTTCAAGCAAAACGTCGTTCAAGGCATCTTTATGACCTAGAGAAGTTGATGGATACTAATTATGCTAAGGAAGCCATAGCTGATGACGCATTATGGGAAAACATACGCCATCACAGAGAACTTTTTACTCCCATTATGGGTGTGGACTATAAAGACGATATTAGGAGGCATCTTTGCTTGGTCCCTTCTGAAAAGTACATTAATGAATGGGAGAGGGATTATCAGTATATGTGCGAGTCAATGATTTATGGAGAAAAGTTGTCTTTTAACGCACTCATTGAGAGGTTACATCTGCTTGAAGAACGCTTTCGTCAATTATCTTGCTCAATGTAGATGAGCTTCAGTTCAGGAACCCTTTTGAACTGCTCGTGGCTACTGGTTCCGCCTTAACATATTACCAGACCAAAACATGCCGTACCTGCAATATAGGTTTACAGACAAGGACGGCAATGAAATAGATGTGGTTGACAATAACGGTTGACAGTGTTAAATCTCCAATGCTTTGAATAGCTCAGCGCAGGCTTTATCTGCATCGCCGCCTGCCTCTTCAAGTAGAGTCACAAACTTACTCCCTATAATACATCCTGCTGCATTTTTACGTGCGCTTTCAAGTCATCGGCGGTCTGCATATGTTTTATACGGCTGCCGTGCAGTATGCCTTTTAAAAATCAGCGAAAATCAAGAAAAATTTCCCTTTTTCGCTGATTTTTAAATAAAGAATGTCGGGTATCAAATCCACGCAAAACGCCAGTGCTGATTGACATGTACGTGGCTCGTCACTCATGGGCGAGTGCAGCCAAGGCGAAGAATGTTCCACTTTCTGTTATCTATTGGATTTGTTAGGTATAATAGACAAAAGTAGTTGGTGATATTGGTGTAATCATCTATATTACAACTAATTATAATAACTTTGATGAATTTAGTTTCATCAAGGTTATTTTTTTATGCAAAAAACTCGTCACGAAAGGTGTCCGGAATGCGGTTCAAAAGATGTAATAAAATGGGGCAAACAAAGCGGTCACCAGATGGAAACAGACCATCAAACAGGTGTCAGAGATAAGCGGATACAGCGAACGTCACCGCACATGGATTAATCAAAAGAGCACTAAGATAGGCTCTCTTTAAGATTCTCTACCGTCTTGTACAATATCTCTGGAATGTACGCCCCACCAAATGAGCCGTAAAAACCATTCTGATCTGTCTGCTGGAAATCTCTCATTGAATTAAGATGAGTTTATTGTTTTTGACCCGCAAAAGTAATAAAATTTAGTATGAAATACAAAAAGGGTTAAAGCCTTTGTGGTTTAACGCTTTTTTTATACTTTTGCACACGACATAATAGGCGTTTATTGACGTGCAGTCCGGCATCTTGGAATCTAGCAAATTTTCAATACACTGACGGATAGTTGCGACAATGAATGCCTACGGGTATGTAATTGTGCCTATGGTTTTTAGCCATGGGCTTTACATACGGCGTAGGCTTCATGTTGCTTTATTCAGTGTAAGGTTTTGCTAGAACCTCAAGATGGATAGAGTGAATTTTGAGGTCTCGCCTTTTTTATGTCTTTATTGATTCGCTTTAGTTACAATGTTTTAATTTAATTATCAATTAATTATGAAAAGATTTAGACGTTTTCTTGTTCTGGTATTGTTCGCTGTTTCATGTAATGCTACTGCTGTAACAAACTTTGTTGTTGATGGCATAGAGTATTCTTCAGACGATGGCAAGTATGCCACAATAGTGTCTGTCAAGGACAAAGATTATGAGGGTGAGGTTACAATCCCAGTTGTTGTAAACTACGATGGTAAAACATACGGTGTTAAGACCATTGGTGATAATGCATGTAAGGGTAGAGAAGGCATAACAAAGGTTACAATAAGTAATGGTATAACATCGATAGGTAATTCTGCGTTTGCTGATTGTACGAATTTACAATCAGTAATTTTTCCTAATAGTTTGTTGGAAATAGGTGTCTTAGCTTTTTATAATTGCAAAAGCCTTTTAAAAATAGACATACCAAATAGTGTTTTGAATATTGGTGCCGCCGCATTTAGAGAATGTACAGATTTGTCAGATCCAGTGGTGCTCCCTAATGGATTACAGTATGTCTCTGAGGGCATATTTAATGGTTGCAAAAATATAACATCTATTGAGATACCTGAAAATGTCAGTGACATTGGAAGTTTTGCGTTTCAGAATTGTGAAAAATTGGAATCTGTTGTAATGCATGAGGGCGTTTCTGTAATTAATGATGATGTATTTTCGCATTGTAAAAGATTGGTCTCGGTTGAAATTCCAAGTACTGTTAGATATTTAGGCAGTTCATTCTCTTATTGTGAAGGTTTATCTGCAATTTTCATTCCTAAAAATGTAGAGCATATACCTCCATCAGCATTTTCATATTGTACAAATCTATCATCTATCATTGTACATCCAGATAATCCAATTTACAATTCTACCAGCAACTGTAATGCAATAATTGAGACAAGTTCCAATACGTTAGTTTGTGGATGTAAAAATACTATGATCCCAGAAGGGGTTTTGTCAATTGGTAATGGAGCTTTTGAGGGTTGTGAAGGCCTTTACTCGTTTGTGATTCCCAATGGTGTAGTTTCAATAGGAGAACGATCATTCTTTTCATGTACTAATTTGTCTTCTATTGTAATTCCTATAAGTGTGAATAATATTAAATGGGCTGCATTTGCGAATTGTTCGTCTATTACGGATATTACAATCCCAGAACATGTTTCAAAGATTGCTTTTGAATTGTTTAAAAATTGTGTAAACTTAAAAAATGTTGATATTCCAAGCGGAGTCTCTGAAATAGAGGGCTATGCATTTTCCAACTGCACTGGCCTTAAAAGAATTATTTGTCGTGCTGATATGCCGCCAACTATAACATCGAACGATGTCTTTGCAAATGTAGGCAGTGATGTTGAAGTTTATGTGCCATGTGCCAGTCTTGTTGACTATATGATAGCGGATGGTTGGAACTATTTTGATTCCTCTAATTTTAAATGCATAGAAGATCTGGTGAATGTAAATGAAAGCACCTCAGAGAATATAAAGGATGCAATCTCTATAAGTGAGAAGTTGATTACTGTTAATGGGAAAGAGCCATCAGATATAAGAGTGTACAACACAGCAGGTCTGCCAGTTGGTAACCCAGTGCCTGCATCGGGTGTGTATGTGGTAAAGATAGGTGGTGAGGCTGTGAAGGTTATGGTTAAGTAGTATCTGTAAGATAAAATTGCATTGAGAGTGGCTAAAAAAATTTTTTTAGCCACTTTTTTTGTCAAACAGGTCATCCATAGTGACCTCATTCTGTATGAGGTTGTAATAGCTATTATGGACAACTCCGTTTGTAGTTACCATTACAAGATGAACGGTGTTCTTGTCTTTTGACAGCTCTTTGTATGCATAAATCTTGTTTTGTAACTTGTCTGAGTAATCTTTGTCTATGGTAAACGCATTTGCAGAGTGCTTCATTTCACAAATATCTGTACATCCGTCAGCACGTTGAATCACTAAGTCAATTTGTGCACCGTGTATCTCTGATGTGCCACGAGTGAACCATGAACAGACATTTGTCTGCACACCAGAAATACCGAGGGTTGCTTTTATTTGGCGTATGTGTTGCAGGCATACACGCTCAAAAGCAAGCCCCTTCCATGTGTTGTGCATTGTGGATGTTATTGTGTTTGACCAGTAATGCTCATCGCTGAAAGCGTTCTTTTTGATGCACAGATAGTGAAATAGGGTGTAATTGTCAATCAACTGATATATCGCGTTAATCTCTGCTGTGTCAGCAGACGTAAATTTACGAATGAATCCACATTCCTCCAGTTCTTCCAATACGGTGGAGAAAGTACCTCCGTCTGAGAGCTTACTTTTAGTGAGCAGCTCATCTCTGGTCATTCCAGACTGTTTGCCGTCACTAAGACATTCAATGATTTTGAGGTAGTTCTCGGGACGTTTGAACAGTACTGAATAGAGGGCGTCAAATTCATCACGTAGTTGGGCTGTTTCTGTAAAGAACAGTTGGTCTATGTTCTGTGCTACGCTAAGCCCTCTTCTTAAGAAACTCCAGTAATAGGGTATTCCTCCGAGTATCATATATAGTTCCAGCACATCTTTTCTCTCAAGGGCGAGATTTGCATTTTTAGCAAATAGCTCACATTCACGTAGTGTAAAGGGGGCTAACTTTATTCTGTTGGTCAGTCGTCCACGGAGTCCGCCTTTATCCTTCAATAGTTTCTTGCTAATCCAAGATGTTGCGCTGCCGCAAACAATGAGAATTATATCCTTCTCCTTGCGTGCCGTAGCCCATCCGTTCCAGAAGTTTTCCAAGGCTCCTATCAGGTTACCCTTCGGAGTATCCATCCATGGCAGTTCATCTATAAATAGAACTTTTTTACCTGCAGGAGAGTTGTTGATATGTTCCTTTAACAACTCAAATGCGTCAATCCATGAGTTTGGTATCGCACATTTCATTCCAGCTGCGGTCAGAGAGTTCCTGAATGCTGTCAGTTGCTGGCGCAGCGTCCCCTTTGCCACCCCTGTGTGTTGAAAACAAAAATGATAGTTGAATGTTTCTCTAATGAGATATGTTTTACCTACGCGTCTCCTGCCATATACGGCGCAAAACTGAGATTCTTCCTTCTCAAGTAGGCTCAACAGTTCATGCTGCTCTTTTTCTCGTCCTATTATCATAAACTCTATGGTTTTATATTAAATCCGCTACAAATATAGTAATTTTTGCCTTATAACCAGCGGAAACTTGTGATTTTTATAGTGTTTCCGCTGAAAATAAGCTATTTTTTGCTTGTGTGTACTGCTATATAGCAAAATGGATTTGTATAGTAGATTTTGTTTTTGCGTTAAAGCCTTTTGATGGTGTTGCACGGGAAAAATTTGTATTCTATCTTTGCCGTATCAAATCATATCAGTATGGCAACAGCAATTAAAGCAATACCAACATTAAGAGGTAAAAAATCAATAAAAATTAATAATGACTACAGAAGAGCGCTATAGTATTGTGTTGAAGGAGCTGGCGGCGCGGCTTCCCGATGCAGAGAGTGAACTTCAGTTCAGAAACCCTTTTGAACTGATAGTGGCGGTGGTGCTGTCTGCCCAGTGTACAGACAAGCGTGTGAACAAGAACACTCCTGCGCTTTTTGCGGCATACCCTGATGCTGAGGCTATGAGCCGTGCCACCGATGCAGAAATATTCCAATATATTAAGGAGATTTCCTACCCAAATAGTAAGGCTGCTCACCTGAAAGGGCTTGCCCAGACTCTTGTTGAGAAGTTTGGCGGGGTAGTGCCGCAGACTATGGAGGAGCTGACCCAACTGCCCGGAGTGGGACGTAAGACCGCCAATGTGGTTATGGCGGTGGCGTTTGGCAAACCTGCCATGCCTGTTGATACACATGTGTTCAGAGTCTCACATCGCCTTGGGCTGGTTACAGAGAAAGAGGACACTCCTGCCAAGGTGGAGGCGGTGCTCACAAAAAATATTCCTGCGGAGATACTTTCAAAAGCCCATCATTGGTTTCTTCTCTTTGGACGCTACACCTGCACCGCCCGCAATCCCAAGTGTGAGGGGTGCGGATTGAAGGATATTTGTATCTTTACTCGCATTCGCTCGTGACAATACTCATCATTTATGCAAATCAAAAATTTATTTTGATTTGCTCTCGCTTATTCGTATCTTTGCACCTTCAAAACAATGCGGGCTTTGTATCACCCGCCTAAAACTTTTTTACAAATGATTAATATTAAATTCCCTGACGGGTCTGTACGCCAGTATGAGAGTGGCGTAACAGCACTTCAAATTGCGGAGAGCATCAGCCCTCGTCTGGCTGCTGACGTCATTGCCGCAAAAGTTGATGACAAAGTAATTGAGGCTAACCGCCCTATAACAGCAGATGCTACAATAAACCTGCTGAAGTGGGATGATGAAGATGGCAAGCATGCATTCTGGCACACTTCAGCTCACGTTATGGCTGAGGCTTTGCAGGAGCTCTATCCAGGTATCCAGTTTGGTATAGGCCCGGCTATTGAGAACGGTTTCTACTACGATGTGGACCCGGGTGACGGCGTTGTTATCAAGGAGTCTGACTTTCCTGCCATTGAGGCAAAGTTTATGGAGATTGTAGGCCGCAAGGCAAATCTTGTTCGTGAGGAGGTTAGCAAAGCAGATGCTCAGAAGATGTTTGCTGAGCGTGGCGAGAATTATAAATTGGAGCTTATCAATGACCTTCAGGATGGTAATATCACAATATACAGGCAGGGTGGTTTCTTTGACCTTTGTAAAGGACCGCACCTTGTTAATACAGGCATAATCAAGGCGTTCAAGGTTACAAGTGTGGCTGGCGCGTATTGGCGCGGCGATGAGAAGCGTAAGCAGCTTACACGTCTTTACGGCATATCCTTCCCAAAGAAAAAGATGCTTGATGACTATGTGACACTTATGGAGGAGGCTAAGAAACGTGACCACCGTAAGATAGGCAAGGAGCTGGAACTCTTTGCATTCTCTGATACAGTGGGCAAGGGATTGCCTCTATGGCTACCAAAGGGAACTGCGCTGCGTCTGCGTCTTGAGGATTTCCTTAAGAAAATTCAGAAACGTTTTGGCTATCAGCAGGTAATGACTCCTCATATAGGTAATAAAGTGCTATATGTAACATCGGGTCACTATGCTAAGTATGGTAAGGATTCTTTCCAGCCAATACATACACCTGAGGAGGGTGAGGAGTACTTGCTTAAACCTATGAACTGCCCTCATCACTGTGAAATATATAAGTTCAAACCTCGTTCATACAAGGATCTGCCGTTCCGCTGTGCGGAGTTTGGTACTGTTTACCGTTATGAGCAGAGTGGTGAGCTTCACGGACTTACACGTGTACGTAGCTTTACACAGGATGATGCGCACATTTTCTGCCGTCCAGACCAGCTGCTTGACGAGTTCCTTAAGGTGATGGATATTATATCTATTATATTCAACGCCCTTGATTTCAAGAACTTTGAGGCTCAGATTTCATTGCGTGACCCTAATAATAAGAGCAAATATATTGGTTCTGATGATGTTTGGGAGAAGGCTGAAAGCGCCATAGTGGAGGCTTGCAAACTGAGAGGGCTGCCTGCCCGCGTTGAGACTGGTGAGGCTGCATTCTACGGGCCAAAACTTGACTTTATGGTTAAGGATGCCATTGGCCGCCGCTGGCAGCTTGGTACCATTCAGGTTGATTATAACCTGCCTGAGCGTTTTGGACTTGAGTATGTAGGTGAGGACAATCAGAAACACCGTCCTGTTATGATTCACCGTGCGCCATTTGGCTCTATGGAGCGTTTTGTGGCTGTGCTTATTGAGCATACCGGCGGTAAGTTCCCACTTTGGCTCACACCAGACCAAGTGGCTATCCTGCCTATCAGTGAGCGTTTCAATGATTACGCCCGCAAGGTGGCTGAGCAACTTGAAATGGAGGATGTGCGCGTTATTGTGGACGACCGCAATGAGAAAATTGGCCGTAAGATACGTGATAATGAGCTGAAGCGCATACCTTACATGGTTATTGTGGGTGAGAAGGAAGAGCAGGAGGGTGCTGTGTCTGTACGTCGTCAGGGTGAGGGAGACAAAGGCACTATGAGTGTATCTGATTTTGCCAAGATGATTAACACTGAGGTTGACCAGATGACAAAAAGCTTTATTAAATAAACTTTTTAATTTTTATATAGTCTAACAGACATTAAACTAAATTTGAAAGAAATGAAAAAGATTGCTATTTTAGTTGCTGCAACACTCATGTCAGTGGTTGCACTTGCGAGAGACCCAGAACTTAAGATTTCTTATAGCCAGCTTCCAGAGCAGGCTCAGCAGTTCCTAACCCAGTATTTTGCCGCTAATCCTGTAAAAAATACTACACAAAAGTTTGATGACGGTGTGTCAGAGTACAGGGCTTACCTTAAGGGTGGTATTATAGTTGAATTTGACATGCTTGGCGGCTGGGATGAGATTTGGCTTACAAGAGGCGGTAACATGCCTCGTATGATTCTCCCTGACATTGTTCAAGAGACTCTTGACAGCCGTTTTGGTGACAAGAGAATCTATAAGATGGAGAACAATGGCTATCAGTACAAGATTAAGTTCACTGACAGAACAGAGGTTGAGATCAATGCCAATGGTCAGATAACTGAATTTGAGTACGACTAATAAAAGTTGAATTTTCTTTTTGCTGTTTCAAGAATAAGTCGTATATTTGCACGCTTATTTTTGAAGCAGCAATTTTTTTGTATTTAAAAACAATTAATTAAACGCTTGGAGGGCGTAACCTATAGCACAAACTTTTGTACCGAGAAGTGGCAATAGACGGCCGGTAAAAGAAAATCCGCACCGCATTAACGAGTTTATAAGAGGTGTGAATGAGGTCCGTTTAGTTGGAGACAATGTAGAACCCGGTATCTACAATATTAAGGACGCAATTAGAATTGCGGATGAGCAGGAACTTGATTTGGTTGAAATCTCACCATCGGCGGTTCCTCCAGTTTGTAAAGTTATAGATTACTCTAAATTTCTGTATCAGCTCAAGAAAAAAGAGAAAGAGCAGAAACAGAAAGCAGCCAAGGTTGTGGTCAAGGAGATTAGATTCGGACCTCAGACTGACGATCATGACTATAACTTCAAGCTCAAACACGCCCAGAACTTCCTTTCTGAAGGCTCTAAGCTTAAAGCCTATGTATTCTTCAAGGGACGTTCTATTATGTTCAAAGAGCAGGGTGAGGTTCTGCTTCTGAGATTTGCAAATGATTTGGAGGAGTATGGTAAAGTTGATCAAATGCCTGTTCTTGAGGGTAAGAGAATGACAATACTCATGTCTCCAAAAAAGAAAAAGTAAACTTTTTTATTAATTAAATATTTTAAGACAATGCCAAAAATGAAAACTAATTCCGGTGCCAAAAAAAGGTTCAGCCTTACCGGATCAGGAAAAATCAAGAGAAAACACGCTTACAAGAGTCATATTCTGACTAAGAAGACAACCAAGCAGAAACGTAACCTTACTTACGCAGGTCTGGTTGACAAAGCAGATAAGTCAAATGTAAAATTGTTGTTGGGTCTTAAATAGTTATTAACCGAATGTTCAGCCTTAAAGTTTATCTGAACAGATAACGCTGACAATCAAAATTTAAAGAAAATGCCAAGATCAGTAAATCACGTTGCTTCAAGAGCAAGAAGAAAGAAAGTATTAAAACTTACTCGTGGCTACTACGGAGCCAGAAAGAATGTTTGGACAGTTGCCAAAAACACATGGGAGAAGGGTCTTCAGTATGCTTATCGTGACAGAAAAGCTAAAAAACGTAACTTCCGTGCACTTTGGATTCAGCGTATCAATGCTGCTGCACGCATAGAGGGTATGTCATACTCTAAGCTTATGGGTGCTCTTCACAAGGCAGGCATCGATATCAACCGCAAGGCTCTTGCTGACCTTGCAATGAACGAGCCTCAGGCATTCCAGGCTATTGTTGCCAAGGTAAAGTAAGTTAGTATATAGCTTATAAAATTAGAGCGGCTTTGACATTAAGTCTTAGCCGCTCTCTTTTTGCCTCTTATTTAAGAATTTTGCTTGTCTTGCCGCCTTGACGCATTATATATATTCCTTCTGTAGGCTGTGAGACTTTTCTGCCCATAAGGTCAAAGTATGCAGGCGGTGTGGAGGCGTCTGCATCAGTGTAGGCTTCATCCACGTCTGTGCTGCGGTCAAGGAAGTCTTTCATAATGTAGAGTCCTGGCAATGCTGTATGTGTGGAGTTGTTCCAGAATCCGCGGTTTATCCATCCCGTAAGCACTGAACTGTCTGGCCCGTTCCCGTTCTCCTCTGGGAACCACCAATATAGAGCATCTACGTTAGTGTGTTTTTTTAGCTCCTCAATAAGGTTTTTTGTGAATTTTGCCTGGCCTTCCGGGGTGTATGGCCAGATGTTTGAGAAATCATAAATAATGTCACTTGGGTATTGGTAGTAATAGGCGGTTTCCACTATGTGAACTCTCTTTTCTGGAAAGTTTGTGGCCAAGGTTTCAAGTGAGTTTGACAGTACTGAAAGTGAATTGTGCCAGAAAGGGTAGTAGGAGAGCCCTATTATGTCATAATCAACTCCGCTTAGGCGTGTGTATATGTCTTGTAGGGCTGATGGATCTCCTGAACGTTCTGTGTGAATTACAATTTGTGCATCGGGGCATATTTCACGGCATGCTTTTGACGCCTGACCTAACAGATTTATGAATCTGGTCCAATATGCCGGGTATGAATCACTATAGCAGCGGTTCTGCCTCGATGTGCGGTCATGCTCTACGCTCCATAACATTCCGTAGGATATTTCATTGCCTATTTGTATGAAATCTGGCGTGGCGTCATTATCTACAAGTGCTTGAAGACATTCTTTTGTGTAGGTGTATATTTTTTCTTTAAGTTCTTCTTCTGTAAGTTCCGCCCATGATTCTGGTATCCACTGGTTTGAGGGGTCTGCCCATGTGTCGCTGTAATGGAAATCAAGCAGCAGTGAGTAGCCGGCGGCTTTGACTCTCTTGCAAAATCTTACTACGTAATTGAGGTCTTGGCAGACTTGTGCATCGGTGTGCCAGCCCCCGTCTTTTTGCTGCGGATTCACAAAAAGGCGAACTCGTAAGGCGTTCCAGCCTACAATATCACTTTTTAGATATGTGAGCATATCGCTGATTGCATCCCCGTCTTTGTTAAGGTACGGTACGTTGTGGTCTTCATAACTTTGCAGGACGGAGACATCGCCGCCTACAAGAAGAGTATTCTCTGCATTTGCTGTTAGAAATGAAGTTGAAATTATTAAGGCGAGTAGAAGCTTTCTCATGCGCAAAATCTTAAGGCTATGTGCAAATTTAGTAAAAATAATGTACATTTGCAAGGTACAAACAATTTTTGATATATGAAGAAACTGATTTTTATAATGGCGCTGTGTGGTGCTATGCTTTTCTGCTCTTGTAAGAGTGGAGATAATTCTACTGCTGGGAGCAATGTGAATTTTACTGTTGCTAAGAACTATTTTTTCAAAAACGGAGCTGTGATTCCTGACAATCCTAAGATTAGCTCTGCTGATGAGTTCCAGAAATTGTTTGGCATGGCGGCTGTGATGGGGAAGGATGGCACGCCCACTGCTATTGACTTTAGCAAGCAGTTTGTGTTGGCTGTAGTTCTGCCTGTTACGGATGTTTATACTGAGATTCAGCCTGTTGACGTAAAGGTTATTAATGGGGAGCTTGTGTACGAGTATAGCGTGAAGACTGGCGAAAAGATGACTTACAGCATGCGGCCTATGGCTCTCATAGTACTTGACCGTGAGTATGATGGTTTGAAGGTGAAGATGGTGGAGAAATAATCACGCCGCAGGCGTCCTTGCAACTCGGAGTAGAGGGATTACGTCGCTGCGCTCCGTGATCCCTGATGCTACGCCGCAGGCGTCCTTGCAACTCGGAGTAGAGGGATTACGTCGCTGCGCTCCGTGATCCCTGATGCTACGCCGCAGGCGTCCTTGCAACTCGGAGTGGGATTAATCCTATAGTATACGGAGATGTTTTCACATCTCCTTTTTTGTATATACACCTGTGCTCTTATACAAGCAAGCTTGTAACGCCCACAGTTGTACATACAAAAAAACGGGAACTTTTGGTTCCCGTTTTGCTATAGGATTAATCCTTAAATCCTCGTTGCGGAGAGAGAGGGATTCGAACCCCCGGTACCTCTCGGTACGGCGGTTTTCAAGACCGCTGTAATCGACCACTCTACCATCTCTCCGAAAGCGATGCAAAGGTAATACGTTTTTTTTGAATCGCAAAACACTTTTTAATTTTTTTTACTATCTTTACAAAGTATTTTAACATCACGTCACAGCTCTACTGTTCCGTGACGTGTTAACTGTCAACTGTCAACTATAGAATACATATTATCTTTTCTGCTTGATTCCAGCAAACTTGGTAATCTGGTGGGTTATACCGCTGATAAAAGTGAGTGGGGAAAGTATAAGGTGGTGATAATACCTTCAAATTTTTTTAAAGAAGGTTTATATGGTACTGAAAAGTCAATGCCAGAGTTGCCACTTAAACAGATTGATGGTGTGCCTTTCCTTTATGGTGAAGATTCAGTAAGCAGGACAAACAGTCAGGTGTTTGTGAAGGCTGATATAGTGGCAAGCGCCTATTTCTTGTTGTCGCGGTATGAGGAGCTTATTGTAAAGGAACGTGATGAGCATGGCCGTTTTGCAGCAAGAAATTCTCTTCTGAAAAGGATAGGCTGGCTTGACAGACCTTTAGTTGACGAGTATGGCAGATTGCTTCGCAAATGGTTGGCAGAGTGTGGTGTTAAAATACCAGTTTCAAGTACAAAGTACCGTTTTGTCATGACTCACGATGCTGACATCATATCGCAGTATCGCACCTTGCGTGGCTTGGCAGGAGGCTTACTGCGTAGAGATGTTAAAACGACTTTGAAATCTTTTGTGGGTGGGGTGGAGAATGATCCGTTATTTACATTTGGATGGATGAAAAGTTTAGAGAGCAGGTTGCACTATGCGTCTGCTATGGCATTTATAAAGGTGGCGGGTAGAACATTGCCACAAGATACACCTTATTATAATCCATACGGCGGCGATGTGAAAAAGGTGCTGAATCTCTATCCCGATGCAGGATTACATATTAGTTATGAGGCTGCATTAAACCCTCAGTTAATCAAGGAAGAGGTTAAAATCCTTGAAAATATTACGGGCTCAAAAGTTACAAAATCAAGGCACCACTATCTGGCATCGCTGAGGCCATCAGATATGCGTTATCTCATTGATGCAGGAATAAAAGATGATTACACGATGGGCTTTGCAGACTGTGCTGGTTTCAGGCTTGGAACCTGCCGCCCGGTAAAATGGATTGACCCTGAACGTAAGGAAGTTACAACGCTTACGCTGCATCCTTTGGCGGTGATGGATTGTACTCTTAGCAAAGAGAATTATATGAACTTAGACCACGATGCTGCGTTTGCTCTATATAAGAAGTTAAGGTTAGAAGCGTTGAAGTTTGGAGGAGAATTTGTATCGTTATGGCATAACACATCAGTTGCTAAAACTTACAGCTGCTCATACCATAAGGATTTGTTTGAAGAAATAATAGAATATGAAGAATCTGCTGATAGTTTGTGACGCATTTCCGCCTGCTTTTGCTCCAAGAATGGGTGTGCTTAGCAAATATCTTCAAGGTATGGGTTGGAATGTGTATGTACTTACAGAAGACCTTGATGATGTGGGTTGTGCTGCTGACGGTTGCGCAGAAAATGTGTTGAGGCTAAAATACTACAAACATTCTGCTAAACTTGTATGGCTCGGAGGTTTTCTCCTTGATTTAGGCTTTAACAGTAAAAGTAGGGATTTGGTTACTCTTTTTCTTAAACATTGGCATGATGTTAAGTTTGACGTTGTTCTTTGCAGTACGTTTCTCTTATTCCCGATGCAGGCTGCCTATAAAATATCAAAAATATGCAAGGCTCCACTTGTGTATGATTTTAGAGATCTGATAGAGCAGTTTGTGGCCCATGAATTTGCCATACATAAAATTTTCAGATTGCAGAAATTAAATTCGCTTGCACACAAAGTAAGACGTTACAGTGTTATAGTTCAGCGTAACAGGTTGGTGTCTAAAGCAGATGCAGTGACAACAGTTTCTCCATGGCATAAGGCCTTGCTTGAAAAAGTTCTTGCCGGCAGAGATTCAAAGTGCAAGGCGGTATCTGTGATTTATAACGGTTATGATCCTCAGCTCTTCTTCCCAAAACATTTAAAGTCAGATAAATTTATAATAGAATATACGGGTCGTGTACTTGATTTAAGCTTGCAAAATCCAGTGCTTCTCTTTGAGGCTTTGCAAAAATTGAAATCTCAAGGGGTTATTAGTGAGTCTGATTTTTCTGTAAGATGGCATACAGACGTTTCATCTGCTGAAAAACTAAGAAAACTTGCAACTGATTACTGCGTTACTGAGTATGTTAATATAGAAAATTATGTGCCTCAGAATAGAGTGCCGGATTTGTTAAATGAAAGTAGTATGATTCTTGTGCTCACAAACAAAATGGAGTATGGTGGGCCGCATGGAATTTTAACAACAAAATTTTTTGAAGCACTCTCAGTACGCAAACCCATACTTTGTGTACGCAGTGACGAGTCATATCTGGCACAACTTATTAGTGAAACCAAGAGTGGAATTTCTGCAACTGATTCTGACGCTGTGGTTGCATACATAAAAAAATATTATAGTCTTTGGAAGTCAGAGGGAGTAGTGAACATAGAGTCTGATTCAAATTTTGTGGAGTCATTCTCCAGAAAAAAGCAGGCGGAGCAGTTTGACTCTTTGTTAAAAACTTTGGAGCACTGAGTTGTGGCAATTGGTAAAAATAAGGTAATTTTGCAGATTATGAAAACCATAGAAAACTATAGCCTTTTAAATAACAATACGTTTGGCGTGGATGTTAACGCCCGCTACTTTATTGAGTATGATTCAGTAGATGAACTTCAGTATCTGCTAAGGAGTGATTTGCTACAGGAGAATAAGTTTTTTCATATAGGCGGTGGCAGCAATCTGCTATTCATAAATGATTATGAAGGAGTTATACTTCATTCAAAAATAAAAGGCATTGACGCCATTGAGGGTACAAGAAGCGTAGTTGTGCTTAAAGTAGGGGCGGGGGAGACGTGGGACTCTTTTGTAGAGTACTGTGTTTCAAAAAACTATGGCGGAGTGGAGAATCTCTCTGGCATTCCTGGTGAAGTTGGAGCCACGCCGGTTCAGAATATTGGAGCATACGGAGCAGAGGCGGCAAATGTTATATGCGCAGTAGAGTGCATCGATGTAAAGACTGGCATGGAGAAGATATTTACGGCAAAGGAGTGTGAGTTTGGGTATCGTGACAGTATTTTTAAGCGTAGTCTGAAAGGAAAGTACATAGTGACATACGTTCATTTTAAGTTGCAGAAAACGGGTTGGGAGCCTAATGTTAACTATGGTTCGCTTAAAGATGAGTTTGCAAAATATCCTGAACAGAATATTGCAGCTGTGCGTAGTGCCGTACTTGCCATAAGAGGACGCAAACTTCCTGAACCTAAGGTGCTTGGCAATGCAGGCAGCTTCTTTATGAACCCTGTTGTGCCAGTCTCTAAATTCAATGAACTCAAATCCACATACCCTGATATTCCTTCATATCCTGTATCAGAAAAAAATGTGAAGCTTGCTGCAGGGTGGCTTATTGAGCAGTGCGGCTGGAAGGGCAAGAGTGTGGGACCAGTAGCGGTTCACGGCTCTCAAGCACTTGTCCTTATAAATAAAGGTGGTGCAAATGGTCTTGACATTATAAATCTGTCAGACAGCATTCGCGCCAGTGTCCGTGAAAAGTTTGGGGTGGAACTTATTCCAGAAGTCAATATCATCTTCGGGTAGAAAGCATATTTACGTGCAAATTATGGGACTACTTTGAAACTACAGTTTCAAGTTATGTCCCATACGCTCTTTCTTTGTACGCATATAGCGCTCATTGTACGGGTTGATTCCCACTTCAATAGGAATGTTCTCCACTATTTGCAGGCCGTAGCCCTCAAGTCCGGCACGTTTTACAGGGTTGTTTGTTATCAGGCGCATACGGCTTACACCAATCTCACGCAGTATGCTTGCCCCCACGCCGTAGTCTCTTTCATCGGGGTCAAAACCCAAGTGTATATTAGCATCTACAGTGTCAAGTCCCTCTTCCTGAAGCTTATAGGCTCTAATTTTGTTCATCAGCCCTATGCCGCGCCCCTCTTGGTTCATATACACAATAACACCTTTGCCCTCTTTTTCAATCATCTCCATTGCCTTGTGCAGCTGCTCGCCACATTCACAACGCATGGAGCCGAATATATCGCCAGTGGCGCAAGATGAGTGTACTCTTACAAGAATGGGCTCGTCCTTTCCCCATTCCCCTTTTTTAAGAACTATGTGTTCCAGCCCGTTAGATTTCTGGCGGAACGGTATTAGCATAAAGTTACCATATTTTGTGGGCAGGTGTACTTCCTCTCCTTTTTCTACTATTGACTCTTCTTTTATACGGTACGCAATAAGGTCTTTTATTGTAATTATCTTGATGCCAAACTTTTCCGCCACTTTCTGCAAATCAGGCATACGAGCCATGGTGCCGTCTTCGTTCATTATCTCAATAAGTGCGGCGGCAGGGTAGAGGCCTGAAAGTCTGGCAAGGTCAATTGCAGCTTCTGTGTGGCCAGGACGGCGCAGCACGCCCTTTTGCTTGGCGTATAACGGGTTGATATGCCCCGGACGTCCGAATGTGGCTGGGGTGGAGGCTGGGTCAGCAAGGGCACGTATGGTTGCAGCACGGTCTGCTGCTGATACTCCTGTGGTGCAGCCCTCTATTTTGTCAACTGTAACAGTAAATGGTGTTCCAAGTATGGAGGTGTTATTGTCAACCTGACGCTTAAGCTCCAGTTCAAGGCATCTCTCCTCTGTAATTGGTGCGCAGAGCACGCCTCTTCCGTTCTTTAGCATGAAGTTGATTTTCTCTGGGGTTATGGTTTGGGCGGCTGTGATGAAGTCTCCTTCATTCTCACGGTCTTCATCATCAACCACAATAAGAAATTTACCCTCTTTAAAGTCAGCTATAGCCTCTTCAATTGTGTTTAGCTTGTACATGGAATTTTGTTTTTATTTTATTGAATATTTCTTTAATCTTCATGATATATGCCTCTCCACTTACAAATGTATTGTCAGTGGCTGCCAGATATGTTAGGAAAATGCCAAGCGGGAGCAGAATCTCCGCGCTAAGCCACATTCCTTGCCATACAGGCCATAGGCCTTCACGCGCCATTTTATATCCTGTGTTGTCTATTATGTAATAGACTATGAACATCACTGTGGAGATTACTATTGGCATTCCCATACCGCCTTTGCGTATTATGGCACCAAGTGGTGCGCCTATAAATAGGAATATGAAACAGGCGAATGCTAATGTGAACTTTTTGTGCCACTCTATGGCATGGCGTCGCAGCTCTCCGTCCATCCAGTCTGTGACTGCAGCATCGTATGAGATATCATTGCTCACTGTGTTGCATCGTGACATGGCGTTTTCAAGAACTCTTATTTTCTGTATGGAGTCAAGCTGTATATATATCTTGTCAAGTGACTCTGCGCGGTATTTTATGGCGTCGTTGCTTGCCATCTTGGTGGCGTTTTTGGAACCAGTCTTGTTGTCAAAATATGCTGTGTTTACCTGCTTCACAGCGTTAGCCTGCTTTACAGAGTCAACTTTAGCTGATATTGAATCAATTGAGTGTTGCAGCTGCTTTGTGTTCTTGCTCACATACTGTCCTTCCAGGAAAGACGAGCTCATCTCATTAAAGTTTGAGTCAAAGTCAATTATCACCTCCTTTTTGCTGAATGTTTCACGGCGGTAGGGAATTATTTCATTGTCATTGTGGCGTTTGTCCTGAGGCCCGCCTCCTTCTGTCAGATTTTCAAAAGACTCTCCGTCATAGAGAGTGAGCAGCAGGTATGTCTTGTTTTTTGACATCTCCATTTTGCCCTCATTAGCTAAAATAATAAGAGTGTTTTCAAAGCCTTGTGAGTAGTCATAGATTACTATGTTCTTTAACATTCCGTCTTTTTTCTCACGTACATATATGTTGATTCCCTCTATTCCGCTGTAGAATGAGCCTTCAGGAATGTTAAGCTCTAAAGATTTTTCTCTTACTGAGAATATCAGAGTCCACATTCTAACTTGTGCCTTAGGCAGCACGTTGTCTGCAAAATAATAACTGCCCACAGATATTCCCCCCACAAGTATTATAAGAGGCAGCATGATTCTGAACAGTGACACACCGGCTGCTTTCATTGACAAGAGCTCGAGCCTCTCACCCAAATTTCCAAATGTCATAAGTGAGCCCAGCAGTATTGAGAGCGGCAATGAAAGTGGTACGAGTGAAAGTGCGGCATGAAAAAACAGCTCTGCGATAGGTCCAAGCCCCATTCCCTTACCTATAAAGTCATCTGCGTAGTGAAACATAAACTGCATCACCAGCACAAAAATACTTACTGTGAACGTTATGAAGAAGGTCCTTAAAAAGTTCCTGAGTATGTATCTATGTAGAATCTTTGTAAGAATCATTTGTCACTTAGAATTCCGCAGCCAAAACTGAGCGGCATTAAGTCCTTAACACTTTCTGCGATGTATATCTCTTTGTCTCCGTACATTATTATCTTTATGTCTGAGCCATAGCGATGCTCCGCCTCCAGCATTACTTGGCGGCATGAGCCGCAGGGCTTTATACATTCACTGGTGAAACTTCCGTTTGTTTTTGCAGCTATTGCAATGGCTACAGGTTTGGCATCGGGGTGGTTTGCCATGGCATAAAGAAGAGCCACTCTCTCAGCGCACACACACTCACCGTATGCGGCGTTCTCTTGGTTGGCACCTGTTATAACAGTGCCGTCTGATAGAAGAACAGCCGCACCCACACTAAACTTGGAATATGGCGCGTATGAGTTTTGTGTCATGCTTTTGGCCTGCTGTATCAGCTTGTCAAACTCACCTTTGGAACCTGTATATGGTAGTATCATGCTATGGATGTTTATATACAACCACAAAAATACAAAAATTATGGCACTGTACAAGTGACGGATATTAAGTTTTTATTATCTTTGTACTCTATATCTAAATTACAATGAAGAGAGCGTTATTCATATTTTTCGCATTTGTTTCATCTCTGGCATCAGTGGCTGACGAATATGATGATTATGTGGCTCTATACAAGGATATTGCCATACGTGAAATGTATGACTACGGCATTCCTGCCAGTATAACTCTGGCGCAGGGAATTTTAGAGTCAGGCTTGGGGAAGAGTGACTTGGCTGTATATGCAAATAATCATTTTGGTATAAAATGTCATAATGACTGGAAAGGTGCAACAATGCGCCATGATGATGACGCCCGCCATGAGTGCTTCCGTAAGTATGATAATCCTGAAGATTCATACATAGATCATTCTCAAATACTTAAAAACAGAGCTCGTTACTCGTTCCTCTTTGAGTTGGACCGTACAGATTATAAAGGCTGGGCCAAGGGGCTAAAGCAGGCTGGTTACGCTACAGACCCTCGTTACCCTAAGCTTTTGATAAACCTCATAGAAGAGCATAACTTGCATCAGTATGACAGTATGACACCTAAGGTCTATCCTAAAAAGCAGAAACCTGTTAAAGATTCCACACTGAATGTAAAGCATGTGTTTGCCCAACGAGGTGAAACATATCACACAATAGCCAAACGGTATCATATTCCGTTCGGTCTTATTTATGTTTACAACGATGTGGATAACCGTGACCGTCAGCCTTACATTGGCGAGGTGGTGTTTCTTCAGGCAAAAAATGACAAATGTGAGCAGTTTGACACTCATACAGTGGAGAGAGGGGAGTCTATGCATGACATTTCTCAGAAATATGGTATAAAGCTTTTGAAATTATATGACCTTAACGGTATGGACTATAATGAAGTGCCTAAAGTAGGGCGGATACTGAAATTAAATTAATATATTTATCAATATGGAAACTGAAAATACAGAAAGAGAACTTGATCTTATTGACCTTATTAAAATCTGTTGGGGGTGGTTTGTGTCTTATATATGTAAGCCTTTATTGTTCTTGGCAAGGTTTGCTATAAAAAAATGGTGGGTGATACTTTTATCAGCCATTGTAGGTTTTGCTATCTCTTATTGTATTTCAACTTTTTTCCCAAAATACACTGGGTATGTTATATATGAGAATAATGTGGGGAATAGCAGCGATTTCATCAACGCAATACGTCCGCTTGCCCATACATCACCAAAATATATGGCGTCAGCTCTTGATATCTCAGAAAATGAAGCTGTAAATATATTGGCAATAGCTCCTCATGCGTTATATTATAAAGACACTCTTCGCACTTCATTCTATGTAGATATAAATGACGATGCTCCCAAAGAGAGTATTGCTCTTTCAAACCGTTTTGCTATTGAAGTCATGACTGATGATACAATGGCGTTTTCTCATTTACAGGAAGGATTCGTTAAGTATTACTCAAGGAACTCATTCTTTAGTAAAAAGGCTGAGTCTAAAGCAAAAACTTTGGATTCAAATTCAAAGCTTGCAAGAGGTGAGGCGGAGAAACTTGATGAGTTAAGAGTAAAAGGAGGTTCAAGCGGGGGAGTGGTGCTTTCTGGCAGAGATGTTTATTCAATGGTAGATCCTGCTGCCATATCACGAGAAGTGGTCAGGCTTAATGAACTCTCATTGAATCAGGCTAATGCGTTAGAATATGACTCGTCGGTGATTACAGTGGTTTCTCCGCTTATGATTAATCGCATACCTATCAACCATTTTTTGTTTACATATAAGAAATTGGTTATTTTGTCTGTTATTGTTGGCTTTGCGCTTGCATTATGTATAACCTATCGCAAAAAAATTGGTGAAATGATAAAGGATTGATATTCCTCATTGGGTGAGGAATGGGAAAATAAAAAGAGAACAATCTTATCAGATTGTTCTCTTTTTTTGTGGAGCTGGTGGGACTTGAACCCACGTCCAAACGAGGAAACAAAATGCTTTCTACATGCTTATTCCGGCCTGAATTTTTGTGATACTCCAAGACCCGGACCACTGGAGAGTATCCTTAGCTTCTAAAAATTTAACCCTTTGTAAGAAGCCTACTCAGGGCGAGTCCCGATATTACCGCACCTCCTGGTTCAAACATCCTCGTGACTTGGGCGTTTGGGAGATGTCTTGATCCAGCACCTTGTGCCGGAATAAAGCTAATCTACTATTATTCGATTAAGCAGCAAGAGCAAAGTTATTTTCGCCAGATATTGTTTGAAAGTTCAGATTAAAGAGCCCCCTTACAACGCTCTGCATGCTTACATTCCGGTTCTGCCCGCTGTCAAAGCCAGTCAGCCCCTTTGTGTAAAATAAGGCTGCAAAGATACAGCCTTATTTTTAATTTACAAGAAAAAATCAAAAATTTATTTTGCTACGGCAACTGAGCGAACCTCTCTTATAACGGTTATCTTAACCTGCCCTGGGTACGTCATCTCATCCTGTATCTTCTTGGCTATCTCACCGCTGAGACGTTCTGTCTCTGCATCGCTTACCTTGTCTGCACCAACAATTACACGCAGCTCACGACCAGCTTGTATTGCGTAGGTTTTTTGCACCCCTGGGTAGCTCATGGCAAGGTTCTCAAGGTCATTAAGACGCTTTATGTAAGCCTCCACAATCTCACGGCGAGCTCCAGGACGTGCACCTGAAATGGCATCGCAGGCTTGAACAATAGGGGATATAAGAGACTGCATTTCAACCTCCTCATGGTGAGCGCCAATTGCGTTGCAAATATCAGGTTTCTCTCCGCAACGCTGGGCAATCTTCATACCAAGCAGTGCGTGTGGTAGCTCCTGATCCTCATCTTCCGCCACCTTGCCTATATCATGCAATAAACCGGCGCGACGAGCTTTTTTAGGGTTAAGACCAAGCTCCGATGCCATCACAGCACAGAGGTTTGCAGTCTCACGTGAGTGCTGTAGCAAATTCTGGCCGTATGAAGAGCGGTATTTCATCTTTCCCACAAGTCGTATCAGCTCAGGGTGCAGCCCATGAATACCAAGGTCTATAGTGGTGCGCTTGCCTATCTCTATAATCTCATCCTCTATCTGTTTGGTTACTTTTGCTACCACCTCCTCAATACGGGCAGGGTGGATACGTCCGTCCTGTACTAACTGGTGCAGGGACAGGCGGGCTATTTCACGGCGTATAGGGTCAAATGCTGAGAGTACAATGGCTTCTGGTGTGTCATCAACCACAATCTCCACACCTGTGGCGGCTTCAAGAGCCCTGATGTTACGTCCCTCACGGCCAATGATACGGCCCTTCATTTCATCATTCTCAATCTGGAATACGGTAACAGCGTTCTCTATAGCAGTCTCGCTTGCCACTCTCTGTATTGATTGTATGATGATTTTCTTTGCCTCCTTATTTCCGTTCATCCTTGCCTCTTCCATAATCTCATTTGTATAGGCAATGGCAGCGGTGTCTGCTTCAGCTTTGAGAGATTCAATCATGTTGTTCTTGGCTTCTTCAGCAGACATTCCGGCTATTGACTCCAACTTGTCAATGGCCTGCTGATGCAAACGGTTAAGCTCCTGATCCTTTTTCTCCGCGATGTCAAGCTGGGCTTCATAGTTTGCTTTCATCTGCTCTATCTCACCCTCTTTCTTTACAATTGCCTCCTCCTGCTGTGCAAGCTGTTTCTCTTTTTGCACAATCTTGGTCTCGGCCTGTTTCATTTTGGCATTACGGGCGTTGGCCTGTTTTTCAAACTCGTTTTTCAACTGCAGATATTTCTCCTTGACTTCAAGCATTTTTGCCTTCTTGATGGCCTCAGCCTCAATGTTGGCAGTCTCAATAATTCCCTTTGCCTTCTTTCCTTGTATGAGGAAGAAAAGCCCTATTGCAATGCCGCTACCAGCTACAAAGGCTGCGACAATCAATATTATTATAAGAGTAGTGTTCATAATAAAATTTTGATTTGTATGATTTTAAGTGAAAAAATAAATGCGACTCATCAATACCACATCTACGGTATGTCAGAATTGCATTTTTCCCCTACATGTCAAGTTTTGACAACACTCTGTCAATCTCCTTGCCCACTTGGTCAGCCTCTTTCTCATACTTTTTCTTTTCAAGCATTAGTTCGTATGCTATGGCTGCCAGTATAATGTCTTGGTCTTCCGGGCGAACAAATGCGCTAGCTAATTCGTTTATTCTTATCCTCAGCGCAGTTTCCGCCGCTCTGTAAAACTCCTCTTCCTCAGGCTCAATGTTTATGGGGATTACGTGTTTTGAGACCTTTACGGTTATTTTTCTTTTACTTCCAGGTTTCCCCATTTGTTTAACTCTATTGCCTGCTTAGCTTGTCAATACACACATCTATCCTGTTCATAATATCGGTAATCTTACGTTTTGCCTCTCTCACATCACCGCCTGAAAGGGATAGCGTTCCACTTGCTATTTTCAGATTGTCATACTTGCGTTGCAATTCAACATTTTCCGCATTGGCCTTTCTCAAATCCGCTTTAGTGAACTCCAGTTCCTGCTCCAGTTTTGTAACCTGGTCACTCTTGTATTCCAAGAGCATTAAGAGCTCCTTTATCTTTTCTGTCAAGACCATAATGGTAAATCGTACGCAAAGTTAGTAATATTTTTGTAATAAAACAAAAAGACCGGCTAAAAAAGCCGGCCTTTCAGTATAATGTTTTGTTTTGTTAGATTCCTTTCTCTTTAATACGAGCTTTTTTACCAGTAAGGTCACGCAGATAATAGAGTTTTGCACGGCGAACCTTGCCAATCTTGTTAACTTCAACCTTCTCAATGAATGGTGAGTTGAATGGGAAGATACGCTCTACGCCAACACCTTCTGACATTTTTCTAACTGTGAAACGCTTTGTATCGCCGTGGCCGGTGATTTTAATTACCACACCACGATACTGCTGGATACGCTCCTTGTTTCCCTCTTTAATCTTGTAAGATACGGTAACGGTGTCACCGCTCTTGAACTGAGGAAGGGAACCCTCTTTGCCTGTAGCAAATGCCTCTTGGGCAACTTTAATCAAGTCCATTTCTATGTTTTTTATTTGGTTTGACTTAACGCGCAATGTAATGGATTCCAATGCTCCATCAGAGATTGCGTCAAAACTGGGTGCAAAATTACAGCAAAATAGTTAAATTGCCAAAAAACATTCAAGTTTTTTGTAAAAATTGTATCTTTGTAGCTAATTATGACGCTTGGTACTATCTCCATATTGAACTATAAGAACATTGCAGAGGCTAATCTTGAATTTTGCAATGGTATCAACTGCTTTGTAGGGAATAATGGTGTGGGTAAGACAAATCTTCTTGATGCAGTTTATTATCTGGCATGCACCAAGAGCCGCAGTGGCCTGGTTGACAGTCAGAATGTGCGCCACGGTGAACAATTCTTTATGCTGCAAGGCGTGTTTGAGTCAGACAGGCCTGCAGAGGGAGACTCAGTCTCCATACAAATGGCTTACAAGATAGGTGGACGCAAATCAGTGAAGAACTGCGGTAAGGAGTATCAGCGTCTGGCGGACCATATAGGGCTTATCCCTATAGTTATAGTGTCGCCGCAGGATAGTAATCTTATATCGGAGTGGAGCGACAACCGCCGCCGTTTTCTGGATTCAGTAATATCACAATATAGTAAGGATTACCTATATCACCTGCTTAACTACAATAAGTGGCATGCCCAGAGAGACACTATGCTGAAACAGCAGTCTGATGATCCTACGCTGTATGAAGTATGTGAGGCTCAGATGGCAGAGTCTGCACATGTGGTTTATGAAGCGCGCCGCCAGTTTGTGGAGGAGTTTGCCAAAGTGTTTAACCGCTACTATAAACTAATATCCACAGATAAGGAGAGTGTGCGGCTAATATACCGTTCTCAGCTTGAGTCAGGTAACTATCTGTCACAGCTCTCGCTCTCACGCAAGGTTGACCTCATAGTGGGGCATACCACCAAAGGAGTTCACAAGGATGATCTTGATATGCTTTTAGGTGATTACCTTATAAAAAAGGTGGGTTCTCAAGGACAGAATAAAACATTCCTTTTAGCACTCAAATTCGCCCAGTTTGAGTACCTGAAAAAAATCATGGGGCGCACGCCAATACTGCTTCTTGATGATATTTTTGACAAACTTGACGCAGTAAGGGTGGAGCAGATAATAAAGATAGTATCGGGCGGAGGTTTCGGGCAGATTTTCATAACTGATACAAACCGTACTAACCTCGATGCCCTGCTTGAGCGCGCATCGGGGAGGAAATTTAAAATTTTTGAAGTCATAGACGGAAAGGTGATGCTATGAGAAGAGTAAGCGTAACACCAATAGGAAAGATCCTTGAAACCTATTTTGCAGAGATGGGGCTTAGTGGTAAAATGGATGAGCAGCGTGTTCTTGATGCGGTTCCCACTGTATTAGGTCAGTTTATACATAAATATGTTACAAGTTCATATATACGGGATGGCGTGCTTCATCTCAGAGTAAGCAATAGCATACTGCGTGGGGAGCTTAATATGCAGCGCACTGCACTCCGTGACAAATTGAATGGCGCAGTATCGGCTGACAAGATGATAATTAAAGACGTTATAATCAGTTGAGAGTTGACAGTTGAGAGTTGACAGTTGAATTACGCTGCAAGCGAGAGCAGAAGTGAAACTTGTTTCAGTTATGCCGAGCGTAGCCAAATTGCACGGAAAGGCGAAGCCTTGACGTAAAGTTGAAAATTATTAGGATTAGTATGAGTATATCTGAAAATATTAAGAGAATCAAAGCATCGCTGCCAGAGGGAGTGAGGCTGGTGGCTGTATCAAAATTCAATCCCGTGGAGAGCATTGAAGAGGCGTACAGTGTGGGTCAGAGGCTGTTTGGAGAGAGCCATGCTCAGGAACTTGTGCCAAAAGCCCAGGCCTTGCCTAAGGATATAAAATGGCACTTCATAGGTCATTTGCAAACCAATAAGGTAAAATACATTGTGCCGTATGTGGCTTGTATAGAGTCAGTTGATTCACTAAAACTGCTAAAGGAGATTGACAAGCAGGCTGCTAAGTGCGGCAGGGTGGTGAACTGCCTGCTGCAGTTCCATGTGGCGGCTGAGGAGACCAAGTTTGGCTTCACACTGGATGAGTGCGTGCAAATGTTGAGAAGTGACGAGTTTAAGAGTTTGGCGCATGTATCTATAATAGGTGTAATGGGTATGGCGTCAATAAGTGATGATGAGGCGCAGATAGAGCGTGAGTTCTCAAATGTTAAGAATATATTTCAAAAACTCAAGTCAGAATTCTTCTCTGACAAAGATTCTTTTTCAGAAATTTCAATGGGCATGACCCATGACTATCCTATTGCAATTAAATGTGGCGCCACTCTGATTAGAGTAGGGAGCGGAATATTTGGAGAGAGAATGTACCAGAATAGTTGACAGTTAATAGTTGACAGTTATAATTTTCAACTTTCAACTTTTAACTTTCACCTTTTTTTATTAATTTTGCCCCCTATTGTTAAAGCGAAATTTTTATAACCTAATTATAGATTTTTTATGGATTCTAAAAAACGTGTTTACACCTTTGGTAATGGAAAAGCCGAAGGTAACGCTAAGATGCGTGAGCAGCTTGGCGGTAAGGGTGCCAACCTTGCAGAGATGAACCTGATAGGAATTCCTGTTCCTCCAGGCTTCACAATCACAACAGATGTTTGTAACGAGTACTATCAGGTTGGTCAGGAGCAGATAGTTAAAGTGCTTGAGGCAGACGTTCTTGCCGCAGTAAAGCATATTGAGGGCCTGATGAACAGCAAGTTCGGCGATGAAGCAAACCCTCTTCTTGTATCAGTACGTTCAGGCGCCCGCGCATCTATGCCGGGTATGATGGATACAATCCTTAACCTTGGTCTCAATGATAAAGTTGCTGAGGGTATGGTTAAGAAAACCAACAATCCTCACTTTGTATATGACTCATATCGTCGTTTTGTTCAGATGTACGGCGATGTTGTGCTTGGCATGAAACCTGAAAAGAAGACCGATATTGACCCGTTTGAGGCCATTATTGAGCAGGTTAAGAGTGAGCAAGGCGTAGTACTTGACAAAGACCTTTCAGTAGAGTCTCTTAAGAATTTGGTTAAGCTCTTCAAGGCAGCCATTAAGAAGAATACAGGCAAAGATTTCCCAGAGGATCCAATTGAGCAGCTTTGGGGTGCCATCTGTGCTGTGTTCCGCAGCTGGATGAACGAGCGTGCCATACTTTATAGAAAGATGGAGGGTATTCCTGATGAGTGGGGTACAGCAGTATCTGTTATGGCAATGGTATTTGGTAACATGGGTGATACATCTGCAACAGGTGTGGCATTCAGCCGTAACGCCGCCACAGGTGAGAACCTCTTCAATGGTGAGTATCTTGTAAACGCACAGGGTGAGGACGTTGTGGCAGGTATCCGCACACCACAGCAAATCACACTTGAGGGCAGCCGCCGTTGGGCTAAACTCCAAGGTATTAGCGAGGAGGAGCGCGCAAGCAAATATCCATCAATGGAGGAGGCTATGCCTGCTATCTACAAAGAACTTGACGCTATCCAGAATAAACTTGAGGATCACTACCGTGATATGCAGGATATGGAGTTCACCGTACAAGAGGGTAAACTCTGGTTCCTGCAGACACGTAACGGTAAGCGTACAGGTGCCGCTATGGTTAAGATTGCCATGGATCTTGTACGTGAGGGTCTTATTGATGAGAAGACAGCTCTTCTCCGCATTGAGCCTAACAAGCTTGATGAACTTCTACACCCTGTATTTGATAAAGCAGCCCTTAAGTCAGCCAAGGTGTTCACTAAGGGTCTTGCAGCATCTCCAGGTGCGGCTTGTGGTAAGGTTGTGTTCAGCGCAGAGGATGCAGCAGTTTGGGCAAGCAAGGGTGAGAGAGTGGTTATGGTACGTATTGAGACCTCTCCAGAGGACCTTGCAGGTATGGCAGCCGCAGAGGGTATTCTTACAGCCCGTGGCGGTATGACATCACACGCAGCCGTAGTTGCCCGTGGTATGGGTAAGTGCTGTGTATCTGGTGCAGGTGCTCTTGTAATCAGTTATGAGAAAAAGACAGTTTCAGTAGGTGACGTTACTCTTAAAGAGGGTGATTTCATTTCACTTAACGGTTCTACCGGTGATGTTTATGTAGGTGCAGTTGCAACTAAGGATGCAGAACTTTCTGATGACTTCAACGCACTTATGGAACTTTGTGACAAATACACACGCCTGCGCGTAAGAACTAATGCAGATACTCCTCACGATGCTGAGGTTGCACGTAAGTTTGGTGCTGTAGGTATAGGCCTTTGCCGTACAGAGCACATGTTCTTTGAGGGCGACAAGATTCGCGCTATGCGTGAGATGATTCTTGCTGAGACTCTTGAGGGCCGCAAGCGTGCTTTGGCTAAGATTCTTCCTTACCAGCAGAATGACTTCTATGGCATATTCAAGGCTATGGAAGGCTGCCCTGTAACAGTTCGTCTGCTTGACCCACCTCTACATGAGTTTGTTCCTCATGAAGAGAAAGAGCAGCGTGAGCTTGCTGAGATTATGGGTGTGTCATACGATTATATCCGCCAGCGTGTTGATTCACTGCATGAGGCTAACCCAATGCTTGGTCACCGTGGATGTCGTCTTGGTAACACATATCCAGAGATTACACAAATGCAGACTCGTGCCATCCTTGGCGCAGCTCTACAGCTTAAGAAAGAGGGCGTAGAGACTCACCCTGAGATTATGGTTCCTCTTACTGGTATTCTTTATGAGTTTGCCAATCAGGAGAGAATAATCCGTGCTGAGGCTGAGAAATTATTTGAAGAGGTTGGTGACCGCATAGATTTCAAGGTTGGTACCATGATTGAGATACCTCGTGCAGCTCTTACAGCTGACCGCATTGCCACCAAGGCTGAGTTCTTCTCATTTGGTACAAATGACCTTACACAGATGACATTCGGTTACAGCCGTGATGATATTGCTTCATTCCTTCCAGCATATCTTGATATGAAGATTCTGAAGAATGACCCATTCCAGGTTCTTGACCAGAACGGTGTTGGTCAGCTTGTTCAGATGGCTACAGAGAAGGGACGCAAGGTTCGCCCAGACCTCAAGTGCGGTATCTGCGGTGAGCACGGTGGTGAGCCTTCATCAGTAGAGTTCTGCCACAGAGTTGGTTTGAACTACGTATCATGCTCTCCATTCCGTGTGCCTATTGCACGTGTAGCCGCCGCGCAGGCAGCTGTTAAAGAGTAATTATCACTCAAACATAATTTGTAAAGGGACCTGTCCGATTGGGCAGGTCTCTTTTTATGATGTTCATTCAACGATTATCGTCTAAAAACATCGCAGAATATGCATCATTGTGTTTCTTTAGTGTGACCTTCACTATATTTCGTTCAACTAAAATAGGTTTACACTATCTCTAATTTTATTGTCACTACAATCTGTCAAGATACGTATCCCCATCATAGAGCCTTGCGGAGCTCCGCAAGGCTCTGCGCGTCAAGACTGACTTGCACTCATCCCGTGTGGACTTACTGTTTGGTGCCAGATTATTTTCTTATTGGGATGTTGAAGGTTTTTTGTGCGTCAAGCACGAAGAAGGGAGGGACCCAGCCGGTGGGATCCCTCCCATTTGTTTGGTATGCAGAATGCCACACCAGTGCGATTGCGACATCCGATATTTCGCCGTAACTTTGCACTCGAAATCAAAACCGTTATTCCACCTATGCTGACTGGAACCATATTCCGCAGAAAGGACGAAATATTTATGTGAACCTTACGTTTGATTTATAGATATGAAACAGATTACAATATGGATTGGTGCACTGCTGACTGGTGCAGTCCTGGGATTGCTGCAAATCCATGCAGTAGATGTTGCCGTGGATTTCGTGGCAACAGTATATACACGATTGTTCCGATTGCTGGCTGTTCCCATGATTGTGCTGGCAGTAATCACGACGATGACCCGTATGGGTACTGGAAGACAAACAGGAAAGGTGTTCCGCCATGCGCTCGGCTATACGCTGCTGACAACAGTCTGTGCGGCAGTGACCGGCGCTGTCCTCTTTTGGCTGGTGTCGCCAGGCAACCTGCCTGAGGAGATTGTTGCTTCGGAGACAATGCAGGATCCTCAGTCAACCACCTATTATGATCATATTCTCAACACCATTCCAGACAACCTCATCAAACCGTTTCTTGAAGGAAATGTACTGGCCTTGCTGATTATGTCATTTGCCATAGGCATTGGTTTGTCCAAACTTCCCGATTCTGAGAACAAGCAGGTTGTAATCAAAGGACTGAATGGATTGCAAGACTTGCTGTTTCTCCTCATCCGTGGTCTGATTTGGACTCTTCCGCTCGGCGTCGTGGCATTTGCAGCACAACTGACGGCACAGGTGGGGGCGGGAATCATGGTAGATTCCATAGGCAAATACGTGCTTGTGGTACTAGGGGGAAATGCCATCCAGTTTTTAATCGTGCTGCCTTTGTTCCTTTTGGCGAGGCATCTCAATCCCGTCCAAGTGTTTACAAAAATGAGCCCTGCGGTATTGATGGCACTTTTCACGAAAAGCAGTGCTGCCACTTTGCCCGTCACGATGGAGTCTGCTGAGCATCGCCTTGGGGTACGGAAGGATGTGGCGAGATTTATCCTGCCCATCTGCACCACCATCAACATGAACGGCTGTGCCTCCTTTATCCTTGTCACGTCTCTCTTCGTGATGCAGAACGGAGGAGTTTCTCTGACTGTGTCAACTGTCATGTTGTGGATTTTGATTTCGGTCATTGCGGCTGTTGGCAATGCTGGAGTACCGATGGGATGTTTTTTCCTCACATTCTCTTTGATGTCTGGAATAGGTGCTCCAGTGGAAATTCTTGGGCTGATACTTCCCATCTACACCGTAATCGACATGATAGAAACGGCAGAAAATGTGTGGTCTGATTCCTGTGTATGTGCCATGACGGACCACGATTTGTCCTAATAAACGTCCATTACCATATTTGTGGTACAAAAAAAATGCCATAACAGGGCGATTTCGTAATTCACGAAACCGCCCTAACTTTGCAACATATTACTAAAAGCAAAAATCCTGACTACGAAATATCAGAAGTCAGACGCCTACGGCTCACTCTCCATGCCCGTCTATCTCACGGCGGCATTCGAGTTTCAGTCTGCCAATGCGATGAGTGACGCTTTCTGCGGACGTTCCATGGCTCCGACGGCACTCAACACCGGAATGGCAGCCATCGCCACTGCACTGATGGCCGACACCACCATCGTACCCTTCTCTGTCTTTCACCCAATCCGGTGCTGTCGTCCAAAACAAAGAAAGTAGGTAAGAAGATGGCTTTCACCATCTTCGGCTTGTTCAACGATGAGCAAAGGGAAGACATGGGTGTACATGACACGACGGTTCGTATCAGTCTGGGGCTGGAAAACCCGGAGGATATCCTGAATGACATCAGGCAGGCCCTCGCATAAGCGGACCTGCCTTTTTCTTTTCACTTTACTTTTAAATATAAAATTTCGAGGGGTCCACCCATCCGGCTCGAAGCGCATATTTGATTACCTCGTGTGCCGTGTTCACGTTCAGTTTCCTGAAGATTTTCTTCCGGTGGGTTGTGATGGTATGGATACTAGAAAACCGCTCTGTGGCGATTTCCTTCGTTGTCTTTCCTTGTGCGATCAGCTTAACGATGGCCATCTCTGTTGCAGTTAGAACCTCAGTCTCCTCTTCCTCCCGCCTGCTTTCCAGCAGCATCTCCATCGCCCGCTGGCTGATGTACCGCTGGCCTTGGCATGCGGAGCTCAATGCCTCCCGGATATGCTGTATCGGGCTGTCCTTGAAGACGATGCTGAAGGCATGTGAGGAGTAAATGATTCTGCGGAGGAATTTCTCCGTCAGCTCGTCGGAGATCAGCAACCAGTTCGTCATGGCATAACGTTCGCTGATCACCAGCAGCTGGTACTCGTCTGCAAAGTTGAACAATGTGTAGTCGAGCACTACTGTCGAGTTCTCATTCTCCTGCAGTAACTGTAGCAACCCTGTTTTGTCGCGTGCCCGTCGGACCTGATTCCTTTCGTCTTCCCTGATTATTCGTTCAACCGCGAAGCGTGTGAGATCCTGATTGTCTGCTAATATAAAATTACCCATTTTTCTGTAACTTTTTGCATGCAAAGTTATGAAAATGGGCAATTCTATCTATAGTTATTAGAATATTTGGAATAAGATTCTTAATCTCGTTGTTTTTTTTTATTCTGTTCTTTATTATTGTTGTGATGAGGGAAAGGACGGAATTTTATTCTTAATGGGAATAATCTTCGCCGCTGTCCGTATGCTAGTGTGTTGTCGGCGGTGGCGATGTCCATCAAATGTTTCATCAGCTGTCGCAGGAGGCACTGAAGATAACATCAGAGATTAACGGCAAGTATCGACCTTACACAGATGACATTCGGTTACAGCCGTAGTAGAGTTCTGCCACAGAGTTGGTTTGAACTATGTATCATGCTCTCCGTTCCGTGTGCCTATTGCACGTGTAGCCGCTGCCCAGGCCGCTGTTAAAGAGTAATTATCACTTAAACATAATTTGTAAAGGGACCTGTCCGTTTGGGCAGGTCTCTTTTTATACTCTTATGAGTCTCTTTCGACGATTATTGACTAAAAACGTCGCATAGTATGCGACAATTTGCAGCTTTATTTGTTGATTCGGAATTAAATTCGTATCTTTGTCGCAGAATTTGCGACGTTAATCATTGTGTAATGTCGCACAAAGTACGAATGCATTATGTATATACACGAAAGAGATAATTGGACGGACTTCCGTTGGGAAACATCTCGAGTGTCACTCCTTCAGGAGAAAGTATTCCGTAAACAGGGCCTGCTTTACGGCAGGTTGAGTTCATTGGGATTTGACAGCAAACTCCGTGCTATGGCAGAGAACCTGACATACGATGTAGTATATTCTTCGGAGATAGAGGGCATACGACTGAATGTTGATCAAGTTCGTTCTTCCATTGCCCGAAAGCTTGGTATTGAGAACGTGAAATATACTGCGCCATCACATTACGTCGATTCTGTTGTTGGTGTAATGCTTGAAGCGGTACGACACTATGACATGACGCTCAGTAAAGAGAAACTATGTGTGTGGCAAGCTGCATTTTTCCCTTCAGGCTATAGTGAAGGAAGCCAGATAGAAGTAGGTCAGTACCGCACAAACGAGGAGCATATTGTTAGCGGAATGTTTGGGCGCGAGAAAATCCACTATATTGCTCCATCGCCTGACCGTGTAGAAGAGGAGATGGAAAAGTTTCTCGCCTGGTTTGATGGAAAGGAGCCAGTAAGCAGCGTCATCCGTTCTGCCATTGCCCATTTCTGGTTTGTGAGTATTCATCCATTCGAGGATGGTAATGGGCGGTTGGCCCGCATCCTTTCAGACATGCTTCTTGCTCGTGGTGAGAAGAGCGAGTTCCGTTTCTATAATGTTTCATCACAGATTAACAAGGACAAGAATCACTACTACGAGATTCTGGAGCGTATGCAGCATGGCGATGGCGATATAACTGAGTGGTTAATATGGTACATGCAGAAATTGGTGGATGCACTTGACGAGGCAGACACCATCGTCACCACCATCTTGAACAAGAGCTTCTTCTGGCAGAAGGCATCGGCAGTACCAATGACAGAGCGTCAGACGCAGATGCTCAACCTCTTTCTTGACGGCTATGAGGCAAAGATAACGTCAAAGACATGGGCAACATTGGCAAAGTGCTCGAAGGACACAGCCATACGTGACATCCAAGATTTAGTTGACAAGAATATCCTGATAGAGGACATTCCGGGAGCCAAACGTCCAAGTTACTCCATCGTCTATGATGCTGAGGACTTGACGCAGTTCTTCAACGAGGTGAGCATCACAGAAGTAAATGGCATTCCATATCTAAAGGCATTGTTCAAGGGAAAGAAACCTATCTGCGAAAGAATTTTAAGGCTCGATGCTGACAGATACCAGAAAGGCGATTTGCCATTGTCCAATCTGCTCAGCAAATACTGCTCGCATATCGTTGCAAGTAATAAAGAATAAAAAATCATATAAAACGGCATTTATATGCATTTAGAAGAAAGATTAGTCAGATTCAAAGGAACTACTAATGAGAAAGACCTCTATGCCTTTTTTTATGAGTTGGCGCAAGGTTTTCTTTATGGAGGGTATATTCAAGTGCGAAATGAGTATAGAATATATATTCGTACCGTGGAGTTTTACTTTCATAGTGAAGAATTAGATGGAATACATGATCCTATTATCTATCACCGAAATATTCGGGACAAAGAAGGAAATATTCTTGAAATAGTTCCATACTTCCCAATAATGTCTTTACATGCACATTCTTCTGGCTATGACATTACTTTTGAAAGTGAAGTCGGAAAATACAGGTCATCTTCGCTAATTCGTTCATACGAGGTAAAAGATAAGGATGGGAGATATTTGTTATGGGATGCAGAAAATGGTATGTTCTTGAAATCTGAAAAATACGGTTATAATACCCAATCTACTTATCTTTATTATTTGTTAAACGGTTTTCCACTTGGCATAAGCAATAATATAAAATGGGTCGATGCCCCTATTATGCAGAAGATTGAAATGGAAATCAGAAATCGTAAGAATGTATTCAAATCGAAGAACGAATATGTCTATGAAAAGATAGACGGAGAAAGATGCGAACGACCATGGAGTTTTACAAGAACAGAACCTATATAACAAAAAACGCAGAATGACAGCCCCTATTATATACACATCCGAACATCTTAGGACAGATCATAAGACCACGTGTGTTGCAAATGATATTTTTGCAGCTCTCGATAAATTACATGTTGAACATCGAGAGTTAAAAAACACACAAGATTATTGGTGTCGTGATTATATGCCAGTAATGATATACAAAGATGGAACATATGCAAAATTTGAATATAATCCTGATTATTTGGTTGAAGATAATAAATTGCGTGATTATATAACAAATCAGCAGAATACATGTAAGCAACTTAATTTATATGCACCAATGAACATGAATATTGTTTTTGATGGTGGGAATTATGTTCGATGTGGAAATAAAGTCATTATGACTGACAAAATATTTAGCGAGAATCCTCAGTGGCCAACTCACTATTTGATTCAGCATCTGCAAATTGCACTATGTGCTGATATTATCTTACTTCCTTGGGATATGGAAGACCCATATGGTCATGCTGACGGGATGGTTGCAGATCTTGGGGATGGACAGATACTATTGAATGGATGTTGGAAGAAACAATATGCTCCATTTCATAGAAGACTAAGGAAAATTTTGGATGCACATTTTAATGTAGAAGAACTTCCTGCATGGGATGGCGATAAGCATTCGTGGTGTTATATCAATTATTTGCATGTTCCAGGTGGTATTTTGCTTCCTTGCCTTTCTGAAAATTATGATACTAAAGATGATATTGCAGCTTTGAAGTATTTCGAGCAACTGTTTCCTGATTTAGAGATAATACCTATCTATTCAAAATCTCTCATAAAAGGTCAATATGGAGGAGGTGCATTACATTGTGTAACTTGGGAGTATATAGAAAAGAATGACTCATCCGTCCCTTTAACGAATAGTTTGTAAATTTCAATTTAGTTAATATAAGATAATAACATAAGAAAAGATAATTCTGCCGAAAAAACATGGTTGTCGTTGCCATGAGCGTGTAAAAACGTGCAGAATGTGTCGGATTTAAGGCGCCAGTACTTTAAATAAACCTGTAAGTGGCTGATTGTCAACATCCGTTAGCCGCCCAGGCAGCAGTTAAAGAGTAATTATCACTCTCATATAATGTAAGGGGACCTGTCCGGTTGGGCAGGTCCTTTTTTATTTCTCATTTGTTAGAATGTCGAAGTACAATCTTATCCGCGGAGAGGCATTCATAAACGGTGAATGCGTATCTGTAATCGAAGATTCTGGATTTACAAACTGTAAGCTTCCCTAAAAATCGGACAGCAAAGAATTAGACAAAAGTTACTAACTTTGCACTAATTATTAAGAAAGATGAAAAAAGGGAAACACACGGAGGCTGAGATAATAAAAGCCGTCAAAGAGACAGAGAACGGAGTGTCCATTGAAGCCGTATGCAGGAGTCACGGCATAGCCAGGGGTACATTGTACAACTCAAAATCAGCGAACCAGTGAGAGATATAATTTGTCTAACTTAAACATGTACTAAAAAGGAGAAGACTACACATACAGATGATTCTGAGATGGTGACTTTTACATAAAAATAAATATTATGAAAGATTTAATCAGAAAATACCCCAGACTATCCATTATTATAACAATAGTTCTTGCTATAATTGTACTTGCTATTACGGCGCAGGCTGGAGGCCCTGTCAGGCTGGTAAATGTCTTTGCTGTGGTTATTGTGATATTGGTTACGAATATAGCAAAGATTCCTGCTAAGTTCCGTATCCTTATATGAAATGAATGCAAATGATGCGCGTAATCATAAAAAAAGTATAGATTACAGAAAAATCTCCATCAAGATGTTGCAACGTTCGTAGGCATTATTCTTCAGTGGTATCTCCTTGAATCCCAACTTGCGATAAAGAGCAATGGAGGCTTCCAGACGGGTGTTGCCTTCGAGAAAGATTCGTTTTACATCATGACTGCGGGCATAGTCTAATAATGCCTCGCCCAGTTGGCGACCGATGCCTTTTCCCTGTGCA
>ONEZ01000008.1 GCA_900316995.1 uncultured Bacteroidales bacterium | reverse complement strand
ACATCGCTGAAGGTATATCCTGCCGCATCACTGCTGCAATATGTGAGAGCCGGCGTGCCAGTCTATCTTGTTGACCCTGGCACCCCAGACATTGCGGGCGTGGGAGAGCCCTTCACATTCATAAAAAAACGAGCCGCCGAGGGAGTCCCGGAGCTCGTTAACAGGCTTATTAAAGAGTTGTCTTAGAACGCTGAGCTTTTAAGGTTCAGACCTGCGTTTTCAGGTAAACCGAACATAAGGTTCATATTCTGGACCGCTTGCCCCGATGCGCCCTTCAGCAGGTTATCTATCATGGAGAGCACCATCACAAATGTGAATGCGGCATTAGCGTAGTAATCTTTGTAGAGTTTGGTGACCTCCTCAATGCTAAGCGCACAGTCAAGGTGTGACACCACAAATATGCCGCGGGCAAAATCACCACGCACAGGCACAAAGTTTATATCTGCCACGGCACTGCCCTGCACCATTCCAAGATTGTACTTAATCTCTATGAGGTGCTGGTGTTCAAACGCCTTATATACTGAAATGTTATTATTACGCCAGCTGAAATGGCTTGTGGCGCCTGGTTTCACACCTGCGCCAGTAGAGCCTGTGATACCAGTTACGCTGACCTCACTTGTAATCAGGCCGTTAGCCGCAAGAGGCATAAGCCCAAGCTGAATGGCAGTGGCAAAACAACCAGGGTTGGCAAGCAGGCTGCACCCTTTAATGCGGTCACGGTTGCACTCAGGCAGGCCATACACGTAGCCACAGCTCTCATCGCGGTAGTCCTGAGCAAGGTCAACAACCTTCAGTTTCTCAGGGCGTGGGTTCTGAGCCCAGAACTCTGTACTCTTGCCATGGCCTGAGCACATAAACACCACATCCACAGCATTAAGGTCATACTCTGCCGCAAATTCCTGCTCGGTCTCACCAAAGAGCCCTTCATGCACACTATAGAGCTTGTTGCCGGCGTTACTTGTACTATGTACAAAAGTAAGCTCCACATTTGGGTGGTTGATAAGAATTCTTATCAGCTCACCGGCGGTATATCCTGCACCGCCTATAATTCCAACTTTAATCCTATTCATTTTATCCTTTAGGTTCCTCTAAATGCTTGGCTGATATCCAACCATAAATCTTTTCATTACCATAAATAACAGTCTTCACCCATTTGGTAACGCCATCTACACTCTCTCCGTTCTCCTCTATTTCTATAACAGTTACAACATCCCCTTTTTTCAAACCTACAACACGCGCAGATGAGACGGAAGGCTGCTCTCTTACATTTACTACATTAGATGAAACAACCATTGGAGGATACTGGTATGCCTCACATCTGATGCAAACACCATCTACATACGTATGACCTGCCGGTATGTTATGCTCAAACTCCTCACCACATACAGAGCAAGTGCAATCTTCTATACCACCTTCATTGCATGAAAATGTTTTAAGTACACAAGTGCCTTCTGAAGGGATATGCCCCTCCGCTGGCAATGTTTCAGACTTTTTTTCTCCACATATTTTGCAAGTACATTCTCTCTTGCCGTCCTCTGTACAGGTGGCTTCTTTTACTGTACTACAAGAAAAATCATGCGTATGTTCTGGAGTCTTCTTTTCTCCACACGATGTTACGGCTACCGCCAACATTGCCAAAAACAAAATTCGTGTTTTCATAGTATTTGATTTTTAAGTATTACTGACGCTCGTTAGGGTGTGCAAGATAGTATGCTCTAAGGGCGGTGGATGTTACCTTTATGAAGCCCTTTGCATCATCGCTGCTCCATGCCTTGGCTGTCTCTCCGTACTCACCCAGTTTGTTCTTTACAAGGTCATTTGGAGAGTCAACACCCACTGTCTGGAAGCAGAGCGGACGCAGTTCAAGAGTGACCTCACCTGTAACATTACGCTGGCTGCTTGTAAGCATAGCCTCTATATCAGGCATCACAGGCTCCAGATACTGGCTCTCATGCAGGAACATTCCATACCAGTTTGCAACCTGGTCCTTCCAGTACTGCTGCCATTTGCTTAGGGTGAATTTCTCAAGGAAACGGTGTGCACCGATGATAAGCATAGGAGCAGCGGCCTCAAAACCTACACGACCCTTAATGCCTATGATGGTATCGCCCACATGGCAGTCACGGCCTATGCCGTATGCGGCGCCTATCTCCTCCACTGCCTGAATAGCTTTGATTTTATCTGTATATTTAACACCGTTCACGCTGCAAAGCTCTCCCTTCTCAAATCCAAGTGTAAGTATCTCAGGCCCCTCTTTGGTAGGGTGTTTAAGGTATGCACTCTCTGGCAGACCCTGCTTTGAGTCAAGTATCTCACCACCGCAGATTGAAGTGCCCCATATACCCACGTTGTATGAGTATTTGAGTTTGGTGAAATCAGCGTAGAATCCGTTCTTGTTCAGGTAGTCAACCTCCTCTTGGCGGCTAAGGTTACCGTCGCGGGTAAGAGTAATAATCTCCACGCCTGGGTACATAACCATAAATGTCATGTCAAAACGTATCTGGTCATTACCTGCTCCTGTAGAGCCGTGGGCAATTGCATCTGCGCCTATCTCCTTGGCGTAGCGTGCTATGGCTATGGCCTGGAATATACGCTCTGAGCTTACAGATATCGGGTAACAGTTGTTACGTAGCACATTTCCGTAAACCATATACTTGAGGCTCTTCTCATAGTACTCCTGAGTAACATCAAGGGTTACATACTCCTTGGCTCCGAGCTTGTATGCGTTCTCCTCATTCTTCTTTAACTGCTCTGCACTGAATCCGCCTGTGTTTGCACATGCGGCATATACTTCATAGCCTTTCTCCTTGGCAAGGTACATAACGGTGTAGGATGTATCCAATCCTCCACTGAATGCAACTACAACTTTTTTCATATTTTCCTTATTTAGATTTGTTTAATATATCAGTTCGTCGTATTTTCCTTGTTTTATGAGGCTTCGCCTCTTTACGTGCTTCGCACGGCGGGCAGAAGCCCTTTTGTCGCTTCGCTCCAAAATTCGATTCACCGATTAACCGATTAACCGGTTCACCAACAACTCAACTGTCAACTGGAAAGCCGTTCGGGAAGCGTCTCTTAATCACTTCTGCTGCCTCCGGGTCTGTGGCAAGCTCCTCATCGGCGTCACGAACACTGCGCTCACGCTCTGGATCATAGAGCATTCCTGTACATACACAGTAACGGCGGTCTGTACGCTCAAGGATGTCATGGTTTATACAGCCCTCACAGCCCTTCCAAAAGGTTTCATCGTCTGTAAGCTGAGCAAAAGTCACAGGTATGTAGCCATGCTCCGTGTTAAGTTTCATAACTGCGGCACCAGATGTAAGGCTGAATATCTTAGCTTCAGGCCAGCGCATACGCGCAAGCGAGAACGTAACATGTTTTATACGCTTGGCAAGCCCTAACCCACGGAACTTCTCAGGCACTATAAGACCTGATGTGGTCACATAATGCTTTCCGCCCCATGTCTCTATATAACTGAAGCCTGCAAACTCCTCTCCAAAAAGAGCAATCACCGCCTTACCTTCACGCATCTTCTGCTTAACATATTCAGGATTGCGCTTGGCTATACCTGTTCCACGCACTTTAGCTGCAGCCTCTATAGTACTCAGTATGGTATCTACATACTTGATATGGCTCTCATCAGCCACAAAAATTTTAATATCAGAAGATTCCATTTCCTAATGGTGATGCCTCCTGCGCATCCTCTACAATTCTTCTATTAGTTTTGTAAGTATTCTTGTTATCTCATCACGTGAAAACCCTTCACGTGGTATTACCAGAATGGTGTCATCTCCGGCTATTGTTCCAAGTATGGCGCCAGTGGTGTCACGGTCTATGTCAGCGGCGATGCCACCTGCATACCCTGATTTGGTTTTAATTACAGCAAGCTGACCAGAAAATTCAAGAGAGTTTACACCAATACGTTTAGGTTCTGAACTTTTGGCTTGGAATGATGTTACAGGCACTATATAGCGGTATTCACCCTGAGCTGTGAGGGTTTTGGATATTTTCAGCCGCTTAAGATCTCTTGACAGCGTAGCCTGAGTGAGGATAAACCCATTATCTTTCAACAGGTTAAGTAGCTCCTCCTGACTTGATACATTGTTCTCAATGCAGAACTGGCGTATCAACTTCATTCTGTCTGCCTTATTTCTCATAATTGAATAATTATTCAGTTTGTTGCAAATTTTGTGCAAATTTATGCAAAAAAAAGTAGAAAAACCAAAGTTTTCCTACTTTTTATTCATAAGTGTGTGATTTTGTATTATCTGCTAAGGATTTTTATTAGCAGAGAACCAAAATTATTATTTAAATGACTGGAAGAGGCTTGTAAGTGAGCTTACTGCGCTTGCTGTGTTAGCCACTGTATTTGCGGTACCAGCAACAGAAGAACCTATGTTCTGGAAGCTGCTGAGATCCATGTTTGTAAGTGATGTAATAGTGTTATCTACGTTAGAGTTTGTGATAAGTGATGTAGCACTTGAAACCATACCAAGAGCAAAATCCTTGTAGAAAGCCTTATCCTTATAGTTATCTTTAATCTGAGCTACGCTTGTTGCAAGTGTGGCTGCGTTAAGGATGTTGTTCATGTTGGTCATATCAAGTTTACCAGCAGACTTGTAGTTTGTGTAAAGATTCTTGATAGATGTACCAGCAGAAGCACCAGCCTGACCAGCAGAAGATGAAGGAGCACCAGCAAGAGCACTCATCACTGTACCGGCGATGTCAGAAGATGATGTTGAAGATGAAGAAGACTTAGAAGAACCGCAGCTTGTAAGAGCAAATGCGAAGATTGCACACAGTGCAACTGAAAAGAGTTTTGTTTTCATTTTTGTAAAATATTTAATGGTTAAACTGTTTTTCCCTGCAAAGATAATAATTTTTTGGTTAATCGGTTAACTGGTTAATCGGTTAATCGTCATGCAAAGTTTAGTGTAACTTAAATAATCTTAGCGTTAATCTCCTGTATGCGGTCAATCTCCCCCTCCTTAAACTGCTCAGGGTAAAGTACTATAAAATTATTGTTCTTAACTCTTTTAGAAAGCGTTGTGAGCAGGGAGTCAAAACCGTCAACGTATGAGAGACTGTGCTTTCTGGCCGAAATAACAATAAGCAGGTCATTGTCTGTAAGCTCACCGAGCGGCTTGTCAAGAGAGAATTCTGACTGATACCGCATCTTAGGCCTTACGTTCCGGTTCTCCCTACGCAAGTTACGGGCAAACCCCACTAAACACTCTTTAGGAGCAAACGCCTCTATAACAGCACCTGTCTGAACTGCTATGGTAAGCACACTGCTGCACCACTTCCTGAATCCGCTCTCTTTTTCTGCATTTGGCGGCACCACTAAAACTATTCTGTGTATGGTGGAGAGTGGCTGCACCGATGAGAGAACATACACTATTCTGTTAACCCTTTCAAGTATGGTGTCCATCATGGAGCCGAACACCGCATCGGCGAGCCTGGCTTTGGGGTTAATACCCATCACCACATCTGATATGTTCTTCTCACGTATTACGTTGGTAATACCGCTTGCCACGTTAACATCGTAGCGCTTAATCTTCTTAACTTTATTGTCTGATGCGGAGCCAAGGTAAGCGGCACGCTCCAGCAGTTTGTCAGTCTCCTCTGACAGTTTTTCATCAACGCTGTCAAAATCAACCACTTTAAGTGCGTAGATAGGCTGTTTGTACTTACGGTCATTAAGCAGTACAGCAAGCTCCATAAGCTTCTCCATTGTGGCTGGGTTTGAAACGGATAGCATGATACGCATCTCCGGACGGTAGTCTGAACCCTTGGTTTGTGACACATTAGGAACGGCTGCCAGACGTTTGGCGGCACTCTCTGTAAGGACAGAGCTTATGACACAAGTTACAAGTATCATTATAACTGTGCCGTTAAGTATCTCCTCTGTGAGCAGACGGACTGGCTCACCGCTTGCCGTGGTGCCTATAACAGCCTCGTATGCAAGCATTACGGCTGCAAGTGAACTGGCAGCCTGGGCGTTACTGAGTCCGAATATCATTGTGCCCTCTGTTCTATCCATCTTATAGATTAAACGTGTGGCCTGTGCTGCAAGATACTTGGCAAGTGTGGCTACAACTGACATTACCACCGCCACAAGGATTGTTACGTGACTGCCGAACATTATCCTCACATTTATTATCATGCCCACACTTATTAGGAAGAATGGTATAAACAAGGCGTTACCTACAAAGTTTATCCTGTTCATAAGAGGTGAGCGCTTGGGGATAAGCCTGTTTAGCGATATTCCGGCAAGAAACGCACCTATAATGTACTCCACCCCTGCTATCTTGGCAAGGAATGATGAGAGAAAAACTAAAGCAAGCACAAATATGTACTGCAATATACTGTCTGCGTAGTGCTTGAAGAACCAGCGGGCAAATAGCGGGAAAAGATATATGACTATTAATCCGTAAATTGCTATAGAGACTATAAACCTTATCCAAAAGATGTAGTCAAGCTCTCCCTTTGCCACTTCAAGCATTATGGCAAGCACTAAAAGTGAGAGTATCACGCCCACCATGGTGCCTCCCACTGTTATAGTTACACTGCGGCTGCGGCTCACACCTAACCTTGACACTATGGGGTAAGCAATAAGGGTGTTGGAGGCATACATGCTGGCAAGTATTATGGCTGAGTATGTGGCATATTTCAACATCTCCGCATTGCCTGTGGCACCTGATATCCATGTTATGGGCTCTCCGCCTGCCATTCTTGTGTAGATGTAGTACATTAAGTACCCGCCTGTGGCTATACCTAAAATCATAGGTATGAAGAAGGTGAGCAAGCCAAAAACAATACTCTTGTTGCGGTTCTGCAGAAAATCGTTCATATCCATGTCAATACCGGCTATGAACATTATGTAGAGCATTCCCACCTGACCAAACAGGCGGAAACTGCTATCGTGGTCAAGAATACCCAGACCGTATGGTCCGAATATAACTCCTGCAAATATAAGCCCTACTATGTGGGGTATTTTAAGTTTGTTAAGGATTAGCGGAGAGAGCAAAATTATCAACAGCACTAATGAGAATATTAGTACCGGGTCTGTAATGGGCAGGCTGAAATTTTGCAAAATCTCCTTCATAAAGATGGCTATGGGTTAGCTGCGTATCTGTCCGTTTCCATTTATAAGCCACTTGTATGTGGTAAGCTCTGGCAGAGCCATAGGACCGCGGGCGTGCAGCTTCTGAGTGCTTATGCCAATCTCTGCACCCATGCCAAACTGAGCCCCGTCTGTAAAGCTGGTTGGAGCGTTCACATAGACGCACGCCGCATCCACCTCCTTCTGGAACTTGGCGGCAGATGACTCATTCTCAGTTATGATGCACTCGCTGTGCTTTGAACTGTAACGGGCTATATGCTCCAGAGCCTCATCAAGACTCTCCACTGTTTTAAGTCCCATGCGGTAATCCATAAACTCCTTGCCAAATGTGCTCTCATTTGCTTTTTCAAGCAGATTGTCAGGATATTTGCCCATGAGGAACGTATATGCTTTAGGGTCTGCCTCTATCACCACATTTTTTTCCGCCAGCGGCTTGCATATTTCAGGAAGGTCTGAGAGACGCTTGCTGTTTATAATAAGTGTGTCAAGCGCATTGCACACACTCACACGGCGGGTCTTGGCGTTTGCTATGATTGCTGTGCCTTCGGCAAGGTCTGCATCGGCGTCATAATAGGCGTGAACCACACCTGCACCCGTCTCTATTACAGGAACCTTGGAGTTTTCACGTACAAACTTTATAAGCCCGGCGCCACCTCTTGGGATTATCAAATCCACATAGCCTACAGCATCCATAAGCTCTGCCGTAGCCTCACGTCCTGCCGGCATAAGGTGTATTATATTTGAGTCAAGGTCATGAGCCTCAAGCACGCCTTTTATGAGTTCCACTATGGCAAAATTGGAGTTATACGCATCTGTACCTCCTTTAAGCACACACACATTCCCACTCTTTAGGCATAGTGAGAAGACATCAAAACTTACATTTGGACGGGCTTCATATATTATACCTATAACGCCAAAAGGAACAGAACGTTTGGTTAAATGCAAACCGTTTGGAAGCGTACGCTCCTCAAGCACTCTGTTTAACGGGCTTGGCAGCGATGCCACCTTACGCATATCCGCGGCTATGCCTTTGATGCGCTCCTCTGTGAGCATCAGACGGTCATAAAGCGGATTTGACTTCTCCATCTTTGCTAAATCCTGTTCATTGGCTTTAAGCAGCAGAAACGACGCCGCCTCAGCAGCATCAGCTACATCAAGCAGAACGCTGTTTATCTCATCGTTAGACACACGATTAAGTTTTCTTGAAGCCTCAAGGGCTAACTCTTTCCAATTCTGTTCCATATTCATTGGTGAACTGGTGAACCAGTGAACCGGTGACGTGTTGATGAACACGAAGTGTGAATAACCGAACTTTCGATTAACCGATTAACCGATTGACCTATTAAACATTTTCAATTAATCCAAAGGTAGTCATACAGCACCGCAGGCCTCAACCCTTTATGCCCCATAAACTGGGTCATCTTGCGGCTGTCATACTGAGCCTTGCCCACTCCTATGGCATTGCCTTCAAAATCCTTTATGGTTATGATATCGCCCTTTTCAAAATCACCGCTCACAGCAATGATTCCCACAAACAGTATTGACGACGCCTTTTCAGACATGAGCACCTTGCTGGCTGTTTCATTTATTGTAATCTCCCCTTTGGCAAAACTCTCACTGTGAGCTATCCACTTCTTTACACTTGATACCTCACGCTTGCTTGGCATGAACACAGTGCAGAGCGTATCACTATCCTCATTCATAAGGGCTGTGAGTATGCCGTCCTTTTTGCCGTTAGCAATAATAACAGTTATGCCCTCTGCCGCCACCTTACGAGCTATGTTTGTTTTGGTAAGCATACCGCCTCTGCCAAAAGATGATTTGGTGGTCTGTATATACTTGGCAAGATCCTGATTATAGTCCACCTCTCTTATTATCTGCGATGCAGGATCAGCAGGGTTACCCGTATATATACCATCTATGTTGCTCAAAATAATCAGAGCCTCAGCGTCCATCATCGTGGCTACGAGCCCTGAAAGCTCATCGTTATCTGTGAACATAAGCTCAGTAACAGAGATAGTGTCATTCTCATTGATGATAGGAATAACACCATGCTGCAAAAGCTGTGCTATGCAATTCTTCTGGTTAAGGTAGTGGCCGCGCGTGGAAAGGCTCTCCTTAGTGGTAAGCACCTGTCCGCAGTAGATACCATGCTTTAGGAAAAGCTCATAATACTCGTTTATGAGCCTTGCCTGCCCTATTGATGAGAATATCTGCCTTGCAGATACAGGATCCGGCTCCTTTTCAAGTTTAAGGGCGCTCCTCCCCGATGCCACTGCCCCAGACGATATGAGAATCACCTCAATACCCTGCCCTCTTAGCTGTGCTATCTGGTCAACAAGCCGCGCCATACGCTCCGTATCAAGCGTACCGTCTTTATGGGTCAGCACATTGCTGCCTATCTTAATTGCTATGCGCTTAAATTTAGGCATGTCACTGTTTATCTTTGTTACGTATCTCCACACGGCGTATCTTGCCGCTTATGGTCTTTGGCAGCTCATCTACAAACTCCATTACACGAGGGTATTTGTACGGAGCTGTCTCCTTTTTAACATAATCCTGAAGTTCCTTGATGAGAGCATCGCCAGCCTTATCCTTATAAGCAGGGGCAAGCACCACAGTAGCCTTCACCACCTGACCACGTATAGGGTCTGGTACGGCTGTAATGGCGCACTCAACCACAGCAGGGTGTGACACAAGCGCACTCTCAACCTCAAACGGGCCTATACGGTAGCCTGATGACTTTATAACATCATCATTTCTGCCCACAAACCAGAAGTACCCGTCCTCATCACGCCAAGCCTCATCACCAGTATGATAAATCCCGTCATGCCATGCATCGTATGTCTTTTTCTCATCCTTAAGGTATCCCTTAAAGAGTCCGCAAGGCTTGTTATTAGGATCTGCCAGCACCACTATCTCACCACGCTCGCCAACCTCTGCAGGAGTACCGTCATCTTTTATAATGGTTACGTTATATGCCGGATTAGGCCTGCCCATTGAGCCTGGTTTCGGTTCCATCCAAGGAGTGGTCAATACGGTACAAGTGGTCTCTGTCTGACCAAATCCCTCTCTTAGTTTCACACCTGTAAGTTTGTGGAACTCCTCATAAACACTCGGGTTCAGCGCCTCACCTGCTATACAGCACCATTTTAGTGAAGATAGGTCATACTTGGTTATATCCTCCTGAATCATGAAGCGGAATATGGTTGGAGGTGCGCAGAACGATGTTATCTTGTAGTCCTGTATCATCTTCAGCATATCAGCAGGGGTGAACTTCTCATGGTCATAGACAAATATGGTTGCACCGGCTATCATCTGCCCGTAGAGTTTGCCCCAAACCGCCTTTCCCCAGCCTGTGTCAGCCACGGTAAGATGCAGGCTTTTCTCATGAAGGTTGTGCCAGTAGCTGCCCGTAACAATATGCCCCAGCGGATAGAGAAAATCATGTGCCACCATCTTGGGTTCACCTGTCGTCCCCGATGTGAAGAATATGAGCATCACATCTGAATTTGAGTTCACAACGGCAGGTTTTACAAACGGAGCCGCATTCTTTATGCCTGCTGTAAAATCACAGAATCCATCGGGAATTTCAGGTCCTATTGATATCACATGTTCCAGTGTAGGGCAGTTTGGTTTTGCGTCTTTAACATGGTCAAGAACCACCTTTTCACCCACACATACTATAGCCTTGATATCTGCCTCATGGCAGCGGTAAACTATATCCTTTCCTGTGAGCAGGTGGGTCGCCGGAATAACCACAGCACCCAGTTTGTGCAAAGCAATAATTGAGTACCAAAACTCATAGCGGCGTTTAAGTATGAGCAGCACCTTGTCACCCTTGCCTATTCCAAGGCTTTGGAAATATGAAGCAGTGCGGTCTGTCTTGTCCTTAAGGTCTGCGTATGTAAAATCAATGTGTTTGCCGTGGTCATTTGTCCAGCACATAGCCACCTTGTCTGGTGCCTCTGCAGCCCATGCGTCTAACACATCATACCCAAAATTGAAGTTTTCAGGTACTTTTATCTTAAAATTCTGTTCAAAATCAGCCTGTGACTTGAACTCTGTCTGTTCTACAAATCTTTCTAACATAAATTTATGTTTAATCGGTTAATCGGTTATTCGGTTAATCGATTCCACGATTCTCCGGTTCACCGATTCACCATAAGTTACAGTATTATTGCAAGGAAACGGGCTTTCTCTCCGTCTAACGCCTTCATTCCGTGAGGTTTGGTAGCATCAAAATAGATGCTGTCGCCCTCCTCAAGCGTAATCTCCTTACCGTCTATGCTAAGCAACATTCTGCCCTTCTGCACAAGGTTAAACTCCTGTCCTGGGTGTGAATTAAGGTGCATAGGCGCATCGCTCGGATCAACCGTCACCAAAAATGGAGTGGCCTTGGCGCCCTTAAAACCGCCGGCCAAGTCACGGTATTTATATGCCTTGGAGCGCTCCACTGATATGCCACCGCCCTTTCGGGTCACAAAATAGGCCTGCGCATGGGTCTCATCGCCGTTAATGAGTACGGCTGTGTCAATGCCAAAAACCTGACCCACCTTACACAGGTAGTTCATTGGAATGTCCGCATCGCCGCTCTCATAGAGACTGTACTGATCCTCAGTAACTTCCGTCTTTGATGCCATCTCACTGACAGATATCTCAAGTGCGTCACGCAAACCGTGAAGCCTCTGAGCTATCTCGCTAATTTGCTGATTTATCATAACTTATAAAATATATTGTAACCAAATGTTAAAATATTCCTACAAAAAACAACCGTTTTTGCATATTTGGGACAAAGGTATAAAAATACTTTTAAAAAAATTACTACCTTTGCGCCCAATTATTTGATTTTATGCACAAAAAGTTGATGTTACGTAAACTATTCACAATAATGGCCGCAGTTATGGCAGGTATCGCCGTGTCTGCGCAGACTGAGCTGATTGAGTACGGTGATTTTGAAAGCTGGACCACCCGTGACGTTAAAGAGTCAGGTCTTATTGGAGGCAAAGTGAAGACCATTTATGTGGTTGGACCTGACAGGCATATCCCTAAAGACAGCCTTGCTCCATACAAATATTCTGAAAACACTATCTGGACATCGTCTAATGTATATGCAAAAGTGGCTGGCATAATAAAAGCAAGCAACACTGTGAGGCCTGAGCCTCGTGGCGACAACGGCACCTGCTGCCGCCTTGAGACCAAGATTGACGGAATCAAGGTGCTTGGCATGATAAATGTGAATGTGCTTGTTTCCGGTAGCATATTCTTTGGTCAGACATTAGAACCAATAAAAAGTTCCAGTGACCCCTACTGTAATCTGGACTTTGGAGTTCCTTTCAAACGCAAACCTAAAGCATTAGTACTTGATTACAAGTGCCTTATCTCTCAGAATAATTATGTGGAGAAATGGCCTGGCATTGGTCATAAGGTAATTGAGGGCATACAAGACCAGGCTGAGTTCTGGGTGTATCTGCAGAAACGCTGGGAGGATCCTGACGGCACAATCCACGCCCTGCGCATAGGCACAGCCCGTGAGCGTCTTGATCACGATGTTCCTGAGTGGCAGAACGGCCACAGAATAGAGATTCACTACGGCGATATTTCAAAAACTGATTATTTCAAGTCTTATATGGCGCTAAACGGCCCATATAGGGCGATGAACAGCAAAGGCAACATAGTTCCTATCATAGAGGAGGGCTGGGGTACCGCGCTTGACACCCCCACACATGCCATTATTATGATTACCGCTGGCAATCAGGGTGCTTTCATAGGCACACCTGGCAACACTCTATGGGTTGACAATGTTAAATGGGAATTCTAAAACACTATAAGTTATGCATCTAAGTCTTGAGAACTTTAATTTTCTGCTCTTTATAATGAGCGTGATAGGGCTTGTGGTATTTGTATGTCTCTATTTTGTGGAGGCTGGATACGGCAAGATGATAAGTGACAAATGGGGTCCTGCCATAAACAACAAAGCCGCATGGGTGGTTATGGAATGTCCTGTGTTCTTTGTAATGCTCTATTTGTGGGCAATGTCAGAGCGCACTTGGGAAGTAACCCCTTTGGTTATGTTCCTCATATTCCAGACACACTATTTCCAGCGTTCATTCATTTTCCCTATGCTGTTGAAGGGCAAAAGCAAGATGCCTATTGCCATTATGCTTATGGGTGTTATGTTCAATCTTACCAACGGTTACATACAAGGCTACTGGATATTCTACCTTTCTCCGTCAGATCTTTACACTATAGACTGGCTTCTTACACCGATGTTTATCATAGGCACATGTATATTCATTGTAGGTATCTGCATCAACCTTCATTCAGACCACGTTATACGCAATCTGCGTAAGCCGGGCGATACAAAACACTACCTGCCAAAACAGGGAATGTACAAATATGTTTGTTCTGCAAACTATTTTGGTGAGATACTTGAGTGGCTTGGCTGGGCCATACTCACATGGTCTTGGGCTGGTTTGGTCTTCTTCTGGTGGACATGCGCAAACCTTGTACCAAGAGCGAACGCCATCTACAAGAAATACAAAGTAGAGTTCGCTGATGATTTTGATGAGAAACGTTTAAAGAGAGTTATACCATTCATATATTGATGGTGAACCGTAGAATCGGTGAATCGTTTAATCGATTAACCGATTGACCGATTAACCGATTAAACATATTGAAAATATGAGTAAATTATTCACCCCCTTTAAGTTAGGACCAATAACACTGAGAAACAGGACTATCCGTTCTGCTGCATTTGAGAACATGGCGTATAACAATTCGCCTTCAGAAGATTTGTTCAACTACCATACAAGCGTTGCCAAGGGCGGCATTGGTATGACAACTGTTGCCTACTGTGCTGTAAACAAAAGCGGCGTCTCATTTAAGGCTCAGCTTTGGATGCGTCCTGAAATCATACCGGAGCTTAAAAAACTTACTGACGCTATCCATGCAGAGGGTGCCAAGGCAAGCATTCAGCTTGGTCACTGCGGTAACATGACCCACTTCTACACCTGCGGCTGCATGCCAGTGGGCGCATCAAGCGGTTTTAACCTATACTCCCCCACCATTGTTCGTGGTCTTAAGGTTTCAGAGATTAAAGAGCTTGTAAAAGACTTTGGAAAGGCTGTGGATATGTGCCGTGAGGCCGGTTTTGACTGTGTTGAGATTCATGCAGGCCACGGTTATCTCATATCCCAGTTTATATCTCCATACACAAACCACCGCAAGGATGAGTACGGCGGCAGCCTTGAGAACCGTATGCGCTTTATGAAAGAGGTTCTTGCTGAGGTTATGGAGCACGCTAAAGATGATATGGCTGTGGTTGTAAAGACCAATATGTTTGACGGCTTTAAGAGCGGTATGCAACTGCCTGACTGCATCACAGTGGCTAAAGAGATAGAGAAGGCCGGAGTACACGGCATTGTTCTCAGCGCCGGTTTTGTGAGCAAAGCCCCTATGCACGTTATGCGTGGAGCCATGCCTCTTAAAACTCTTGGACACTACATGGACCCTTGGCGTTTCTGGTGGCTTAAACTTGGTCTTAAAGTGGCTGGCCGCCTAATGATACCTACAGTTCCTTTCAAGGAGACTTACTTCCTTGAGGATGCCAAAAAATTCCGTGCTGAGATAAAATGCCCGCTCATATATGTGGGTGGTGTGGTTAGCCGTGCAAACTGCGAGACAGTGCTTGACAGCGGATTTGAGCTTATCCAAATGGCTCGTGTGCTCGTTAATGACCCTGCCTTTGTAAACCACATGAAGGAGAGTGATGAGAGCTATCACAGCACATGCAAACACTCCAACTACTGCATTGGCCGCATGTACACTCTTGAAATGAAATGCCACCACTGCGTAGAGAACCTGCCTAAGAAGCTCCAAAAGGAGATTGAAGAGGCGGAGAAGAACCTGTAAGAAAACTAGTAATCCCTATTGCATCGTAAGACTCAACCCCTCTGTGAGGTGGCATTACCTTCGGTGATTACTCGCTACATTCGGCATAATCAAAGCAAGCTTTGCTTCTGCTCTCATTTGCTGAGTAATTCGGCCCTCCCATACGGGTCTGTGACCCTATGGGTCCCTCCCGCTATACGTTTCCGCGGGTGGAAACGCTTACTTATGCAATAGGGATTACTGGATTTTATTTCAATCTCTCAAGTGTCATAGGGAACGCTGCCTTGTAGAGAATGGTTCCATCGGCGTTTTCCACCACCTCATCCCAAGGAGATTGCTCCTCACCGCATATTTCACGGAACTCTTCTGAATTAATCAGAATCTTGCCGTCCTCCTCTTTCCACTCTTTTGATTCTACGGTAAAGAGGCCGTCGGGTCCAAGCGCCTCCTTCTCCTCGTCACTCAGTTCATCCATTGACATTCCCTCTGGTAGCGGAATCTTATGAATAAACTGTCCGTCTTCTGTAAACTCATAGATGGCTGTACCCATCATGCGCTCTTCGCTGTCTTCACTCTCAAGGAACTGCTCACGTGTTTTAATCACCTTTTTTGGAGCGTCATTCTCTATTTCAATGTACTCCATAGCCTTTAACTGCCATTTACCTAAAAATTTCATAGTCGCTTTGATTTAGTTAGTATAATGAAAAAAATTACAGTAGCCTGAATGTCTTGCGGTGATAGGGGGATACTCCATGCTCCGCTATTGCCGCTCGATGTTTTTTTGTAGGGTAGCCCTTGTTAATCTCCCAGCCGTAGGCGGGGTGTTCTGCGGCTATGGCGTTCATGTAGTCATCACGGTAGGTTTTTGCAAGCACCGATGCCGCCGCTATTGACATATATTTGCCATCTCCCTTCACAATTGTGTTATACGGAATGCCAGTGGTGTTGTAGAAGCGGTTGCCGTCAATAATCAGATATTCCGGTTTTACCTTTAGAGCATTCACAGCCCTTGTCATGGCAAGGAAGGAGGCTTTAAGTATGTTTATACTGTCTATCTCCTCGGCCGATGCCACCCCTACCGCCCAAGCCACTGCGCTCTGCTCTATGATAGGACGTAGCTCATATCTCTGTTTCTCTGTGAGCTGTTTTGAATCATTAAGCAGGTCATTACTGAAATCAGGCGGCAGAATAACTGCGGCCGCATAAACAGGACCGGCAAGGCAGCCACGGCCTGCCTCATCACAGCCGCACTCTATCACACCCTCTTTGAAGTATGGCAACAGCATATCAGAACTTATAAATTACATTTCCAACCACCTCTCCCACTTTACAAAGGGTTTCTGCTGATATATGGTCAGGGGTGTCATGTTGTGTATGCCATGTTTCAGGAAATCCTTGCCCTGGGACAAAGTGAATAATATCAATGCATGGAATCCCTGCAATCTTGTTAATGTAGTAGTGGTCATCAGTGATACCGCCACCTGCAGAGTTCACAAACATATCTCCAAAGCCAAGTCTCTCCGCCTCCTTCCACACTAAGTCAACAATATCTTTGGCATAATAGTCTGAAACCTGGTCCCTGTAAAATTGAGCATCGGGGGCGCCCACCATGTCAAGAAGTATTCCAAAACGATACTTCGCCCCACTGTTTTTAACACCTTTTGCCCAGTGTTGGGAACCAAGGCAGAAACTGTTCTCCACATCGCTGACGCCATAGTCTTCTGCATCAATGAAAATGAAATCCACCCCCGTTCTTATGGAATCCCACTCAATGGTGCGCATGAGTTCAAGCATTACTGCCACACCACTGGCGCCGTCATTTGCGCCGAGCACGGGCTGCTTTGAGTCCTCTTTAAGCAGTTCCTCATCACACCAAGGGCGGCTGTCATAATGAGCAGCCACGAGTATTCGGTTAGCCATCTCAGGATGCATGGACGCTATTATATTAGCACTCTTGAGAATGGTTCCGTCGTATGCTTTAAGGTCTGCTTCTTGAACGGATACAGACGCCCCAAATCTCTCAGCGGTGGTGGATATATATTCCTTACACTTTTCATGGGCTGGAGTGTTCATGACACGCGCCCCCATGTCTGTCTGGCGTGTGAGAAAAACATAGCAACTATCAGCGTTAAAGGCCCTATAGCGTGGCTTGCCGCTTGCCGTGTTGCTGTTTTGGCTATCTGTGTTACACGATGCAAGCAGAGTAACTGCAACAAGTATTAGTGTGATAATCCGTTTCATTTTCTAAAAAACGCTATTATAAGTGTGGTAGTCACATAAAAAGGATAGACGATACTTACAGGAAGAATGTATTGTATCAGCTTTGTTTTTTCAATTTTATATGCCGTTACACCAAGTATAATAAAATCTATAATAATCTTTACAAGCCATATATATAGTAACTGAGGGAGGAAAATGGCTCCTATTAAGGCGGCTATAAGAGAGGCTTGTATCATAACAGTTATCAAACCTGCGGCTATTATCTCCCAATCAGTGTAATTTGGCGCCTTGCCTGCCCAACGGGTGCGCTGGCTAATAAACTCCGCCACCGTCTCCGCCCCTTTAGTAACCACAATGGCGTGATTTGACATTACTGGTGCTATTCGCATTTTCAGTTTCTTCATAGCCTCAAGCAGGTACATGTCACCTCCGTTTGAGAAATGGCCAGGCATATACTCTCTTGCCTTAAGGTATGCAGTTTTTGTGAAACCCATATTGGCACCTCCGCACATAAGCGGATGTCCTACAGCTGCGCTGCCAAGGGTTACAGCCTCTATACTCAGAAACTCAGTAGCCTGAAACAGATGTGAATCCTCAATAACAACAGGCCCTATCAACATATCAGCCTCACTCTCCTCATACTTTCTTACCATACACTCCACCCACCTTGTGTGAGGCTGGCAGTCTGCATCGGTGATCAGGATAAGTGTGTTATTGTCCTCTATAGAAAGAATAGCCTCCTGCAGGCACTTCTCTTTCCCAATATGCTCCTTTTTCTGCAAGTTAAAGTGGCTGATATTATGGCTTTTTATATAGTCATAAGCTATGCTGAAGGTTGCATCGACGGAGCCGTCATCAATCAAAAAAAGGCTGAATTCACCGTGAGTTTGGGCACTCAATGCCTTAAGAAAACTCTCAATATTCCTCTGCTCATTGAAGGCACATGCAATAATGACCGGCTTTATCATATTGATGTGGTTAGTGAGTTGCCCGTAAGTGTGAGTATAAGGCTTATCAAGGCTATTACAAATATAAGGGTGCCTGTTATTTTATTAAGAATCCAGAGACCTCGTATATTGAATTTGTTATGAAATGTGCTGGCAATAAGTGTTATGGTGAACCACCATGCAGTGGAGCCTGCAAGAATGGCAAGCATGCCAAGCACCACCTCCCACCAGCCTGCCGGTTCCACCAGAAACTCCATACGAGCGTAGAGACCCAGAAACAGGAATATCATAAGCGGATTGGTTATGGTAAGCGCAAATGACGTTAGGTACTCATGAAAGTATGTGGTACTGCTTGTACTCTGGCGCTTGCGCAGCCCCTTGGTAGGGTTCTGGAAAAATATGAATATGCCAAACGCCATAATCACAATGGCGCCAACTAACTGGATAAGAAACTCATGAGTTTGAATAAAATCCATAACAAACGCCAGTCCGAACATGGCTATTATGGCATAGACAAAGTCTGAGCTGGCAGCTCCCAAACCAGATATAAATCCGGTTTTGCGTCCGTTTTGGAGTGTCCGCTGGATGCACAGAATAGCTATAGGGCCTACCGGTGCTGAGGTACAGAGCCCTATAATGAAGCCTTGTGTTATAGTACTAAGAAGCATATTGAAACACAAAGATAGTAAATCTCATCAAAGAAGACAATTTTTTTTGTATATTTGCACAGATGATAACGGAAAAGAGAAAAAGATATTTTGTTTCTGACGCTCATTTAGGCAGTCAGGCTTTCAATTTTTGTGACAGAGAGAGAGAACTGAAACTTGTCAGATTCCTTGACTTTGCCAAAGCTGACGCTTCCGACATCTATTTTCTGGGTGACATCTTTGACTTCTGGTATGAGTACAACCACTATGCTCCAAAAGGCTTTACAAGGCTGCTCGGCAAGATGTCTGAACTGGCTGACAGCGGTATAAGGCTTCACTTCTTTAAGGGGAACCATGATTTATGGACATTCGGCTATCTGGAGAAAGAGATTGGCATGAAAGTTTACGGTGATTATGACATTCAGGAGTTTGACGGCAAGAAGTTCTTTATCAGCCACGGCGATATGGTGGGTTACCGCCCGCTGTCAGTTCGCATAATGCAGGCTTTTTTCCACAGCCGCTTCATCCAGAGGCTTTACAGCACCATTCATCCATCAATCAGCATGAAGTTTGGCCTATGGTGGTCTAAAAGCAACCGCCTTGGAAGGCACACACAGGAGAGTGCTCAATATTTAGGTGAGGACAAGGAGTACCTGGTGCAGTTTGCCAAGGAGACACTCAAGAAAGACCCCACAATAGACTTCTTTATATTCGGACACCGCCACGTACTTCTTGACCTGATGCTTAAAGACAAGAAGCGTGTGGTCTATCTTGGAGACTGGATAGACAAATACTCCTACGGCGTATGGGATGGAGAGAACTTTACTTTAGAGTTTTTTGAGACTGAGGAATAAAAAGCCCTGACTTTCTGTTGAAAATCAGGGTTTCTTTTGTGGTGCCACCAGGAATCGAACCGGGGACACAAGGATTTTCAGTCCTTTGCTCTACCATCTGAGCTATGGCACCTTGGTTTGGGACTGCAAAAGTAGTGCAAAATATTTTCAAAACCAAAGAATTTGTAGTTTTTTTTGCAAAAACTTGCATTCAACCTCTATAAACCATCTGTACCGAGGCTTGATTAGTGGCAAGAATCTCCATTTCAGCTATTACCCTTGCGATGCAAATTTTACCGCACAAGCCTCGCCTATACCAGACGAGGCTCCTGTAATAAATACTGTCTTTTTCATAGCCAAAACCTTAGTCCAAATCAGACGCCTTGCCCGTGTATTGAGGGGTGCGTTTCTCAAGAAATGCGTTAATGCCCTCTGCGTAGTCAGCACCACGGTAAACCTTTTCACGGAATGAGTTTATCTTCTCAAAACTTTCTGACGATATCACAGTAGCTGCACGTGACAGTATGCGGAACTGACGCTTGATGGCGCTTATGGAGAGCACTGAATTGCGGCGCAGCGGGTTCAGGAAACGATCTTCAAGCAGCTGCGGGAGCTCCTCGATAGGCGCAATAGCGTTAAGAAGACCTACGTTCAGCGCATCGGCGGCCTGAATAGGCATACCTGTAAAGAACATCTCACGAGCCTTGTTTATACCTAATTGGTTAATAAAGTGCATAATACCAGATGCGTTATACGGGATACCTATTTTTGCCGGTGTAATGGCAAATGTGGCAGTATCAACTGCTACAATCATATCACATGATAGGCAGAGATCACATGCGCCGCCCCATACTGTACCCTCAACGTATGCTATAACGGGTATAGGAAGATCCTGCACCTTACGTAGCAGTTTCTCCATAGCCACATTATATGCAAGAGGGTCATGACCGTCTGTAGGCAGCTCCTTTATATTATGACCTGCGCTCCACACTCCATGGTTTATTTGTGACTTGATAACAACTCCCACGCACTCATTTTTGTATGCGTTGTCAAGTGCCTCACGCATCTCCGTGCATAACTCCTCACTCAAACAGTTAAGATGCTTTGCGTCCTGCATCTCAATAAAGCAGATTTTGTCTTTAATTTCCGTTCCAATTACCATAGTTATACAAATTTTAATTCAACGATGCAAAGATAAGAAATTTTATTACTACTTTTGCAGCAACCTAAATAAGTTCAGAAGTTTAGGAGTAACAATTGTCAACTGTCAACTATCAAATGTCAACTGTCAAATGTCAACTGTCAACTGTCAAATGTCAACTGAATATGTCTTTATCAGAAATAAAAGCCCCTATTCAGGATTCATTCCTGCTATATCAGAGCACATACAATAATGTGCTGAACTCCGCAAACCCCACCTTGAACATTCTGCTTGAGCACACAAAGCAGAGTCAGGGCAAGCAGATGCGACCGCTACTTGTACTGCTTACCGCAGGTATTTGCGGGGGCATTACCCAGAGTACAATACATGCTGCCGTGGCTCTGGAGCTGCTGCACGCTGCATCGCTGGTGCATGATGATGTAGTGGACGACAGTGATGAGAGACGAGGGATGCCATCCCTTAAGGCGCTGTTTAACAACAAAGTCTCAATACTTGGAGGTGACTATATGCTTGCAACAGCCCTTGATGAAGCAGCAAAAACAGAAAACGTGGGAGTTTTCAAAACACTTGCAAACCTTGGCCGCCAGCTTTCAGAGGGGGAGATATACCAGATGGAAAACACCAAGCAGAAGCTCTTTGATGAAAACGCCTACTTTAATGTGATACGTCATAAGACTGCTGCGCTTTTTGCCGCTTGTGGCAAGATAGGTGCCATCACATCAAAAAACACCGACATGGAGAAGGAATTGAGACTCACTGCGTTAGGCGAGCAGATTGGTCTCTGTTTCCAGATAAAGGATGATATTTTTGATTTTACTCCAGACGCACAAACAGGAAAAACCGCCTGCAAGGATCTGCTTGAAGGCAAGATAACCCTACCGCTTATCTATGTTTACAATAATTCTGACACTACGGTAAAAACAGCTATACTGTCAGCCATAGATGAAGGCGATGTAAACTATCTTCAAAAAGCCGCTTGGGATATGGGTGGCATTGATTACGCACAAAAGCGTTTAGAAGCCCTGCAACAGCGTGCGCTTGATATGGTGGAGGTCATTCCGCCTTCAAGGTACTCCACCGCAATACGTGCCTATATAGGCTATCTGTCTAAACGTAAGTTCTAAGCTGCAAGAGTATCCATTCTCTGTGTGTCAAGCTTGATGAATGTGAACAGCAGGATTGTAAACGCGAGCATAGAGGATCCACCGTAACTGAAAAATGGCAAAGGTATGCCTATAACAGGCAGAATGCCAATCACCATGCCTATGTTGATGCAAAAGTGGAAGAAGAATATGCACGCCACAGAGTAACCGTATATCCTGCTGAATTTTGAACGCTGCCGCTCCGCAAGCGTTATTAGACGTAAGATAAATATCACATAGAGCAAAATCACTCCTGTGGTGCCTATGAAACCCTTCTCTTCACCAATGGTGCAGAATATGAAGTCTGTATGCTGCTCCGGCACATAGTTAAGTTTGGTCTGCGTTCCGTTTAGAAAACCCTTTCCGGCAAAGCCTCCTGACCCTATGGCTATCTTAGCCTGACGCACATTATAACCAGCCCCTTGAGGGTCATCTTCAAGCCCTAAAACCACCTTAATACGTATCTGCTGATGTGGTTGCAAAACATTATCAAATGCGTAGTCAGATGCATAGCATAGACCCGCTGTACCCACAAAGAACAAAACAATGAGAAGGTATGCCTTACTCCTTCTTATAAAGGAGAAGAATATGAATAAAATGGCGCTTGTTAAGAATGATATAGAGGAAATAAAGGTGTAGGATAGTTTAGACGGCATGGCAGCCTTAATAATGAGACATACCACCCATATACCTATATTCACAGCAAGATAGACCTTTAGAAACAATGAATCCTTAGTGTAACGCACTATCTGGAACACACCCGTCAGCACGGCCAAAAAGAATACGTATGTATAGCCAGTCTGCTCAAGAACCACAGCATCAGGGTCTTGTGGCAGATTATTGTACCTTATGACCAGCACAAAGAAGAGAGCGGCAAGAGCCCCGTAGATAAGGAAATCTCCGTTAAGCCCCTCTCTGTAGAGCACAAGTACAAACACTGCAAATACAAGAGCAGAACCTGTCTCCTGCTGCCCTATTATTATAAGCATTGGGGCACCTATAAGCAGTGCCGTAAGCCAGAAATCCTTGGTCTTGCGCACGTCATACCCGTATGAGCTCATATATTTTGACAACGCCAAGGCTGTGGCGTATTTTGCAAACTCTGCAGGCTGCATCCTGAAACCGCCTATCTGTATCCATGAGTGGGAGCCTTTGACATCGGGTGCCACAAATATGGTTACAAACAGCACTATAATCATGAGCAAGTAGAAGAACGGCGCTATATTGCTATAGAACTTGGTATCAAACACCAGCATTATTACTGCCGCCACAATAGAAATGCCAATCCATATTATCTGCTGACCGTGACGCAGGCTGAGGTCAAACACTCCATAATTCTCAAAATCAAAGCAAGCTGCGTATATGGTAAACCATCCACAAACCACCATTATAAGCCATATCCCTATGGTTATCCAGTCAAGCTCCCTAAATATGTTCTGCTCTCTTCTCATATCACTCCCCTATCAAATTTGCATTTAACATCTTGTCTTCAAGCCATTTCCTCTTTTCTGGAATATAGCCCTTCAGGTATTTCTCTATAATAAGAGACGCTATTGGAACCGCCCAAGTGGCACCAAATCCGCCGTTCTCTATGTAAACTGCAATGGCTATCTTTGGATTCTCCATAGGAGCAAACGCCATAAATATGGAGTGGTCCTTGCCATGAGGGTTTTGAGCAGTACCTGTCTTTCCACAAAACTGTATGCTGTCTATTATTCCAATTCTTGCTGTTCCCGCCTTAACAGCTCCCAACATACCCTCCTGCACCACGTCAAAATATTTTGAATCCACATTGGTCTGGTGTCTGACACGGTATTTTGCGTCAATTTCACCGCCGGAAACACCCTTGAGTATGTGAGGTGTGTAATAGTAGCCCTTGTTGGCTATAGTGGCAGCAAGGTTAGCTATCTGTATTGGGGTGCAAAGTATCTCTCCCTGCCCTATTGAAATTGATATAATGGTGGATGAGTGCCAGTGACCGGCACCGTAGTACTTATCATAAAACTTGCGTGAAGGGATGCTTCCACCTTTCTCATTAGGGTAGTCAACGCCTAATTTTTTGTTAAATCCAAATGACACAACATCATTAAACCATACATCGTACGCATCACCAGTTGTTTTAAATTTCTTAGTGCTGCCGTCAAGAAAATCCCTTAAACCATAGCAATAATAGGCGTTACATGAGTGCTGTATTGACTGCGCCAAATCTAACGGCGATGCATGGGCGTGGCAGCCCAATTTATGGTTTCCGCCGTATAAATACCCCTTATAGCACGGATATGCCGTGTTTCTGGTGATAATACCCTCTTGCTGCATTACAAGCGCCTGAACAGTCTTGAATGTGGAGCCTGGCGGATACATGGCCATAAGCGGGCGGTCAAAAAGCGGCTTATGAGGGTCTTTAAGCAGTTTTGCATAGTTCTTGGAGCGCTCTCTGCCCACAAGAAGCGATGGCTTGTACGATGGTGCAGAAACAAGTGTCAGTATCTCACCTGTAGATGGCTCTATAGCCACAATAGAACCCATTTTGCCATTCATTAGCTCCTCTGCATATTTCTGTAGTTCAATGTCAAGTGATATTGTAAGGTCAGAGCCGGATACAGGCAGAATGTCAAGTTCTCCGTCAAGATACTTACCCTTTATGTTACCATGTACATCTCGCAAGAGAATTTCATAACCCTTTCTGCCACGCAACAGCTCCTCATACATCATCTCTATGCCACTCTGCCCACGGTAGTCTCCACGACGATAGTATTTGTCAGCGTCAAGCTGTTTTCTTGTAACTTCACCTATTGAACCTAACGCCAAAGCACCGTTCTCATACTGGTATTCACGCATAACCCTCTGCTGGATAAAAACACCAGGAAAACGGAAAAGAGTCTCTTGAATACGAGCGTAATCCTGTGTACTGAGCTGTGACATGAAAACCTGTGGCGTGTAGCGAGAGTAGCCGGGATTCCTCTTTTTATCCTTGATAAGCTCCATACGCTCGTCAAAATCCTCACGGGTGATGTCAAGAAGAGAGCAGAACTGGAGAGTGTCAAAACTGACCATTTCACGCAGTACCACCATAACATCATATACAGGCTGGTTTGACACAATCAGACGCTGGTTGCGGTCATAAATAAGTCCGCGGGACGGGTATATGGTCTGCTTCAGGAAAGCATTACTGTCTGCACTGTCTTTGTATGTAGTATCCACAACCTGCAACAGGAACAGGCGAATCACATAGACAATAGCCACAAACACCACTATGGCACTGATAACATATTGGCGGTAGCTAAAGTCAGATTTTTTTGAACCGTATCCCACAGGCTCCTATTTTTTTGAGATTAAGTAGTAACACAGTATAAACAGCGTGGTCACAATGGTGTTGAGCAAAGCTTTAGCTATGGTAAACCATGCACCAGCAAAAGACCATGCCTCAGCAAAAAAGAGAATCAGATGATGCAGAAGCACCAGACCAATGGTGTATTTGAGAAAAGAGTTCACACCCAATCTGCCAAGCGACGGCTCCACATCCCTGATGTCACTATGCGGCATTATAAAATCAAACCAGTACTCCCTGCTGAATGCCACCACCACCGATGCGGCAATATGCACACCCGGGGTGTTACTGAACATATCCACAAAAAGCCCCATAAGGAATGCCAGCCCCATTGAGGCGTAGATGTTAAACCCGATGGGAAGAGCCAGGATAAAGAGAATATAAACGTACGGACAAATGTAACCCATGTAGTCTATATTGCCAAACAGCAGAACCTGTAGCAATAGCAGAACCACAAACATAACCGTTTCCTTTATCGTCTTTTCCATTATTTGTCTGTAACACTTTGAATTTTATCAAACTCATCCTTGCCGCTAAATGATATTACATCAACGAAGGAAAGGCTGTAGAATGATGTACTCAGCCTGACTTTAATCCTATAGAAACTGTCAGACTCCCTTAGCTCAGCCTCAGCCACATCTCCTACCGGGACCCCCTCTGGGAACACGTATGAGAAGCCGCTGGTGTAAACCTTCTCTCCCACTGTAACCTTTACGTGCCTTGGCACCTCCACAAGGCGTGCGTATGAAGGGTTTAACCCGTTCCACACAAGCGAACCTATCACTTTAGAACTGTCCAGACGGCAGCTTATGCGTGACTTGGAGTTTATGATAGGAAGCACCACGCTGTAGTGCTCTGACACTGTGGATACAATACCTGCCACGCCCTGACTGCACACAACTCCCATATCTGGCCGAACCCCGTCTGCAGTACCCTTGTCTATAGTAATAAAGTTATCAAACTTGTTTACAGAGTTGCCTATAACCTTGGCGGGAATATGGGTCAACGCACTGGCGTCTGGCAGTAAGGAGTCTCTGAACGCCATGACCTTAGCTGAGTCTTCATACTCACATAGACGTTCTTTCAGAATTTCTATCTCATTCTTAAGCTGGCTGTTCTCTAATGAGAGCTGCTCATTGGCAGAGGCAAGTGAAAAATATGATGTAACTGCATCTGACGCATCCAGCAGGCCACCGGAAACGGTATTTGAGGTACTGATAATAGCATAGTTGTGGTACTTGCTACGCTGCACCATTAAAACCACCGCTACTGTTTCAAGCAATATGAACAGTAGCAGCGGTGAAATTCTTATTAAAAAACCTAAAAGGTTTCTCATTTTATCTCATAAGGAATGAGTAGTTATCCACATTCTTGAGAGCAAGTCCAGTGCCGCGGGCAACTGCGTGCAGCGGATCCTCCGCCACATGGAAAGGTATGTTAACCTTGTCATAAAAACGTTTGGCAAGACCGCGCAACAAGGCACCGCCTCCTGTAAGATGGATACCGTTACGTACAATATCTGCATAAAGCTCTGGTGGTGTCTGCTCAAGTGCTGCAAGAATGGCTGTCTCCATTTTTGTTATTGACTTGTCAAGGCAGTGAGCTATCTCCTGATATGACACTGGCACCTCCATTGGAAGTGATGTCATACGGTTTGGTCCGCGTACAACATAATCTTCAGGAGCCTCCTCATCATCAAGTTCAGTAAGTGCTGAACCCACGTTTATCTTGATAAGCTCAGCAGTACGCTCACCCACTTTTATGTTATGAATCTGACCCATGTATTGAACAATGTCATCTGTGAGCTCATCTCCGGCTATACGTATTGACTTGTTACATACAAGACCGCCAAGTGATATTACTGCAATCTCTGTAGTACCACCGCCTATATCCACAATCATGTGACCTTCAGGAGCCTCTACATCAAGACCTACACCCATAGCGGCGGCCATAGGTTCGTAAATCATATAGACATCGCGGCAGCCGGCATGTTCTGTAGAGTCACGCACAGCACGTCTCTCAACCTCTGTACTTCCTGATGGTATGCAGATAACCATCTTGAGTGACGGTGACACCAAAAAATTCTGTTTTCTGTTCACCATCTTCACCATACCCCTTATCATATCCTCGGCAGCCTTAAAATCTGCAATAACTCCATCTCTCAAAGGGCGGACAGTACGTATGTTGCTATTCTCTTTACCCTTCATCTGCTGTGCCTTCTCTCCTATTGCCTTAACCTGCTCGGTACGGCTGTCAAGTGCAACAATTGAAGGCTCATCTAAAACTATTTTACCGTTTTGAATGATTATAGAGTTAGCAGTTCCAAGGTCCATTGCCAACTCCTGTGTGAAACTGAATAATCCCATTATAAGTTAAAAATTGACGTGTTGATGAACACGAAGTGTGAATAAAGTTGAAAATTAAAAATTAATGTTTGAAATGACGGATACCCGTGATTACCATTGCCATATTGTTCTTCTCGCAATAGTCAAATGACTCCTGGTCACGAACAGAGCCTCCAGGTTGTACTACAGCAGTTATACCGGCATTGTGTGCTATCTCCACACAGTCTCCAAATGGGAAGAATGCATCTGATGCCATAACAGCTCCGTTAAGATCCATATTGAAAGAAGCGGCCTTTTCTATAGCCTGCTTAAGAGCGTCAACTCTTGATGTCTGACCTACACCGCTTGCACACAACTGCTTGTTCTTGGCCAAAACAATTGAATTGGACTTAGAGTGCTTTACTATCTTGTTTGCAAAAATCATATCCTCTGTCTCTGCATCAGTGGCAGTGCGGCTGGTAACAGGCTTAAAGTCAGCGGCTGTCTCAACACTGGTGTCACGGTCCTGTACAAGTACACCGTTAAGTGCTGTACGGAACAGTTTCTGTGGCATTGCAGTCTGCTTCTGGATTAGGATTATGCGGTTCTTCTTCTGTGACAGAACCTCAAGAGCGTCCATGTCATAATCCGGAGCTATGATAACCTCAAAGAAAATCTTGGTTATCTCATCGGCTGTAGCCTTGTCAACAGGTGTGTTTGTGATAAGCACACCGCCAAACGCTGACACAGGATCACCTGCAAGAGCGTCTTTCCATGCCTCCACAAGTGTAGGACGCGATGCCACACCACAAGCATTATTGTGTTTGAGTATGGCAAATGTAACCTCGTCAAAGTCATTTATCAGATTAACGGCAGCATCGATGTCAAGAAGGTTGTTATATGAAATCTCCTTGCCATGTATCTGCTCAAACATCTCGTCAAACTTACCATAGAAATAACCCTTCTGGTGCGGGTTTTCTCCGTAACGGAGAGTCTTGGCACCATCAATAGCACTACGGAAAGAGGAGCCCTCTCCGCCGTCAAAATAGTTGAATATGGCTGAATCATACAAGCTTGACACACCAAACGCCTCCTTAGCAAAGAATTTACGCTGTTCAAGTGTGGATACCGCTCCGTTCTCATTAAGCATCTCAATAAGTGGTGCGTACTGCGCTTGTGATGCTACAATGATAACATCATTGAAGTTCTTGGCTGCCGCACGTATGAGTGAAATGCCGCCTATGTCAATCTTCTCTATGATGTCCGCCTCTGGTGCGCCACTCTTAACAGTATCTTCAAATGGATAGAGGTCAACAATAACCAAATCAATTTCAGGTATCTCATACTGGGCCATCTGTTCCTTGTCCTGCTCTAACTCACGCCTGCCCAATATACCCCCAAACACTTTAGGATGTAAGGTTTTTACCCTGCCACCCAATATTGAAGGATAGCCTGTAAGGCTTTCAACTGTCTTACACGGCACTCCTAAGCTCTCAATAAACGAGTGGGTGCCGCCTGTGGAGAGAAGCTCAACGCCCTCTTCATGTAACTTCTTGATTATGATGTCAAGATTCTCCTTGTGGAAAACAGACACCAAAGCGGTCTTGATACGTTTTTGTTCCATAAATAAATCCTTTGCAATTTGTTTTGCAAAATTATAAAAATGTTGTAACAGAAAACATTACACAACAATAAAAAAGTAGGATTGTTAATAAGTTTTCCTTTTTCTGTAGGTGACAAAGCTATATGGGTAGTGATTCTTTTCATCGGGGAGATGATTTTCACATTTTACAGCCTCCCAAATTTCATTGTCAATAGTGGGGAAAAACACGTCTGCATCAAAGCTACTGTCTATTTTTGTTATCTCAAGACAGTTCGCATTCGCAATAGACTGAAAATAGATTGAAGAACCGCCTATAATAAACACCTTTTCTTGCGCACTGCACGAAGCGAACGCATCTGACAAAGATTCAAACACTTCGCAATTCGCTAGTACAAGCCCCTTTTGGCGTGAGACCACAATATTCCTTCTGTTTGGAAGTGCACCTTTGGGCAATGAGTCAAATGTCTTTCTGCCCATTATAACAGTATGTGTCTCCGTAAGAGACTTGAAGTGCTTCAAATCTGCTGGCAGATGGCAGAGCAGCTGGTTATCCTTGCCAATGCCTCCGTTGCGGTCAACCGCCGCTATTATTGTAAGTTCCATTGATAATGCTGATATTAAACCGCCACCACGCCCTTTATGTGCGGGTGAGGATTATAGTCTGTAAGCTCAAAGTCCTCGTACTTAAAATCAAAGATGTTCTTTACTTCAGGGTTTATTGTCATTTTAGGTAACGCTCGTGGCTCACGTGTAAGCTGGAGTTTCACCTGCTCCAAATGGTTAAGATAGATATGAGCGTCACCTAATGTGTGTACAAAGTCGCCTGCCTCAAGGCCGCACACCTGCGCCATCATCATAAGCAGCAATGCGTAAGAGGCTATATTGAAAGGCACACCTAAGAAAATGTCGGCACTACGCTGGTATAGCTGCAGACTGAGTTTTCCACCCGCAACGTAGAACTGGAAAAAAGCGTGGCACGGCGGCAGGTTCATATTGCCAAGATCTGCCACATTCCATGAGCTTACAATAATACGACGTGAATCAGGGTTATTCTTGATAGTTTCAACAGCCTCAGATATCTGGTCTATATGCCCGCCGTTATAGTCTGGCCATGAACGCCACTGGTAACCGTATATGTGTCCTAAGGAGCCGTCAGGATCTGCCCACTCATTCCAAATTCTAACGCCGTTATCTTGTAGATATTTGACATTTGTATCACCCTTAAGAAACCATAGCAACTCATATATGATGGATTTGAGGTGTAGTTTTTTAGTGGTGAGCAGAGGGAAACCGTCTGCCATGGAAAAACGCATCTGATGGCCGAAGACACTCACAGTTCCTGTTCCTGTGCGGTCTGTCTTCTCCACTCCCTCTGTTAATACACGATTTAATAATTCTAAATATTGTTTCATAAATTTTTCGAATAATTCTTTTAATCCTGCAATCATCAAGGAAAAATTTATGAAACCTTTCCTTGATATATGAGGCTTACTTCGTAATCCTCTTTTCGTGCTTCGCACGGCGGTCAGCAGACCGCTTGTCGCTTACGCTCCTAAACTTTTAAAACATTTTATATGTAGTCTTCAGAACCTTAAACTCTGTTCTACGATTTATCTGGTTTGCTGTCTCCTGCTGTTCCTTGGAAAGTGTCTTTATAAACTCCTCTGTAAGCGGAACATTAACCTTAAGGAACCTGTGCTGGCGTACCATTGCCTTATCTGGTACCACCGGTTCACTCTCTCCATACCCCACCGCACTTAATCTGTCTGATTCAATCCCTTTAGCCAACAGATAATCAACCACACTCTTGGCACGCTCCTCTGAAAGCTTTTTATTGGCATCCTCACTGCCTATATAGTCTGTGTGAGCAGATATCTCAATGGTGATGTTAGGATTGTCATTAAGCAGTTTTACAAGCGCGTCAAGCCCGTTGTTTGACTCTGGTGTCAGCTTTGCCGAACCAAACTCATAGAAAATATTATCCATCTTGACAGGTCTTGACACTGATGTAAGTGAAAAATCAGTAGTGAAATTCTCACTCTTCTCTGAGTCTCCTACCGTAAGATCTTTTTTAGAATTAAGGAACCCTCTGCAGGTGGCCAGAATCACATATTTTGCATCCTTTTCTATGGGATATGAGTATGTGCCGTTCTTCTTGGTCTTGACATTGGCTATGGTGCCGTTATCTCCCACCAGCTTAATAACAGCATCGCCGAGCGGCTCTCCCATTGAATTAGTAACCGTACCCTCAATGTTAAAAGAGAGATGCGGCAGCTCAAAACGGTATATATGGTCAAAGTTCTTCCTGTCACCACGATTTGACGATAGGTAACCCCAATCACCATCTTTTGATACTGTTATTCCAAAATCATCATATCTGGAGTTTATGGGCTGCATCATGTTTATTGGCTTCCAGTCTATGGAATCCTTATTATCTGTTGGTTTGGCATAGAAGATGTCAAGACCGCCTAATCCTTCATGACCGTCAGATGAAAAATAGAAAGTGCCATCAGGTGCAAAATACGGGAACATCTCATCTCCCTCTGTATTTATCGCAGGTCCCAAGTTCTGAGGTTCGCTCCAGCCGTCGCCCTCTTTACGAGTGCGCCATATATCCTTTCCCCCGATGGAACCTTTCATATCGCTCACAAAATAGAGCCAAACACCCTCATTGTCGATGGCGGGATGTGCAACTGTAATGGTGGAGTCTTTCAGAATTTTAAGCGGCTTAGGTTCGCTCCAGGCAGCTCCAGTACGGTCTGAAGTGTAGATTGCCGCACCAAGCGTCTCCCCTTTCACCACTTTGCTTAGTGTGAAATAGAGTGTCTGGAAATCTGATGAGAAACTTACAGTTCCCTGGTCATAGTCAGAATCTATGCCCTCCACCTCCTCTGGTGAATCCCACACCCCCTTGACATTGGTTTTGGAGGAGAATATACGATTGTTACGCTGTCCTGTTATCTGGCTGTTACGGGTCTTTTTTCCGCCACGAGCCGCTCTGGTGGTATTAAAGTAGAGAACGTCTGCATCGGCGCTGGCAAAGGCAGGGCAAAAATCTGAATTTTTAGAGTTAAAGACTTTGTCTCTCGTCACAACATACCTGTTTGGTTTCTTCCACTCCTCAAGGGCCTTGTTACAAGATTCTATGCCATTGTCAATTATCTCTGACTTGCCTGTAAGCTCAGCTTGCTTCTCATACATTTTTATAGCCTCTTTGTACTTGCCGTTTGAGCGCAGCACCTCGGCATAAAAGTAATACACCAAACTATCCTTGCTTCCAAACTTCACAGCATTCTTATAGCCTGTCTCAGCCCTCTTGTTATTAGCTATAAGTCTGTATGAGTTTCCCATTTTATATGCCACAGAACCTTTAAGAGAGCGTTTTTTATTAGGAACAGTTGGATAAATGCTCCTGTACATCTCCGCTGCACGGTAATACTCACCAAGGGCAAACTTTTTATCTGCCTTCTGAATACGGGAATTCAGGCTGCATGAACAAAATACAGCAGCCAGAATTGCAAAAATTACAACTCGTCTGAATGTCATCACTCTTTTACCTCAGCAGGAGCTATAAGTTTGTAACCTTTACCGTGTATGTTGATTATCTGAACGTGAGAGTCTCTTCTCAGAAGTTTTCTCAATTTGGTGATATAAACGTCCATGCTGCGGGCGTTGTAGTAATTGTCATCAATCCAAATTGTCTTAAGAGTATAGTTACGCTCAAGTATATCGTTAAGGTTTAAGCAGAGAAGATTCATCAGTTCCGCCTCCTTGGTGGTAAGCTTGGTAACCTCACCGTCCTCCTCAAAAACAAGTTGCTGCTTCTGAGAATCAAAGATATACTTACCAAGTTTATAAACGGCCTTCTCCGCCTGTTTTTTGGCACGGATTCTGCGTAGTATGGCCTCCATTCTGCAAAGCAGCTCCTCCATACTGAACGGTTTGGTAATATAGTCATCACACCCGTTACGGAAACCCTCTATAATATCATCCTTTAGATTCTTGGCTGTAAGGAATATTATAGGCATATCCGGACTTATGGACCTAATTTCCGATGCGAGCGTGAAACCGTCTTTCTCAGGCATCATCACATCAAAGATACATATATCATACTGGTTTTGGAGAAAAGCCTCATAGCCTGCTACACCGTTTTCACAACGGTCTGTGTTGTAACCTTTTACCTGAAGGTACTCGCATAGAAGCATACCTAAATTCTCATCGTCCTCGCAAAGTAGGACTTTTACGTTTTCTTCACTCATAAAATCAGTGTTTTAATGGTATTGTTATTTCAAATTTTGTTCCTACTGAAGGCGTGCTTTCAACAGTGATATAGCCTTTATGTCTTATCACCATCTTTTTCACGTACGCAAGACCTAACCCAAACCCTCTAACCTTGTGGATATTACCAGTTGGAACTCTGTGGAACTTTTCAAATACTTTTGAAAGCTGGTCACTTGGTATTCCTATACCGTTATCCTCTATTGAAAGTGAAATAGTGTTCTTACGCTCACTCTTATTCCATGTTCTCACCTTTAGTCTTATCGGCTGGTTATCCTTGGCATATTTAACTGCGTTGTCAAGCAAGTTATACACAATGTTTGAAAAGTGCAGCTCGTCAACCTCAGCCACGCATCGCTCGGCTTCAAGCATACTTTCTATACTGCCCTTGCTCCCCATTACTTTTATTTCAAAGTTCTCCACCACCGATGCCACCATCTGATTTATGTCAACAGGCTTGAAGTTCATTATTGAACTCTCATTCTCAAGCAGCGATATCTGGAGCACCTTCTCCACTTGGAAACTCAGACGTTTAGTCTCATCTGATATCACAGAGGTGAGGTGTTTTCTCATTTTGTCAGACTTGGCCACTGAGTCATCACTTAGCATCTGGGAGGCAAGCGATATACTGGATATAGGCGTTTTTAATTCATGGGTAAGATTGTGCATAAAATCTGTCTTGCTCTCTGAAAGCCTGCGCTGACGTACCATAAGCACAATGGCTGATACAAGTACAGAGAAGAGCATCAGAATTGAAACCACGGAAAAGAGGTTTATTGGTGCTATAGACTGCAATATGTAACGTCTCTTTTCCGGAAACCATACCCTCATAAAGTTGACTCTCTGATTGTAGTCACTTGTATATAGCATCTGAGAATAATAGCCCTTTGTGTTTATAAGCGAGTCTGACATGGCAAAAAGCGAATCAGACGAAAACACATCACCTTCAAAATCAATGAACACAATTCTAAATGGCGTTTCCACTGCATTGTTCAACAGCTCCTTTTTCAGCAACTCCTCCACATGAGCAACGTCTATTCTGTCACGCAATGACTTTCTCGGAGCTTCATTAAACCAGCGCATCGCAAGCTCCGTGAACATTACTTTTCTTCTTGCTATACTCTCCTTTACCGCTCTTTGCTGCTTGTCAGAAAGAGATTCTATGGAAAGAAGCGGAAATGTGTCTGAATCAAGCTTAATATCGGCACTCTCCTTAGCATACGCCTCATTTATGTAAAAGAGCATCTCCTCTTCTTCCATTATCTTGTTCACCTGGTAAAGCGAACGTTTAACAGATTCGTCAAAATCTGACTCTGTAATATGAAACAACTCTATGGAATACTGTAGCTGCACGCCAAGCAAACCAATGAAGCTGAGCATCATGAATACAGCAAGTATTATTATCGTCTTTCTTTTCACAGGTGTACCTGTTAAAACATTGACGCAAATATACTACTTTTAACAAATATAATGTTAATTTTTTTAGTATTTTTTAACAAAAAAATTTAACATTTGCCTATCTACGGGGTTTTAATGGCTTTTTTGCCTCTTTTGAAGTACGATTAAAGTTTTGTGATTTCTTAAAATCTCTGAATTTTCCACCAAAAATTCTGTATGATTTGAACTCACATTCTATTTCACCGTTAAAAAGTTTTAAACTTGAAGACGGTTTCATACCTAAGGAGTTAAAACCCTCACGGCTGCTGGATATTATGTGACATGTAGTGTCTGTATATTTATGCTTTAATGTGGAACCCATATTTGAGTAGAGCTTCTCAACATCAGCTTTGATACGCTCTCCGTATGGAGGATTAGTTATTATACATAACGGTGACGGCGGAGGCGTAAGTTCCATAAAATCTGAAACTTTAAGCTCAATGTTTTTTGAAACTGAAGCGGCGGCTATATTCCTGCGTGCCACCTCTACAGCTGCACGGTTTATGTCTGAGGCGTATATTTTATGTTTGAATTCTATCTCAGCTGAATCATCATTGTATAGTTCGTCAAGCAGATCTGCTTCAAAATCATTCCAATTTTCAAAAGCAAAATGCTTTCTGAATATACCTGGTGCAATGTTACGGGCAATAAGCGCAGCCTCAATTGCTATGGTTCCGCTACCGCACATAGGGTCCATAAAATTACTTTTACCGTCCCATCCGCTCAGGAGCACAAGCCCTGCTGCAAGCACTTCATTCATAGGTGCGGTGGTCTGTGCCACCCTGTAACCTCTTTTGTACAATGGCTCACCACTACTGTCAAGGCTTACGATGCAGTTGTTGTTTGAAATATGAAGATTTATGAATATATCCGGATTTGCCACTGACACATTAGGACGCTTTCCGTACTTTTCATTGAAGTAGTCTGCTATGGCGTCTTTTGCCTTGTATGTGGCATATCTTGTGTTAGACACTATATCTGAATATACTGTTTGTTCTATAAGAAATGTCTTTTCTACAGGAAATATATTATCCCACTCTATACTGCGCACCCCGTTATAGACATCATCTATGGATGAAACCTTAAAAGATTTTATTGGCATAAGTATCCTCAATGCTGTTCTAAGTGAAAGGTTTGCCTTGTAAAGAAGCCTTTTATCACCACTGAAAGTTACGGCACGCCTGCCCACCTCAATGTTTTTAGCGCCTAATGACTTTATTTCATTTGACAACACCTCCTCAAGGCCCGCAAATGTCTTAGCTGTAAAATCCATAAATTATCCAAGTATCATTATTGCCTTGTCTCTCACTGAATAAGGCAACTCTATTTCTCGTAACTGCAAACTTTTTATCCACCCTGCCACATCACTCTCTTTCATTGTCATTAAAACCTCATCAAACATGGCTATCTGCTCATCGGTGTAATTTTCAGGACTTATACCCTTGAATTGGTCCAACTCCTCATCATCATAATATTCCGGCTGGAATTTAGGGTTATACTTTCCCGTTTTTTCACATATCTCATGCGCACCGCAACACTCTGAATCTGTATTAGTCTCCACTATACTTTTTTCTGACTTCTCCTCTCTGACTGATTTATCATCTTTGACTGACCTGGCCCCGCTACCTGTAAAACGTCTCAACAGATATATTACTATACCTGTCAGGATAAACACCGCTAATAAAATTATGGTTCGCATATATGACTTTTTTTACAAAACTCCTGCTTCATACAGAGTTATAACTCTCTCTATTATTCTATCCTGCTCTCTCTTAGATGTATTAAAATCCTCCTTAAGGTCAGCTCCCACCATCTTTGCAAAAAGCTGCCACCACCATGCCACAAATCCTCCTCTTATCTCTTTTATTAGCGCATACCCTGTCTTGTCCATTTCACGGTCTATAAGTTTTATCATCATCTTTCCTTGTGACAGAGTGAACTCCCTCATAGTGGGCTCATATTTTTTTAGCAACTGTTTCTCATACTTTTTTGTATATTTCATACGCTGCTTTTTATCCACTATTGTGTCAAACTTGGCATTTATCATGGCATACTCCTTAGCCACAATCTTTACGTATGGATATACCAATTTTACATCCCTTACAGTTTTCCAATAGAACTTTTCCAGCTTTTTGTTCTTTAGTTTTGGATAAACCGGCACCTCCTTTAGCTCTACGTATGGTATAGTGTCACCTTTATACACAACTTGGTTCAGCATATAACCTCCAAGAGCCTCACTATAGAACTGTGAACTTGCCTCTAAAGGGAATAATATTAATAATAAGACAAATACTATGTTAAATTTTTCTTTCATTTATTCTGCAAAAATAATTTAATATTCTTAACTTTGCCAAAGATTAGAGCAATATTTTTCCTTTTACTCCTTTATAAGCCCCTCAGTTTTGCCATTTTTTAAAATGGCTGATGAAGAGGGTCAGTTTTGTTTTAGTTCTTCTTGTAACGTTTTGCACCAATGTATCAGTGGCGCAGAACGAACTTTACCCTTATCCTTTTTCAGTTCCAAACAAGAGTGGATTTTTACCATCGTCTGAAGCTGTTAACTCCCAATACAGGGAGCTAAACCTTACAGCTTCATACACAAATAACCTTTTTATTCCTCAAATTGGACTTTCTAAAATTAAATTAGTTTATCCCTCAAGTAAAATTAACACCTCCGTATCTCTTTCATTTTACGGATATGGCAACTACTGGAATATTGTTTCCAAATTGGGTTTTTCAAGGCATTTTAAGCCATATATAGCCTTTGGTTTAACAGTTTTTTTTTCTGCTTACAGGTTTACTTTAACTGATAAGAATATATTTACTGGCGGAGCTGACATAAGTCTTTGTGTTTTTCCTAATAAAAATATATGTATTGGAGTTTCTGCTGAAAACATAAGTTTCTCAATAATAAAATCTGGTAGTTTAAAATACAGATTACCAGTTGTTTTTAAAGTAGGATTATCTTTTTCTCTTAAAAAAAATGTCACACTTTCCATAGAGGGGAGTAAAGAACTCAAAGACCCTTTTCTTATCTGCTCATCCATTGAATATATGCCTGTAAAGCAATTTTCTTTAAGAATTGCTGCATCTTACCAAAGTAATATTTCAGTTCTTTTAGGTTTTGGATTAAGACTTAAAGGATTTTTTATTGACTTTGACGCCTTTTATAATTTGGGAAGCGGGGTAGGGTGCAGGGCTGCTATAGGATTTTATAAATTAAAAAAAGTGGCAAGCGAGAGTGAAAACTAAAAAATTCATATTGTTTTTGTTTACACTCTTTTTCAGTTTAGCCTACGGAAAGGAGGAAAATTGGATTTCAGATTTTAATGAATATTTTAATTCTGAACTCACTGAAGATAATATTGAAATCACCACTGCTGAGATAGAGGAGATAAATGAAAACCTTGCTTTTTTATATGAAAACCCTATAAATATAAACAGCGCCACAAGAGAACAACTTGAAAAAATACCTTTTCTTAAACATTCTCAAATTGAAAACCTACTTGAATATATTTTTGACTACGGACCTCTTGAGTCTATATATGAACTCACTCTTATAGAAGGTTTTGATCTTTACACTATAAAAAACTGCCTTCCTATTTTAACTCTATACAAAGTAGAAAAGAGGGAAAAGTTTTCTATTAAAAAAGCTTTTAAATATGGTAAATCACACTTAACTCTCTATTCAAGTGGTACATTACAGAAAAAAGAGGGGTATAAAAATGGTAAATACCTGGGTAAACCTTACAGTCTTTACCTAAAGTACTACTTCAAACATAAAAATATGAGTTTTGGATTTTTAGGTTCAAAATCTGAGGGTGAACCTTTTGATTTCAAATATAACAAAGGTTTTGATTTCTATAGCTGTCATTTATATTTTTCTGATATTTCAAAATATATTAAAACAATAGCCATAGGTGATTATAAAATGGTGTTTGGTCAAGGTTTGGTTTTTAAGTCCTCCTCTAATTTTTCTAATGCAAGTATAGAAAACGCTATAATTTCCAGTGATAATATCAGACCTTCTTACAGTACTTCTGAAACAGGCTATTACAGAGGTGCCGCCATACAGATAGGAGGCAAAAAAATATCATTTTCACTGCTTTCATCATTCACTTATTATAATAAAAGCGAAGGATATCACAGAACATTAAACGATTTTGAAAAAAGGTATAAAAGTCCTTCTTACATGGTTGGCTCTAATATAAACTACACTTATAAGTATTTTAAGATTGGTTTTTCCGGTTATTATGATTTTTATGATAAATGGTTCAATGCAGGGATAGACTACAGGTTTAGAATAGGCAGGTTTCTATTTGCAGGTGAGACTGCTTTTGATAAAAATTTTAAGTTTGCAACTATTAACTCCGTTACTTTTTCATGTAATGACTTTATTTCTGTTTGCTCACTTTTCAGATATTATCCTTTAGGGTATCGTACTAAATATGGAAACGCATATTCAAAAAATTCACATACTGATGAAACCGGGCTATATGTTGGCATCGATGTAACTCCTTTCAAAAAAATTAAGTTAGAGGCTTATATGGATGTTTATAGGATAAGTTTTATAAAAACAAACATAAACAAACCATCAGTTGGTTTTAAGTTTAATATTAAAACAATATATAAACCAGATGATAATAATACATGCTATTTGAGATATAATATTTATAGCAAGGAAAAGAACATTTCTAATAATGATTTAGTAAAGAAAACGGGAATAACATACAGGCATAACATTACACTAAACTACAATATTTCACTTAAAGAAAATTTCAGCTTCAATGCAAATATAATAAGCTCTGTATTTAAGGTTGATTCTCTTAACAATAGTAATAGACTTTCATACGGGTTTATGGTAAGTTCATACGGTTCATGGTTTGCAAAAAAGGGTAGGTTTTCAATAACGGCTGGAGCTGCCTTTTTTGATATTCCTTTTTATGACAATGTTATATATTTTTATGAACCTTCCTTACACTATACTTTTTCTTCTCCTCAATACTATGGAATAGGTGCAAGATTTTTCTTTTTACTTAAAATAGCCCCTGTAAAGGGTATGACAATAGATTTTAAAGTGAGCAATATATATTACGTGGATAGGGAGGATATAGGAAGCGGAAACGAAAAAATTAATGGAAGAAACAAAACCCAGATAAGCGGGATATTAAGTTACACTTTCTGATTATATATATTTTATTTGTTTTTTTTTTTGAAAAATATCAATGATAATAATATCAGTGTTAATAAAGTGGATAAAAATAAGCGGTAAAAATTTGATTTTAAAAACAATATGTTTTTTCATACTATATTAACAGCTTATTAACAATGTACTGATTTGATTATCATTAAATTAGTATAATTATAAACAATCTTGAATTTAAGTGTTATGTGGATAAAAGTTTTGCTGCTTTCTTTGATATTTTGTTAAAAACAGATGTTAAATAAAAAAGCAAAAAATAGGGGTTAAATATTTGGTATTTAAATTTTCTTGTATATCTAACCTATCTTTGTGATTTTAAAATAAAGTTATTAAACAGTTATAAATAGATTATCAACAGTTTTATTAACAAAAAAATTGCTATAAAAGAGATAGGTAGTTACCAGGAAGTCTTTCTATAATTCCTTTTAATTCCATTTGTAAAATAATGGAATCCAGTTTATTATTACCATCAAACTTTAAGAGTAAAGTATCATGGTGTATGGTTTTGTATTTTTCTATAATCTCATATATTTTTTTTTCATCTTCATCAAGATTTAAATATTCCATAGCTATGTTTTTTCCACAGCCATTAGCGTTCCAACCCATGAAATATATTAGGTCATCTGCATTTTCTATAAGGCCTGCCTTATTATATTTTATGAAATTATTACAACCTTCAGATAATCTTTCACCAACTCTTCCTGGAAAGGCATAAACCTCTCTTCCGTATGAAAGCGCCATTTTGGCTGTTATAAGAGAACCTCCGTCTATTGTGCTTTCAACCACAACAGTAGCATCACTAAGACCTGCTATGATCCTGTTTCTATTTACAAAGGTAAATGAGAGAGGTACAACATCTTTTACCTGTTCTGTTATTACAGAACCATTAGCTGCAACCATTTTTCTTGCATATATTAAATGGTTAGCAGGGTAGAAGTGTTCAAATCCTCCAGCCATGACACCTATTGTTGAAACACCACATTCCAGTGCTTTTTTATGTGCAGTAATATCTATACCGTATGCAAGTCCGCTTACAATAACTATTTTATCATCAAAATTAGAAAGATCCTCTACAAATTTTTCACACATTCTTTTACCATGTTCTGTAGCCTTTCTTGTTCCTACAATAGCAATTACTCTTGCACTATTTAGATTACTGTCACCTCTTAAGTAAAGGATCTTTGGTGCGTTAGAGCATAGTGAAAGTCTGTATGGATATTCCTTATCAGTTATAAAGAGTGCTTTTATGCCATTTTTCAATATATACTCAAACTCTTTATCTGCCTTTTTTAGTACTGAATCAAATTGTGAAACCATGTTTTCAGCATATTCTAATTTACAATCCAAAGCATCAGCTATGGAGTAAATATTCTCTTTGAAAACATTCTCAGCAGTTTCAAACTTTTCAATTAGTTTTACGGTGTTTTCTGTGTTAAGTCCGTCAATCAGGCTCAATGCCACCTGCTTTACCTTTTTGTTTGTGTCCATAATCATAAATCCAAAATAAACTTATGATGACAAGTGGTAAAGCGGACCCAATTGCATCAGCAATAAAATCACCCCATGAAGCAGTTCGGGGTGGAAAATAACTCTGCAATATCTCTATTGCACCACCAAAGATAGTGGAAATTAATAATATAATAAAATAAATGTAGATTTTATTTGAATTTTTAGTTTCTAATGCCAAAGAAGTGGTAAATATGGCGTACATTAGAAAATGTATTATTTTATCACAATAATTAACTACAAGTATGTCTGTGCCTATTTTAGGTGGCTTCATAATACTCAGATAGAATATTGCTATTGCAATAACTATTGATAATTTATATTTGAATATAATTTTCATGGGATAAAAAAATCTCTAATAATCATATCACTAAGGAATATTCCTTTTTCTGTTAAAGAAATTCCACCTTCACTCCTTTTAAGAAGTCCGTCAACGCAGTATTTATCAGCTATTTTATTGAAGTGTTCTGCAAAATATTTGTTCACTTTGCCTGTATCTATTCCCTCCTTTGTTCGTAACGATGTGAGTATAAGTTCGTTAAAAATATCTCTTTCTGATAGTTTCTCTTTTTCAGAACTCCAGACGATATTATCTCCTGAAACTTTTATTTCATTATTCCAGAACCTTTCCTTACCGTTAAAGGAGTGTGCTCCTGCCCCAAGCCCAAGATATGGAATGCCAGTCCAGTATGATGTGTTATGTAAAGACCTGAATCCGCCTTTGGCAAAATTGGATATTTCATAGTGTTCAAACCCTGCTGATTTTAATTGTGCGCACAAGTATTTGAACATATTAAGGCAAGTTTCATCATCTGGTGCTTTATTAGCAAAACTAAACATCGGTGTACCTTCATCAAATGAGAGATTATAGGCTGATATATGTGTAACATTAAGCTCTATGGCTTGTTTTACACTATCCTTCCAACTTGCAAGGCTTTGACCTGGTATGCCATATATAAGATCAATGCTTATATTGGTGTATCCGCACTCTTGAAGTTTTTTTACTGCCGTTACGGCCGCCGTGGAATTGTGTCTTCTGTTTATGAAATTAAGCAGATTGTCATCAAAACTCTGTACCCCTAAACTTACTCTGTTAACGGCGGTTTTTTTTAGTCCAAGAATAAATCTATCATCCACATCGTCAGGATTACATTCAAGTGTGAACTCTTTAAGTTTATTCATTTTAAAAACTTTTGTCAGAGTATCATATAACCTGTTTATATGTGTATGATCAAGTAGTGAAGGAGTACCGCCGCCAAAATAAAGCGTAGTTACATTGCTGTCATCAAGAAAGAAGCTTTTTGAAACAGCCTCACGGCATACAGCATCGATGTATTTATCAATGTTGCTTAAAAGGGTGGTGGAGTAGAAACTGCAATATGTGCATCTCTTTTTACAGAATGGTATGTGTACATAGATACCACTCATAATGCATTATTCAAGAATAAAACTTTTTTCACCTATAAGGTTGCCGTCTGTAAACAAAGCAATAGTGTATGTGCTTTCAGTCAGCTTGTCTTGAACAGTGTAGTATATGGTAATATCCTCAGTCTCTCCGCTAAAGTCAAAATCCTTTTTAGTGCTGTACTCCAAATCCATTCCTTCAAAGAAAAAGTGGTTTTCACCTGGCGATGTCAGAAGTTTCTCTGCTTTGTCTGTTATTCTCATGTATATGGTTTTGCGACCTCTCTCTGCAGTGATATTACGCAGTATCTTAAAGTCAATCTGCAGTTTTGAAACTTTCTTGAGAGAGCGTGTCTTCTTACCTCTGTCATTAAGTGTGCTAAGGGTTATATCAGAGGCTTCAAGAATAGACGCCATTGTAACCTTCTTATCAAGTTCCTCTTTTTGTGCTATTTGTTCTTCAAGCTCCCTGCTGCGTTCCTCATACTGGCGTTTTACTCTCTGGTTTTCAGTACGCAGGTTACTGTTAACAGTGTTAAGTGAATCCACTCTCTCTACGTATGTTTTTAGAACGCCTCTTACAGTTGAGAGTTCTTTTTTTAGTTCCGCTATACGGCGTGTGTTTGTTGCTTTTACCGTCCTGAGTTCCTGCAAAAGCTGCTGTACTTTTTGTTTCTCATCATCAATCAGTTTTAGCAGTGAGTCATTATTGGTGTTTATGTAATAGTCTTCGTACTGCTTCTGCATTTGCTCAAACTCATCAATGCTCTGCTGTTTTTCAAACTCCATAACTGCTGTCATCTCCTCTATTTCCGCATTCTGGCTCTTTATTTCACGATGTTGGATAAGGAGCATAATTATAGCCGTCAAAAGAAGAAGAGCTAAAGCAGAGAAAGCGCTTATTATAATTATTTTGTCTTTTTTTTGCATGGTTGCTTGTTAAATAGGCCACAAAAGTACTTATTTTTTACTATTTTTGCACCCTAAATAACTAAAAAATAGAACTATGTCTTTGCAATGTGGAATTGTAGGACTTCCAAATGTAGGGAAATCCACACTTTTTAACTGTCTGTCAAACGCCAAGGCTCAGGCTGCTAATTTTCCGTTCTGTACTATAGAGCCTAACGTAGGAGTAATTACCGTTCCTGATGAGAGGCTTAATGCTCTTGCAGAGTTAATACATCCACAGCGCATAGTTCCCACTACTGTGGAGATTGTGGATATTGCAGGGCTTGTAAAAGGAGCAAGTAAAGGTGAGGGGCTTGGGAATAAGTTTTTAGCCAATATACGTGAAACTGATGCTATTATTCATGTGCTCCGCTGTTTTGATGATGATAACGTCACCCATGTTGACGGCTCTGTTAATCCGGTACGTGATAAGGAGATAATTGATACGGAACTTCAGCTAAAAGATCTTGAAACTGTTGATAGCCGTATTAATAAGGTTCAAAAGCAAGCTGCTGCCGGCGACAAGGCTTCTAAGGCTGTTTACGAGATTCTTCTCAAATACAAGGATGCTCTTGAAAAGGGCAGAAACGTGCGTAGTGTGGAGCTTGACAAAGAGCAGAAAAAGATTGTAAAAGATCTCTTCCTTCTCACAGACAAGCCAGTGCTTTATGTATGTAACGTAGATGAGGCTTCAGCGGTTAAGGGTAATCATTATGTAGATGAAGTTCGTGAGGCTGTAAAGGATGAGAACGCCTCTATTTTGGTTGTTGCAGCCGCCACAGAGGCCGACATTGCGGAACTTGAAACATACGAGGAGCGTAAGATGTTTCTTGATGAGATCGGACTTGAAGAGAGTGGAGTGAACCGTCTTATAAAGGCTGCCTATTCTCTGCTTAATTTACAGACTTACCTTACAGCTGGCGAGCCAGAGGTACGTGCATGGACTTTCAGAAAGGGTTGGAAAGCCCCACAGTGCGCAGGTGTAATACACACTGATTTTGAGAAAGGCTTTATCCGTGCTGAGGTTATAAAGTATGAAGACTACATAAAATATGGCTCAGAAGCAGCCTGTAAAGAGGCTGGTAAAATGAGCGTTGAGGGTAAGGATTATGAAGTGCAGGATGGTGACATCATGCACTTCAGATTCAATGTATGACACTTATATTGCCAAATCCTTTTTAAGAGCTTTGTCAAGGTTAGATGAGCCTATTCTGAAGTAATCAATGCTCATAAAATCATCTTCAAGTATCTCTTTTGCTATAGAGAGATACATTAGTGCGTCTTGTACTGTTTTGACACCTCCAGCCACTTTTATACCTTTTTTTATGTTTGTGGTTTCATAGTAAGAACGTATGGCTCGGCACATTGTATATACGGCATTTAGTGTTGTAGGTTCTGTTTTTCCAGTGGTGGTTTTAATAAAGTCAGCGCCAGCCTCCATTGCAAGGAGTGAAGCTTTGAATATGTTTTCCGGAGTCTTGAGCAGTCCCGTTTCAAGAATAACCTTTAAGGTTTTATCCTTGCAAACATCCTTTACCTCGTGAATTTCATCATATACATCATCATATTCTCCAGCCAGAAATTTACCCACATTCATCACCATGTCAATTTCAGTGGCACCGCTGAGAATACTTAAAGAGGCTTCTGCTATCTTAATCTCTGGAAATGTCTGTGCATGTGGGAAACCTATCACGGTAGTTATACCCACTTCTTCAGTCAATGTGTTTTTTACGGTTTCAATTAAGGCAGGATAGACGCAGATGGATGCAGGCATTGGAAGTTCCGGGTAATCTTCATCTATGCGGTTAATATCTTCCACCATGGGACGTATTGTATCTTCACGGTCAGTGGGGGAGAGTGATGTTATCTCAAGTGAGCTGAATAAAAATTTTCTGCTCTTTAAATTATCAGTATTTTCAAAGTGGTGGTCAATGATGTGTTTCACATCAAGTTTAATTTCCTCCTCTGTTAGTGAAAAAGGGTAGGCGCTGAAAAAAGATTTGAAATCCATATATTGAAAGTTTTAATTCTGTTTATTTGCCAAAATTATGAAATTATTTTGATGAGTGGTGTTGTTATTGTTGAATTTTAGAATCTGAAGGCGTTATACCGCCGTTAAAATGATTGTAAATAATTGTGGCTCTGGTTTTTCCTATGATTTTTTCTATATCCTCAAATTTGGCTGTTCTAACTCTTTTTATGCTCTTAAAATGAAGGATCAGTTCATTTTTGGTTTTTTCCCCAATTCCAGAAATTTCATCAAGCTCACTTTTGGTAAGAGCTTTGCTTCTCTTTTCACGATGAAAAGTTATGGCGTATCTGTGAACCTCATCTTGTATTCCGGCTAAGAATTTGAAGAGAGGTTCTGTGGGTTTTATTCCTATCGTCAGTGGAGGGTTTCCGTATAGCAGTTCATTTGTCTGGTGCTTCTTGTTTTTTACAAGACCAGCAATAGGTATATTGAGTTTAAGCTCGTCTTCAATCACGGACCTAATGCTGCTCATTTGCCCCATTCCACCGTCAGCTATTATAAGATCTGGAAGACGTCCGCCCTCTTCAATTATGCGGCTGTAACGACGTAAAACCACCTCTCTCATGGAGGCGTAGTCATCTGGTCCTGTAACTGTTTTAATATTGTATTTTCTATACTCGCTCTTAAGCGGTTTTGCATATTCATATACTACACATCCAGCCACAGCATAGTCTCCACTTATGTTGGAATTATCAAAACACTCGATGCGTTGGGGTATTTTTTCAAGTTTGAGAGCATCTTGTAAAGCCTTTAACAGGGCAGTTCCCTTTTGTTGGGTGTTAAGCTTTTCCCCCTGTTTTATTTTGTCAAGTTTGTATTGTTTAACATTTTGTGCGCTCAAATCAAGCAATTTCTTTTTATCACCTTTTTGTGGAATATTAAAGGTTACACCGTCTATTTCATTATCTGGCATAAATGGCACAATACACTCCTTGCTGTGGCTATTTATTCTGTTACGTAGTTCTAAAATGGCAAGCGAGAGCAGTTCCTCGCGGCTTTCATCCATTTTTTTGTGCATCTCAAGTGTATAGCCTTGTGTTACGGAACCATTGTTTATATGAAGTATATTTACGTATGCCACATTATTTTCCTCATCATATCCAAATGCGTCTAAAGTTTCTTTATGGTTTGTGGTTATAACGGTCTTTTCCCTATAGGCGTTTATAGCGTCAAGTTTTTGTTTCAGGGCATGAGCTTCTTCAAAACGATACTCCTGTGCAGCCTTGTTTATTTCTGCCATCAGATACTCTGTTATGCGATGGCTGTTGCCCTTCACAATTTCCACTATTTCATCAATCATTTGGCGGTATTCCATCAGACTCTGATGTCCTTCACAGCACCCTGCGCAGTTATGTATATGATACTTTAAGCAAACTTTGTATTTGCCGCTTTTAACGCCCTCCTCTGTAAGATAGTCTCTACATGTACGTATTGGATATATTTTCTTTATCAGCTCTATTATTGTATCCACCACCCATACATTGCTGTACGGGCCGTAGTATGAAGCTCCCTTTATTACGTTACGTGTCTTAAACACACGCGGAAACGGTTCTTTTGTTATGCAGAGCCAAGGGTATGTTTTGCCATCTTTAAGCAGTATGTTATAGTGTGGCTGGTGTTGTTTTATTAAATTGTTTTCAAGCAGAAGAGCATCTGTCTCACTATTTACCACAATGTATTTTAGGTCATATATATTACGCACCAGAGCCTCTGTTTTGGCGTTGTGATTGTTTCCTATAAAGTAGGAAGATACTCTGCGTTTTAGGTTTTTTGCTTTGCCCACGTAGATTATTTTCTCGTCTTTATTGAAGTATTGATATACTCCAGGCTGTTCCGGCAGGGCGGACACAATTGCTTTTATGTGGTCTGTATAGGGCACTGTTTATACGTGAAATAGCGAGTAAACATCTATATTTTTATCTATTTTTTCTCTTCCTCCTAAGAAGTCTATCTCACCAATGAAGTTCAGATAAATCTTCTTGACATTGAACTTTTTTATAAGTTTTATTGCTGCAAAGACTGTTCCTCCTGTTGCAAGTATGTCATCGTGCAGTAGTACCACGTCATCCTCTGACAGGGCGTCTTTGTGTATCTCTATGGTGTCTGTCCCATACTCTTTTTGGTAGCTTTCTGAGATTGTTTCAGCAGGCAACTTTCCAGGTTTTCTTAGAGGTACAAATCCTGCGTTTATTCTTGTGCAGATTGCAGTTGCCATAAAGAAACCTCTTGATTCTATACCTACAACTTTTGTTATGCCTTTATCTTTGTAGTATTCACATAGGGCATCGCTCATTGTTTTAATACACTCTGGTCTTTTCAGAGCTGTTGTAAAATCAATGAATTGTATTCCTTTTTTGGGAAAATCCTGAACTGTTCTGAATGTCTCCTTTACCTCTTGTAGTGTCATAGTATTGTGGTTTTATTATAATGTTTCACGTGGAACATTTGTTTTTATCTGCCCATCATAACCAACAGAATGTTGATGTCGCTCGGCGATATTCCAGGGATTCGGGCGGCTTGTGCAATGGTTTCCGGGTCTGCTTTAGCCAACTTTTGGCGCGCCTCTGTACTAATAGCGTTTATGGTGCTGTAGTCAAATTTGCCTTTGATTTTTATATTCTCCAAGCGATGCAGTTTCTCTGCTATCTGGCTCTCACGGCTTATGTAGCCTGCGTATTTCAGCTCTATCTCCACGCTCTCTGTTATCTCCTCTCTGCGGCTCTTGATGGCTTCAATGGTTGTTTTAAGGCGTGGGGCTATAGTACTTAAACCCTCAATGGTTATGCTCGGGCGCAGCAAAAGGTCAAGTAGGTGAGTGCGTCCCTTAATGGGTGTGGAGCCCACACTTTCAAGGTATCCGTTTGCATCTGCTGGTATCACGGAATCATACTCGATAACTGCCTTCAGTTGGTTTTTCTGTTCAAGTTTTGACTGTAACAAATCCTTTCTCTCCCTGCTTGCGCAGCCTGCGTTATAGGCTTTTTCTGTGAGTCTCTCATCGGCGTTGTCCTGACGCAGGAGAATTCTGTATTCAGCCCTCGATGTGAACATTCTGTACGGTTCATCCACTCCCTTTGTGATAAGGTCATCGATGAGGACTCCAATGTAAGCTTCGTCTCGGGCAAGGGTGAATGCCTCTCCGCCGTGGCAGTTTATGTGTGCGTTTATACCTGCTATCATGCCTTGCCCTCCCGCCTCTTCATAGCCTGTGGTGCCGTTAATCTGACCAGCAAAAAAGAGGTTCTTTATAAGCTTTGTCTCTAATTTGGCAGTAAGTTGGGTGGGGTCAAAGAAGTCATACTCTATGGCGTATCCTGGGCGGAAAATGTGTATGTTTTTGAATGCCTCAATCTGCTGTAGAGCCTGGAGCTGAATGTCCATCGGCAATGATGATGAAAAACCATTCAAATAGTATTCCGTTGTGCTTTCCCCCTCAGGCTCTAAAAACAATGGATGGCTCTCTTTGTCAGAAAAAGTTACTATTTTTGTCTCAATGCTTGGGCAGTAACGTGGCCCGATGCTCTTAATCTGACCATTGTAAAGAGGAGAGTCTTTAAGCCCGCTACGTAGCACCTCGTGAACTTTGCTGTTTGTTGAAAGTATGTAGCATGGCAGCTGTTTAAGGTTGCGTGGCTCATAGTCAAGGTATGAGAATTTATGAAAATCGGCATCGCCGTTCTGTACCGTACAACTACTTAAATCCACGCTGCGGATGTCAATTCTTACGGGTGTGCCAGTTTTCATTCGGTCCGCTTTGAACCCTATTGACTTTAACTGTTCTGTTATTCCGTAACTTGCAGGTTCTGAGATCCTTCCGCCTCTTAATTGAGCTTTGCCAATATGCAGGAGTCCGTTTAGGAATGTGCCGTTTGTGAGCACTACGCTTTTGGCCCTGAACTCGGCTCCCATCATAGTTTTTACCCCGCAAACAGTTTTGTTTTCTATAATCAACTCATTTACAGTGTCTTGCCATAAATACAAGTGCTCAGTATTCTCTAATACGTCACGCCATGTTGTTATGAATTTTGCTCTGTCACACTGGCTGCGCGGACTCCACATGGCCGGCCCTTTTGAGAGGTTCAGCATCCTGAACTGTATGGATGTGTGGTCTGTAACGTAGGCCATGCCTCCGCCCAGAGCATCTATCTCCCTCACTATCTGCCCCTTTGCAATGCCACCCACAGCAGGGTTGCAGCTCATCTGGGCAATCTTGTTCATGTCCATCGTAATGAGCAGTGTCTCAGAGCCCATGGATGCAGCAGCATGTGCGGCCTCGCATCCTGCGTGCCCAGCACCCACAACTATAACGTCATAACTGAATTTCATGTTCTTTATTGAGGATAGTTGAGAATATCTCAACTTTAAGATAGCAAAGATAATACTTTTTTTATTAAAATATTATTGATACTTTTGCTCTCGCAAAAAAACAGTAAGACTAATATGATAACATTTCAGAGTATTGATGTAAAACGCCCTGCCATAAAGGTAAGGGAGTGCAGCGCTTGGATTAAACAGGTGGCGGCCAGCCACGGCAGGAAAGTGGGTGAGATAGCCTATATTTTCTGCTCCGATGCCAAGATACTTGAGGTTAACCGCCAGTATCTGGAACATGACTACTACACAGATATAATAACATTTGACTACACAGAAGATGATGTTATAAGCGGTGATATCTTCATCTCAATTGACACTGTTTCAAGTAACGCTGCGGAACTTGGCATCGGGTTTGACAAGGAGCTCAGACGCATTATAATTCACGGAATTCTTCATTTGTGCGGCTTTAAGGATAAGCAGCCTGATGACAAGGCAGAGATGACACGTCAGGAGGATGCCGCGTTACAACTTTTAGATAACAAGAATTAAAAACTGTATATTATGTTGAACTATATTTGGGCGTTCTTTTTTATTATAGCCTTTGTTGTCGCTATTATTCAGGCACTGTTTTTTGGTAAAGTGGAAATCTTTGGTGAAATGGTTAAGTCCACCTTTGATATGGCGGAATTTGCTGTGATGGGCATTGCATTGCCGCTGTGCGGTGTCATGACTCTATGGCTTGGTCTTATGAACATAGGGGAGAAGGCTGGAGCTGTGGGTGTTATGTCAAAGATTGTAGGACCGTTTTTCTCCAAACTCTTTCCTGAGATTCCAAAAAATCATCCCGCAAGCGGCCAGCTTCTTATGAATTTCAGTGCAAATATGTTAGGGCTTGACAATGCAGCCACGCCTCTTGGCTTAAAGGCGATGCAGAGTCTGCAGGATCTTAATCCGAACAAGGATACAGCCTCAAACGCGCAGATAATGTTTCTCGCTTTGAACACATCTGGTCTTACCATTATTCCTGTAGCCATACTTGCCCAACGCGCTATCTTAGGAGCTGCAAATCCTACTGATATCTTTATCCCGTTGCTTATCTCCACGTATGTTTCTACTGTGTCAGGAATATTGTTTGTGGGTATAAAACAACGTCTGAATCTGTGGAACTGGACAGTTATGGGCTGGTTGTTAGGTTTGTCTGCGTTTATTGCAGGTCTGTGCTGGTGGTTTACAACCCTAAGCCGTGATGACATGACGCTTGCCACTAACATAATTAGCAACACATTGCTACTAATAATTATAGTAGGTTTTATTGGTGCGGCTCTTTATAAGAGAATAAATGTATTTGAAGCTTTTATTGAGGGTGCAAAAGGTGGTTTTGAAACATCTGTTAAAGTTATACCGTATATGGTTGGAATGCTTGTAGGTATTGCAGTTTTCAGGGCTTCAGGCACTCTTGATTTTATTACTTTGGGCATATCAAAATTCTGTTCACTTTTTACTGACCATACAGAGTGGGTTGATGCGCTTCCCACAGCGTTTATGAAACCTCTCAGCGGAAGTGGTGCAAAGGCAATGATGGTTGAGTGTATGAAGACGTACGGGCCTGATTCCTTTGCCGGCAGATTAAGCTGTTTGTTCCAAGGTGCCGCCGATACAACCTTCTATATTATTGCATTATATTTTGGGTCTGTTGGTATAAAACGTACAAGATACGCTGTAGGAGCCGGACTTTTTGCAGATTTTATGGGTGTAATTGCAGCAATTGTGGTTGCATACCTATTCTTTTATTAACACATTTTAACATACAAAACATTTAAATTGTAACTAACGGTTATAGTCACTGTAACTGTTAGTTACAATTTTTTTTGTCTATTATTAATAATACTTAAACTTTTCATAAACTGTTGTGTAATAGAAAAATATGCTGTTACTTTGCAGTGCTGTCCCCACAGTGTGAAATAGGCTGGTAAGTGAACCGGCCGTATGGTTTTACCCATTGGTGCACATCTCCTCTCGCTCCAGATGGATAGGGCTTGTTAAAGAATAATAATATGTTTGGATTATCTAATGTAAGCGTTTCCGCCTTTTTGGCGATAGCTGTTGCTTTGTTCCTTGTTTTCAACATTGCTGTCTTTTTCTGGTTCAGATTTTTTCAGAATGAGCAAGATTTGGCGCATGCCAGTCATGAACTTGAGGAGAAGTTTTCAAACACCGATGACGAGTTACCATTTTAAGTTATAAGTGATATGAAAAAAAGATTTTACACAATCACCCTGCTTATGTTTTATTGCATATCTATGCTGGCGCAGGGGAATGGCGTGGCTGCTATTGAAAAGGCAAACGCTGAGATTAAGTCCTACATTGAGCCTATAACCACGCTCTTTTATGCAATATGCGCTGTGGTAGGTTTTATAGGTGCTGTAAAGGTTTATGGCAAGTGGTCTTCAGGCAGCCCTGATACTACAAGAACCGCCGCATCGTGGTTTGGAAGTTGTGTTTTTGCAATAGTGGCTGTTACTGCAATAAGAGCCTTTTTCTTGGGATAAAATGGGTTGAAATGGCAAGGTACAGGATAAACAAGGGAGTTGGCAGAGCCGTAGAAGTGAAGGGGCTCAGGGCGCAGTATTTTATCTATGCGGTAATAGGTGTCATTCTTGCGGTTGTGGTTTTCTTTATTCTCTCATTCATTGTAGGGCAGCTACCCGCTCTGCTTATCTCTTTTGTGTGCCTTGTGCTAAACCTGTCACTCTGTTTTGTTCTCAATAACAAATTTGGAGAGAAGGGCCTTGAACAGTTGTATGCCCAAAGGGCCACACCAGATAGAATTGCTTTTAAAAAAAGAGTCTGTAGAATTGTTTTTGTAAGGGATGAAAATTAAATCAAAAGATATTGAAGACAAACTGCCTCTACTCTGCTGGGAGAATGGTTGTATTATCAGTAAAGCGGCTGATGTAACCGTTCCCCTAAGAGTTGGGCTACCACAGGTTTTCTCCCTTGGAATGGACGATTTTAACACATTGCACCAGACATGGGTAAGAGCGCTTAAGTCTCTGCCAGATTACACAATAGTGCATAAGCAGGACTGGTTTTGGGAGTGTGGTTGTGTAACTGGCGGTCACGATACATCTTCTGTTCTGGGCAATGCCTCTGACAAACACTTTGACGGCAGACGTCATCTTAAACATAGTTGCTATATTTACGTTACCCTCTCATCTGTTAGGCACATTGCATGCAACAGTTTTTTTTCGGCACTTTGTTCTGGCAACGTTGTGGATGAAGAGAAGTTGGATGACTCTGCCGTGAAAGCATTTCTTGATTCTGTAACGCAGTTTTGCTCCATACTTGAATCTTCAGGGTTGGCCTGTACAAGGCTTACATCAGAGGAGGTTATTGGGACTCCGGAGAAGTTTGGTGTAGTGGAGCAGTACCTTACTTTAGCTCTTGGAGAGGATAGGCCCATGCCTCTTTGCGACATTGTTTGTACTCCTACTGACACAAAGATAGGTGACAATTACCTTAGCTGCTTCTCTTTGTCGGATTTGTCACAGCTTCCGTCAGAAGTTGAGACATACAGGCGTCATGCCGCCTATTCCACAGATAACACACTGTTCCCAACCGGTTATACTTATACTCTTGGATTCACCCTTCCCTTTAGCCACATCTATAATCAGTATTTTTTCTTGGAACCTCAAAAAAGCGTGATTTCACGGGTGGAAAAGCGTGGTAGGGAGCAACAATCCATGTCTGGTGTTTCAAGAGAGAACGCTATAAACAAGCAGTTTAATGACCAATACCTGAATGAGTGTGTATCTCAGGCTCGCAGATGCGTTCGCTCTGCCGCCAATATTATGCTTTGGGATAAGAACTATCTGAGTTTGATGAAGAAAAACACTCTGACAGGCACCTCTTTGGCATCTCTTGACTGTACTGTGAACAAGACTGAAACCATAGTACCTCAGATATTCTGGGGTGGCATTCCTGGTGCGGCTTCACAGTATCCGTCAGAGATGACGTTTCTTACCTTTTTAGAGCAGGCGTGCTGTCTTATATATAACGAGGGGAATAATGTGGATATTGGAGATGGATTCGGAATCAGGCTTTGTGACAGGATTTTTGGTGTTCCGCTCAATATCGATATTTCAGATTACCCAATGCAAAGGGGTTGGACAGATAACAGAAACAAGTTTATTCTTGGTCCGTCCGGTTCAGGAAAGTCTTTTTTTACCAATCATCTGGTACGTCAGTATTATGAATGTGATTCGCACATTGTAATAGTTGACGTGGGGGATAGTTACCAGGGCTTGGCAAAACTTATTTTTGAGCAGACTTGCGGGCGTGATGGTGTGTATTTTAAATACACAGAGGAGAACCCTATCTCTTTCAACCCCTTTTATGTTTCTGATAAAGTATATACAGTTGAGAAAAAAGAACAGATTGCAGCACTGATATTCTGCCTTTGGAAAAATGAGAACGAGTTTATTACAAAAGCAGAGGAGACTCATATATCTGTTGCCATAAGCGGGTATTTGGACAAAGTTGTTGGGAGTGGTGACTTTCCATGCTTTGACGGATTCTATGACTATCTGAAAAGTGATTTTACAGGTTATCTGAGTGAACATAGTGTGCGAAAAGATAATTTTGACATAGATAACCTTTTACAGGTTCTCAGTCCGTATTATGCCGATGGAATGTACCATTTTCTTCTCAATGCCAAGGAGAATGCAGATTTGCTTGACAAGCGTTTTATTGTATTTGAGATAGATAGTATAAAGGACCATAAGACTTTGTTCCCTGTTGTAACGCTGATGCTCATGGACACCTTTATATCCAAGATGAGACATCCGTCATTATCAATGAAGCGTAAGGTGATACTAATTGAGGAGGCCTGGAAGGCAATATCAAAGAGCGGTACGGCATATTTTATTAAATATCTCTATAAAACCGTAAGAAAGCATTTTGGAGAGGCTGTGGTTGTTACACAAGAGGTTGACGATATTGTAGGAAATGAGATTGTGAAGAATACTATAGTTGCAAACGCAGATTGCAAAATACTTCTTGACCAAAGAAAATACTCCAACAGATTTGATGAAATAAGGCAGACTCTCGCCCTTTCAGAAAAAGAGACATCCATAGCGCTTTCTATAAACAGGGATCTAAAGATTAAGAACCGTTCTCCATATAAGGAGGTTTTCATAACACTTAACGGGAACTTTTCATCGGTGTATGCCGTTGAGGTTTCAAAAAAGGAGTACCTGACATATACAACAGAGAAAAAAGAGAAAGAGAGGATGCTTCAGGCGGAATCACGATACGGCTCTTTTACGGAGGCGTTAAACCAATTAAATACAGAGTAATGAAAAGAATTTTTACAACTTTAGTTTTGTTTGCCACGGCTCTGGGATTATGGTCACAGGCTGTTGTTACAGACCCCACTTCCATGGCGCAGAGAATAGCTCTGTTTCTGGAGGAGATGGAGGAAACAGTTTCTCAGAGCATGGATTTAGCAGATAATAGTGAAAACACACTAAAGCTGCTTAGAATTTCAAAAGAGACCGCAGAGAGTCTGGTTAAAGTCAGTAACTATATAAAGACTTCAAGGCAGATTGTGGAAATAGCTGAAGCTGAAATCAGGATAGCTGAGAAACTAAAAGACTATTCTGCTAAGATTAAAGAGATGGAGTCAGCCACCCTTACAGAGAAGCTAAACATGATTAATTCTATGGTGAATCTGGGCTCGGAGGCCATGAAACGCATAAAGAGTGCAATGGATATGGTTAAGAACGGCTCCTCTGATGCAAAGCTTTCTGATTATGAAAGGCTGCAGATACTGACACAAGTAGAGAGTGAGGTCCTGGCTATAGAGAACGCCATAGACAGCTCTTATGAGAAGTGCCTGACATCTGAATCAATAGAGGATATTAAGAGCACTCTTGAGAATTTATGTTTTTCAGCAATGATGTTTTTCCCTTGATACAAATATGGATTTTTCTCTTAAAATAGTTTCAGATCTTGGTGAGGCTCTTACCAAAGGGCTTGACAATGTGTTGGATACTGCTGTTGATTATGCCGACGCACTATCGTCAACGGCTCAGCTTGTGTGTGGTATAGCAGCTATGCTCTATATAGGTTCTAACCTTTGGAAATCATGGGCAAAAGGGGAGGAGATAGATTTTTACAGTATGATGCGACCGTTTGCCATTGGACTGGTAATACTGTTTTTTACAGGTTTCACTAAAGTTTTAGATGCGTTGGTGGCTCCTATAGAGGTGGCTACCGAGTATGTAAAAAGTTCTGCCTCTGAGAGGGTGAACGGCTCTTATATTGAGTATTTCAGGCTACAGAAGCAGGTGCGTGAGCTAAAGGCCAAGGCCGATGCAGCCAGGGCTGAACCAGAGAAAAAGCTGAGTGTGTGGCGCACTATTAGTAAAAATATAGGAGACTTGAAGGAAAAGGCGGAAAACATGGCTGGCAGTTTGTCTGACACATTGTTTAAGTTTTTAGTTGATATTGGCAGTGTGGTGGTTGAAGTGTTTACCATGGCCACAGTCTATTTCTATAAGGTTTATGTGGTGACTGCAAAAATAGTACTGGTGCTCATAGGACCGTTTGCATTCGCTCTTTCTGTCATACCTGGTTTCAGCGGTAATTTTAAGGCTTGGGTGGCACAGTATATAAACGTAAGTCTGTATATCCCAATTTGCAATATAATTGGATTTGTGCAATCAATGATTGTAACCGAATGTCTTTATGCTCCGTGCTCCGAATCATTGGGCAATATTCTGGAACAAGGGTTGAACAATGATACTGTCGCCACTATTGATTCAAGCGCCATAATGATTAAGATTTGTGGAATGTTGTTAGGAATAATATCAATAATGCTTTACTCTCATGTTCCTGTTTTTGCCAACTGGATACTCAGAGGTGATGGCTCTGGCGGGCTTGCGGCGGCATTTAGCGTGGGAGGTGGTATGGCTGCCACAAGGCTTAATAACCTGGAAGGTGTTAACGGAGTGGCGGAAAAACTGGGTTTTACCAATGGCTCAAATAATGCCTCGATGCAACCAGACAGCAACGCAGGGAGTTCTAACGTGCAAAACAAATAATGTTGCTATATGATAAAGAGCCTGAATAATTTACAATCTGCTTTCTCGCTTGTGAGAATATATGTGATTATGATAACAGTGATGTGTGCTGTTGTTTCTGTGGGTTCCGTGTGGTGGTCTCTTGATTTTGCCGAGCGTCAACGAGAAAAAGTCTATGTGCTTGATGGTGGTGCGTCATTGGTTATGGCGTTACAGCAGGATGTGAACCAGAACAGACCTGCTGAGGCCAGGGCGCATGTAAAGCTTTTTCATGAGTATTTTTTCACGATATCGCCCGACAAAAACACAATAGAGCAGAGAATTGGTCAGGCGCTCTCACTGGCTGGCAAGGAGGCTTATGATCAGTATCAGAACCTTAAAGAGAACGGCTTTTATGACCGCGTTATTGCAGCCGGCATAAATTGTGAGATTCAGACTGACAGTGTAGTTGTGAATACAGCGGTATATCCGTTCAAAGCGCTCTATTACGGCAAGACAGCAATAGTAAGATCTTCAAATATCACCTACAGGAACCTTGAAACAGAATGTGAGTTAGTGTCATGTGCACGTTCAGACCAAAACCCTCATGGCTTTATGATTGAGAAGTGGAGAGTGATAGACAATAGTGACATAACAGTGGTTAAAAGATGAAAAAAAGCATACAAAAAATCATTTCAAGGTTAGGTGAGATACTTGGCCGAAAGTTTAACGGTATAAAAAAGGAGAGGCGGAAGCCAGTCCTCTTATTGGTGTTTGTGATAGGAGTTATAATTCTTTCAATTCAGACTGTCTTGGCATTCTGGCGTCTTAAAAACAATTTTTGATGAAAATAAGCAAAAAACAAAAAATGATTCACGTCTATTCTGTTATTGCTCTCGTCTTTGCAGTGGCGGTATTCTTCATTTTGGGCGGCGGCAGCGGTTCCAATGATGAAGGGGTTAGCGCCAGCATGCTTAACTCATCTGTTCCTGTTGCAGCAGGGCCTTCAATATCATCTGACAGATTTACGGCCCAGAGGCGTGAGGAGCAGCGTATGCAGGATAATAGCCGTGTGGAGTCATTACAGAAGAACTCTTTTGACCTTTTTAATATTGATTCAAGTCCCTCAAATATAACCAGCAGTGCTCCTGCTCAAAAATCATTATCATCTGAAAAAAAAATTATTCAACAAGGCAAGACCGAGGCTGCGCATAAGGGAGGCGTCAGGAATAATAAAAGCTCTATAAAAGATAGTATAATGAAAAAGAAGAGAGCACAGCTGGAGAGGGAGTTGGGTATAAACCTTTCTGATTACGGGTATGAAAAGTACGCCGATGCAGAACCAGAGCCTAAAGAGGCTCCTGTCAATGAAGCGGATGATGCTATTCCTGGATTTTATGGTTTGGAGTCAGAGACAAATGTGATTGAGAGAGATACAAGGGCGGTGATACATGGCAACCATGAGAACCTTACATCAGGGGCCATAGTAAAGATGAGGCTGATTGACGATGTGAATATTGAAGGGGTGAAAATCCCGATGAATACTTTTGTTTTTGGTAAATTGTCATTTAAGAGCGGAAGGGCTGTAATTCAGATAAACAGCATCAATTTCAACAACAGAATCCTGCGTTTTAACGGCACTGTTTATGATGCTGACGGCTTTGAAGGGATATATGTTCCTGACAATATTGTAAGTGACACTCGTAAGAAGGCAGGGTCAGATGCGATTAGTGCTATTGACATTGGTGTCTCATCCAAATCAAAAATTGTAAACTCCACAATCTCGGCCGTAGGAAATGCCATTAAAGGCGCTGTGAGCGGCTCTATAAAAGAGGCTAAAATATCAATATCATCAAATTATATGATAACTATCAAGAAAAAGAAATGAGAACATTAACCAAATTTTTTGTTACTGCAATTTTTATTCATATAACATTCGCTGTATGTGCTCAAAGTGCAGATACACTTAAACTCAGTGAACACCAGAGCGTGGTATTGTGTTTCAAGTCGGACATAAAGTATGTTGATTTTGGCAGCGCTAACATCCAGGGTGAGAAGCTTTCATCGGAGAATATGCTAAAGCTCAAGAGTAAAAGACGTGGTTTTGATGACTCCACCATCTCAATAGTGACATCTGACGGTGGATACCATCAGTTTAATGTGGTATATTCAAGCCTAATTGACAAACCAGTATGGAGACAGGACGGCAATTCTTTCTTTCAGGATTCCATTGGTTTTTCATCGGTAAAGACTACGCACTTTATCTGCGATGAGAAGATTACTGATATCGTGACCGGCTCGTCCAATATCATAGCTGGTTATGCTGAGAAAATTGACAATATTGTCAAGGCTAAGGCTCTGACTCCTGATTTTGAGACTACCAATATACACCTGATAACCCAATCAGGTTACATCTATACCTTCAATGTAAAACCTGATGCTGCACCTAAACGTCTTTCGGTTGTTCTATCATCTGAAGATGAGGTCACTCAGTCGTCGCAGGCCATTTTTAAGAACAACTCTGTCAATGACAACCAGATGAGGATTTTTGCAGAAAAGCTGATTTCTTCAAAAAACTGTTTAAATGACATTGGCGTGGTTGATCTTAAAATGGCTTTTGCGATGTGCGGGATATACAGCTACAGTGACTTGCTTGCATTCAGGCTTGACATTCAGAATAATGGCAAGATTGACTATTACATTGACTTTATAAAAGGATACATACGTGACAAATCCCTGACTAAAACCACAGCGGTTCAGGAAGAGGAACTGCACCCTGTGTTTATACACTATTCAAAGGACAGAGAAACCTCCATTGTAAAAGCTGGAGAGACGTTAAGTGTTGTTATTTTCTACTCCAGGTTCACAATTCCACACAAGCGCATCCTTTATTTTGAAATGTTTGAGAAAAACGGAGGCAGACATCTTTCATTCCCAGTGTCAGACAAGGAGATCCTTAAAGCAAAAGCTATTTATTGAATAAAAAATAAAGTATGAAAAGAGTTGTATTGTTATTTATGATTATGTTCTCTACGGTATTAGTGGGGAATATCTATGCAGGCTCCCCATTGTCACACATAAAGGGGATGCACGCCATTGGCATAAGAGGCGGTACTGGTTTGGGAAACACTTTTGATGTGGGTGTAATGTACCAGTATCACTTCTCAAGGCGTTGGTCATTCACCACTAATGTGGATTTTGAGAAAGGCTCCTTCAAAAATGCCGGATTTTGGTGCGTTAGGGCTCTGCCTGGTGTAGAATGTAGTGTGTGGCATCCCACATCGTGGTTTTATCTTCACCTTACAGGCGATGTGAATTTAGGTTATGACAGTTGGAATAATGCAGATATAGGGCGTAGCGCCTCTGGATTTGCATTAGGGCTTGACCTTGGTTTTAATTTAGAGTTTTATGCTGTGCCGGCATTGTCTTTTGTATTGCAGGCGCAGCAGGGATGGAACTGGGGTTTTTACAATACCGGCGGATATAACTATTTTCATCCGTTGTTCTCTTTAGGAATCAAGTATAATATAAAGTAATTAAAAAAATCAGAATATCATGAAAAGAAATCTACTGCTTTTCTGCCTGCTGCTTACAGCAGTATGTTCATATGCATACTATGACTACTGGAATGGCAGGCTATATAAGAACGGTCCGTACGTTAATGAGCTTATGTCGTCATATCCCTCGTACGACCACGAGTATATACAGCTGACCAAACAGTATATAACAGACGGCAGACTGAATTTTTCAACATCGTTTAATTTAAGATGGGATAATTTTCATAGGAAATTAGCCTTAAACCATTATTGGGCCACTTGGTATATTGTGGGTTTCAAATACCAGAGATATGTGTTCGTGGCTCTCAACGGTTCTGAAAATTATACGGAATTAGTGGAGCTGAGGGCTGAAGGAGCCTATTTTGACGTTTCAAATAATGTGGTATGGGCATATAATCACATTGGAGTGAGCTCTTATAGTTCACAGGCTAACAGTGCAAAATTCTATGATGATTTATCAGCAGACGTAAGTCATCTGATAAAAAACAAGGATTACAAGCTGAAGGTTGTATATCATTTTATCCCCGTTCCGTGGTCAGAGCATGATGACTACCAATATAACCCTGCTGAAACAGAACGGTATCTTGGCATTCGCACCATTACTCTTACTAAAACCCAGACTGGAGCCACTCCGCTTTTCAAGGTGGCTGAAGTTCAGGGCAATTCTGTTATCAATGTAAACGGCAGGCAGAATCCGTTGTATGACACCGGTTCTGGTGAAAGATATATAGTATATAATTCACCCGATGCCATAATATCGGTAATAGCTGATACTGTGAATCTGCCTTGCTCCATAAATAAAATATCTGGCACGTCAACCTACACAATCATAGGTTACGGGACGTTCCTTGCATCGATAGGAGCCAATTCAATACCAACAGACATAGATGAGTCAAATACTGTTAGCAATTCCGGATGCGGAGTTATAGATCCATCATGTTCAAGAGCCTGCAACAGTGTTAAAAAAAATTATATAGCATTTTTAAATGACTTTGCAAATCAGAAATCTTTCCTGATGTCAAAGGGTTATGACACTAATTCCTCATGTTACCATACATTCACAAACATCCTTAAAATGTCTCTTAATTCAAAAATGACTGAATTTGCGGAGAACACAATTGAGGAATTTACTTCGACGTGTAATATAAACTATAGAATGTCAAGAATATATCACTTAAGAGATTTCTCAAATGTTAATGTATATACGGGTATAAGATGTAATAGTGGCTCAATATTGAAGATACAGAATTCAAACCTGTACACGTCTCAGATTCCATATAAATCAAATCAAACATTAAAGAATGTTCTTGCGCTTGCATACGAGCCGTACGGTCCTTCTTATGTGGCTGATGTGGCCAGGGGCAAAGGTGTTGTAAGCAACGTATTGGATTTTGAGGTGGTAAGTCCTGTCACCATACCATCTCTTTCTGCTGCGGAAAAGACGGAGCGACTTACTTGTGTCACAGATTCACTGAACAGGGAGGGTGATTTTATTCACCTTGAAGGGAAGGCAATATCTTGTGGAAACTACTCGCCAACGCTTTATGCGCCGGAATATATGTGGGAGGTGTCATTTGACGGACTGAAATGGGAACCAGTAACAGATGCAAATTATTCTAAATACAAAATTGACAGGTATAACGTAAAGTTTGCTGTTGTAATGGATTCTGAAAAGGATATTCTACTACGTTCCACTATACTGAGAAACAAGAGCAAGGCAATGTTCCGCCAGATGGTGGTGTTAAAATCATTTGAGTCTAATGAATATAGCCCGTTATACAGCTACGAGGAGAATGGGAAATACTACATAGCTGTACATTCCTCGTCTTGTTATACGTACATCCCAATTCCAATTCTTGATAAAGACAACATAGAGTTTTCTCCTAAAAAATTTCCTCAACAGCAATATCTATGCAAAGGAGACATCCTTCCGTATGATAAAATAAGTTTCAGTCTTGCAAAATCTGATAATGTATCGCAAACTGATATTGAACGGATGAAGGAGATTTCTTCATATAAAATCTATGAACTTATAGGTGATTCTGTGGGTAAGGTTGTTTCAAACGCAAACTCTTACAATATGAGTTTCAAGGGTGAAGACATGGCGTTCCGTTGTATTGTATCATGGTGCCGTGACTCTCTTTACAAAGATGTGCATGTTTATGCAAACCCCGATGAAAAGATAGAGCTTAACAATATTGCGTCAGATGTTGTGATTAGTATGAGAGATGAGCAGAACGAAGCGGTTTCGCTGCTATGTCAGGTGGGTAAAAGCCCGAATATCACTGTAAATGATTCTAACTCCCATGATTGCACTTATTGGTGCCGTAGAGTGGTTCCGTTCATTCCTCCTCAATTGGAAACTACGGATTTTAGCAAGATGAGCAGAAGTAAAATTGTATCCTATATGAACAGTCATGGTTGGGATTATGAAAAAGAGACAGGGACTACCGTTGATAATGCCGGCCTTGACGCTCTTCGTTCATGGTGCAGGGTTAAGGAAGATGCGGATAATACAACTATGTTAGATAATGCCAGAGCTGATAATGAACGCCTTAATGCATGGCGGGAGTTTGAAGATACCAATGCAACAATATTTGAGGCCACAGAAATAAATGGCAAGTCAGAAACATTCTATATTCGTAAACAAAATAAGTCAACTCTCTGTTATAGTCCTGATGTGAAAATAAATGTTGTATTTTTTGATGGTATAGAGAGTAACACTATCGCATTTGCTAATGCGGCAGATGCTTCCAAAAGTATATTGTATGTCCCTGTAAACACATTATCACCCGCTATTAAAGGAGCTTCAGCTGGTGGCGGTTATGGAGGCGAGTACTCATACCGCTATTTGTACAGGGAGACTGGCGGAGCGTGGCAGGTGCTTCAAGACGGTGCTCAATCTTTAATGGGTGGTGAATTTAAGGTGGATAGAGATTATCAGATAGTAAGAGTGGCAATTTCAAGAAAAGACGGTGATATGCTCACTCAGGTGTGCGACACAAGTAACATTCTGAAACTTGCAGTTTTTGAAGAGTTGGATGTTAAAGACGTGATAGTGTCTGGCAGCGGACAATGCGCCGGCTCAGTAGTGAGTGCAGGCATTATTAATTATGACCCACCAAAAGAGATAGCTGATGTTACAAAATTTGTTTGGAGCGCTTCTGACCCAGGAGTGAAACTTATACTATCTGGTGATATGGACAGGAACTGCCTTGTTTATAATACAACTGCAAATTTTGAGCTTTCTGTCTATAGGGAGGATTCCAGTACAGGAGTAAAGACCACCCCGGTCAGTGTTTCAGTGGAGGTGGTGAGTGTAACTCCGTCATTTGCCATTAAGGTTGGAGAGAGGACTGTGAACATACTTGATTATCCTGATGAGACTTTTACATTCCAAAGTGGCACAAGATTTATACTTCAGAATAGAAGCAAGGAGGCTGACAGCTATCTATGGAATCTGGAGCTGCAATACTATACGGGAGTGGAGGTTGAAGGCCTGACATCATATATGGAAAACCCCGTATGCTATCTCTATAACCCAGGACAGAATAAAATACGCCTTACGGCTAAAAACTCTTTAGGATGCGAGTCTTCTGTAACAGCTGAGAATATATTTATACAGTCAACTTCATTAAGGCGTGGAGAGGCCTTCTCGCACTTTGATGATGATATGCAGGCTGAGGTGTATTTGGAGCCGCAAGGGGAGTTTGACGTATATCCAACACTAACAGCAGGAGCTGGGGTGCGTGTCAGCTATTCTAATGGAGATTTTCACTACATTGTAGTTAATGCAGTGGGGCGGATTGTATTTGAGGGAGATGCAGAGTTTGGCGTGGAGATACCTTTTGGCAGTGTGGCTGCAGGCATTTATACTATAGTAGCAACTCCAACTGCAAATTATTCCGGAGATATGAATTCATGTATGTTTAAGATTATTAGAAAATGATATTTATGAAATCAAATACTTTAGCCTTAAGATTTGCATCTGTGGTGTTCATGGTACTGTCGCTCTCATCTTGTGAAACCAGGACAGACCTTTTCCATAAATTCAACAAGGCACCTGACGTATCTGTGAGCAAGAGTGATATTCTTTTGCGACACGGAGAAAAGCAGGTCCTGAATTTTGATTACGAGGATGACTATATACAAAACGGAGTTACTGTGGAGTATGCAGTGTTTTCAGAGCAGGAGGTCCCTCAATATGTGAAAATTGCCTTGGACACGGATTCAAGAAAGCTTATTATTGCCGATGAATTGCCGTTTTTTACGCTAAATGACAAAGTGGTTAAGTTTACGGTGAAGATATATGTTTCTGACTATTATGGAGACCGTGGTGAAGCTGTGGTAAGGGTTGTTAACTGTGACAACCGCCAGCCGGTTCCTGTTATTGAAGTACAGCAGATAGAGACTATGGAGTATCTTGTGAGTGCTGTTGCAAGTTCAGATCCTGACGGTGATGCTATTACGGCATACGAGTATCTGATAGACGGTGAGATTGTGGCTTCAAGTGCAGGTTATGAAAACAAGGATGATGTAAACTGTATCTTTAATCCAGGAATGGCGGCTAAAAGGGGGACTTATATTATCTCCACTCCGCTTTCAGGTGTAAAACACGCATTTCAGACCACTGGCACGCACACTATTCATGTAAGAGCCAAGGATTCTTTAGGGCTCTGGAGTCAGTGGGTTTCTCTCAATGTTGATATTTGATAAATTGTTTTTTAAGTAATTTTTGTAAAAAATTTAAAATTGCCTTAACTTTGTCCTTTTAAGTATTGTCAATATAAGAAAGGGCAAAGTTATGGGCTTTTGGTCAAAACTGATATTAGGAGGTCTGGGTTGGACTTTAGGTGGCCCTATAGGGGCTATCTTAGGAGTCATTGCAGCTGGTTTTTTTGATGGCGATTCCAGGTCTTCAATTGAAGATGGAGGAAACAGTTCCTTTGGAGGGAAGGATTCTCAGTCTCGTAAAACCACACAGGGTGATTTCCTGCTTGTGGTGATGATACTTGCCGGCTCTGTAATGAAGGCTGACGGCAGTGTGCTGAAGAGTGAACTTGAAGAGGTGAAGGCGTTTCTACGTGCAAACTTCACGGAGGAAGAGGGTAAGGAGGCTCTTCAGATGCTAAAAAAGATACTTGCTTCAAACTATGACTACAGAGATGTCTGCCGTCAGGTTAGAAGCCGTCTTAACTACTCAGGCAAACTGGAGCTTATACATACGCTCTTCAAGATAGCATCGGCCGACGGCGATATAAGTCAGGCTGAAATTAATATTATTTACGAAATATGTCATCTGACTGGCGTTTCAGATGCAGACTACGTTTCAATAAAGACAGCATACAAGGCATATACTCACGGCAGTTCAAGTGGCAACGGCAGGAGCGAAAGCGGTTCATCTGGTAAAAAGCAGATGAGCCTTGCAGATGCATATAAAATTTTGGAAGTTGATAAGAGCGCTACAGATGATGAAGTTAAAAAGGCATACCGCAGAATGGCTATGAAGTACCACCCTGACAAGGTTAATAATCTTGGTGAGGAGGTGAAACGTTCAGCCACAGAGAAATTCAAGGCTGTGGGAGAGGCTTATCAGATTATCAAGAATTCACGCGGTATGCAGTAGAAAGGAGATTTAATTATGGGAAAAAAGAAAAAGAGGGAGAAAGAGAGAGATAGAAAAAAGTTTGCACGCAAGGCAAGATATGGCGGTAAGCTTAAAAGCGCACCTGTTCTAACGCGCGAAATAGTAGGCAAACTGGACCGTAATAATAACGGTAAGGCGCATATTGTACCTGATGACGGCTCCGAGCAGGTGTTTGTGGCGGACCGCAATGTTAACCACGCCATGAAGGGCGATGTGGTAAGAGCGGTCATGTATGCAGCTCGTGCCGGCAGACAGCCTGAAGCGGAGGTGGTGGAGGTGCTGAAGAGGGCGCGTGAGAATTTTGTGGGTGTGCTTTCACTATGCAATAATGTGGCGTTTGTTATAGTTGACAACAGGATTCTAACCAATGACATTTACGTGCCATCTGACAAATTACATGGCGCCACAGACGGCCAAAAGGTTATTGTCAAGGTTGTTGACTGGCCTGATAACGCCAGAAACCCAATAGGATACATCATAGATGTTTTGGGCGATGCAGGTAACAATGATACTGAAATGCACGCCATTTTGGCGGAGTACAACCTGCCTTACAGTTATCCGGAGGAGATATCGGCTGAGGCTGAGAAGATTGACATAACTATCACAGAGGAGGAGATAGCAAAACGTCTTGACTACCGCAGTGTGGTTACTTTCACCATAGACCCTCGTGATGCCAAGGATTTTGATGACGCATTGTCAATAAAGAAACTTGATAACGGAAACTATGAGGTGGGGGTTCATATTGCAGATGTGACCCACTATGTTAAAGAGGGGGACATCATTGATAAGGAGGCTTATAGCAGGGCTACATCGGTGTACTTGGTGGATAGAACCGTGCCTATGCTGCCAGAGAAGCTGTGCAACATGGTTTGCTCCCTGCGCCCGGACGAGGAGAAGCTCACATATTCGGTAATATTTGAGATAACCCCAAAGGCAGAGGTGAAAAAGAGTCGCATAACCAAAGCTGTTATAAAGAGCAACCGCCGTTTCACATACGAGGAGGCACAGGATGTTATAGAGAGCGGCAAAGGGGACTATGCAGATGAAATATTAACCCTTAACTCTCTTGCGGAGATTTTAAGGGAAAATCGTTTTACAGAGGGTGCCATATCTTTTGAGAGAACTGAGGTGAGGTTTGAGATAGATGAAACAGGCAAGCCGCTCAGTGTATATTTTAAGGAGCAGAAAGAGGCCAATAAGCTTGTAGAGGAGTTCATGCTGCTGGCAAACCGTACTGTGGCTGAGAAGATAGGCAAGGTTAAAGGAGATGCCAAACCTAAGACTTTTGTGTATAGAATCCACGATGAACCAGACCGTGCCAAATTGCAGAATTTGTCAGAATTTATCAAGAGATTCGGCTATAAGTTCAAGCCGGAAGGTGAGCGCAGCGATGTGTCAAGAGCCATAAACCACCTGCTTGATAAGGTGGAGGGCACAAGAGAGCAGAACCTTATAGAGACAGTGGCTCTACGCTCCATGGCCAAGGCTGTTTACAGCACTCAGAACATAGGCCACTACGGGCTGGCATTTGACTTTTACACACACTTTACATCACCTATACGCCGCTACCCTGATATGATGGTTCACCGTCTGCTCTTCAGCTACCTTAACGGAGGTGCATCTGTAAAGCAGGAGCAATATGAGGAGTATTGCACTCATTGTTCAGATATGGAGCAGGTGGCGGCAAGTGCGGAGCGCTCATCCATAAAGTACAAACAGGTGGAGTTTATGAGTGATAAGAAGGGTCAGGTATTTTCAGGCGTGATATCAGGAGTCACGGAGTGGGGCATATATGTGGAGCTTACAAGCAACAAGTGTGAGGGCATGATACCTATCCGTGAACTTGATGATGACTACTACACATACGATGAGAAGAATTACCAGATAACAGGCAAACGCACCCATAAGATTTACCGCCTGGGAGATGAGGTGAATGTAATGGTGGCTAATGCAAACTTAGATAAAAAACAGTTGGATTTCACACTGGTGTAATATGAAAGTAAAAGTAAATATTATCAACAAGTCAAAGAACGCACTTCCGGCATACGCCACAGATTTAAGTGCCGGAATGGATTTAAGAGCATCACTTGACGCTCCTGTCACACTGAACCCTATGCAGCGCAAGCTCATTCCCACAGGCCTTTTCATAGAGCTGCCTGAAGGGTATGAGGCGCAGATACGCCCACGCAGCGGACTGGCTCTTAAGAAGGGCATAACAGTGCTTAACACACCTGGCACCATCGATGCTGACTACAGAGGGGAGATTGGCGTTATCCTTATAAACTTAGGGGAAGAGCCTTTTGTTATTGAGAATGGAGAGCGCATATGCCAGATGGTTATAGCCCAGCATGCAGTTGCCACACTTGTGGAGGTAAGTGAGCTTACTGACACAGAGAGAGGAGCAGGTGGTTTTGGTCATACAGGTAAAAAATGAAAAGAATTTTTTCAATAGTAGTTTCTTTGTTAGCCATATATGGCGTATGTGCAGCGGCGTCTGCTAAAAAGGTGCTGCCAGACAGTGTTCTGCATGACAGGGATTCTCTCTTCATAGAGAGTTTCCGTTTCAAATATTCAGGGCGTGCAGATAGCGCTTACATTGTTTTAGCCAAGGCTGATTCCATTGACCCTAATAACGCAGCTGTATGCTATGAGCTTGGTTCGTCACTTATTACCAAAGATTTTGCAAATGCGTTCCAGTATCTGAAAAGAGCGGCGGAACTTTCACCAGACAACTATTACTATCAAAAAGCGCTTATAAGGGCTTATATAGCGTTAAATGATTATAATTCGGCCATTAAGGGTTACGAGTCACTCGTAAAAAAGTATCCTGAGCATGAGGGAGACCTTTACATGCTGGCTGAATTGTATGTACGTATAAAGGATTTCAAGTCTGCGATTAAGACCCTTGAAAAGCTTGAGAGGCTTACAGGTGTGGATTCATACGTGTCAATGTCAAAAGTTGAGGTATATAAAATGGCAGGCGATGTAAAGTCTGCCCATAAGACACTTGACCATATAATAAAGGATATGCCTCAGAACTCATCTTTATGGGTGCTGAAAGGAGACTTGTATCTTGCATCAAATGATATGAACGAGGCATACGAGTGCTATCAGAGATCAATGGAGATGGAGCCTGATAACGGTGATGTGCTGGAGTCTCTTTACATGTACTATGTACGCACGGGTGAGACGGATAAGATACAGGAGTGTTCTCGCAAGATATTTGCATCGTCTGACATACAGTTCAAGCGAAAGAAAGAGTACCTTAATCAGACCATAAGATACTTTAATTCCACCAGAACCCCGCTTGCCGAGCTCGACACCATATACCGTAGCATGATAGACGCAGAGGCGGATAATGCAGAGATAAGGCTTATGTATGCAGACTACCTTATGAATATGTCACGCAGTCAGGACGCTATTGAAGAGTTACGCTCAGCTGTATATGTGAACCCTCAGTGCAAGGAGTGCTGGGAATACCTGCTGTATCAGACGGCGCAGAGTAAAGACTCTATAATGACAGAGAAGGTGCTCTCTGATGCCATGGACGCCATTCCTGAGAGTGCTGATTTTTATTATTACAGCGGAATATGGAACTACTCCAAAGGTCTGACGGACAAGGCTCTTGAGTATATGCTGAAGGCTGACAGCATAGTTTCAGTATCAGATAAGTCTCTGAGCGACAGTAATAAGAAGGAACTGTGGAGCTACCTGTTCAACTATTATTACCAAAAGGGCGACAATGAGAAAAAGTACCTGTATCTGGATAAGTCTGTGGAAGCGTTCCCCAATGACCTTATGGGCCTTAACAATTACGCCTACATACTGGCAGAAGACAATGCCGACCTTGACAAGGCTGAGGCTATGAGCAAAAAGACTGTTGAAAAGGAGCCTTTGCAGAGTATGTATCTTGATACATACGCCTATATTCTTATGAAGAAGGGGCAGCTTACATACGCTAAGTTCTATATTGAGCAGGCGCTGGAGTATATGAAGTCAAACCCCGATGCCGTCATTGTAGAGCATTATGGTGACATTCTTTTCAAACTTGGCGATGTGAACGGTGCGTTAGAGCAGTGGAAACGTTCATACAGTATGGAGAGAGAGGGGGCAGACAAGGAAAAACTTAGACAAAAAATTGAGAAAAAGCAATATGTGGAATAGAAAAGCGTTTGGCTTGGTGGCTGTGGTGTTTGCATCGGTGGCCATATTGGTTTGCATGTCAGGGTGTAAATCAAGAAAAGGCACCGCAATAAATGGCAAGATAGCCTCACAGGTGGCTACAGCCATGCAAAACCAGAATTACCGTACAGTAAAAATGAAAGTTGCCGTGGATGTGCCTAATGTGCTGCCTTTGAAGGTTAAAGGTGTGATAAATGTGGAGGTGGGTAAAGCTCTCATGGTATCTGTACAGCCTCTTTTAGGTATAGAGATGTACCGTCTTGTATGTAATGCAGACAGTGTGCTCTTTCTTGACAAAATGCAGCATACGTACGTAGCGGAGCCGTACTCCAAGTTCACTGATAAGAATTTTAATCTGAACTACGGAATGATAGAGGGGCTCTTGTGCAACAGGTACTTTGACCCGCTTGAGGAGAATTTTAAGGATGTGGCCATAACATCAGACGGGGTTAACACCACATACAGGAAACAGGCTCCGTCATACTATGTGGAGTTCCTGCAAAGAGAGTACCTCATGCGTACATTCTTCTCTACAAATGACGGTGCGCAATATGTGTCAGGAGAGTATAACTCATTCCAGCAGTTTGGCGGATATGTATTTCCTAAAGCAGCTGTATGTGCTGTGTCATCAAACAAAATGTCATTTTCAATGAACATCAGTTTTGAAAGTGTGGAGTTTGACAAGGATGTCAGTATAGCGGCATCGCTGCCGTCAGGATACCAGAAACAGACAATAGAATCTTTAATTAGCAGTTTATTCAAATAGACGATATGAAAAAGTTTTTTGCTATAGTAGTGTGTGCGCTCATGGTTCTTTCAGCAGGTGCGCAGAGCGTGGAAGAGCTCAAAAAGAAGAAAGAGAGGGCTCTCAAGAACCTTGAGGCCACATCAAACCTTATTTCAGAGAATAAGCAGACCACTGCTAAAACCATGACCAAGATAAACCTGCTGCAGGCAGAGATTAAGGAGCGCAGGGTTGTTATAAACTCCCTTAATGCAGAGGTGGCTGAAATTAACCGCCAACTGTCATCGCTTAGGACAGAGATTGCCTCACAGAGAAAGCAGCTTGAATCTCTTAAAAAAGAGTATGCGGCTCTAATGTATCATCAGTACTATAAAAAGAGCAAACTTGACAATATTATGTTTGTGCTCTCAGCTGATAATGTGGCGCAAAGCTACCGCCGTTACCGTTATATAAAGCAGTACGCACAGTATTGCACCCAAAAAGCACAGGAGATAGAGGCGGTTAAGGCTGACCTTGACAAAAAACTTGAAGAGGTGGAACTTGTGCGTCAGCAGAGAGTGGAGGTGCTTAACGCCCGCAAGCAGGAGAGTGCAAAACTCCAGTCAGAAAAAACAAAGCAGGATAACTTGGTAAAAGGGCTCAAGAAACAACATAAAGAGCTCTCTAAGCAGTTAAAGAAACAGCAGGAGATAGCCAACCGACTTAACTCCCAGATTGAAAAAATGATAGCCGACGAGGCCAAAAAATCTGGCAAGAAGAGTGCTGGCAAAGATGGAGGCTATGCTCTTACCAAAGAGGAGAAACTTGTATCAGGCAATTTTGAAAAGAATCTTGGCCGTTTGCCGTGGCCGGTTGATAAGGGATTGGTAGTGGGGGCTTTTGGTATTCAGCCGCATCCTGTGCTTGAGTATGTAACCACAAACAATAAAGGTATATACATACAATGTCCAGCCGGAACCAAGGCTCGTGCAGTATTTGAGGGTGAGGTGACCCAGTGTTTTGCTATCCCAGGCAGCAACAATGCAGTTATTGTTAAGCACGGACTCTACCGTACAGTATATGCGAATTTGAGCAAAGTAAACGTAAAGGTGGGTGATAAGGTTACAGCCAAGCAGACCATAGGCACCATATACTCAGACCCTGACGAAGACAATAAAACAGTGCTATACTTCCAGGTATGGAAAGACAAGACCATTCAGAATCCTGAAATATGGCTTGCAAGATAGTTAACAGATATTATAAAATTTTGTAATTTTGCGCATTAAATTTTAAAGACTATGGCCAGAACAAAAGTTATTGAGGCTCTAAGCTGTACAGAGTATGGCAAGAGCGTGGTTGTAAAGGGGTGGGTGCGCACCCGCCGTGGTAATAAAAATGTAAGTTTCATAGCCCTTAATGATGGCTCCACAATAAAGAATCTGCAAATAGTTGTTGACTTCTCTAAGATAAGCGAAGATTCTATAAAAGATGTTACAACTGGTGCTTGCATCTGCGCCACAGGAACACTTGTGCAATCACAAGGGGCAGGACAGAGCGTTGAGATGCAGGCAGACAGCATAGAGGTTTACGGCCCTGCCGATGCCACCTATCCGTTGCAGAAGAAGGGTCATACAATGGAGTATTTGCGTGAAATTGCCCACCTGCGTCCACGTACAAATACATTTGGAGCAGTGCTGAGGCTGCGTCATAACATGGCATACGCTATACACACATTCTTCCATAACAAGGGATATTACTATTTCCACACTCCGCTTATCACAGCGTCAGACTGTGAGGGCGCAGGTCAGATGTTCCAAGTAACAACCCTTGATTTAAACCGCATTGCGGCAGGAAACGGCCCTGTGGATTACAGCAAGGATTTCTTTGGCAAGCCTACAAGCCTAACCGTTTCAGGGCAGCTTGAGGGCGAGCTTGGAGCCACAGCGCTTGGCGCCATTTATACCTTTGGCCCTACATTCCGTGCAGAAAACTCAAACACTCCACGTCACTTGGCGGAATTTTGGATGATAGAGCCTGAGATAGCGTTCATGGATAAGGATGAACTGATGGACCTTGAGGAGGAGTTTGTAAAATACTGCGTTAAATGGGCTCTCGACAATTGTGCAGATGACCTTGCATTCCTCAATCAGATGATAGACAAAGGCCTTGTAGAGCGCCTGAAAGCCGTGGCGGATACAGAGTTTGTGCGCCTGCCATATACAGAGGGCATAAAGATACTTGAAGAGGCTGTGAAGAACGGCAAAAAGTTTGAGTACCCTGTATATTGGGGCTGTGACCTTGCCAGTGAGCATGAGCGCTTCCTTGTGGAGGAGCACTTCAAACGCCCTGTTATAATGACAGACTACCCTAAAGAGATTAAGGCCTTCTATATGAAGCAGAACACCGATGGCAAGACCGTGCAGGGCACCGATGTACTCTTCCCGCAGATAGGAGAGATTATAGGCGGCAGCGTGCGTGAAGAGAACTATGACAAACTATACGCCCGCATCAAGGAGCTTAACATTCCTATGAAGGATATGGACTGGTATCTTGACACTCGCAAGTACGGCTCATGCCCTCATGCCGGCTTTGGCTTGGGCTTTGAGCGTCTGATGCTCTTTGTAACAGGAATGCAAAACATCCGTGATGTAATCCCGTTCCCACGCACTCCTAATAATGCTGAGTTCTAAGAGCAAATAACATAAATAAATAATAAGAGGTTGAACATTGGGTTCAGCCTCTTTTTGTGTGTTTACTCCTTTTATATCTACAACCTATCTAACATAGTAACTGTATTTTACTACTTTTTTACTACTATTTCTCGTCGCTTTGCTGGCGTTTATTGGTAATGCGTGGGCAGACTATACCTGCACTCTTGCGTATGGAGCAAGTGAGTCAAGTACTGTAAATGTTGACTTCTCTGCTATGTCAGGAGATGTTTCATGCAGCAACCCATATTTCACTTTCAGCCCTGATGTTGTAGGTGCTGCTCATGGAGATAATTGCGAGTATGGCAGCCAGACTGTAACAGTTACATTCAACGCAAACGGAGAAGCTCCTGCTGGAATCTACAACGCCACTCTATATATAGGTGAAACTCCTATATCTCTCAGCGCAACTGTACTTCCTCTTCCAGCACCTGTAGTACAAGTTACAGATGTAAGATCAACAGCAGTTTCTGTAAGCTGGAATTCAGTTGCTAATGCAAGTAGCTACACAGTTTACCAAAACGGTGTTGCTGTGCAGACTGGAGTAACAGGAACTTCATATCAGTTCACAGGGCTCAATCAGGCAACACAGTACAATTTCAGTGTCAAGTCCGTTAGAGGTGCTGCTGAATCAGAGATGTCAAACGTTGTTGAAGCTGTTACATATTCAGTGCTTACAATTGAGAAGGCGGGAGAATTCGCTGATGCAATAACATACACAGTAGTTGGAGAGGAGGGAAAATGGAACGCTGAGGAGACATCATTTGCTAACAATTCCAAGGCTACTTTAACAGCAAGCATAGATGCCACATCGTATCCTTGCGCAGTATTTGATAAAATATTGGTGGGAGAGACAGAGTATGCTAACCCTGCTGAGATAACTATGACAGCACCAGCTACTGCAACAATCTCATACAAGTATGCAACTCTTGCAAAACCAACTGCTACCTTACTCAAAGATAACAGCAAAAACACAATCGGAATTAGTTGGGATTCTGTTGACTGCGCAGACAGTTACACAGTTTACAAAGACGGAGTTGAAGAACAGACAGGAGTGACAAGTAAAGAGTATTGGTTCAGTGATCTTGATGAGGCGACGACCTACGCCTTCAGCGTTAAGGCTGTCAGAGGCACATCTGAATCAGAGGTTTCAGATCCTGTAACAGCCACAACAAACACCACCAGTATGAATGTGGAAATCACTGGAACATTTGGTCCTAAAGGCACAGCAAGCGTAAAAAGCACTAAGTGGAATCCTACAGAGATATCATACAGCATAGGTTCTACAGCAAAAGTTAAAGTAACCTCACTGCCAGAAGATTGTGAAGTTGAGAGCGTTGTAGCAAACAATATAGACATAACCGGCACAGAAACATTTGAAGTTCTGGCACAAAACTCAGTAGTTATTACATACCGTTATACCGGCACTGGTGTGGCAGAAGTGGTTGATGAACACGGCAATGTGGTTTACGGCACACTCTCTGATGCTGTTGACAAAGCAGAGGATGGCGCAAACATCAACCTTCTTGGTGACGTGGAGCAAGACTTGGTTGTAAACAAGCACATATACTTTAATGGTAACGGCCACAAAATACAGAATATGTACATCAAGAAAGATGGTAATGTGGAGCTTACCGGAGATGTTAACGTGGTTATGGACTTTGGCTTGGAGGTGACTCCTGACAAGGCTGGCCAGTATGACGCACACGACAAGAGCCTTACGCCTACATCGATGTTCAGTTTGACAACGTGAAACGTGACAAGTGGTACGCATTCACAGTTCCGTTCCCTGTTAAGATGGACGAAGTTAAGAACGCTCAGACCCTTAGCCCGCTGGTTTACGGCACAGACTACCTATTCTTAGGATTTGACGGCGAAGCAAGAGCAAAAGGGAGAGAAAGGCTGGATAAGATACACCACTCCGGGCACTCTTGAGCCAGGACAGCTTTACATGATTGGCACATACGGCTCCACAGTGCACCGTTTCTATAAGGTTAAGAGCGCTGCTCTTGTTAGCAATGCAGTTTCATTTGACCTTGAGAGCCACGCATCAGCCAAGGGCGGCAATCTGGCAGACTGGAACGCACTGGGCAACTCACAGCTGTTCAACGTGGATGCAAAC
>ONEZ01000025.1 GCA_900316995.1 uncultured Bacteroidales bacterium | reverse complement strand
ATTACTCAGCAAATGAGAGCAGAAGCAAAACTTGTTTTGATTATGCCGAATGCAGCGAGTAATCACCGTAGGTAGTGCCCTTTACAAAAGGGCTGAGCCCGAAGATTGGATTAAAAAATCATAATCAAAAACGAAAAAATTATTTATGAAAAGGAAGACAAATCCAATAGTCAGCATACTTGTGAGTATTGTGATACCAGCCATAATCCTCAGCAAGTTCAGTGACGAGGCTCACCTTGGCGTACTGCCAGGGTTTCTGATAGCCTTGGCATTTCCAATAGGCCTCAGCCTCTATGAACTCATAGTTCAGAAAAAGGTGGGGTTCATAGCCGTTTTAGGCCTTGTAAGCATATTCTGCACAGGCATAATAGGTGTACTGGAACTTCCATCGGAGTGGTTGGCATATAAAGAGGCGGCAGTGCCCTTACTGATAGGCGCAGCAGTGATAATATCGCTGTGGACACCCTACCCACTTATAAAGAAACTATTTTACAATGAGGAACTTATGGATGTAAAGCGTATAGACGCAATACTCAAGGAGAAGGGTGAAGAAGAGCATTTTGAAAGAGTGCTGCGTAACTCCACATACATGGTTGGAGCCTCATTCCTGCTATCCACGGTGCTTAACTTCACACTCACAAAGATAATAGTGCAAAGCCCGTCAGGCACAGAGGCGTTCAACCAGGAGCTTGGCAAACTCACTGCACTCAGCTACCCCGCCATAGCGTTACCGTCCACCTTGGTGATGTTTATAGCATTATGGTACCTGTTCAAGCAGATAACCAAGATAACAGGCTTGCCTTTTGAAGAGCTTATGTCAGAGAAACTAAGAGATAAAAACAACGATAATAAAACCCAGCAGAAATGAAATACACACCGTCTGAAATAGCGGACACACTAAAATGCGAGGCTCATATTTTCAACCCCGATGCCGCCATTATGTATCTCAGTACAGATACAAGAACCATTCTCTATCCATCAGACACACTGTTCTTTGCCATCACCACAAAGAGTGCGTCAGGAGAGCAGTTTATAGAGTCTGCCTATAAAGCAGGCGTAAGGAACTTTGTTACCACTTCAAAGCCTGACAGTATCACAGACGCTAATTTTTTCATTACACAAAACACAGTGGAGGCGCTACAGAAATTGGCGGCACACCACCGTACAAGGTTCAACATCCCTGTGATAGGTATCACAGGCAGCAACGGCAAGACAATAGTGAAAGAGTGGTTATATGCAGCCATAGGCACATCGTTCCGTATAACCCGTTCACCTAAGAGTTTCAACTCTCAGATAGGCGTGCCTCTCTCTGTTTGGGAGCTTGAAGACTACTCCACCCTTGGCATATTTGAAGCCGGAATATCACAAAAGGGAGAGATGGAGAAACTTGAAACCATAATAAAGCCAACCATAGGCATATTTACAAACCTTGGAAAGGCACACAGTGAAGGATTTGCCTCTGACGATGAGAAACTCAATGAAAAACTTAAGCTTTTCAGCCATTCAGAGGCGCTCATATTCAAGAACAGCAGCAAGGTAAGTAACGCCATAAAAAAAATCAATCCAGATATCAACCTTATATCGTGGGGAGTTAATGACCCTGCCGCCACAGTAAATATAACCAAGATACGCAAGAGCAGCGGCACGTCAGAACTTACGTATGTATGTAAGGGCGCAGAGGGTCATTGCACTGTATGTTTCACTGATGACATATCACTGCAGAACGCCATACAGTGCCTTGTATGCGGCATATACCTTGGAGTGCCTGTAAAACTTGACACCCTTGAGCCAGTGGCCATGCGTCTTGAAGTAAAGACCGGCATAAACGGCTGCCAGATTATTGATGACGCCTATAGCAATGACCTTAGTTCACTCACAGAGGCGCTGAACCTTATGGACGCATTCTCAAAACTGAATTTTGAGAAGCGCACTCTCATTATATCAGACATACGTCAGAGCGGACTTGACGGAGACACACTATATACACAGGTGTCATCATTAGTGCGTCAGAAAAAGATAAACAGGATAATTGCCGTGGGGCGTGACCTCTGCTCACACAAGGAGTTTTTCCCGCTAAGCACTCAGTTTTTCCAAACCACCGATGAGTTTTTGGCATCGGCGCCGAAATTTGAAAATGAAATAATTCTTATAAAGGGCGCACGCCACTTCCGTTTTGAGAGAATTGTGAACCTTCTGGAGCAGAAACGCCACCAGACTGTAATGGAGGTCAACCTCAACGCACTGGTTCACAACTTTAAGAAACTGCGCTCATACATAGACCACAAGACCAAGACAGTGGCCATGATTAAGGCTGACGCCTACGGATGTGGAGCACTACAGGTGGCGCAGACACTGAGCCATCACCACTGTGACTACTTTGGTGTGGCAGTGGCTGATGAGGGCGTGGAGCTGCGCAAGGCAGGCATAAAGACCAACATTATTATAATGGACCCTGAGCCTGGTACATTTGACTTGCTTTTTAAATACAATCTGGAGCCTGAAATATACAGTTTCTCCATGCTTAGCAAATTTATATCGGCGGCTGTGGCGGCAGGTGTAAAGGAGCACCCTATCCATATCAAGATTGATACAGGTATGCATCGTCTGGGCTTTATGGAGGATGATATGGCCGAGCTTACAAACATACTGAAGAAGGTGCCGAACATCAAAGCCGTGTCAGCGTTCTCACACTTGGCTGCGGCTGAAGACCCTCTGGAAGATGAGTTCACAGTCAACCAGATAGCCCGCTTTACAAGAGCTACAGACTATCTAAAGAAGAATCTAAACCCGGAGCTTATACGCCACATACTCAACACATCAGGCGTACAACGCTTGGGACAGTACCAGTTTGAGATGGTGCGCTTGGGTATAGGTCTGTACGGTGTGGGGCTTAACGAACAATCAGATATTCAGAACGTGGCCACACTCAAAACCATAATTCTGCAAATCAAGGAGCTTAAAGCTGGTGAAACTGTAGGCTACAACCGCCGTGGCGTGCTTACCCGTGACTCCCGTATAGCCGCCATACCTATTGGCTACGCCGATGGTCTGAGCCGTGCGTTTGGCAGGGGCAAGGGTTATGTGCTTGTGGGTGGCAAACGCGCACCATTCATAGGCAACATCTGCATGGATGTGTGCATGATAGACATCACTGGCATAGATGGCGTACAGGAGGGCGATGAGGTTATAATCTTCAATGATGAACTTACCATCTCTGAGCTCGCCGCCAAAACCGATACCATCCCATACGAAATCCTAACCAACGTATCAAAGCGTGTTAAGAGGGTTTATGTTTGGGAGTGATTTAAAGTTTAGGAGTTTAGGAGTTTAGGAGTTGACGTCATCCTGAGTGGAACGTAGTGCAGCGAAGGATCTCATAAACATTACGAGATGCTTCGGCAAGCCTCAGCATGACGAGGGCGGTTAAACAATTAAACAAATAAGTATATGAGAGCGAATAAAATAATATTAGCATTAGTTTCAATTATTATCCTGAGTTCCTGTATCAGGGAGCGCAGCCTGAGGTATGACGCATCACTGCTGGAGCCGGAGGTGCAGAATGTGGAGCTGATGATTGCGTACCAGGTGCCGGCTGGCTACAAGATGCTGAGCCAGAGTTTTACTGATTCCATAGCACGTGCAGAACTGGCAGCAAACCCTTTTTCAGAGAAGAGGGTTGCAATATATCTGGACACTCTTATTGGCAACTCCACCGTATGCCTCTATGATATGCGCTCACTGCCATACGAGAAGACAGAAGACCGTCTGGATTTCTTTTTCAGCAGTTATAATGCTAATAATCAGTGGGAGAACATAGAGAAAAATATTTTCAGCCACGGCGATTTCAAGAAAATAACGGAGCTTGACATGGTGAACACAAGCACAGACCGCCGCCTGCTCAAATACTACTTCTATGAGGACGGCAAGGCGCAGTTCAGCATTGACTACTATTTCCGCAACAGTTACTATAATGATTTGAAGCCATATATAGAGTCATCGCTCGCATCGGTGAAAAAAAGTCATGAAATAATAATAGAACTACTTGACCAATGACATTAGACCCGTCAATATCAGCCATATACATAGCGTGCGGCGGAAACGCCAGCCCTGACAACCTTGACTACAAACGCAGCCTTGAAATATGCCGCATAGCCCAGGATGAGATAGGAGTGGGGAAAACAACACTCACTGCCATAATGCTCTACCCTCTTCTGCACAGCGGCGTAACTGACATAGAGACAATCAGCAGTATCGCCGGCAAAGACACTGCAATGCTGCTAAGCGGTATTCACAAGGTACAGGAGATATATGACAAGGCATGGCAGATAGACACAGAAAATTTCAAACACCTGCTTCTATCACTTGCAAAAGACGTAAGAGTTATATTCATAAAATTGGCATCGAGGCTATATTATATAAGGAATATAGACATTCTGCCTCTGGAGAAGCGCTCTTCTGTTATAAAAGACACAGCCTGCATCTACGCTCCGCTTGCGCATAAGATGGGACTTTACGGCATAAAGACAGAGATGGAGGATTTATGCCTGAAATATACAAACCCAACCGTTTATTATGACATAGCAGGCAAACTGTCAGATACAAAACGTGAACGTGAAGCGTATATGGCACGTTTTATGGAGCCTATAAAGCACAAATTGGAGGCGGAAGGGTTCAAGTTCCATATAAAAGGGCGTACAAAATCAATACACAGCATCTATAACAAGATAAAAAACAAGCACGTAAGCTTTGAGAATATTTTTGACCTTCTTGCCATGCGCATTATCTTAGACTCCTCCCCCGATGCGGAGCAGGCGGAGTGCTGGAAGGTCTATTCCATAATCACAGACATGTATGAGCCAGACCCGTCAAGACTAAGGGACTGGATTTCCAACCCTAAAGACAACGGTTATGAGAGTCTGCACACCACCGTTCTTGGCCCCGATGACAAATGGGTGGAGGTTCAGATACGAACAGAGCGCATGGACATTATTGCAGAGAAAGGTCTAGCGGCTCACTGGCGTTATAAAGGCATTGAGGGCGAGCGTGAGATGGACGCATGGCTGAGCCGTCTGCGTACAGCAATAGAAAATGGCACAGACAGTGGCACTGGCGATGACAAAGATGAGTTCAAAATGGACCTCTATGACAAAGACGTGTATGTCTTCACGCCAAAGGGAGAACTTATATGCCTGCCAAAGGGAGCCACAGTGCTTGATTTTGCATACTCCATACACACAAAGGTGGGCAACAAATGCGTGGGCGGAAAGGTGGGCGGCAAGAATGTGACCATGCGTTATGTATTGCAGAACGGAGATCAGGTGGAGGTGCTCACTTCATCCACACAGCAGCCCCGTGCAGACTGGATTAACATAGCGGTAACATCAAAGGCACGTCAGAGGATACGTCAGGTGATAAAGGAGTTTCAGAAGGCACAGGCGGCACAGGGGCTTGAGATAGTGGAACGCCGCTTTAAGAACTGGAAGATGGAGTTTGACGAGGCCCGCTTCTACCAGATGGGGCGCAAGATGGGCTACAAAAACACATCTGACATATTCATTGACATAGCCACAGGCAAGGTTGACATAACATCATTAAAAGATTTTTATCTTAACTTTGACCATAAGGATGAGCAGGAGCAGAAACCGCAAGAGCCGTTTGTGCCAAACGCCGCATCCATGCTGCCAAAGAAAGCGCTTGACGGCGACATTCTCATTGTGGGCAGCGACACCAAAGGCGTACAGCTTAATTTTGCAAAATGCTGTCACCCAGAGCCAGGCGATGAGATATTCGGCTTTATCAGCGCACTTGGAGGCTTGAAGATTCACAAGGCAGACTGCCCTAACGCAAAAGAGATGAAAAGCCGCTATCCGTATAGGATTATCAAGGCAAGATGGAGAATTAATTAATTGAGAGTTGACATTTGACATTTGACAGTTGACAGTTGACGTCATCCTGAGTGGCGTTAGCCCGAAGGATCTCATAAACATTTCGAGATGCTTCGCAATGCTCAGCATGACGAGGACGATTCACCGCATCACCGATTAAACGTAATAATATGTTTTCAGGAATTATTGAAACAACTGCAAAAGTTGTAAAAATTGAGAAAGAGAATGAGAACGTGCATTTTACACTTACATGCCCGTTCACATCCGAGTTAAAAATAGACCAAAGTGTAGCGCACAACGGCGTTTGCCTCACGGTAATTAAGATTGAAGGGGAAAACTACACCGTTACAGCTATGAAGGAAACCCTTGACCGCTCAAACCTCAAGGAGTGGAGTGTGGGCGATGAGGTTAATGTGGAGCGCAGCATGCTTATGAACGGTCGCCTTGACGGGCATATAGTTCAAGGCCACGTAGATCAGACAGCCGTATGCACAGATGTAACAGAGAACGGAGGCAGCTGGTACTTTACATTTAAGTACAGCACCACAGATGATATGCGTCGCCGTGGCTACATCACCGTGGATAAAGGCTCAGTAACCGTGAACGGCGTGAGCCTCACAGTATGTAACCCCACAAAAGAGAGTTTTCAGGTGTCAATAATACCATATACATTTGAAAATACAAACTTCCATAACATTAAGGCGGGCACACTGGTAAACCTTGAATTTGACATTATAGGAAAATACGTGGCAAGAATCTGCCAAAATGTCATATAAAATTCCTAAATTTGTGCCTTGTATGGGTACAGAAGGCAAAATATCACTTTTAGGGCTTACTCTCACAGAGCTACAAGACGCTGTTATCAAGGCCGGGATGCCAAAATTTACAGCAAGCCAGATTGCAGACTGGATTTACGCCAAAAGAGTATGCTCTATTGATGATATGACCAACATCTCAAAAAAAGGCAGAGAGAGCCTGTCTGCGCTCTATACCGTGGGACGTGTGCAGGCGCAAAGGACGCAAAAAAGCAAGGACGGCACCATTAAATACCTGTTCAGCGTAGGCGACGGACGTTTTGTGGAGAGCGTGTATATTCCTGAAAAAGACAGAGCCACACTCTGCATATCATCACAGGCAGGCTGTCAGATGGGCTGCGAATTCTGCGCCACAGGCAGGCAAGGGTTCAAAGGGAACCTTACAGCAGGTCAGATACTGAATCAGGTGCTGAGCATAGAAGATGCGGAGACTCTCACAAACATAGTCTATATGGGTATGGGCGAGCCGCTCAACAACCTCACAGAGGTGCTAAAGTCAATGGAGATACTCACCGCACCGTATGGTTACGCATGGAGTCCCAAGCGCATAACACTCTCTACCGTAGGTATTTTGCCAGCGCTCAAGACTTTCATAGAGAGTTGCAGTTGTAACTTAGCAGTGAGTCTTCATATCCCATACCCCGATGTAAGAGCCGCCTATATGCCAGCAGAGAAAGCATACCCCATTGATGATGTGCTAAAACTCATAAGGCAATATGACTGGAGCGGACAGCGCAGAGTGTCATTTGAATACACCATGTTCAAAGGGGTGAATGACTCTCCCGCCGATGCAGCCCGTCTTGCAAAAATGGTTCACGGCATACAATGCCATGTGAATCTTATACCCTTTCACAAGATACCGGAGTCAAAGCTTGAGCCTGCAGCCCCAGCCACGATGCAGAATTTTATGAAAGAATTAGAGAGATATAAAATACCAACAACCATACGCCGTTCCCGTGGCCAGGACATAGAAGCGGCGTGCGGAATGCTGAGTCAGTTGAATTACGCCGCAAGCGAGAGCAGAAGTGAAACTTGTTTCAATTATGCCGAGCGCAGCAAGTGATCACGGAACAGCGAAGCTGTGACGTAAAGTTGAAAGTTGACGTCATCCTGAGTGGAGTGTAACGAAACGAAGGATCTCATAAACATTTCGAGATGCTTATTATTCCCTGACGGTCATCAATTCGTCAGGACGTGCCCTCATCAACTCGTCGCAATGCTCAGCATGACGAGGACGATTCACCGATTAACCGATTAACCGATTCACCCAAAACAATAATTTATGAACAATAAGCTTTTAGTATTTGCCTTGGTTCTTGCAGCAGTGTTTGCATCGTGCAAGAACTTCACCACTAAGCCAAACGCAACCGGTACATCAAATGAAGTGCTGGTAGTTATTGATGACTCCATAGCCAAGGGTCCTGCCGGCGATGCTATATTTGGCGTGCTTAATCAGGACATGCCATGTATGCCACAGTCTGAGCCATACTACAATATTTCAAAAACATCTCATAAGGGCTTTACAGACTTGCTCAAACCTGCACGTAACATTATAATAGTCAGTGTTGGAGACAAATACAGCCGTGTAAAAATGAGTGATGAGAATGACAAATGGTCACATCCTCAGAGCATCATCAAGATTCAAGGGCCTAACTCCAACGATGTGGCAGCCGCCATTGAGAAGTATGAGAAAGACATACTTAACTACTTTATAAAGGCAGAGCGCAAGCGTGCCATAGCATACCAGCGTCACTATAAAGAGCCGGCAGCCATGGAGCGCGTACTAAATAAGTTTGGCATATCAATGGTAATACCTAAAGGGTTCAACCGCTTTAAGGAGGATGATAATTTCCTCTGGATATCAAACTCAAGCAATGATGTACGTCAGAACATAGTGATTTACACATATCCGTATGACTGCCGTGAGACTTTCACACGTGAAATGCTCCTGCATAAACGAGACAGCGTTATGATGCTCAACATCCCTGGTCCGTCAGAAGATTCATACATGGGCACAGAGTATCGTTTTGAGCCACCTATTTTCACCCCTACCGCACTTGAAAACGGAGAGTACGCAGCAGAGGTAAGAGGCCTATGGACCGTTATAGGCGACATTATGGGCGGCCCGTTTGTAAGCGTAAGCTGTCTTGACCGTGAAAACCAAAGAGTTATTACCGCTGAGGCTTTCATATACGCTCCTAACAAATATAAGCGTAACGCTATGCGCCAGCTTGAATCAGTACTCTACACCATAAATACAAATAATACAAACAATACAGATAATAAAAATGGAGAATAAGATAAAAATAGGAATAAGCCAAGGCGATATTAACGGCATTGGCTATGAGGTGATTCTGAAAACACTTGAAGACATGCGCATACTTGATATATGCGTACCTATAGTTTATGGTTCACCAAAGGTGGCTGCATACCACCGTAAAGTGCTTGACCTGAACCTTAACCTGAACCTTATAAACTCAGCATCGGAGGCCAATGACAAGCGTGCCAACATAATAAACTGCAACAGCGATGAGGTGAAAGTGGAGATCTCACAATGCACAGAGGCGGCTGGCATTGCTGCTTTCCAAGCACTTGAAAAGGCCACGGCAGACCTCAAGGCAGGTGAAATAGACGCACTTGTAACAGCTCCTATAAACAAGAAAAACATTCAATCTGAGCAGTTCTCATTCCCAGGTCACACAGAGTATCTGGAGCAGACTTTTGGCAAGAAAGGCGACGCACTGATGCTGCTCGTGAGCGACAAGCTGCGCATCGCCGTGGTGACAGGCCACATACCTATCTCCAAAGTGGCTCAAACACTAACAAAAGAACTTATTCTTAACAAGATAAAGATACTCAACCAGTCACTCAAGAATGACTTTGGCATAAGCCGTCCACGCATAGCAGTTCTTGGTCTTAACCCACATAGCGGAGACCAAGGTGTTATTGGCAAAGAGGAGATAGAAATCATAAAACCTGCTGTGACAGAGGCTCTTGAGAATGAGATTATATGCGTAGGCCCGCTACCTTCTGACGGCTTCTTTGGCAGCGACGAATACTGCAAATATGACGCCATTTTAGCCATGTACCATGATCAAGGGCTCATCCCGTTCAAGACACTCAGCATGGACAGTGGCGTAAACTTTACCGCCGGACTTAATGTGGTGCGCACATCGCCAGACCACGGTACGGCATACGACATAGCCGGGCAGAACCGTGCATCGGAGAATTCATTCCGCCAAGCACTTTATGCGGCCATTGATATTGTAAAAAACAGACGTTATGGCAATTGATATTCAAGATATTAAACAACGATACGGAATTGTAGGCAATAACTCGGAGCTCAACCACGCCATTGCCAAAGCGCTTCAGATAGCGCCCACTGACCTGCCGGTGCTAATTACCGGTGAGAGCGGTGTGGGTAAGGAGAGTTTCCCTAAACTTATACATGACTTCAGTCCTCGCAAGCACAAGAAATATGTGGTTGTGAACTGTGGAGCTATACCGGAAGGCACAATGGACTCAGAGCTTTTTGGTCATATAAAAGGCTCATTTACAGGTGCATTGGCTGACCGCCAAGGTTACTTTGAGGTGGCTGACGGAGGCACAATATTCCTTGATGAGGTTGGTGAACTGCCACTTCAAACCCAGGCTCGCTTGCTGCGTGTGCTACAATACGGAGAGTACTACCGTGTGGGCTCGTCAGATGTGAGAAAAACAGACGTAAGAGTGGTGGCTGCCACAAACGTAAACCTGCTTGAGGCTATACGTGACGGCAAGTTCCGTCAGGATCTCTACTACCGCCTTAACGCCATACCAATCTATGTACCGCCACTACGTGAGCGCCACAAAGACATTCACATTCTATTTAAGAAATTTGCAAATGATTTTGCAGAGAAATATCATCGCACGGCTATAAAACTTGACCCTAAGGCAGTGGAGAAACTGGAGTCATACTATTGGCAGGGAAACATTCGCCAGCTTAAGAACGTGGCGGAGCAGATTTCAGCCATAGAGATTAATCCAAATATTACAGCTGAAACACTCTCTTCATATCTGCCAGATGAGTCAGAGAGCCGCGTGCCACAGATAAGCGGAACCTCCACCTCAGGTGACTATAATCGTGAGCGAGAGTTTCTCTATACAGTAATTTACAGCCTCAAAGGTGAGAATGACAAAATCAAGCAGGAGATTAGTGACATTAAAAAGACGCTGGCAAGTATGACACCGCAGCATAACGGCCAAAACTCTATAAGCAAATGGCACGATGCCCAGATATACAGCGAGCCGCTGGAAACCACGTTTGAGCATACTGTTGAAAACACGCCAAGCAGCACAGATGAGCAGCCTGCTGAACAGCCAGTGCAGAACGTGCAACAAGAACCAGCCCAGCCTAAATCAATGGACGACATGCAAAAGCAGATGATACTTGACTCTCTGCGTCGCCATAATAACAAGCGAGCCCTTGTAGCCGCAGAGCTTGGCATCTCAGAGCGCACACTTTATAGAAAATTGAAGGAGTACGGGATATAATCCGGTGAACCGGTGAATCGGTGAACTGGTGACGTGTTGATGAACACGGAGTGTGAATAATCGGTGACGTACTGATGACCGTTAGGGAATAACCGAATCGATTAAACGATTAACCGATTAACCGATTAACCAAAATTAACCATGATAAAAAAGATACAATTCATATCAATAGCATTAGCAGCCATTCTTCTTAGCGGCTGCACAATATCATACAAGTTCAACGGTACAATCATAGACTACAATAAGGTGAAATCCATATCTGTACAGGATTTTCCAAACCGAGCACCTATGGTGTATGCTCCACTGGCATCTAAGTTTAATGAGAGCGTGCGAGACATCTACACTCGCCAGACCCGCCTTAACATGGTGCGCCAGAACGGGGACTTGGAACTTGAAGGTGAAATTACAGGCTATGACCTCTCACCACAGTCCATATCGTCAGAAAACACTATGGCATCAGAGACGCGTCTTACCGTACGTATAAATGTGAGATATACAAACAACACAAACCACGATGAGGATTTTGAGCGCAGTTATACAGCATACCGTAATTTTGACAGTAACCGTCTGCTCAACGATGTTCAGGACCAGCTCATTGATGAGATTATAAAAGAAATTTGTGAAAACATATATAATGATACTGTTGCGAACTGGTAGTTATTCAGTTGACAGTGGACAATTGACAGTTGATGCATTCACCGATTAAAAATTCACATACTATGATATCAAAATCTGCATTCTTGAATTACATTAAGCATCTGGAACAGCTGGATGTCAACAGTCTTCCAGCCATTAAGGATTTAGTGCAGCAGTACCCCTATTTTCAGGCAGCGCGCATGCTTTACATACGTAATCTTAAGAACACAGATGACCTGAGCTACCACGCAGAGCTAAAGAAGGGTGCCATAAATGTACCAGACAGAGTACGCCTTGAACAGATTATGAACAAGGCAGCATCGGAGAAGAAAGAACAAAGCACTGTGACCGTTGTGGCAGACGACGCCAACATTGAGAGCGTTCCGCAGCTTAAGCATCATGACCTTATAGATAACTTTATAACTGCCAACCCGCACATCAAGCCTGTAGGAGAGGTAAGCGACGTTGAGACCGTGGTTCTTGACAATACAAACGTAACTGACAGCATTTTCACAGAGAGTCTGGCAAAAATTTACATAAAACAAGGGCAATATGACAAAGCCATTAGAATTTTTGAGAAATTAAATTTGAAATATCCAGAAAAAAGTAGTTACTTTGCAGACCAAATTAGATTCCTTAAGAAAATAATAGAAAATAGATAAAATTATGTTTACAGTACTTGTTGTTTTAGCAGTTTTGATAGGTGTTCTTCTTACACTTATAGTTATTGTACAAAACTCAAAAGGCGGTGGTCTTGCATCACAGTTTGCAGCTTCAAATAGCGTTATGGGCGTTCAGAAAACCACAGATTTCCTTGAGAAGGCCACATGGTCACTCACAGCTATCATGGTAGTTCTATGTGTTGCTTCTGCAGCTTTCATAAACAGAGGTCAGGCAGTAGATGACGCCACAGCAGTTAGAGACGCCATAGAGCAGGCCGCACCAGCCGCTCCACAATCTGCATCACCTATCATGGCAGCAGAACCAGCCGCAGCAGAGTAATTGATTATCTTTTTGCAAATAGTGAGGGCCTATTCTAACTGAATAGGCTTTTTTTTGTCATAAAGTCTGCCATAAAGTCTGCCAACGGCACGTTTGGCACGGAATTTGACATAAAACGTAGGTGAATCGGTGAACCGTTTAATCGGTGAACCGAATCGATTAAACGATTACACGAATAAACGAATAAACAATTATTATTATGAACATTAAACCACTTGCAGACAGGGTTCTTATTCTACCCGATGCAGCTGAAGAGAAATCAGCAGGCGGTATCATTCTTCCTGATTCCGCAAAAGAGAAACCACTAAGAGGTAAAGTCATTGCCATAGGTAACGGCACTAAAGATGAGGAGATGGTAGTTAAAGAAGGAGATTCTGTTTTATATGGCAAATATGCCGGCACAGAGATTGAATTTGAAGGCACCAAATATCTTATCATGCGCCAGAGTGACATTTTGGCAATAATTTAATTAGTAACAATCATTAAACACAGAAAATCATGGCAAAAGAGATAAAATTCAATATTGAGGCTCGCGACATGCTCAAAAAAGGTGTTGACGAGTTAGCAAACGCCGTAAAGGTGACACTTGGCCCTAAGGGCAGAAATGTAATTATTGCAAAGAAGTTTGGAGCACCACACATAACAAAGGACGGTGTTACAGTAGCCAAAGAGATTGAACTTGAAGACGCATTCCAGAACATGGGCGCCCAGATGGTTAAAGAAGTAGCTTCAAAAACAGGCGATAATGCAGGCGACGGCACCACCACCGCCACAGTTCTGGCACAAGCAATCATCTCTGTAGGCCTTAAGAATGTAGCAGCCGGAGCTAACCCAATGGATTTGAAACGTGGTATTGACAAGGCGGTAGCTAAAGTAGTGGAGAGCATTAAGGAACAGAGCAAGGAGGTTGGCGACGACATTAACAAGATTGAGCAGGTTGCAACCATCTCAGCAAACAATGATGGCGAGATAGGTAAACTTATTGCCAACGCTATGGCAAAGGTTAAGAAAGAAGGCGTTATCACCGTTGAGGAGGCCAAAGGTACTGACACCACAGTAGATGTAGTTGAAGGTATGCAGTTTGACCGTGGCTACCTCTCTCCGTACTTTGTAACAGACACAGAGAAGATGGAGGCTGTACTTGAAAAACCATACGTGCTCATCCACGATAAGAAAATATCATCACTAAAAGACATTCTTCCACTGCTTGAGGCAGTAGTTCAAGGCAGCCGCCCACTACTTATCATAGCAGAAGATGTTGACAGCGAAGCTCTTACATCACTTGTAGTAAACCGTTTGAGAGCAGGTCTTAAGGTTTGCGCTGTTAAGGCTCCTGGCTTTGGCGACAGACGTAAGGAGATGTTACAGGATATTGCCATACTTACAGGTGGTACTGTTATCAGTGAGGAGCAGGGTCTGAAACTTGAAACCACTACCCTTGATATGCTTGGCACAGCCGACACTATTACTGTTAACAAAGACAACACCACTATTGTTAACGGTGCAGGCAGCAAAGACGCTATCAAACAACGTGTTGCACAGATAAAGGCTCAGATGGAGACCACAACATCACAGTATGATAAGGAGAAACTTCAGGAGCGTCTTGCCAAATTGGCAGGCGGCGTGGCAGTTCTTTACATAGGTGCTCCGTCAGAGGTTGAGATGAAAGAGAAGAAAGACCGTGTGGATGACGCTCTAAGCGCAACCCGTGCAGCCGTAGAGGAAGGTATTGTTCCTGGCGGTGGCGTGGCATACATCCGCTCTATCAAGGCTCTTGAAGGTCTGAAGGGTGCTAATGAAGATGAGACCACTGGTATTGAAATAGTGAAACGTGCTATAGAGGAGCCACTCCGCCAGATAGTTGCAAACGCTGGTAAAGAGGGCGCAGTTATAGTTCAAAAAGTTAGCGAGGGCAAGGGAGACTATGGTTACAATGCCCGCACAGATACATACGAGAACCTATTTGAAACTGGTGTTATTGACCCAGCCAAGGTTACCCGTGTGGCACTTGAGAATGCAGCTTCTATTGCTGGCATGATGCTCACCACCGAGTGTGTAATTGCCGACAAGAAAGAAGAGAACCCAGCCCCAATGCCTCCAATGGGCGGCGGAATGGGTGGCATGATGTAATCCGTCATTCTGAGCACAAATGCAACACGTCATCCTGAGCGTAGCGAAGGATCTCACAATCAACGAGGGCGACTCTATTGAGCCGCCCTTATTTATTTCCATAATAATACAAATTTGTATGAAAATGGAAATACATTAGAAAATAATCACTATCTTTGCAGAACCAACAATGTACCATGAATTATGGTGAGTTATCTGCAAATTAGAAACGAGTTTATTTCATCTGGTTGTTTCTGCGTTAATCAGGTACTTTTAATGCACCCAAACTTTAACGTCAACAACATATACAGATGGGCAAAGCAAGAGCTGCTTATACCGCTCAGGCAGGGCTGGTATGCTTTCCCTGAAACACTGAAGATTGCAGATTTTGAGAGATATGTGGCGGCAAGGATATATCGTCCGTCATACATAAGCCTACACTATGCACTCAGTTTCTACGACATGATTCCAGAGGCGGTAAGCACCATTACATGCGTGACCACAAACAAGACACTCACTTTTAACAATAAGTTCGGCCACTACTCATACCAGTCCGTCAAGGAGTCCTTTTTCTACGGGTATATGCCTAAGACAGATGATGAGAACAGAACGTTCCACTTAGCCACGCCAGAGAAGGCACTGCTTGATTTGCTGTACCTCTATCCACAATACAATACGACGGAGGACATGGAGAACCTACGCCTTGATGAAAGTTTTATGAGTGATGAGTTTAATGCAGAAAAGTTCATGGAGTTTTGCGAGAAGGCTGGCAGTAAAGCATTAACGAGAAGGGCAAAAAAAGTTCTAAACACATATTGTACAGTTATATGATTGACATCGAGTATCTAAAATCATTCTATCCACCATATATAAGTGGCAACCCCTCTATGCAGAAGAATATACTCAAGGAGTATATAGAACTACTTGTGCTTGATTACCTTTCTCCCCCTCCAATATTAGAAATATATCTCATTAATATATATTCAGACCAATATGGATTTAATACAGAATGAGGATAGGAAGAACAATTAGTATTTACAATATGGTGAAATGGAGAGCAATCAATTAAGCATTTACCATACTGTTCTGAACGGTAGAAAGTTCTGAAGATTTTTAAGAAATCTTTTTCATGTTCATGAATTTTCCATTTAATACTCTTAAATAACATTTTAAATAATAAAATTTAATAATAAGAGACTGAGATAGGTGTCAAATCACTATCAATATCGCCTATGTCACTTAATCTAATCAAATAGTAAGGAACATTATTAACACAAGCCGCCCATTTAGGAAATTTACTCTCATACATGGGACATATCTGTATTTGATAAGCTACTTCTGACTCAGATATAAGCATAAATTCAACATAACTCTTTGTCACCTCATTATCTGAAACATTGTCAGAAAAAGCTATATGGTGATGCACTTCTGAGCCCTTGATAAAATAGACATTATCTAATAAAGCCCCCTCAACAGCACTAATAAAACCAAAGGAGTCAGAGGTGACCAAAAACTTTTTATTGGAATTCATACCAATAAGTTTCTTAAGAACTGATAAATTTGCATCAATAAGCCCTTGTTGTTCTTCTGAATCTAATGATTTGTATCCACAAACTATCTCATTACTATCTCCAAGTAAATTCACAAATCTAAAACTGACAGAAATATAATCATCCCCTAACTTATTTTTATGATATTCTAATTCTTTCCCTAATATTATTGATGGCGAGAAAAGTGTTTTAAATGATTTAGAAGATAAAGAATGTGGTGCACTATAATGTACCAATATATGATTAAAAAAATTTGAATTAAATAGAAAGCGTAGTGTATATTGTTGATATTGCCACGTATTTGAATGATAAGTTTCATCATTTGAAAGCCAGAGATGAAGAGCTCTTTTTGAACTCAAAACATTATAATCATCATCAGACAAGTGCCAGTCATAACCAGAAGGACAGAAAAAACGTTCAAAATCAAATGGTTTTTTTTTATATATTTTAAAACTATAGTTGTTTTTACAACAAAAATCAAATAATGAAATCATTGATTTAAAACAATCAGTAATTCCCCCATAACAATTATCAATAAAAACAATACTCTTGGGTTTTATATCACTTCTGAGTTGGAGTGAAAAATCTAACTTCCAGTTTAGACTTCGATACTGACTTTTTGTATATACTAATGATTTTATTATGCAATGTGCTTTGGAGTTTATTTTTAACACCTTAAGCAATTTTCTTAAAATGGTATTTGGGAAAACTAAAAGGAGCCAGATAATAAATCTCTTTACAAGTGGAATCATGATTACGAAGGTTTATGTCCGATATTTACGGACATAAAAAAAGCGTGGAACCTGACTGTTGCCATTCCACGTTCAGAGGCCTTCGCATTGCCTAGCATACAAGAACGACAACGCGAAGCCCACGCCGATACAAGAGCACACTAAGCCTGAAATTTGGCTTTATGATATACTCATACCCGTAGGACATCTATCGTTGCACTGCTCCATGTATGCTTTAGAAAGTTGCGAAGTTTCTGAACATCAGAACAGAGCGTCAATAAACGCCTTTAATATGTCTGCAAATCCCACCGCCGATGCTCATTCAGACATCCCCGGCGCAGGATTGCAACTGCGAAGATACAACTTAATTTGAGATTTTCAAAAAATCTTCAGAATTTATTATTTACAAAAACAAAAAGCGGTAACTCCGCATATTGGAATTACCGCATTATGTTTTATTTACCACTGAATTTCCTTAGCTCCTATGGAGCGGAGGTAGTCGTTGGCTTTTATGAAGTGGTTATTGCCAAAGAAACCTCTATATGAAGATAATGGTGAGGGGTGCGGCGATGTCAGCACGCAGTGCTTTGCCTTGTCTATCAGTTTGGCTTTGCTGATGGCGTAACTACCCCACAGTAAAAAAACAAGGTTGCTCTTTTCTGCGGCAAGTTTCTGTATCACTGCATCGGTGAAGGTCTCCCAGCCTTTACCTTGATGCGAGCCTGCCTGATGCTCACGTACTGTGAGTGTGGCGTTTAGAAGAAGTACGCCTTGACGTGCCCAGCGCTCCAGATTGCCACTATTAGGTATGGGAGTGCCAAACTCTGTGCTAATCTCTTTGAATATATTTTGCAGCGATGGCGGAAACTGTACTCCATCATTCACTGAGAAGCATAACCCGTGTGCCTGCCCTGGCTCATGGTAAGGGTCCTGCCCTATTATCACCACCCTGACATCAGAGAACGGGCAGCTGTTAAAGGCGTTAAAAATTTTGGAGGCTGGCGGATAGCATGTGCGCGTACTATACTCCGCCCTCACAAAATCTGTCAGGCTCTTAAAATACGGCTTGTCAAACTCCGGTTGCAACACCGACTTCCAACTTTCCTCTATCTTTACATCCATATTTCTTATTGTTTAATCATCTTCGTCATGCTAAGCGTAACATCTGCAAAACGAAACACATCACATAGTATGCGAGATCCTTCGTTTCGTTACACTCCACTCAGGATGACGTCAACTGTCAAATGTCAACTATCAACTAAACTTGTACGTCATCAGCTGATACGCCAAACGTGCGGCAAGGTAGTCAGAGGCCTTGTCTATGGGATTTGGGCAAAGTTCCACTATGTCCACACCCACCACATTGCGGCTACGGAACACACTACGTAAGAAATGCAGAACCTGATAGTAGCTAAGTCCTCCTGGCTCCGGAGTACCTGTTGACGGAAGCACCGAGGGGTCAAAAACGTCAAGATCAATGGTCACATACACATTTTCTGAAAGTGTGGCGATAGCACGGTTCTGCCAGCTGTTATTGTCAAAAATTTCATGGGCGTAGAATATGCGCCCTTCCTGCACGTAAGGGAGTTCCTCTATGCACTGGCTACGTATGCCTACTTGGGTTATGGGACATAGTTTCTGCGCCTGATACATTACACAAGCATGGTTCAGTTCTGTGCCTTCATATTCAGGGCGCAGGTCAGAGTGTGCATCAAGCTGTAATACTGTAAGGTTCATGAACCTTGAGGCAGCTGCTCTGATAGAACCTATTGAGCAGGTGTGATTTCCACCAATCATCACAGGAAATTTGCCGTCACGGAACAGATGATGTGTGGCGTTCTCCACTGCTGCGCATAACGCCTCTGGGGTCTCATCGTTGAAAATTGGCGGCATTGTGGCAATACCCTGGCGGTAAACCTCCGTGCGGGTCTCAACATCGTAGTTTTCAAGAGCAAGAGAGGCCTCAAGGAAAGCTTCCGGTCCCTTGTCAGCACCCTTTACCCAAGTACTTGTTTTATCGTATGGTACCGGCAGAACTGCAATTTTTGCATTACTGTAATCGCGGTACTGGTCTTCAAAATCTCCAAATGGGTTCATAGTTATTTTTTTACATTGCGAAGTTATGAAAAATATGTAAATTTGTAGCAATAATTTATGACAAAACACCTTCAAAGATGAAAAGACTCTACACTACTCTAATTTTTGTTTGCGCCATCTGCCTGAATATCTGGGCTGTAAAAAAAGTAACCTACCCTTACGCTGAGCGTGACAGCACTCTATATCTGGATGTATATATGCCAGAGGACACTCTGAGTGAGCATCCGTGTTTCATATACCTGTTTGGCGGCGGATTCAAATCAGGGACAAAGAGTCAGCCGCGCGATGTTGTGGTTTTTGAGCAACTTTGCAACAATGGTATAGTGTGTGTGGCTATTGACTATCGTCTTGGGCTAAAGAATTATGAGGGGAAGGTGATTGACTTGCTTAACAGGCTGGAATACAGCATAAACATAGCAACTGAAGATTTAATTGACGCCACAAATTTTATCATCGGGAAAGCAAAGGAACTGAAAATAAACCCTAAACAAATAATACTTTCTGGTTCAAGCGCAGGTGCCATAACTTCACTACAAACAGATTTTTATCTACAGAATGGGAATGAATATACAAAACGGCTGCCAGAAGGCTTCAAGTTTGGCGGTGTTATTGCATTTGCAGGAGCAGTGGCTAAGATACACGGAGCAAAGATAAAATACAAAAACCAGCCTGCTCCCACATTCTTCATTCACGGCACCAAAGACAAACTGGTTAGATACAACAAGATTGATATTTTTGGCAGAGGAATGTACGGCTCAAACGCTCTTGCAAAACAGTTCAGCAAGAACGGATGGCGTCATAAAATAATGCGCTATAAAAATTTTGGCCACGATGTTGCCATTATTGGTTTCAGAGAGAACGTACCTGCCATTGTGGATTTCATAAACCAATACGTAGTTAATCCCAAATATAACTTCAGTGAAGATGTAACACACTCTGAACCGGAAGTGAAGGAGCCGCTCTGGAACATAAACGCCCTGCGTCTTTATGAAAAGGATGTAAAACCCCAAATCACAACAGACCCAGTACAACTACAAAGGCTAAGATAAGCCACATTCCCACGTCATGCTGAGTGAAGCATACGCGAAACGAAGCATCTCACACGGCATGTGAGATCCTTCGGGCTACGCCCTCAGGATGACGCCCACTGTCAACTGTCAATTCTCAACTGTCAACTGAATCAGTATCCCAAAATCTTTAGCATTGACTTGTAGCTCTGCTCCTTGGCAAAGAGTTTGGTGTAGTACTCACCATTCTCATCCACGTCTATCACCACATGTTTTGGTGACGGTATGAGGCAGTGCTGAATACCGCCAAAGCCAGCCAAAGACTCCTGATAAGCACCAGTATGGAACAAGCCAATGTATTGCGGCTGCTCCGCATCGGGGTCTATCTTAGGAAGGAATATGGCGTTATTATGGCCTGCGCTGTAAAAATCCTCACTGTCACAAGTCAGGCCGCCCAGATGCACACGCTGATACTCCTTGTCCCAGTTGTTCACTGCTAGAAGAATGTATCGCTGGTTTATAGCCCAAGTATCCGGAAGCGTAGTGATGAAAGATGAGTCTATCATGTTCCAGCTCTCACGGTCATTTTGCTGTTTCTGATTCACAATGCTATAGAGAATGGCGCCGCTCTCACCCACTGTAAATGAGCCAAACTCTGTGAAAATATTTGGTTCAGGCACACCGTTCTGCTGGCAGATGCTCTTAATGAGAGCAACAATCTCCTCAGCCATATACTCATAGTCATAATTATAATCAAGGTGTGTGGCTATTGGGAAACCGCCACCTATGTCAAGACTATCAAGCTGAGGGCAAATCTTTTTCAGTTCACAATACAATTCCACCGCACGGCTTAGCTCATTCCAATAGTAAGCGGTATCCTTAATACCCGTATTTATAAAGAAATGGAGCATTTTAAGTTCCGTGTGCGGATTATCTTTAATCTTCTCATAATAGTATGGAAGAATGTCATTATACCTTATACCTAAACGCGATGTATAGAAATCAAACTTAGGTTCCTCCTCCGATGCTATTCTAATACCCACTTTAAACTTCTTATCCATGCCCTTAAGTAGCAAATCAAGTTCAAATTTATTATCAAGAATTGCAACCAGGTTTTCAAATCCGTCATTGATAAGACGTTGCATATTTTCAATATACTGAGGGCGTTTGAATCCGTTACATATAATGAAATTATCTTTTTTGAACGCACCGGATTCATACAAACTTTCTATTAAATTTATATCAAAAGCCGACGAAGTCTCAACGTTCACGCCATTTTTGAGCGCCTCTTCCATAACAAATGAGAAATGGGAGCTTTTGGTACAATAGCAGTAGTGGTAGTCTGCATTGTAATCAACCTTAGCCATTGCTACGTTAAACATACGTCTTGCCTTCTGTATCTGGCTGGCGATGCGTGGCAAATAGGTAATTCTAAGGGGTGTTCCATACTGTTCAATAATATCCATAAGCGGTATATCATTGAAATACAACTCATTATCCACTACCTTAAATTCCTCTGTAGGAAAATCAGCGGTCTGTTCAATCAAATCAATGTATTTGTTCTTCATAAAATTCTTTATGATAATCGTTTACATTCTACAACAAGCAAGAAGAATTTTATGAAAAATCTCCTTGTTTTATGAGGCTTCGCCTCCTTTCGTGCTTCGCACGGCACACAGAAGTGTGCTTGTCGCCTTGCTCCATAATACTCCAAATGTAATTCACTTACATTGCCAAATTTTTCACAATGTAACTCACTTACATTTGTATTAACGGTGCAAATTTATATAAAATAACAATACACATATACAAAACACCGCAAAAATCAAGGATTTAATCAAAGTTTTATAAATAATTCACTATCTTTACAACCAGAAATAGATATTTGACTTCCATAAAAGCCCGTCAAGTATCACAAAATAATGCGATATGAATTTTTTAGAACTTGTAAAAGAGAGATACAGCTGTCGCGGCTATCAAAGCGAGCCTGTGGAGCAAGAGAAATTAGACTATATAATGGAGTGCGTCAGATTTGCGCCATCAGCAGTAAACAAACAGCCTTGGAAATTCCGCATCGTGCGTAGTGAAGAGGACAAACAGAAACTTCAGCAGTGCTATAGCAGAGAGTGGTTCAACACAGCTCCTATGTATATAGTGGCATCTATTCTGCATAATGAGGAGTGGGTTCGTGCAGACGGCAAAGCGCATGGAAACATAGATATAGCCATAGCCGTGGAGCATCTTTGCCTTGCCGCCACAGAGCAGGGGCTTGACACATGCTGGGTATGTAATTTTGATGTGGAAAAATACAGGCAGCTCTTCCCCACTCCAAGTTCAGAAGAACCTGCCGTAATAATACCAATAGGATATGCGGCTTTGGCGCCTGTAGCCAAGAAACGCAAGGATATCAGCCAGATATTATGCTAAATTGAGGAATCTCAGCGCATCACGCAGCATATCATCATGGTCAAATGCAAGCGGATGCGGAACATCCTCAAGTGGAAACCACTTGGCGGCCGCAGCATCGTCGCAGCCCTTCACAGCAGGCAGACCGTCAACTAAAGCACAGTATGACACCGTAATTATACGCTCCCTTGGGTCACGCCCAGGGGTGCTGTATGTATGGAACTGCTCCACACTAATGCCTGTAAGACCAGTCTCCTCCTCCAGTTCACGCACAGCCCCGTCCTCACAAGACTCGTCAATCTCCACAAAACCGCCAGGGAACGCCCAATGCCCCTTGAAAGGCTCTCCACCACGCTGAATTAAAAGCACATGCAGCCTGCCATTCTCCTTTCCAATAAGAATGCAGTCAGCCGTCACCGCCGGATGCGGATACTTGTAACAATATCTATTCTCGTCCATAATGCCAATTATTAAAGTACGATACAAAAATAATGAATTCCGGACTTTCTGCCTTTATATTACCCATGTAAAATTTTTACATTTCAAAATGTAAAAACAAGATGAATTTTTGCATTTTAAAATACAAAACACTATACGCATCACTTGATGATTTATGGTTTGCTGACCATTCTCTTCTTGAACTTGTTGACTGGGCAGACAGGCACGGTATCATGCGCCTGTATCTTGATGAAGTACACCGCTATGAGAATTGGTCAAAGACATTAAAGAACATCTATGACAGCTACCCCGATATGAGCATTATCTATACAAGCAGTTTTCTGCTAAAAATGGATAATGCCAAGGTGGATTTGTCTCGTAGGCAGACGACATACACACTTTACGGAATGTCATTTCGTGAGTTTATAATATTTGAGGGGATGGGAGAATTTGAAGCAGTTACACTTACAGAGCTGTTACAGAACCATGTTCAGATAGCAATGAATATTACAAAGCAGTTTAAGGTGGCAACATATTTTGAAGCCTATCTTAAACATGGATACTACCCTTTCTATATGGAAGCCGGAGAAGATTTTAACGCACGCCTTAGAGAATCAGTCTCAGTGGTTATAGACAGCGATCTCCCTGCCGTAGAAAAAATGTCATTTGAGACAATACAGAAAGTAAAAAAGCTATTAATGATTATCAGCAAGAATGTTCCATTTGAGCCTAATATGTCTGAATTATGGAAGAATCTATCCACAAACAATGACTTAGGGTTACGAATGCTATACTCACTTGACAAAGCTCAAATTCTGTCACTGCTTACATCAAAAACTAAAAACTACAAACAGCTACATAAACCAGATAAAATATTTTTAGGGAACACCAATCTTATGCATGTACTGTGTACATTAGTTGATAAAGGTAACGAGAGGGAGACATTCTTCAACAGCCAGTTGACAGTTAAGCGTAACATCACGTATCCTCCCAAATGAGACTTTCTTATAGATGAAAAATATCTGTTTGAGGTGGGAGGAAAAAACAAATCATTTGACCAGATAGCAGATGTAAATGACAGTTTCCTGGCAATTGATGACACAGAGATAGGTTACGGCAATCGCATACCACTCTGGCTGTTTGGGTTCACGTATTAAACAACATCATAGTTGACCTTCACTAAAAAAGGTTGACACATTTGAGGAGGTTAAACTGATTCTCTTTACATAAAATCCAAATCAAAATTATAATTTTGTAGCATAATCATAAAACTACAAACGGTATGACACAAGCGGATTCCATAAAGCCATACACCATGGAAGATATTGATGAAATGCTGATTTATTATTGGGAGCATAACTAAACATTAAAAAAGGCATCATTCTACAATCTCTGAAATACGCGCAAGCAGTTTCTCCATAGTATGTTCAACATATTCTGGCGTAGGTACTGACTTATAAGCAAGTTGTGGCAATTCACGCATATAAACAGGTTGAAGTTTCTGCCATACACTATGAACATCTACAAACAAGGGAGATGCACTGATAGGACTGTCCCGCCAACCAGCAGGCCTGTCAAACAACTGACGGTCGTGAGCAAGCAACGCAGTGAAATCATTGCAAAAATGTTCGGATTGTATATAATCATAACATTCTGCATCATTACACAAATGGGTCAAATCGTAAAAATGGCGAATTTTGGCAGACATTTCAGTCAAATAGTCATTCGCAAGAGAGCATCTTATCAGCGACACCAATTTTTCTGTCAGTGTACGCATCTTATCAAGCACATTTAGTTCAAATGGCTGCATATTATAGACTTCTATCAAATCATCCCTATTACGTTGCCTTAAAAAAGCAGTTAGAAAACTTTCAATCCTACACTTCTGATAAGGATATGGATTTGCGAAACTGTTTATTTCCACTAGTAGTTCTCCAGAGCTAACAGCCCCCACTGTACCACCAACCACCTGAGGATACTTATAATAAGCCTTGTAATAATGGGAGCCTTTACTAGTTGATGGCTTTTGCACTTCATCAAGACCTTGCGTCATTAAGTGAGCAGTTTTACGAATAAGAGCCTTCAATTGATTTCCACTGAGAGACTCCACATCAAGCACAGCGATATCAATATCTTCAGAGAATCGATAACCTATGCCATACGCCTTAGTAAGGCTTGTTCCACCCTTAAAAACTATTCGTCCAGATGTATCTCCATCCACCAACTGAGATAACGCGCGGCATATCCAATAATCTTTTTCAATAAAAATAGCATGAATCCCAATGCCACCGTCTTCTACGGATTTTGACGCAGCACTAATAGCAGCCTCAAAAAGATCCTTATTTTCATGTAAGTTCATATAATTCTCCAATTACGTTTTGTCGGCAACACTTCCTCAGATATAGGAAGAAAGTAATTTGTCGTACCATTTAATGACTTTTTAAGCATATCGCAAGGCAACAAAAGTTTTTCATATATAGCGCCAAGCAAAGCCCTTACAAAAGGTGTGTAAGCAATTGCAAGCTTAGACAAACGGCTCTGACTTTTTTGAGGAAGCGATTTTATAATATTCATAATAATATCAACACAATTATTAGGTGTAGTTCCAGGAATCTCTCTTATAAGCCTTAGAGCATCTAAAATTATATACAATTCAACATCCTGCTTGCGAATTTTGTTTGGCTGCAGCAAAAAAACAATTTTAATATTTCCACGCATCATCGGGCTACGGTACTTATTAGTACCGATAGTAATAGTTGAGGATATTTGTGTAGTAAGACCTAACTTTGAAAAAGCGTTAACACCAGTAACATAACCAACCACACTATTATTCTTTTGGAGGAAATCTTTAATTAACTCGGACGTATCTGGCGGCACACTGCCGAAAACTGAATTTTTAGGCTTGTAGTATTTCCCCTTACCCATTCTTTCCAACTTACCCGATGCCACCATACGGTTAAGAGCCACAACCAATGCCGGTTGATATTCTGTAGGAATACCAAAATCAGATGTAGTCAGCACAACCCTTGGAGCCGTCCCGTCCAACACTCTACGTATGTCCTTTGCAATAACCATGATTCAAAATAACATTTCAGTGCAAAGATATGAAATTTTATGTTTTTAACGTAATAAACATAACATTTTTTTACAAATTCTGAATAGATACCATCAATTATTTTAGCATCAGCATTCTGCCGCTACGGCTTCTGCGCAGCGTTCGCCATCAATGGCGGCGGATACTATGCCTCCAGCGTAACCTGCGCCCTCTCCGCATGGGTAGAGGCCTTTGATTTGTATATGCTGAAGGGTGTCCTTGTCTCGCACAATGCGGATTGGTGATGATGTGCGGGTTTCCACGCCTATAAGGGTTGCCTCACGGGTCAGGAATGCGTGAGACCACTTGCCAAAGGATAGGAATCCTTGCTGCAAGCGTTTTGACACACCGGCTGGCAGTAGAAAATGGAGCGGTGTGGATATTATGCCAGGCACGTATGATGTATCTGGCAGGTCAAATGAAATTTTACGGTTCACAAAGTCTGTCATGCGCTGTGCGGGGGCGATCTGAGTTCTGCCGCCGTTTATGTAGGCCATGCGCTCTATAGCCTCCTGGAAGTGCATCACAGAGAATAGTTTCTTCTCCTCTTCACTCTCCGATGCCTCTACCCTGCTATACTCAGCCATTTGCAAATCTTGACCAGCCAAATCTTCAGGGTGAATCTCAACCACCATGCCAGAGTTAGCCCACTTGGAGCCACGGTTAGAGGGCGACATTCCGTTCACCACAACCTGTTCAGGACCGCTGGCAGCCGGCACAACAAAACCTCCTGGGCACATGCAGAATGAATATACCCCACGTCCGTCAACCTGAGTCACAAAGTTGTACTCTGCTGGCGGCAGATAATCACCACGTCCTGTACGGCTATGGTACTGCATCTGGTCAATAAGAGTCTGAGGATGCTCAAGGCGCACGCCCACGGCGATGCCTTTAGCCTCAATAGCCACATTTTTCCTGTGGAGCATTTTATATACGTCACGTGCTGAATGGCCTGTGGCAAGTATCACCGGGCCAAGGAACTCACGTCCGTCCCCTGTAACCACTCCGCAAACCTCACCATTTTTAATGATAAGGTCATCAACACGGGTCTGAAAATGTACTTCACCTCCGCAACTGAGTATGCGCTCACGCATATTCTTAATAACCACAGGCAGTTTATCAGTGCCTATGTGCGGATGTACATCTACAAGTATGTTTGGATTAGCGCCATGCGTGCAGAAGATAGAGAGTATGCGGTCTGTGTTGCCCTTCTTCTTGCTGCGAGTAAAGAGTTTGCCGTCAGAGAACGCACCTGCGCCTCCCTCGCCAAAACTGTAGTTTGACTCAGGGTCAACAGTGGCGTTACGCGATATAAGCGCTATGTCACGCTTGCGGTCACTCACATTCTTACCTCGCTCAAGCACCACCGGCTTCAATCCGAGTTCAATGAGTCTGAGAGCGGCAAAGAGTCCGCCAGGCCCAGCACCTACTACCACCACCTGCTTGGCAGCTGAAACATCGTGGTAGTTTGTGACCAAAAGCTCAGGCATGGCAGGCTGCTCGTCCACAAAGACGCGCACCCTGAGGTTCACCAGCACAGTATGGGAGCGTGCGTCTATGGAGCGGCGCAGTATGCGCACACCATATATACGTTTCACGTCCAAGCCCTTTTCACGGCTCAGATACTCCTTTAGCAGCGCCTCTTGCGATGCCACCTTGGGATTATGAGATGCTTCGCTACGTTGCACTACGCTCAGCATGACAAGGAATATTAAATAATTCACAATTCAAATGAAAAAGGAGAAAAGAGAACATCTCTCCTTTCTCCCTTTTTTAATATTCCTTTAAGAAAATTATTCTGCGGCTGGAGCTTCTGCCTCAGCAGCTGGAGCCTCAGCGGCAGCAGCCTCCTGAGCGGCCTGCTTTGCAGCCTCTTCAAGAGCAGCCATCTGAGCGGCTTTCTTCTCAGCTACAACTTTAGCCTTAGCAGCGTTTACTGCCTGCTCAGCCTTAAGACGGTCTGCACTTGCAGCCTTCTTGCCAGCGGCAATCTTCTCTACAAGCTTAGCCTGCTCTTTAGCCTTAGCGTCCTTCCAATCCTGGAATTTCTTATCTGCAACCTCTTTTGTGAACGCACCCTTCTTAACACCGCCAAGAAGATGCTTCATAAGCATAACGCCCTGGTCTGAAAGAATGTTACGAACTGTGTCTGTTGGTTGAGCACCTTTTAATACCCAGTCAAGGGCTTTCTCGAAGTTTAAGTCCACTGTAGCGGGATTGGTGTTAGGATTGTAAGAACCAATACGCTCAATGCACCTGCCATCACGTGGCGCACGCACGTCAGCAATTACGATATGATAGTAAGCATATCCTTTGCGGCCGTGTCTTTGCAATCTGATTTTTGTTGCCATTTTTAATTGTTTTTAATTATTACTTCACTTGCATTTCTCGAATGCGGGCGCAAAGATAATGAAAATATTTGAAACAGAGAAAAAAATTAAAGGTTAATCGGTTAATCGTGGAATCGGTTAATCGAGAAAATCGGTTATTCCCTAACGGTCATCAGTACGTCACCGCATCACCGATTAAACGATTCATCGTCTATAAGAGAACTGTATCTCCGTATTTCCCATCTTAATGCTGGAAATTTCTCCATCGTTGTTACGAGTCACCTTAACGTCCCACTCCACAGAGAAATCCACGCTCAGGGAGCTGTTTTTGTCATCTTCTGACTCCTTGTTCACACGAACTCTGGTGTTATTATGTTTTCCAAGGAAACTCTTAAGATCCCACTTATAGTCAATATCCCAGTTATCATGCACTATTACAGAGGCGTCACGCTTAACATTTTTAGCCACACGTCCACCTTCATATCCGCTGATAAAGGTTCGGCTTCTAATGCTGTCAGCCTTGATGTAGGTGTAGTTATTGTAACCTCTGTTTTTCTCAAGCAGAATACTGCCAGTCAATCTTTTTTCCACGATGTTCAGGTTATCATCATACCTTAGTATTACGTGCGACACAGTATGATTCTCACTTGTGAGCATTGGGAACTTCACAGCATTGGAATCAGCCACTAACTTGAAGAGGGAGAACGGGATTGACGATGTGGATTCACAGTCAAAATAAACATTACCCTCAAGATCCACGCTCATCTCTACTGTCTCCGTAGTCTCCTCCTTCATTTTAAGGAAGCCGCCTATAAGGTTCTTAGTCTTGCAAAAGTTAGGTTGTTTAGACTTGCGTCCCCACTCCGTGGTGCTCTCATAGCCAGGGAACACAACCTTGGCAAGCTGCCCATCAAATGTTGTAATCTGCTCATACTCACCAGTCTTTTTATTATATCGTGGTGTAATTGTATTTATTTTCTGCTTTACAGGCTTACCGTCATTATCTTTTGAATATATATAGCCGGAGAATGATTTCAGGCGTCCGCTTTTATACTCTTGCGTGTAGGTTCCAACTAAATTGCCGTTCCTATATATAGTGGCGTCAACCGCTTTTAGATTTGCATCAACCGTATCAGGGCTGAGGAATGAAAACGGTGCATTAAAATCAAATATCTGGCATAAAAGGTCATTATATGCGTAGTAATCAACAAATTGCGACACATTGCCGTTGATAATATTTAGCGTGGTGGCATATTTAGTACCATTTGCCTTAGCCTTGTCTGACGGGTCATTTGACACTGCAAAACCATACCTGCCATAGACATCGGCGCGAACCATGTTAAGAGCCTCATTTATGCCCACAATGTTTGTTGACTGGGTAATCTCTCCGTCATCTGAGCGTTCCTGCTGCTTGTACCCCTTTAACAGTCCGTAGTCTGCGCTATAAATGTTCCGCCCCTCTGAGTCTGTAAGGTCTGCACGGCACCAGATACCGTATGGGAGCATGACATCGCCGGAGGTGGTAGTAACAGTATCTGACAATGAACTCAGAGGTACATTCTCCACATATATGTCTATCCTACCCTTTTTATCTTTAACAACTTCTGGCACCATAACTTCTGACGGAACCATACGCCATATAGCAAAACGTCCCAAGGCATCAGTCTGCCTATCCGCCTCACGCTGCTCTATGTAATGGAACACACTGTCACGCTTGCTTAGACTTGCGCCTGAATAATGCGTGCTGTCAAAATTAAGATAAACCTCTGCGTATTCAAAAATCACATCTTCTGAAGGTGGCAGATATACCACTCCGGCCGATGCAACCACTGGCGCTACAACAGTTGCAACTGCAATCAAATATTTTACTAAACCTCTCATCCTACGTTATATTTCATAAAATTGGAGTACGAAGATACGTTATTTTTTTTATTCTTGGATTGATTTTACCTGATTTAGTTTAAATGTTAATAAAAAGTGTGGAGTTTTTGACCCATATATAATAAATAAAGAGTATTTTTGTGCTTGTTATGCAAGAACTAATACACAACATAGAAATACTGCTTGCCAGCCATAATTTTATTGTGGTGCCAGGGTTTGGAGGTTTTGTTGCTGAAAAAGAGAGCGCTATGGAGTGTGACAGCACATTCTACCCCGCTCACAAGGCAATAGGTTTCAACCCGTCGCTCACTTACAATGACGGCCTCATAGCGCAGCAGTACGCACTCACAAAACTAATAAGTTTTGAGGAGGCGAACCGTCAGATAGACCGTGCTGTAGGGGAACTGATAACCATGCTCACCACTTGGGGGCACCTTAAGTTAGGCAACATAGGAATGTTCCACTACATTGACGGAAACATAATATTTGAGCCGGCTGTCAATAACTTTTTCCTTAGCTCTTCATACGGCTTGGTTCCCGTATATTTTCCTAAGATTCACCAGCTTGCCGCTGCGCAAGAGCAAGAGTCCGGAATTGTGGCGGAGGCAGCCTCGGTTAAAGCGGAAACCGCTGACGCAGGCAGAAGCCACGGTATAAGATTCACGCCGTCAAGGAACTGGATTGCAGCCGCAGTGGCAGCCGTACTCCTTATTATATTGTTCCCGCTCCACGTAAATGACAGCAAGACAGATTTTGCCGCTGGTGCAGACAAAGCATCATTTGCCAGAGCCGTGGAGGTTATAACAAGCAATGCGGAGCCTGCTGACACAGCATCCACAGCCATGCCGGAGGCCTCCAATGCAAAATACCATATAATAATAGGTAGTTTCTACTCTCAGGCAAAGGCACTGAAGTATATTGCAGAGTTACCGGCACAGTACAGAGAGAATTGCACTATCATATTCTCTGAGCACCGCTACAGAGTTTCTTACCGTGCGTTCAGCAATGAAGCTGAAAGCGATGAATTTTTAGAGACTTTCTCTGACAACCCTCGCTTCCGCGATGCGTGGATTCTGGAGGTTGCAGATAACAATAATGAAAACACAACCATTCTTTAAATAAGATTATGGACCGTAAAATACTCATAACAGGTGCGGCAGGATTCATTGGTTCGCACGTAATCCGCAGGTTTGTGAACAACTATCCAAACTATATGTGCTACAATCTGGACGCACTCACATACGCGGGTAATCTTGAAAATTTGAAAGATATTTGTGACAAGCCTAACTATAAGTTCATTAAAGGAGACATCACCGATACCGAGTTTATAGAGAAACTGTTTCAGGAGTACAAGTTTGACGGCGTAATCCATTTGGCGGCTGAATCACATGTGGACCGCTCCATAACAGACCCTCTATGCTTCATACGCACTAACGTGCTTGGCACAGCAAATCTTTTGAACGCAGCCAAGAATCTGTGGAAAGGGAATATGGAGGGCAAGCGTTTCTATCACGTGTCAACTGATGAGGTTTACGGCTCACTTGGCAAGGAGGGTTACTTCACAGAGAAGACCCCTTATGATCCACGCAGCCCGTATTCAGCCTCAAAGGCAAGTTCAGACCACTTTGTACGCGCCTACTATCATACATACGGTCTGCCTGTGGTTATTTCAAACTGCTCAAACAACTATGGTTCAAACCATTTCCCAGAGAAACTTATTCCACTGTCAATAAATAACATCAAGCATAACAAGCCGATACCTATCTACGGCAAAGGAGAAAATGTGAGAGACTGGCTTTGGGTTGAGGACCACGCACGCGCCATTGACCTTATTTTCCATAAGGGAGAGAACGGAGAGACCTATAACATAGGCGGCCATAACGAGTGGACAAACATAGACCTCATAAAGTTACTCTGCAAGATTATGGACAAGAAACTTGGCAGAGAGCCAGGCACATCAGAGAAGCTTATCACCTACGTTACAGACCGTGCCGGTCATGATTTGCGTTACGCAATTGACCCCACAAAACTCAACGAGAAGTTAGGATGGAAGCCTTCACTCCAGTTTGCAGAGGGGCTTGAGAAAACAGTTGACTGGTATCTTGAGAATGAAGAGTGGCTTGACAATGTGACATCAGGAGCCTATCAAGAGTACTATAAAAAACAATATAACAGATGACAAGCGTTGTTGACAGGTTTATTAAGTACGTACAGATAAACACACAGAGCAACGAATTTTCAGAATCTGTGCCAAGCTCCACCGGACAGTGGGACTTGGCACGTATTCTTTTAGACGAATTGCATGAAATGGGCATTACAGATGCGGTTCTTACGCAGCAGTGCTATGTTTACGCTTTTCTGCCTGCCAACACAAGAAAAAAAGTCTCTTCAGTGGGATTCATTGCACATCTTGACACATCGCCCGACGAAAAAGGCGACGGCGTAAAGCCCAAGTTCAAAAAAGACAAGAAAGGCAATGACATAATAACGTCTGATGGCACAACACTGCTTGGAGCAGATGACAAATCAGGGATAGCCGCCATAATGAGCGCCATTGAGTATTATGCAGAGAATCCTCAAGTTAAGCACGGCGATGTTTACATAGCCTTCACTCCCGATGAAGAGATAGGCCGTGGAACTGACCACTTTGACCGTAGCATCTTCAAGGCTGACTTTGCCTACACTGTTGACGGCGGTGAGGCTGGAGAACTTGAAATTGAGAACTTTAACGCCGCAAAAGCCGTAATAAAAATAACGGGCAAGCCATGTCACCCAGGCTACGCAAAAAACAAGATGGTAAACGCATCCATCTTGGCATCCAAGGTTATTGACGTAATATGCTCTGAAAACATTCCTGAGAATTCAGAAGGCAGGCAAGGGTTCTTTCACATAACTCATCTGGAGGGCAATGTGGGCAGCGCCACCGTGGAATTCATAATCCGTGAGTTTGACCAGTTAGAGTTCAATTACAAGAAGCGGTTTGCAAACTATCTGGCAGAGGGGCTGAATGAGCAGTTTGGCAAAGGCACAGCCACCGTTGAGATTACTGATCAGTATAAAAATATGTTTGACATAATCTCACAATATCCTGATATAGTTCAGCTTGCCAAGAATTCAATGACAGAGGCAGGCGTGGAGCCGAAACTCACTCCCATACGAGGAGGCACAGACGGAGTCAAGCTCTGTTTTAACGGGTTGCCATGCCCAAACCTGTTTGCCGGCGGCATAAACTTTCACAGCAAGGATGAGTACATCCCTGTAAAGTCACTTTACATGGCGCAGGACACAGTGATTAACATCATAAAAAATGTGATATTGTCAAATATTTGTATTAAAAATCAGAATTAAACATCGATGTTAAGAAAATCTGCCTTATAATTTTTTATTGACATTAAAAAATCTTAACTTTGCAACTCTCTAAAGAGAACCTAAACACAATACATAATTTTTGTATGAAGAAACATAATTTTAACGCAGGACCGTCTATTTTACCAAGAGAGGTCATTGAAGACACAGCCAAGGCTGTTCTTGATTTTCAGGGCGAAGGTTTGTCTATCCTTGAGATTAGCCACCGTGCCAAGTATTTCCAACCTGTAGTAGATGAAGCAGTCTCCCTTTTCAAGGAGATTCTGGACATTCCAGAGGGCTACTCAGTTATCTTCCTAGGCGGCGGCGCCAGTCTTCAGTTCTGTATGGTTCCATTCAACCTCTTGGAGAAGAAGGCAGCATACCTTAACACTGGTGTATGGGCTAAGAAAGCCATGAAGGAGGCAAAGGGATTTGGTGAGGTTGTAGAGGTTGCATCGTCTGCTGACGCCAACTACACATTCATTCCTAAAGATTACACCATTCCAGCCGACGCAGATTATTTCCACATTACTACAAATAACACAATATACGGTACAGAGATTCTGAAAGACTTGGATTCTCCAGTTCCCCTAATCGCCGATATGTCATCTGACATCTTCTCACGTCCTATTGACGTAAGCAAGTACGGTCTTATCTATGGTGGCGCGCAGAAGAATCTTGCTCCTGCCGGTGTAACATTTGTAATTGTAAAGAATGATCTTCTTGGCAAGGTTAGCCGTTACATTCCTACAATGCTTAACTACCAGACACACATTGACGGTGGTTCTATGTTCAACACTCCTCCTGTGCTGCCTATCTACACTGCCCTTCTTAACCTTCGTTATCTGAAGGCTAACGGCGGTACAGCAGCAGCTGAGAAACGTAACATTGCCAAGGCTGAGCTTCTTTACAATACTATTGACAGCAGCAAGATGTTTGTAGGTACAGCCAAGGCAGAAGATCGTTCACGTATGAATATATGCTTTGTAATGAAAGATGAGTATAAGCCACTTGAAGATGAATTCCTGAAATTTGCCACATCTAAAGGTATGGTTGGCGTTAAGGGACACCGTTCAGTTGGCGGATTCCGTGCATCTTGCTACAACGCACTACCTATTGAGAGCGTACAAGCACTTGTTGACTGCATGAAAGAGTTTGAGAGAACACACTAATGTTTATCATCATCCGTCATCACACAGATATATGACAAGTTCTGTGATGTACGGATGATACAATTAACAGATAATATCATGACTAAAGTATTAGTAGCAACAGAAAAGCCTTTTGCAAAAGTAGCCATCGATGGCATTAAGGCTGTTACAGATAAAGCAGGCTATGAGCTTGTTTTGCTTGAGAAATATACAGAGAAAAAACAGTTGCTTGATGCAGCCGCCGATGCTGACGCTATCATCATCCGCAGCGACATCATTGACGCTGAGGTGTTTGCAGCAGCAAAAAACCTGAAAATAGTAGTAAGAGCCGGTGCGGGTTATGACAATGTTGACCTTGAGGCAGCCACCAAGGCTGGCGTTTGTGTAATGAACACTCCAGGTCAGAATGCCAACGCAGTGGCTGAACTTGCTCTTGGTCTTATGGTTTACGGTGTACGCAACCTTTACAACGGCACATCAGGCACAGAGCTTATGGGCAAAAAACTTGGTATCCACGCATACGGTAATGTAGGCCGCAACGTAGCCCGCATCGCCAAGGGCTTTGGCATGGACATTTACGCTTTTGACGCATACTGTCCAAAAGAGGTTATCGAGAAAGACGGAGTTAAGGCTCTTGACACTGTAGAGGAACTCTACTCTACCTGCCAGGTTGTATCACTTCACATCCCTGCCACCGCAGAGACCAAGAACTCTATAAACTACGCTCTGCTATCTAAGATGCCTAAGAACGCCATGCTGCTTAACACAGCCCGTAAGGAGGTTATCAATGAGGCCGAGCTTATAAAGCTTATGGAGGAGCGCGCAGACTTCCGTTACATCACTGACATTATGCCAGCTGCCAATGAGGAGTTTGCCTCTAAGTTTGCAGGCCGCTACTTCTCCACCCCTAAGAAAATGGGTGCTCAAACCGCAGAGGCCAACATCAACGCCGGTATTGCAGCTGCAAACCAGATTGTTGGTTTCATCAAAGACGGCATAGAGAAGTTCCGTGTAAATAAATAAAATCCACATCACGTCATTCTGAGTGAAGCTTTGCGTAACGAAGAATCTCGTAATTGATATGATTGTGTCGTTGTTTTGCAGCGACACAATTTTTTGGAAGGAAAGTTGTTAGGAGCGAGCCCAAAAGAAGAGTTTACTCTTATTTTGGCGAGTGACGACACAACAAGCCGACAGGAAAGTTGTTAGGAGCGAGCCCAAAAGAAGAGTTTACTCTTATTTTGGCAAGTGACGACACAGCTTATGGAAAGTTGTCTGAGTGGTCTAAAGAGCCGCACTCGAAATGCGGTGTACGCATCCGCGTACCGGGGGTTCGAATCCCTCACTTTCCGCTGAAGCGAAAAGCTCGGGATTAAAAAGGAAGCCGAAGGGCTTCCTTTTTGGTTGGAGGATGTGGATAGGCAAGCTCACTTGGATATCCACATCATACAAGCAAAATATAGGAGGTGCTGCAAGCATCTCCTTTTTTAATCACGGGCTTTGAGCTTCAGAACGGTGCCTTTGGCACAAAAGTAGGGATCACGAGCAAACTCCGTTTGCGAGTAATCCCTCCCCCTCACATTGAAGGCGTAATAAACACTCTCCATGAGCCTTTATCATCTTTCTGAACAAAACCTTTTTCCTGAAGAGTCTTGAGCATCTTCTGCAATGCCGAACGACTAACACCTACTTCATGTTGCAAATATAACAGCGTTGCATTGGGTTCAATTTGAAGTTCGCGTAATATTTTAGAATATGTAGATGTTCGGAAAGCAATCCGTTCGCCATCATACCACCATATATTCTCATCTTTCTCCGTTACAAAAAGTACGTCGTTCTCCACTTCTTTTGTAATGAGATTAACCATGTGTTTATAGAATGGGCGAATCTGTTTAAGTGACGCATGAGCACCATCAGCCGGTGTAGCACCCACAATCAAATCTGCCTGATGCAAGGCTTCTAAGTAAGCCTGTTTAAGACGACTACGAACTACAATCATAGGATAACCGTGACGTGATAGTATATAGTTAACCATTAGACGGGCGATGCGCCCATTGCCATCCTCAAATGGGTGGATACGGATATAGCGGTAATGGAAAAGAATCGCCATCTCAATAGGTGTCAATTTGCCATCTGTTTCGCTTTGGTTATACCAATCTACTAAATCCGACATAAATGCAGGAGTCTCTTCCGGCGACGCATATTCAAAACGGTCGCCATACCTCGTAATTACCGAGTTAGGACGGGTTTTGTATTGACCTGCATGTATCGTGTAACTTGTCTGTACACCACCAGGTAGTGTACGGTAAACCTTATAGTCATTGCGTAAAAGCGTCTGATGCAGTGTACGTATAAAATTCTGAGTAAGAGGTTGCTTAGTTTCAGTAGCTTCCATCAACATCATTTTCAAGCCTACGTTACTGGCCATCATCTCTTCGTAGTCCTTGAAATCAGCTTCGCCAGCCACTTTACCAAAAAGCAGCAACAACTCAGTTTGACCGTACGTCAATGTATTCCCCTCAATATGGTTGCTGTTGTAGTTAAAGTCCACAGTGAATCTACGGCTCAACCGCTCACGGTCATTGTCTGATAGAGGCTGAATATTTTGCCACTTTTCTAATATGCTTTCAAGTTTCTTATTGTTCATAACTTTTACATTTACCACCTTATTTGGTGGTACACATACCACCAAATACACCACAAAATTACAAATTTTATTGGAAGTTACTAATCAAAATTTTGAAAAAACATAAAAGATATTTATCTTTGTCTGAACAGCGTGGCTGCTCAGCGGGAGGTTTCACGCATGTTGTTGCATCCTTACTCGCGGGAGCAAGTGTTAGAGCAAGTGGCGAGGTTCAAGAGCCACTCATCTTCAAAGAAGAGTGCGAACGAGGCAAGGTGAGCAAATAACAGATGGATTGCACAAGCAAAACGAAAGAGATAAATCTTTTATTATTTTACTACTGGTCATATAGAAAAATGTACGTTTTTAGTTGTTTCCACAACTAAAAATTCGATTCTTTTTTAATTTGCTTTAACTCCTCCTGGAGCGCGTCTATGGTATCCTGCTGCTTACGGATTTGCATGTCCATTTGACACACTCGCTTCTCAAGCCACGCAATATACTCTGTTGTATTTTTCTCAAGCTCGGCGATGCGAGATTTTATATTCTCTGCTCTGCCTGATTGTATCCCGCCGTATAAAGGATAATCCTCACTCATATATATTGTGCATTACTCCTTGTCCGTTAAATATCCAAAAAGGTGAAATGTTGTATACCGTACATAACGCCCCTACCATATCCACTCCCAATGGGTCTCTGAAATTCAAAACATCCTCAAGCTCTTCCTCCGTAATATCAAGAGATTCCGCAATCTTATACTTGCCATCAACTATGTGATTCTCCAAAAGGAAATAAACAGCCTCTATGAATCTTTGTGTTATTATTCGATTATGCGGATTGTTTAGTTTACGGTCATTTTGTTCATTCCGCTTTTTTAGTTTTTCAAGATTAACCTTAATCTCATGGCTTATGCGTTGAAAAGACTCCTCTATTTCCTTGTCAACATAAGTATTGGAAGATTGGTGATATTTCGCTGAACAATCCATATTAAGTTATCATTCTTATTGCAAAGATACGTATATTCCATCTTCTTTCATAACACTTTGCAAGCCTTGCAAATTTTTGCATCTCCCATAAAAGCATTTTACCTTTGCGTGTGAATTTAGGTTAGCACCCGGAAGAGCGGAAAGGGCTGCCGCTGCCCTACTTTTATTAGTAGGAGAATGTATGAGGAATTGCCCGTCCTCACGAGATGCTTGCCTTTATAGAATTGTATTTACAATCGAATCAAGGTTCGGGGCCACTCTTTCAGACTCAGCGGGATTAGTCCGTAGACTATTGATTAAGCCTCGAACCATTTTTTCAAGAAATCTATAAAGTTTGTTACCGACCACGTTGTCTGTTGCCTTGTCAATAATCTTGGAGTTTACGGGACGTTGGTCGGTTTTGTGTATCTCTGCGTCACCTTGTAGTTATGCACATAGTCAAATGTAACGAGCCAAAATTTTGAAAAGACATAAAAGATATCTATCTTTGTGTTTGTAAAGATCAGGACAAAATGGAAAGCAAAGCCTTTTGGGACGATATATTATCTGTGATTGATGACGGCTTTTTGCCTAACGGACTTCAAAAACTTGAAAGATATGCAGAACAATTCATTAGTGGAAGACTTGTATATAAACGATTTTCACCGTCGGAACAGCGTGGCTGCTCAGCGGGAGGTTTCACGCATGTTGTTGCATCCTTACTCGCGGGAACAGAAGTTGCAACAGATAATGGAGATTCACAGCCAATCCCAAACCGACAAGCAGAGTTCAAACATGGAACGCAGCAAGAATCATATATAGAAAAGTGGGCAAACAAAACTGGAATATGGTATGATTATATTGATGAGAAACTTTCCGATGCACTTGGCCACTATATGTCTGAAGGTGGAGAAGCAAAAGTTTATGACAATGGCACAACAATTATCAAAACGATAGGACTCGATTACTTTATACAACCAATTTTTGCATTGGATAGAATTTCTCTTCACAATACATTTTTCCCCGAAACTCGTCTATCAGTTATCGGATTTGGGCGAGAAAGAAATGGCAAATTTCAAATACTTGTTGAGCAACCTTACATTCAAGGCAAGCATATTACAGATGGAGAAATTTCTGTTTTTGCACAGAAACTGGGATTCAAGATAATCAACCCTAAAAACTGGACTTATGCAACCCCTCAAATCTATTTGAGTGACTTGCACGATGAAAACGTAATCCGCTCCAGCGAGGGAAATATTTTTGTAGTGGACTGCGACATCCGCATTAACACACCGAATTTAAAGTGTGGCGGAACACGTACTCTCACAACCGATGTTGAATTTTTATAAATTAGATCATAATAAACCAATAGACTAAACTAACATATTTTTAATCATAGCGTTTGCTATTTGTTCTAAGTTGCACTGAAACGTAGGAAATTTCAAAAACTGAAACCAAAGAACAGATATGTGAATGTTCACGTAAAGACGTGGGCATTCTTGTCTGTATCAGTCGGTTTCCTACGACCGCAGTGCTTGGGCAAGAATCTGCCCACGTTCTGTGTTCGTAGGAACAATTGCTGACGCTGATAAAGCAAACACCTTATGAGCACATTAAAGAATGAACTTTGCGCAGACCTTGAGCGTAGAGTATCGGACAGGATTCTTGAGCCAACAAATGCAGATCTACTAAAAAAACTTATTGTTAACGCTGAAAGTGACAATGAAGCTATGATGATAGCAGAACTTGGCACCACCTACAAGCATACTGGCCTACACTTTGACAAACGCTTGGAGAAGATGACAAACGAGATAAGTTACTTCCGCAAAAACAACATGCTAAGTTTTCATACAGATGATGACAAGCCAACAAATAAGCTCATCATTGGAGATAACTATGAAGCTTTACAAAACTTACTTATTCAATATAAGAATCATGTGGACGTAATATATATTGACCCTCCATACGGCAAGGACTCCATGGGTGAATTTGCAAAAACCAATTATGAAAATGCAATCACTCGTGACAATCTGCTATCTATGCTCTACCCACGCCTAATGCTGGCGAAACATCTTCTGTCTGATAGTGGTGTTATATTCTGTTCCATAGATGATAAAAATCAGGCGTATGTAAAGTGCCTTTTTGACGAGGTGTTTGGAGAAAAAAATTTCATTGGCACAATGATTTGGAGAAAGAAGGCAGGCGGTGGCCAAACAGATGAATTTTTTGTTACAGAACATGAATACATAATGAGTTATCGAAGAACGGAAAACTTCGAATGGTTTGATACTAAAAACGACATATCTGAAGACTCATTCAAATACAATGATAACAAAGGGAAATATGCCATCTCAAAACTTGAGAAATGGGGAAGCTCAGCTCATAGAGAAGACCGACCGACAATGTACTATTCAATCATAGATCCAGATGGCAATGAAATATTTCCTATTGCTCCAGATGGAGCTGATGGCAGATGGAGAGTTGGGCATGATAGAATGTTCCGACTAATCGAGAATGAAGGCATACATTGGGAATATAATATTGTCGCACATAGGTGGATCCCGTATGAAAAATGTTATTACAGCGAATCTTCTGGCAAACTCAATAAGAGTAGAAGTATTCTTTACAATGTAGCAGAAACGGGAACTGCCACCAAACTTCTTACTTCAATATTCTCAAAAAAAGACTTGTTCGAAAGTCCTAAGCCAATTGAGTTATTAAAAACAATCATAGAGCACGTTGATAGTGAAGTTGTTCTCGACTTCTTCGCAGGCTCAGGCACAACAGGCCATGCAGTGTTAGACCTCAACGCCAAAGATGGAGGCAATAGAACCTTTATTCTGTGCCAGCTCAATGAAAAGACAGACACCACTCCAAATGGAATAGCATACGATGTTACGGCAAAACGCTTAAAGCGTATAATGACTGGGGAATGTTATGATGGGAATAAAGACTTTGAATGGGTAAAGAAAAACAAACCGTATGGAGGCAACCTTGATGTATATGAAATAGCATCTGTAGCAAACTTTGAAGCCACAGAAGGTAAGACACCATTTGATGTCATAGACGAAACTCTTTATGGAGAAGAAAAGTTCCAGTCTATGCACGAAAAGATTGATTGGGTTTGCCAAAACTTTTCTCAAACTCAAAAGAGACTCTAATGTTCCTAACTTAACATGTTCAAAGCACACTATGTTACAAGAAGTTAAAGATTTGCAAAACGGAGCAGTATCACAGCTTTACAAAATAGTTGATAAAAGAAAAGAAACTACATTCCGTGCACCTACTGGTAGCGGTAAAACCCGTATGATGGCAGATTTCATGAACCGGATTCTAATGTCACATCCTAATGTAGTATTTCTGGTATCCACCCTCTCAAAGGGAAATCTTGCAGAGCAGAATTATAAAGTATTTAAAGATTGTTCAGACAAAAATATATTTCCTCTACTTAATCCATTGTTAATATCGTCAGAGACCAGCGGAGAAGAACGAGTGTTTATCGAGGAAGGATATAATGTGTATGTTCTACCCCGTGACCTTTTCAAGGATAAGTCTAAACTTAAAGATGAAGGCGCACTTGTAAACTTTCTTCAGAGAATTACGGCAAACCTTTTTGGTAGCGGACAAAACAAAAAAGTTTGGCTTATAAAAGATGAATGTCACCAAGCCACCAATAATCTTGCCGCACTTGCGCCAACATATTTTGACCGTATCATCAATTTTTCTGCCACTCCCAAACTGAACCGCGGCCAAGTTCCCGATGTGGAAATAACAGATGATGCCGCCATGAACGCCAGACTAATTAAACGAATAGAATGGGGTTCTGAAACCGACAATGTAGAAACAGCAATATGCAAATTTGAAGAGATACGAGAGAATTATGTAAATCTACTCGGCGTCAACCCTTGTCTTATCATTCAAATTTCAAATAAAGAGAAGGCGGAGCTTGAATGGCTGCATATAGAATCAATTCTAAACAAAACTGAACATCAAGGGCTTAAATGGATGTCTATAGTTGACAAAAAGGAGAAGTGCCGCACAAATGATAAGGTTGGAAAATTACCTGTGGAGCGCTGGAAAGATTATGCTAAAGAAAACGCCTCAACAATAGATATTATAGTATTCAAAATGGTAATATCGGAGGGATGGGACATTCCAAGAGCGTGTATGTTATACCAAGTGCGTGATACTACGAGCAAACAACTTGATGAGCAAGTAATGGGCAGAGTCAGGAGAAATCCAAGGCTGATAGACTTTGAGAATCTATCTGAGGAAGCTCAAAAACTTGCATTAACTGCCTGGGTTTGGGGCATCCAGCCCATAGAGGGTAAGAAGTCACGACAGGTAAAACTATTTGGAGATGAAAAATGGATACCAAACTCTATAAAAATAAAAACAACACGCCTTATTCCACCTACAGAAAGAGTAAGCATTGACGTATCAAAACTGCTGGCAGAAAAAGCTAAAAATGATATTACCCATAGTAGCATTTTTGAATTATATGGGAAGTTGCAAAAAACTGAGAATGGGATACAAAACCTCTGCTATACTTGGGCAAAAAACATAAACGATTGGTTTAAATATTGTGAGCATATTGATACGGTAAGTAAAGCATATAACAATTACATCTGTGACTATGAAGAAAGCATGGAGGTGGTTAAAAACAGTGATGGAAGCGAACGTGAAGTATCATTCCCGCTAACATCCTTGTATGTAGATAATGAAAACTACCAAAACATTAGCGACTGGGTATGGAAACGCAAAGATGGCAATGACAAGTTTTCCTTTGATAGTGAAGCGGAGCGTGAATGGGCATCAATACTTAAAGACATATCACACAACGATACAGAGTCTACTGTAGTTGGAGAGCCTAATCCAAGCTACGGACAAATGCGTACGGATGGCACATTGGAGCCGCAATGGATAAACACAGAGAACAAATACCTCTGGGGCAAGAACTACACAACCAACTCTGAAATAAAGTTTGAGTATTATCTTGACGGAATACACTCTTCATATCCTGACTTTGTAATGAAAGACAAGCATGGAAACATCCATCTATTTGAAGTTAAAAGTGTAAACATATCTTCTGATTTGAACATTGATTCAGAAGAGTATAAAGAGAAAATCACTGCATTAAAGCAATGTTACAAACAGAGTTCCATTCTCACTGGACAATTCTACTACCTACCCATATTAAGAAATGACGAATGGCAAATTACCAGATTCTATAAAGGCGATGAACAAACACTAAACAAGCGAATGTTTATCAACTCATTATCTGCACCACACATAAGTGATGTGGTGGAGGAATAGTTTTCCAACGGCATAATGTATATTGTCATTAAGTCCATATCATTGGTTACTCAATGAAATGGACTTAAACTTTCGCAAATACAACATGTAAATATTTGGTGATTTTTTGGGGTAAAATCCAAGTAATTTATAAAAAAGGCAAAACCTATAATTTACCTTCATTTCACAATGAGAAAGACCGTCACGACACTTATTTACACACAAAATTGTTTTGTGCATCACAACACACTTATCAATTTATGATTTTCAGCTTAAAAACATCACATTTTAACACAAAGACAATAACTTTCCAGCAAAATTTTTGCGGATAATTTTGTGGTTAAAAAATTAATCATTAATATTGCATCGAAATAACAATAAGAATATATGAATTTTTCTTTTATAAGAACATCCGAACTGAATGTGAGACTAAGATGCTCTATCCAAGCCACCGGAAAATTAGGATTCACGGACACTACCGCAACTGCCTTGAAACTAAATTCACGCAGTGTTTTTGTGAAATTCGCACAAGATACAGATGACAACAACCAATTATATATGGTTTTTGTTTCGGATAATAGTGATGGAGCATTTGATGTAAAGAAGTCTGGTAATTATTATTACATTCCAACACAAGCATTATTTGAAGCAATTGGCTATAATTATAAAGAAAAAAATTATATTTTTGACCTTGTAAGAATGTCACAACTTGACGCAATTGCCAGTGGAGAAGTTTATAAAATGAGTTTAAGGATAAAAGACAGAAAAGGAGGAAATGAAGATTCAGAGTAAAACGAACAATAAAGTACAATAGTATGCAGCAAAAAAAATCGCTCCCGGAGCCTCGGAAACCCTTGGAGCGATTAAGCTGCCCCATCCAAGTATAGTTTATAAACACCTGCAATATGAGAGCCGCTTCGTGTGCAAAGTTACTAAAAAATACACAACAGCTAACATATTGCATAAAAAACATTTTTTATGCAACCGATTTTTATCCAAGGAGATCTTTTTGAAGGATTTAACTTTCAGAAAACAAAGAACGACACACTAACTGAAATAAACAGAAAAGACAAATTTAGCAAAGGTCTCATACGAAATTTAGATGAAAATGGAACTTTTCGATACACTCCAAGACATGAAATTCCATTACTAAAACCTTATAACGCTGAGATTCCAATTCGGTTGGTACCGTATTGTAACATTGCGAAAGAGCCAGATTATGTCTGTCCCCATTTCTATATTGATGACAGTAGAACCAGTGGGATATACAACAATATTGAACATTTTACACAAAAAATAAGAAGGTTCAAGTATGTTATTGCACCAGACAGAAGCATGTATTGTGGGGCTCCATTAGCACTAAATCTACACACGTTATTTGTAAATAGAGCTGTTGCTGCTTATTGGCAAGAGCATAACATTAAGGTAATTCCTTCTTTTAATGGTGGTGACGCAAATTCTTTTGACTATTGTTTAGAAGGATTGCCAATACATAGCGTACTAGCAACAGGGAATGTCGGAGTTCTCAAAAACAAAGAGACAACATACTTATGGAAATGTCTTGTAGAAAAAGCTATAATAGAACTAGAGCCAACCGCACTACTAATATATGGGAATAAAATTGAGTTCAAAAATGAAGCAAATCTACCTATATATTGGTATAAAGACTATATTCACACAAATCTAAGACACTAATAATTTATAACTATTTATGAGCAAATACGATTTTTTATATCCAATGGATATACCAGAAGAAGACAAGTCATTATTTGAAAAAATGAGAAGCAATTACCAATCCGAAAAGGAGCGTATTTTTTTTGAAAAAATGGAATATAAAGAAATCTATGAGCTTGCGCCGGCAAACGACCTTATTCTATCAGAGCATGACAATAGTGATGAAATTTATCTGTGCCGTGAGTATGATCATGAATACGCCTTTGGAAATAAATTAGGAAGTGGGCATACGGATTCTCTATCCGATGCTCTTGAAACCAATTTAAAAACGTTAGGAGCATTAACGTATGATTGTACACTACTTGATTGGTTGAGAATGAATAATTATGAGGGAATGAGATATGACAATAATTTTGATTTAATGTAAAAGGTTATGGGAGGACATCGTAATTTTATTAAGGGTGGAGGTTTCCAAGAATACCTATACCACAGAGAGGGAGATATTAAGTACATTGACGGCAAACGAGTCGAATTCATTTCAAAATATGGAGATAAAGACCATCATGCTGGATTACCATATTATAGTGATACATCTGATGTGTACTTAAAAATAAAGCACAACGGAGACCACGCTGAAACAGCAATAGTTTACAAAGACAGAAAAGCTATTCTAGAATTTGATTGGGGTCATAATCACAAAGGCAAAAATGGAAGCCCCGATTTTTCCGAAGGAACTGTTCATGTACATGAATTAGAGAATCATGATGGTATGGTTGTTAGAAGTAAGAAGCAACCTCGATATATGAGTTCCAAGGAAATGAAAGAATATGGGGATATAATTCATTATGCAGACCCAAACGCAAAAATGAGATGATTAATAACACATTGAATATCCACATCAAAAAAATTTGTTTCTCAAACGGGTTTATAATAACCACCACTACGGACGGTTCTATATTTTACAGGAGGTTGTCAGCGTTTCCACGACTAATAAGAGCAAGTAGCTCAGATTTGCTTAATTATAAAATTGGGAAGCATGGCGATGATGTTCGATGGGAGGCATTGGATGAAGACATTCACATTTCGAGTCTCATCAACAGTTCGTGTGAGGGCGACGGCATAGATGAGCCTAAAAAAGATTTTTATACTGCTGATGAGGCAACTCGTTTTATGGAACAACGTATTAGGAAAATGTTTAAATGAAGTAATTGGCCTTGCAAATTTACAGTCTCCCGTAGTCATTCCAGTTGCCGTACATCTTGCCTTGTTTGGTTTGACTGACAAACTGTTTGAACGCGATGTCGAATTCGGCATCGCTGCGTTTTTTAGCGAGCATTAGATTATAGCCTCTCACACGCTGGTACAGCGTAGGGAATGATTTGAACTTTGCATAAACTCTGTTGTACTTCATAAGCTCAACAAGCCACTCCGCAAGTTTGAAACTGTGAGGCTCCATGGCTGGTAGAGCCTTCCTGCCTGCTTCAGTCATAAGTCCAAGGCTCTCCATGCGGCGTACACGCTCCTTGTTCAGCTCTGTCCAAGGGCTACCTTTACGGCGAGGCGAGAACCGTGAGCAGCACATTCCGTCAATCCGCTTAAAAATACTGTCTATCCAGCCAAAGCAGAGCGCTTCTTCCACGGCATCAATGTAGTACAGATGCTCATCATCCTCCGGGCGTAGTCTCACAACTGGCACCCAGCATGCAGTCTGTGTGTTGTGGTTTTCAGACAGCCACGCTCTGAACTCAGCACGGTTTCTAAATGTTATGACGGAGTCTTCCATATATGATGCAAAGTTACTCCTTTTTTCAAAACCAACTCCAAATCTAATCCAATATCAAGTGAATATTGTGATTTTGGAATAAAATAGTTACCTTTGTTTTTATTAAATTATTACGGCATGAAGTGGGATTTCTTTTCAAAACTTTTTAAGCGTAAGCAACAATCTGACAACACACCTACCCCCAAGCCAACCCCTAAGCCCACATTTTATATGGTTGCTCTAAAAGATGTTGCTGGTTGTAATTTTACAACAGAGCAATATATTTTTCAATTTCCAAAGCCAGGCACACCGCTTGAAGCACTAATACGAGACAACATTGATAAGATAGAAAATGCTCTTGATATGGATAGCGGTTATTTGGTTTACATGCCATATAGAGCCAGCGAGATTTTGGCAAAGCAAGCCTACAATAATCCAGCTAAAGATTGGGATGCTGAAGTTAATGCCGCTGACTTGAACACGCTTCTGCTTGATATGGTGACATCGGGCGATGTTATAACTAAGCCATATGTCTCTTTCACTATAAAGGTAAAGGGTTAGCAGGAGGCGAACCTTTTAGTAATGAACACTATATTGAGAATTATTTTAATGTAGTAACATTTGAAGAGACCGATGATTTAGACAGCCTGATAAAGCAGCTTAAGGGATTGGGCGTCCGAAAGCATTATTCTGATACAATGTTTAGTATTGTAATGCCTAAAAAGCCTGCAGTGCAAGAACCAGCACCTGAATATGACGCCGATGTTGAAAAGCTGCTAAATGAAACTAAAGAAAACATAGAGAAACTACGATTATTAGGCGTTGATGAACTTATTATCAAAAGTCTGTGTCTGGGTAAACCAAAATTAAGCAGGCTATTGGTCTCAAAGGACAGACGAATACTTCTACCCGACTACAATAATATGGAGATAAAGATGACTCCACTTGTTAAGGCTGTTTATCTTTTCTTCCTCTCGCATCCTGAGGGCGTGCTGCTCAAGAATCTGCAGGATTATTATCCAGAACTCAGAAAATGGTATCTTGAAACAACAGACAGGGTTGACATTTCCCGCATTGACAAAAATATCGCGGCACTTACTGACCCGTTAAACAACTCCATTAATGAGAAGTGTGCACGAATTAAAGAAGCCTTCCTGTCAAAGTTTAATGATTATCTGGCTAAACATTACTACGTGGACAGTAATGGCCGTGGAAGTTTAAAGGCTATCACGCTTGATAGGAAACTGGTGAGTTTTGAATGACTACGGCAGATTAAGCCTTTACTCTCTTGCACAAAACATGCAAATTAAGTAATTTTGCATCACAAAAAAAATCATTCATTATGACTTACGCAATAATAGGTACAGGCGCCATTGGAGGGTTCTACGGTGGAATGTTGGCGCACGCTGGCAATGAAGTTCACTTCCTTTTTCATTCAGACTACAACGATGCGCATGAACGTGGGCTCATTGTAAAATCCATTTACGGAGACTTTACCATAAACCCTGTCAACGCATACAAAAGCAGTATGGATATGCCGCCCTGCGATGTTATCATCGTGGGAATGAAAACCGTGAATGAACAGATGTTGCCTGAATTAATAAAGCCAGTACTCAAGCCCACATCGCTGGTGGTACTTATACAGAACGGCTTGAATATTGAGAAGCATATTGCAGAGCAGCTGCCAGAAAGCATAAGCGTGGCAGGAGGAATGGCGTTTATATGCAGTAATAAAATAGGTCCGGCCACCATAAACCACTTGGACTACGGTTTTCTTAACGTAGGGCTTTACAGAGGCTCAGAGCAGATGCTACACCAGTTTTGTGATGACATGAACGCATCAGGCGTAAAGACAACATACGCACCAGACCTTATAGAGGCTCGCTGGAAGAAACTTGTTTGGAACATACCTTACAATGGCATGACTGTTATTCTTGACACCACCACTGAATGTCTTATGAAGAACCAGGATTCTCGTGCGCTTATCTATGATGTTATGCTTGAAGTCTTAAAAGCCGCCGATGCAAACGGAGTTCACATACCACAGTCTTTTGCAGATGATATGATGGACTTAACAGACAACATGCGTCCATACAAGCCAAGCATGCGCCTTGATTTTGACAACCACCGCCCCATGGAGATACACTACATCTACTCAGAGGCAATAAAAGCCGCCCGTGAGAGCGGTATCAGTATTCCTAAGATAGAAGTCATGGAGCAACAACTCAAATTTATTCAGAGCACATACCTATAACACAGCAGGGTGACTGCACTACACAGCCACCCCGCTTCTAAATATAAATTACCACAATTACTATTGTTCAGGTGATGGTGCCGGGACTTCACCGTCAGGACGTGAACCGTCAGGACGCTGACCTTTATTGCAGTGACGTTTATGTCCTCTATGACACTTCATGCTGTCTTTGGGGCACTTGCCTTCTTTCATACACTTCTCAGCAAACTCAATACGCTTCTTAGACATCTCTTTCTGCTTGGCAATAACAGCCTGCTGCTCATCAGTGCTTAGAGAATCAAATGCAGCCCACTGAGCGTCAAGAGCCTTCATCTCTTCAAACATAGGGTTTGGCTTGTGATGACCAAACCTTGGGCCTTTATCAAAGCACTCACGCTTCTCTTTATCACAACATTTACCCTCTTTATCCTTGCAACAGCAGTTACAACATGATGTAGCCATAAGTGCTACTAATGCCACAGCGGCAATCTTTACTAATGTTTTCATTTTATATAATATATTAAATGTGTTATACATATCCCGCATCGGGGTTGTTTTGTACATTTGATTGTAAAAGCATGCCAAAGTTTAATCAAGTGCAGTAAAACCCGACATAAAGGTTTTTTTTATCGACGAAACGGCCTTTGTTTATAACTTTTACAAGTCTTAGTAGCAAATGGATGTTAAATTTACTATTTTTGCAAGGATATAGAACAAACAAAATTTAAATATATTATGGCAATAGTAAAACCATTCAAAGGCGTACGTCCGCCTAAAGATTTAGTTGAGCAGGTGGCGTCACGCCCGTATGATGTGCTAAATTCAGAAGAAGCACGCGCAGAGGCAGAAGGAAATGAGAAGTCTCTTTATCACATTATAAAACCTGAGATAGATTTTCCAGTAGGTAAAAACGAACACGATGAAGATGTTTATCTCAAGGCGGTGGAGAATTTCAAAAAATTTCAGGAAAAGGGCTGGTTAGTACAGGACAGCAAAGAAAAGTACTACGTTTACGCACAGACCATGAACGGCAAAACCCAGTATGGGCTATGTGTATGCGCCTACGTGGATGACTATATGACAGGCAAAATCAAGAAACATGAGCTTACCCGCCGTGACAAGGAGGAGGACCGCATGAAACATGTGCGTGTAAACAACGCCAACATTGAGCCTGTGTTCTTTGCCTATAAACACAATGATGAACTTGACGCCATTGTGGCAAAAGTTTGCGCCGGCAAACCTGAATACGATTTTATAGCGCCAGATGGTTTTGGGCACACATTCTGGGTTATTGATGATGACGCCACCATCAAACGCATAACAGAAATTTTTGCAACTATACCTAATATGTATATTGCAGACGGCCATCACCGCAGTGCCGCAGCCGCATTGGTAGGTGACGAAAAACGCCGCCAGAACCCTAACCATAAGGGTGATGAGGAGTACAACTATTTCCTTGCAGTGTGCTTCCCAGACAATCAGCTGAACATTATAGACTACAACCGTGTGGTGAAGGATTTGAACGGCCTCACCGATGAGGAGTTCCTCAGTAAACTTGCAGAGAACTTCATATGTACCTTGGCGGCAAGTGGTATTCTCTCACGGCAAAGCCCGGCACCTACAACGATGCTGACCCTATAGGAGTGCTTGATGTTACAGTTTCATCAAATTTGATACTGGATAAGATTTTAGGCATCAAAGATCTGCGAAGCGATAAGAGAATAGATTTTGTTGGCGGTATTCGCGGATTAGGAGAACTAAAGAAAAGAGTGGATAGCGGAGAGATGAAAGTGGCCCTTGCCCTCTACCCTGTCACCATGCAGCAGATTATTGACATTGCAGATTCTGGTAACATCATGCCACCAAAAACCACATGGTTTGAGCCTAAACTCCGTTCAGGACTAGTCATTCACAAACTTAGTTAAAAATGAAAAAACTTGTTTCCATTTCAGATTGCAGTAAGGAGGACATTCTGCACATTGTGGATTTGGCGGAACAGTTTGAGAAGAACCCAAACCCGCATCTTCTTGACGGGAAACTGGTGGCCACTCTCTTCTTTGAGCCGTCAACCCGTACAAGATTGAGTTTTGAAACAGCAGTGCAACGCCTTGGCGGCCGTGTCATAGGATTCTCTGACGCAGCCACCTCAAGCTCTTCAAAGGGAGAGACGCTGCATGACACCATAAAGATGGTGAGCAACTATGTAGACCTCATAGTTATGCGCCATCCTGTAGAGGGTGCGGCGAGGTATGCATCGGAGATAACAAACGTACCTGTGATAAACGCAGGCGACGGCTCCAACCAGCACCCTACACAGACAATGCTTGACCTCTACTCTATCAAAAAGACTCAAGGCACTCTTGAGAACCTTACAATAAGCATGGTTGGTGATATGAAGTACGGCCCCGCCACAATATCCGGAGTACATGAGGGCAAACAACATAAAGTTTGACGAGCGTGAGGATATGAACAGCATTCTTGCGGAAACAGATATTCTATATATGACCCGTGTTCAGCAGGAGCGCTTTACAGACCTTGTGGAATATGAGAAGGTTAAGAACACTTACACTCTGCGTAACAGTATGCTTGAGGGAACCAAGGACAACCTGCGTATTCTGCATCCGCTGCCACGTATCAATGAAATAGCCGCTGACGTGGATGCCAATCCAAAGGCTTACTATTTTGAGCAGGCCCGCAACGGTGTGTTCGCCCGCCAGGCTGTTATATGTTCAATACTGGGACTCGTATAGTTGAAAGTTAAAAGTTAAAAGTTAAAAGTTGAAAGTTGACATTTGACAGTTGACGATTCACCGATTCACCGATTAAACGATTCACCGATTAACCAAATAATTATGGGAAAGACAGAATTAATAGTAAAAGCACTTGAGAACGGCACCGTTATTGACCACATACCGTCAGACCAGACTTTTAAGGTTGTTAAACTGCTTGGTCTGGAGGAGTGCGCCAACCAAGTTACAATAGGAGTGAACCTCAGCAGTAGCAAGTTAGGCAAAAAGGGAATAATAAAAGTTGCTGACAAATATTTTGCTAAAGATGAACTTGACAAAGTAGCCATTATCGCCCCCGATGCCAAAGTTAACATCATCAAGAATTATGGTGTGGTTGAAAAGATAGAGCTGTCACTTCCTGATGAGGTGACTGGCATACTTAAATGTATCAACCCAATGTGTGTCACTAACAAGGA
>ONEZ01000003.1 GCA_900316995.1 uncultured Bacteroidales bacterium | reverse complement strand
TGTAAAGTCAGAGATGGCAAAGCCGAGCGGTACTAATAGCCCGAGCTTTCTTTTGAAGGTTTTCTTTCTTGTGTTGCTGTTTTTGGTTTGTTAGACATAAAGAGGACGCAGAGTCCTTGAGACATATCAGGTGGTTATAGCGCCGGGGTTCCACCTCTTCCCATTCCGAACAGAGAAGTTAAGCCCGGTTGCGCCGATGGTACTGCACACCCGTGGGAGAGTAGGTAGCCGCCTCTTTTCAGAGAGCAATGTTGTTAATGCAATGTTGCTCTCTTTTTTTATGCTCTCTGAAAAGAGACGGCTGTGCCGCCACCTTTTTATATTTTTTTCGCTTTGCGGAGGGCAGAAGCCCTCTTATCGTTACACTCCCTAACTTTCAACTGTCAACTTTCAATTGTCAACTAAAAAGTATTATCTTTGCACCTCGAAGTTAACTCTCAACTCTCAATTATCAATTATCAACTGTCAACTGTCAACTGTCAACTTATTACTACTATGACTCACAGCAATATTATTCTTCTTACTGTTTATGGTGATGATAAACCAGGAGTTACAGCTTCTATTACTGAAATTTTAGGTAAGTATAACGCATCTATTCTTGATATAGGTCAGGCTGATATCCACCACTCTCTTGCACTTGGTATCTTATTTAAAATGGATGATACAGTACAAGGTCCTGTATTAAAGGATTTGTTGTTTAAGGGATATGAAATTGGTGTTAAGGTAAGGTTTACTCCTATTTCAGTGGAACGTTATGAGCAGTGGGTTCAGCGTCAGGGTAAAGAACGTTATGTAGTAACTATTTTAGGCAGGATTATTACTGCCACACAGCTTTCTTTGGTAACAACCGCCATCGCTGAACAAAATCTTAATATTGACTCTATAAAACGTCTGACAGGCCGTCCGCCACTTGATATTTCAAATATTAGTGATCTACGCTCGTGTGTTGAATTGTCTATACGTGGTGATATATCTGATAGAAAAGCTCTAAGTGCTAAGTTTATGGATATTAGTACACATCAAGGTATAGATATATCTTTCCAGAGAGATGATATGTACCGCCGTACACGCCGTCTTATATGTTTTGATATGGATTCTACACTTATTAAAACAGAGGTTATTGATGAGTTGGCTGACAGGGCTGGTGTAGGTAAAAAAGTACGAGCTATTACAGAGAGTGCTATGCGTGGTGAAATTGATTTTAAGGAGAGTTTTACACGTCGTGTAGCATTGCTTAAGGGACTTGACGAGAGTGTTATGAGAGATATTGCGGAGAACCTTCCAATTATGGATGGTGCTGAGCGTCTTATGTCAGTGCTTAAAAAGAGCGGATTCAAGATTGCCATCCTCTCTGGTGGTTTTACCTATTTTGGAGAGTACCTCAGACAAAAATTTGGTGTGGATTATGTTTATGCAAATAATCTGGAGATTGAAGACGGTAAGCTTACAGGCAGGTATGTGGGTGAGATTGTTGACGGTAAGCGTAAGGCTGAACTGCTTGGCCTTATCGCTCAGGTGGAGAATATTGAACTTGAGCAGGTTATTGCTGTAGGAGATGGCGCAAATGACCTTCCTATGCTTAATATGGCCGGGCTTGGTATAGCATTCCATGCAAAACCCAAAGTAAAGGCTAATGCAAGCCAATCTATATCAACTATAGGTCTTGATGGAATCCTTTACTTCCTAGGCTTCCGCGATGTTCACATTGACAGTTAAAAATACTATGCGTTTAACTCTGTGACAAGTTTTTCCGCCTCAGAGAGAGAATTTAGCTTTCCCACATCTATAAGCCTTAGGTCATTGCAGACCAAGGCTTTTATTTTTGCTTTTTTACAGATGTCAAGATAGAAATCCATTATGGGGAATTTATCTGGATAACCGCTCATCTGTGGAAAAAGTGACGGGGAGAATACGTGTATTCCGCTAAAGGCATATGGTTGCAGTGAGTTAATATCGAGGCTCTCAAAAGGAGTCTTTACCTCACCTGTGCTATTGTTACGCCATGCTTTAAGGTTCCCGTCATTGTCAAATAGGAGTGCACGAGAAGATTCTCTTTTGCTTACAAGAAGTGTGGCGTCTGCGCCTGTTTTAACATGTTCATTATACAGATTGCGCAAGTCAACATTAGACACTATATCAACATTGTGTATAAGAAATGGTTCTGAACCGAGCAGTGGAGCGGCTTTGCGTATGCCACCTCCTGTTTCAAGGAGCATTTCGCTCTCGTCTGATATAGAGATGTTTACGCCAAAGTTATTGTTGGCTTTCAGAAAATCAATTATCTGACCAGCAAAGTGGTGTACGTTTATTACAATATCTGTAAATCCACTGCTTTTAAGTTTCAGTATGGTGTGCTCAAGCAGTGTTTTGCCTGCAATAGGTACAAGTGCCTTAGGCAGTGTGTCTGTAATTGGTTTCAGCCTGGTGCCAAGCCCGGCTGCAAAAATCATTGCTTTCATGTTAAAATAGTGATTATGCCACGCTCTCTGTGCTCAAGCACTACCTTTACACCAAACTTGCTGTTCAGATGCTCTGCAAGGTGCTGCGCTCCATAAACCGAGCGATGCTGGCCTCCAGTACATCCAAATGAGAACATTAGGTCTGTGAATCCGCGTTTAAGGTAGCGTGCCACAGCTGCATCGGCAAGGGCATATACATGCTCAAGAAATACAGCCATTTCTCCATTTTGCTCAATGAAATCTATAACATCCTGGTCAAGCCCTGTTTTTTGTTTGTATTGTTCATATTTTCCAGGGTTATGCACAGCTCTACAATCAAATACATAGCCGCCTCCGTTGCCTGAGTAGTCCATAGGGATGCCCTTTTTGTATGAGAAGCTATAGACTTTTACTACGAGTTCACGGGTGTTGTTTACAAAAGGTTCCTGGTAGTTTTCCACAAGCTCATTGAGAACTTTGGTAAGGTATGGAAGATCCTCAAATTTAGCTGCTTTGAGCAGTTCCTTTAAGTTATGTATGCCAAACGGAATGCTTTGAATAAAGTGAGCTTTATGCTCAACAAGCCCCCTGAAACCGTATGCTCCAAGTGTTTGCAGATTCCTGAAAAGAACAAAGTATTCAAGCCTTTCCCTAAATAGGGCTGGATTTATTGCTGTGTATTTGCTGGCTGCTGCAATGTAAGTGTCAATAAGGTGCTGTTTGAGTTGCTCTGAGAATCTGGCTTTAGCCTGATAAACGAACGATGCCAAATCATAGTACACCGGCCCGCGGCGCCCTCCTTGGTAGTCTATAAAAAAAGGCTCTCCATCCTTGACCATCACGTTTCGTGACTGAAAATCACGGAACATAAAGGTGTTTGTATTTTCTGCAAGCAGAATCTCTGCAAAATGCTCAAAATCCTGTTCTAAAAGCAGTTCGTCAAACTCTATGCCGTTAGGTTTAAGAAATTCGTACTTAAAGTAGTTCAAATCCCAAAATACTGTGTGGCGGTCAAACTCCTGTTGTGGATAGCATAATGTGTAATCAAGTGTCTCACCTGCCTTATACTGTATATCTGGTAGTGCTTGCATACATTTTTCAAGTAGCTCTACAGGCTGTGCATCGGGGCTTAGAAGGGAGAAAAGTTGTGTGTCTCCTAAGTCTTCTGTTATATAATAATGAAAGTCCTCAGATACGTTCAGTATCTGAGGAACTTTTATGCCTTTTTCTTTGAAGTGTCTGCTTAAAGCAATAAAGGCTTTATTTTCACAGACATCCTTTCCATAAACACCTATTGCGGTAATTTTTTCACCATGAAGTCTTGTATATTGACGGTTGGAGCCTGAACCTGATATTGTATCGCATCTTACAAGTTTGTCGCCTATGCCGGAGAATAGTTTTTCAAGCTCTGTCATGGTAAAATGTGCGTTATTTGTTTATGGACGGTTGGTTTTGAGCTCTTTAAGTTTGTTTTTGTTTTTGCTGTACTCATTCTCAGCATTATCAATCTTCTTGTTTATCTCATCAAGCTGATATTCAAGCTTTTTCTGCTGGTCTGTAAGTTTCTGGGACTGTTTTTGCTCTTTCTCCAAAGTCTTGGTGTCTATAGCGTTAGGATTGCTCTGGTCTGGAATCATGCGGCTTGCCTCAAATGCTTTGATGGCGGCCTCATTCTTCTCAATATTCTTTTCTATCTTGCTTTTCTCTTTCTTGAGTTTGTCAACCTCTTTGTCTGCGTCGTTAACAACCTTCTCCTGTTCAGCTATCTTATTGTTGTGTATATAGTTCTTGATGTCACTCTCAAGTTCTGTAAGCCACTTTGAAACAGCTTTGTTTTGCTCTGCGTCATCATCAATTATATAGTTGTCATAACCGGTTGATATAACCAGATAGATTGTGCCGGAAGTTTTTGAACCGTTTACAGCAACATAGAAATCGCATGTGCGTGACCAAAGATGATTGTATTTAACGCCTTTGAATGCGTAAAAATTGTTTTTGGCTTTCTTGCCCTTTATACCCTCCTTCGCAAGACGGTCTATAATGGCTGCCTCCATATCTTTTGCAGGGTAGGAATAGGTTACTGTAAAGGCATTTACAGACTCTTTCTCCGGCCCGCTAACTGTTGACATTTTAAATGCAACTGAAGGCTCCTTTTCATCTGTGCTGTCATTGTTTGCAGCGTAAATAGCTACTGTGCTGAGCATCAGTAGGTTTGCAAAAATTAATGCAATTTTTTTCATGGCTATAAAGTTTTTAATACTTAATGACATTTATGATGTGCAAAGTTACTAATTAACAATAGTAAATGCAAATTTTTAAAGATCATCATCAAAATCATCGGTGTCATTTCTGTCACCATCTTTCTTCTCCCTGCTTTTGGATTTCATATCGCCAAAATTGTAGGTGAGTGTGAGACGGTAACTTCTGTCGCATGATGTTCTGTAGCTCTCCTGATGAAAGTTTGTGCTCTCTGTAATAGTGTGCCCCTTTTTACGTGAGTCAAGCACGTCTTTTACTGTGAAACTAATAGATAGTTTTTTCTTCAGGAAATTGGCTTTTATTCCCAAATCCATTCCGTAGCTTTGATCTACAGTGCCTTGTGCCACTATACGTGGTGAACTGTAGTAGGCGCTTACTTGTGCTGACAGGTTGCTTATAATTTTCACGTTTGCGTTTATACGTGCATTCCATGAAAAACTGTCTGTGCGCTTGATTTTGTATTGCTCATTTGCTCCAAGTTGGTAGTAGTACGCTGATATAGTGGTTGTTAGGTCAAGGTAGTTTTTGAAGAGTCTGTTTTTTGCCACTATTTCTGCGCCTGCATTCTGGCTGTGGGTGATGTTCTCATACGTGGTCTCCATAACATTGGTGGTGATAAGGCGGCTTACCTGCTGTATCACATTCTCTGTGTAGTTATAGAAAAGGCTTGCGCTAAGTGAGTGCATCTCCCAGTTTTTAAGATAGTTAAGTTCCACTACATTGCCAAATTCCGGCATAAGCCATGGATTTCCATGGCGTAAGTTTGATGGGTCGCTGCGGTCCACAAAGCTGTTAATACGGTTCCCCCTTGGACGGTTTATGCGTCGTGTGTAGCTTAGCTGAAGTGTGTTTGATTTGCCTAAGTCAAAACCAAAATATACTGATGGAAACGGCTGAAAGTAGCTGCGGTGAAACTCGTCTTTTATTGATTTTGCATTAGTTATGGTCTCCTCGCATCTGAGCCCTACCTGTAATGAGAACCAGTTGAACTTGGCTGCATAGTTTATGTATGCTGCATACACCTGCTCCGAGTAGTTAAACGGATTGTATTTGCTAAAGTCTTCCTCTTCCCTGTTTTTTGTAAAGATGGAGTCGTAAGTGTGATCATAGCTGTCAGAAAACTTGATGTCTGCCTTTAACCCAGCCTCTATTTTGTGGTCTTTTGCCACTTTGTTCATGTAGTCTATCTGAGCTGATGCGTTGTTTGCTTTGCTATCAAGTGTCTGGCGTTGGCGGACCTTGGCATCGGGGATGGGAGTAAGGTCTGGCTGATAGGCGTTTGTGAAATAACGGCTCTCTGAGTTACGGATTTGCCCGTTGTAGTTCACCGATGCGCTGAGATCATGTATATCTTTGATAAACGAATGCTTGTAGTTGGCGGTAATATCATAGAAGGCAAGTATGCCGTCTGTACCGGTAATGCGCTCACGAGTTTTTGTGACTGTTTGTGCCGCATCCAGGTCTGTATAGTTAATATTACCTTTATTTCTGGTTCCGCCCATCATACCGTAGGCTGTGATTCCAATCTCATCAACAGTGGTTATGTTATAGTTGAACCCTGCACGCAGAAATCCGTTAAGCCTGTGGAACGCACTTTTGCTATCCTGCTTCAGATACGTGGTCTCCAAGTCTGTAAAATTTTTGCGGTCAAGGTGCGAACCTCTGTCACGGCGGTTATAGCGCAGGTTAGAGTTAAGGTTAAAGCTCCATTTACTTTCATTGTATGTAAAGTTTAGCCCTGCCTGGCCGCCTGGGTATGGGGATCCTTCACGGTATATGGCACCAGCTGTCACACTGCCAAAGTAGCCTCGCTGACCGCCTTCTTTCATTACTATGTTAATTATACCGGCATTGCCTTCAGGATTGTATTTGGCTGATGGGTTTGTTATAACTTCCACGCTTTTGATGGCATCTGCAGGTAGCATCTCAAGTATCTGCCCTTTGTCTGTGTCTGTAAGTCCTGATGGCTTGCCGTTAATCCATATCTCCACCGATGAGCTGTTTCTAAGGCTTACGTTACCCTCTGTGTCAACATCAACAGAGGGAATGTTTTCAAGTATTTCCGCCGCCGATGCGCCGTCGCCCACAATGCTCTGATCCACATTAAACACCCTCTTGTCAATGTCAAGTTTCATGCTTGAACCTTGTCCTACAACCTCAACCTCAGCTATTTGTTTTGCGTCTTCAGTGAGTTTCACCGTGCCTATGCGAATGTGCTTGAGCGCTGACGTGGATGCTACATCTTTACTATATGTAGTGTATCCTAAAAATGTAGCTTTAAATGTGTATCTTCCCTCTTCGGCATGTAGTTCAAACTTGCCGTCTGCGTCAGAAAAACCGCCTGTGACGGGCTCTGAAGAGCCTTGCTTGTATAGGGCTACGTTCACAAAGTCAAGCGGCTGGTTTGTAGTTCCGTCAAGAATACGTCCGCTAACTGTCATGTTGCCAGCGATGGCAATGAAGTGCACCAAAGTGGTAAGTATGAGTAATGACGTTTTTTTCATAAAAAAGGTTGGTGCTGTAAAAAAAGTCATTCTGAATGATGTGCAGTGTGAAAAACGCTTTGCTTCATTCAGAATGACGTTAATTAACTGTCAACTATCAATTGTCAACTGTCAATTGTCAATTAAAGAACGGTGTTCCAGTTATGTATATCCTCCTCATCGCCGTATTGTATGGCACGGAGCTTCTTGTAGAGCATGGTGCTTACAGGGCCTGGTTTGCCATCTTTAGAGAATACGTATGACTTGTTGTTGTCAAGGTCGTCAAGACGTGATATAGGGCTGATAACGGCTGCTGTACCGCATGCACCAGCCTCCTCAAATGTTGAAAGCTCCTCTTCCGGTATAGGACGACGCTCCACCTTCAGTCCCATGTCCTCAGCAAGCTGCATAAGGCTCTTGTTGGTTATTGAAGGTAGGATGGATGTTGACTTAGGTGTTACGTATGTATTGTTCTTTATACCAAAGAAGTTTGCAGCACCGCACTCGTCAATGTACTTCTTCTCTTTTGCATCAAGATAGAACTCTGAAGAGTATCCTTTTGCATGTGCCTCAACATGAGCTCTAAGGCTTGCCGCATAGTTTCCACCTACCTTGTAAATGCCAGTGCCAAGAGGTGCTGAACGGTCATACTTACGTGTGATAACGTATGGAGTTGTTGCAAAACCACCTTTAAAGTAAGGCCCTACTGGTGATACAAAAATAATAAAGAGATAGTCCTTTGCAGGGCTTACGCCTATCTGTGGAGTGTAGCCGAACAGAACAGGGCGAATGTACAGAGCTGCACCGCTCTCATACGGAGGAATGAATTCCGCATTCTTCTTTACAACCTCAATAACGGCTTCTTTGAATCTGCCTTCAGGGAGACGCGGCATGCAAATGCCATCACATGAAGAGTCCATACGTTTTGCATTCTCCTCAATGCGGAAAATACGTATTCTGCCGTCTTTGCCACGGAATGCTTTCATGCCTTCAAAAGCCTCCTGCCCATAGTGTAGGCAGGTTGCAGCCATGTGCATCTGTATGTACTCATCAGTGTGCCACTCCAGTTCACCCCAACTTCCGTTGTGATACTCGCAACGTACATTGCCATTTGTCTTCATATATCCGAATCCAAGTTCGGACCAGTTTATGTTTGCCATATCGTTATAAAATTTATTGGTTAATTTTGTTAAATTTTAACCGCAAAGTTACAAATAAATTAGATTAATACAATATTTTCACTATCTTTGTAATTCATGCTTTTTTGGTGTCATGAATAATAGAACTCAGAAAATAGTAAGAATACTTCTTTACCCTTTTGGGTGGATATACTCATTAGTGGTTGCTTTTAGGAATCATCTTTTTGACAGACAGATGATTAAGAGCCGCTCTTTCAGAACTGCAACTATAGTAGTAGGCAATATTACAGTTGGTGGCACTGGTAAGACTCCTATGGTGGAGTACCTGATAAGGCTTCTTAAAGATACATATAATCTTGTAGAGTTAAGTCGTGGGTATGGTAGAAAGACAAGGGGGTATGTGGAGGCTACGCAAGGAGTTAACGCTTCAACCATAGGTGATGAGGCGTATCAGATACATCGCAAATATCCGGAAGTGAGAGTTGTGGCGGATGCAGACCGCTGCCATGCAATCCAGACTATTGAGAATAATTATCCTGAAACAGACGCCATTCTACTTGATGACGCATATCAGCATAGGTATTTGAGCGCTGGCAAAACCATTCTTCTTATTGACTACACACGCCCCATTATGGAAGATAAGATTCTTCCATACGGGAATTTGAGAGAATCAGTCTCCACAAGACTCAGGGCTGATATAGTGGTAGTTACCAAATGTCCGCCGCAAATGACAGCTTTTAATGCACGTGAGGTTAAAAACAGCCTTGAACTGCACGCATATCAGGACCTGTTTTTTGCTACTATAAAATATACTGTTCCTCAGCGTTTAACAGACAGAAATCCGCTTGATACACTTGAGGGCAAGTCTGTGCTTTTAGTTACAGCCATTGCTCATCCTGGTCCGCTCGTTGAATATCTTGACGGAGTTTGCTCTAATGTTAATAAGATGCTTTTTGAAGACCATCACAGGTATGTAATGGATGATATAAACCGTATTACACGTACATTCGATGATATGGAAAGTGATAGCAAGTGCATAATTGTCACCCCCAAGGACGAGGCAAAACTTGTTGCGCTTGACATACCGGATTATATAATGAACAGAATCTACATTCTTGATGTGGAGATTGATTTCCTGTTTGACGGTAAAGCTGATTTTGACAAAAAGATAACTGACTATGTTGAAAAAAATAAAAGAAACAGCGTCTTATTTACAAAATAGGATGCAGTACCTGCCTAAGGTGGGTATAGTGTTAGGAACCGGTTTGGGAGAACTTGCCACACAAATTACAGACAGTCAGGAGATACCATATCAAGAGATTCCTAATTTCCCAGTGTCAACAGTTGAAGGCCATAGCGGTAAACTTATAATAGGTAAGTTAGGAGATACCAAAGTCTTTGCCATGCAGGGACGTTTCCACTACTATGAGGGTTACTCAATGAAAGAGGTTACATTTCCTGTACGTGTAATGAAGGAGCTTGGAGTGGAGACGCTGCTGCTCTCAAATGCAGCCGGGGGTATGAATCCTGAGTTTGAAATAGGGGAGTTGATGATAATAACAGACCATATTAATTTGTTCCCTGAGCATCCGCTGCGTGGTAAAAATTATAATGAGCTGGGAGTGCGTTTCCCTGATATGAGCTGCGCCTACGATGCCACGTTACGTGCTAAGGCAAGAGCCATTGCCGAGAGGCACGGTATACGCATAAAGGAAGGTGTTTATGTAGGCACTCAAGGCCCCACTTTTGAGACTCCTGCTGAGTATAGGTTCTTTAGGACCATAGGTGGCGATGCTGTAGGTATGTCAACTGTGCCAGAAGTGATTGCTGCCGTACATGCAGGTATAAGGGTCTTTGCCATGTCAATTATCACAGACCTTGGCGTAGAGGGTAAAGTGGTGGAGGTGAGCCATGAAGAAGTTCAACGTATAGCCAACTCTGTGCAACCATATATGACTCTTATTATGAAAGAGCTGATTCAGGTTTCATAATTTTACATAATAACTCATTTCTGTTACAATTTTACTGCTTATTTATTACATAAGCAGTTTTTTTATTGTCTATATGCTATTTTAACATTTATAAAAACGGAACTTGTTCGTACATCAATACATTTGTCGTTGCAGAAGCGAGTAAAATGTATAACCCTTTAGTAATGAAAGGTTGATGATATGAAATGTAAAGTTTTGTTGTTGACAGTCTGTACGCTGCTGTATTCAGTGGTTTTGACATCGTGTAAGGATAGTAAGGTGGATGATGTTGCTAAGGATTTGGAGATTGTGAGTGAACCTGCTGGGTCTGATGGGAATGACATGTCGCCCATAGGACTCACATACCATTGTTTTTCATCAGACAACGATGTTGAGATTCTAAACCCAGACACCACTGAAATTGCCGTGAGCAAAGAATTGGCGGAGCGTCTGAATATAACTGCTTTTAAGGGGCGCACAATGGGGATATGGCAAAAAATTAATCAAATGCCATATATACGCAAGGTGCTGAATGAGAAACTTGTGGAAGACCGTTATATTCTTGAGGTGGAGCGTGGCACAGTGGCTGATGTGCTTGGAGAGTGCAATGCTGAGCTATGCACTGAAATGTTTGTTGATAAGGAAAATCAGGCTTCACTTAGGTCTGCTGATGCAACTGTGGATGACGTGAGGCGGTTTGTCTCAAAATATACTGATAAGGATAATGTGACTCACCCTGCTGCGGTGCTTTTAACAGACCCGTATGGTTATGACAAACCGTTTGTATATGCTGACGAGTTGGATGAAACCCCGCAAAAGAGAGCATCGGCAGACGGCTATATGTATTATACTCCTGAAAATCTGCTTGGTTTGGAAGGGGGGCTAGGCTCATCAGGCAAGATTCTATCTGTATATACTGAGCTTGAGAGAAAATTCTATATTCCTGTGATGGGAGACTCCCTCACATTATGGATTACATGCCCGTTGGTGTTTGAGCTAAACTATAGGCTGTCATTTAATACATACATGAAACATCAGTTCCTGTTTGTATATACACCAAAATTGAGGGACTTTAATGCCGGCGTTTATGGAAAGGTTGAGTTTGAACCGCAGGTTACATTCGGTTATCAGGTAAAGAAAACCCCTCCGCCAGGTAAGTCAAATATTCCAATCGCAAGATTTAATGGATACACTTTTGTTTTTATGGTTGGTCCTATTCCTATACCTATGACTGTAACTCCCACTCTGGATTTCTCATTTTACTATAAACTTTCAGGTAAGGTTTATAGCAGGTTGAGGTATGAGTATAAAGAGACTTACGATGTTGGCGTTACATATAATGAGAAAAGTGGCTGGGACTCATATAACAACACTAAAGTCTTAAAAAACAGAACAAAATGGTATCCTGTAAAAGCAGATTTCAGGGCTATGGCAAGCACTGGATTTCTTCTGGGGGCGGAAGTTCTTGTTGGTGGATGTGCAGGACCTCAGATGTCAATAGGCCCAACCCTGTTTTTTGACGGTAAATTTTCAATAGACCCGACTGATGACAAGTGGTACTCCTATAGGGCGGACCTTGATTTTGGCATATATGCAATGTTACGTGCAAAATTAACTCTTTTAGGATATACCATTACAGAGTGGAATACATACGCGCAAGTAGGCCCGACCCTTAAGTTGTTCCATTTGAACTCAGAAGACTCAGACTTCAAATCTGAAGACATGGAGTTTCTTGATGATTTACCGCATTAGTCTTAAAGGTTGTAGTAATCTTCACGGTCAAGATTCCTATAACCTATAGCCTCTGCCATGTGATGGCTTTTTACTTGTTCAGAGGCTTCTAAGTCTGCTATTGTTCGTGCCACTTTCAATATGCGGCTGTAGGCTCGTGCAGAGAGTTTGAGACGTTCCATCGCTGTTTCAAGCATCTTCATGGAAACACTGTCAGACTCTGCATAAATATGCAGCATTCGTTCATCCATCTGTGCGTTACAGTGGATCCCCTGAAACTCTCTAAAGCGGTTCTCCTGTATTTTACGTGCCGCAATCACCCTTTCTCTAATAACTGCGCTCGTGTCTCCTTTAGGGCGGCTTGCAAGGTCACTGAACGGTATCGGTGAGATTTCACACTGTATGTCAAAACGATCCATAAGCGGTCCGGATATTCGGCTCATATACCTCTTTACTTCATTAGGAGTGCATGTGCACTCCTTAAACGGGGCGCCGTGGTATCCGCATGGGCACGGATTCATGGAAGCTGCAAGCATAAAGTTGGCTGGGTACTCCACCGTGGAGTTGGCTCTTGACACTGTGATTTTCCTGTCTTCAAGCGGCTGGCGTAGCACTTCAAGGGCGGAGCGTTTGAACTCAGGCAGCTCATCCATATAGAGAACTCCGTTATGCGCCAATGAAATTTCTCCTGGCTGCGGGTAGGAACCTCCACCTACAAGGGCTATGTCAGATATTGTATGGTGCGGACTGCGGAATGGCCGGTGTCTGAGCAATGATGTGTTACCCGTAATATGGCCTGCCACTGAGTGTATCTTGGTGGTCTCCAATGACTCCTCATTAGTGAGCGGAGGCAGTATGGATGGCAGTCTTTTTGCAAGCATGGATTTGCCTGCTCCAGGAGGGCCTATCATAATGATATTATGACCACCTGCTGCCGCCACTTCAAGTGCCCGTTTTACAGCCTGCTGGCCTCTGACATCAGAAAAATCAGGCAGAGAATCCATGCAAAGGTCCCCGTTTGATATGGCCTTGGGAGTATTGAATGGCTGAATCTCAATAGAACCGTTTAAGAAACCTACAACCTCACTTAGATTCTTTACGCCAATAACATCAAGCCCTTCCACAACAGCCGCTTCACAGGCATTGCCAATAGGGATTATCAGCCCCTTGAATCCTGATTCTTTCACCTTAATTGCAATTGGCAGAACTCCTTTTATCGGATTCAGGCTTCCGTCAAGAGAAAGCTCCCCCATAATGGCGTATTCTTCCAGCTTCTCCGTGCTCAGCTCCTCTGATGCCGCTAAAATGCCAGTGGCAATGGTGAGGTCGTATGATGAACCTGCCTTGCGGATGTCCGCAGGTGACATGTTCACTATAACCTGTTTTCTTGGGAACCTGTATCCTGTGTGGTTAAAAGCTGACAAGATACGTTCATGACTCTCCTTTACGGCAACATCGGGTAGCCCTACCATAAAGAATTTCACACCAGAGAGAATGTTCACCTCAATGGTAATAACAGTTGCGCCGATGCCTTGCACCGCCGCGCTATAAGTTTTTACTAACATATTTAGAAATTAAAATCAATCTAAGCTTTCGGCACTTTGATGTTTTAATTTCGCTATAATTGTTTCGTTACCTATTGTCTCTTCATGCAGCTCAGTTAGTATCTCAGCATCCATAGGGAGATACATATCCACACGGGAACCAAATTTTATGAAGCCAAGCTGCTGGTTGATGTGGCACTCCATTCCCTCTTTTGCGTAGGTTACGATACGACGTGCAAGAGCACCCGCCACCTGACGTACAAGTATCTGCTGGCCGTTCTTGGCTTCAATGATTATAGATGAGCGCTCGTTCTCAGTGCTTGATTTAGGCAGGTACGCCGCCATCTTCCTGCCGCTTTGGTGAGAAGAGTGAAGCACCTTGCCAGCCACGGGGAACCAGTTTGCGTGTACGTTGAATACGCTCATGAATATGCTTACCTGCATTCTCTGCTCATGGAAATAGTCATTTTCCATAACAGGCTCAATAACCACAATCTTGCCATCAGCAGGCGCTATCACATACGTATCATCTGCGATAAGGATACGGTTTGATATTCTGAAAAAGTATGTAAAGAATATGAATACCACTATTGACAATACAGCAACAATTGATGTAATAATAACAGAACTTGATACGTAGAATAACGCACCGTTCAGAATTATAAGTGCAAACAGTAGTATCAGGAGCATATTGCGCCCCTCTTTGTGTATCTTTACCATATTATGAAACAGCTTTTAGAATTTCAATGTAAATATAAATTACCGGAGCCGCCAGTAGCATACTGTCAAAGCGGTCAAGCATACCTCCGTGGCCAGGCAGAATGTTTCCTGAATCCTTAAGCCCCGATGCTCTCTTTAGCATAGACTCTGAAAGGTCTCCAAATGTGCCGAATATAACCACTATAAGGGCAAATACAACCCATTGCCAAAGCGGCTGGCCTAAATAGAATGAGTAGGCTATGGCCACGCCCACGGTTGTGAGCGCTCCGCCTATCTCACCCTCCCATGATTTTTTAGGTGAAATCCTCTCTATCATCTTGTGCTTGCCAAACGAGCTGCCAAAAACGTATGCGCCAGTATCAAAAAGCCAGATGAACACAAACAGAGCAAGCAGTTGGAACTGGTCCCTTGCTATAAAGTTAAGAACACCGAACGGCAAAGCAACCACCACCTGACCATATATTGAGAATGCCAGGTTGTATGTGGGGTGAGGCTTGCCTCTGTACAGCTCGCTAATAATAAGAATTATGATAGATAGAATATAGGCAATGAGAATTACAAACCCTCTTATTTTTCTTGGGTCTGAGTTAAAACTACTGCACCAGAAACAACCTAAATACAGAAGTATTCCGCAGAACACCATGTAGGGCACATTCACGCTCACATTCTCCTTGGCGTTGATTATTCCGTAGAACTCTATAAGAGCCAGTACGCAAAATAAGGAAAAAAGTGCTGTAAATGCGTAGTACTGCTCTTGGAACATTATACTGCCCAAGACCGCGGCAACAAATACAACACCGGTAATTGTTCTTGTAACAAGGTTGCTCATCTCTTTATCACTGTTTTGCTGTTATCTCATCCATACGCGTTTTCCATGGTCTCGCGCCAAATATGCGCTCCACGTCATCAGCGTAAATAACCTCCTTCTCCACCAGAATTGAAGCCAGTTCTCCGTGACGTTCCTTGTTGTCTGTTATAATCTTTACGGCACGGTCAAACTGTGTTTGTACTATAGACTTTATCTCATTGTCAATTATCTCAGAGGTTTTGTCGCTATATGGTTTGGTAAATGAGTAATCCTGCTGTGTGGAGTCAAAGTAACTTATGTTCTTCAGCTTCTCACTCATGCCATAGTAAACCACCATAGAGTATGCCATCTTAGTGGCACGCTCCAAATCATTAAGCGCTCCTGTTGAAATTCTGCCAAGTACAACCTGCTCCGCAGCACGTCCGCCAAGCAGTGCGCACATCTCATCAAGCATCTGCTCTGTGGTTGTTAGCTGCCTCTCCTCAGGCAGATACCATGCGGCTCCTAAAGCCTTGCCTCGTGGCACAATGGTTACCTTTACAAGCGGATTGGCGTATTCAAGCAGCCAGCTCACAGATGCGTGCCCCGCTTCATGCACGGCAATGGCACGTTTCTCTTCTGCGGTTGTTATCTTGTTCTTTTTCTCCAGACCGCCTATTATACGGTCAACCGCATCGGTGAAGTCTTGGCGGTCAACCACTTTTTTATCTCTACGTGCCGCTATAAGGGCGGCCTCATTACATACATTGGCTATATCTGCTCCTGAGAAACCTGGTGTCTGCTTGGCAAGCAAATCAATGTCCAGATCCTCCGCATACTTAATAGGTCTCAAATGAACCTCAAAAATCTCCTTGCGCTCATGCACATCTGGCAAATCCACGCTTATCTGGCGGTCAAAGCGTCCTGCACGCAGTAGCGCTTTGTCAAGAATATCTGCACGGTTTGTGGCTGCAAGCACTATGATGCCGCTGTTAGTGCCAAATCCGTCCATCTCTGTAAGTAGCTGGTTTAGTGTGTTTTCACGCTCGTCATTTGCATTGAATGCTGGATTCTTGCCTCTGGCACGACCCACGGCGTCTATTTCATCAATAAATATAATACACGGAGACTTGTCCTTTGCCTGACGGAACAGGTCTCTTACACGCGATGCGCCCACGCCTACAAACATCTCCACAAAATCTGAGCCGCTGAGAGAGAAGAACGGCACGTTTGCTTCTCCAGCCACGGCCTTGGCAAGCAGAGTTTTACCTGTGCCGGGAGGACCTACAAGCAGTGCACCCTTGGGAATCTTACCGCCAAGGTCTGTGTATTTCTTAGGGTTCTTTAGGAACTCAACTATCTCTTGAACCTCTTGTTTCGCCTCTGAAAGCCCTGCCACGTCCTTAAATGTGACGTTCATCTTGTTCCCTTTTTCTATTATCTGCGCTTTAGAACGTCCTACAGAGAATATGCCACCGCCTCCTGTCATGCGGCGTGACATGATAATCCAGATGGCTATAAACACAAGTATAGGACCAAACGTCCATAAAAACGTGGAGGCGTAATCCTTTCTCTCCTCGTACTTTATGTCAATCTTACGGCCGCTTTTCTCTGTTACAGAAGCCACAAAGTCATCAAGTTTCTCTGGCGACGGTATCTGTGACTGTATCTGTGGTTTTTTGCTGTATTTCTTAACATCGGCGGCGCCAAGCACATTGTAAATAACCGTGGAGTCGTCTACAAGGCTTACCTCCGCATGGTTTGTGTTTGTAACAACCACAATCTTATCAATATACCCATCTTTTATGTATTCTTGAAGGTCTGAATACTGGACTTCCTTCATTGGAGCGCTGTCATCGTAGAATATAGTGAATATCAGCGCAGTGGCTATTGCTATATAGAACCATGTGAGGCTGAATCCTCCGCTTGGTTTCCCATTTTTGCCGTTATTTATTGGATTTTCCGGTTTCTTTTCTGCCATGTTAGTCTAAATCTTCTATTTCCTTAATTTTTGCATCCGCCCACAAATGCTCCAAATCATAGAACTCACGTGCGCCTCGCTGCATTATATGAACCATAACGTCAATGTAGTCTGAAACTATCCATTCGCAGTTCTCAAAGCCCTCCATTGCAAGAGGCTTGACTTTTATGGCCTCACGCACGTAGTCTTTAAGATTGGTGGCAATAGCATTGACGTGTGTGTTTGAGCCACCCTCACATATAACAAAATATGAGCAGACAGAATTGCCTGTTTTCTTTAGGTCAACCACCACTATTCGTTTGCCTTTCTGGTCCTGAATTCCAGCTACAATTGTGTCAAGTAGTTTTTTTGTTGTAATTTCCGCCATTATAGATTTGTATGTTTAAAGAGCAAAGATAATAAATTTTACTGAAAGACAATGCTTTTTGCAATATTATCAAACGCTAAAGCTGTAATTGTGTCTGAAAGTGATACTGGTGCTCCGTTGTCACCACCCTCACAGATGCCTTGTACAAGGGGTATCTGTCCTAAAAGTCTGATGCCACGCTCCTCTGCAAGTTTGCTTACACCCTCTTTCCCAAATATGTAGTACTTGTTTTCAGGGAGTTCCTTTGGTGTGAACCAAGCCATGTTCTCTATGAGACCTATGACAGGTACGTTTATTTTCTCATTCTGGAACATATCAATGCCACGCACCGCATCTGCAAGCGCCACCTGCTGAGGTGTGCTCACCACTATTGCGCCGTCAAGTTTTATAGTCTGCACCACCGTAAGGTGAATGTCGCTTGTGCCTGGAGGCAGGTCTATGAGCAGATAGTCCAGCTCTCCCCACGCCGCCTCTGTAAGTAATTGCTTTATGGCTCCGGAAGCCATGGCTCCACGCCATACTATAGCGCTATCTGTATTCACAAAGAAACCTATGGATAGCATTTTTACACCATATTTTTCAATAGGCATGATAAGACCGTTCTCATCTGCGTATGGGGTGGCGCCCTCCACACCAAACATTTTAGGTATTGAAGGTCCGAATATGTCAGCGTCAAACAGTCCCACCTTGTAGCCAAGTTTTGCAAGTGATATGGCAAGATTTGATGTTACTGTTGATTTCCCCACGCCTCCTTTGCCTGATGAAATGGCAATTTTATACCTGACCCCCTTAAGAGGCTCCTCCTTCTCCACTGCAGGCTCGGCAGGGCTCTTAATGGCGATATTGCCCTTAATCTCAACATCGGGGCCTACATAGGTGAGTATGGCTGTTTCAGATGCTTTAACTAAAGACTTTGCAAGAGGATCATTGCTTTTTAGCAGCAGAGAAAATGACACTTTGCGCCCCTCAATGCGTATGTCGTCCTCCACAATACCAGACTCCACAATGTTTTTACCTGTGGCTGGGTGTGTAACATGGCTAAGCGCCTCTAAAATTAATTTAGGATAGAGTTCCATATCTTTTTACTCTTTCTTACTCTGTATCTGTGTGTTTGAACGGCGGTTAAAGCTGCGGTAGTCATCCTCTGGGATATCCTCCTGCGGCTCCGTGAATTCATCTCTATGTTCCAGTTCAAACTTTATATACTTAATATTCATTCCACGCTCAATCCACTGGCTCTCATAATAGGTGCGTATCTTAAGTATCTCATCATCATACCCCGATGCGTAGAGATTGTCGGTGGAGAGGAGCGTCTTGTAACCATTGTACTTTACCATCAGAGTGGTGTAGGCATACAGGAACGGGCTGTCCGTCTTCAGATGTACAATGCCCTGTGGCTTTAATATCTGCTGGTACAAAGCCATGAACCTGGTGGATGTGAGGCGTTTGCGCACCTTTTTCATCTGTGGGTCAGGGAATGTAATCCATATCTCAGCCACCTCATCAGTAGCAAAAAACTCTGTAATAAGTTCAATGTCAGTTCTGAGGAACGCTACGTTTTTTAATCCCTCAATGTTTGACTCTTTGGCGCCTGTCCACATTCTGGCACCCTTGATGTCAATTCCAATAAAGTTCTTATCAGGGAAGATTTTTGCCAGCCCTACAGTATATTCACCCTTGCCACAGCCCAGTTCCAGAACAATAGGGTTGCAGTTCCCAAAAAATTCATGCCACTTGCCCTTCCCATAAAATCCACCATCAGCCTGCAGGCGTGCAAACGGGTACTGGAAGACATTGCTGTATGTCTCCATCTCCGCAAATTTCTGTAACTTATTTTTCCCCATCAGTCAACTCTCTCTAAAGTGAGGCATATATTTTTCACACCAGTTAGCAGCGTGTCACGCATACCTTGCAGAATCTCAACCTTGTACTCTCCAGACTGGTCATACCTGATGTTTTCTGATATAAGCACGGGCATCTCATAAACAGATATGCCACTACCTAAGAACCGCCCGGTGTTATCAGCCAAATAGCATTCAAACGGGTCTCTGGCAATCATTCCGTCTGGCGATGTTATTCTCACGAACATCCAGAAGTTCTGGTAAGGATAGTCAGATGTGTGACGTACGGTTACAATCATATTGTACCTGTGCAGCGTGTCAGCAATCACAGGTTTGAATATAACGGCGGAGTCAATATGCCAGCCGTTTTCATCGGTATCCGCACACTGGTTGTAAACGCTCGGCCTGCCACAAGATGCCATGACGGCTATGGCGGCGGTCAGCTGTAATATTCTCAGCAGTTTTTTCATTTGTTTTCAGCTCCGCTGTCAGATGGTTTTTGGTTGTTAGGACGGTGCTTGTGCTTCTTTTTCTTCTTGTTCTTGTCAAATCTGGTGAGGCTTCCTTCTCCCACAGCGTTCTCAAAACTTATTTCGGGCTCGTTTTTAGACTCCGATGTCTGAATCTCGCTCACTTTCTTACCCTTCTTGTTCTCATTGATAATCTTCCACACCTCATCAAGCGGCATTTCAAGCAAATCCACAGGCGCCTTCTTGTCGGCGGAGTATGTCATCTTACGGGCAAAGACATCAAGCTTAAAGAAGTAATAAGGCCCCTTTGCGGTTTCAAGCACAATATCCTTTGACGGGAACTCCTTAAGAGCCTCCACATAATTATCAAACTCATAGTTGAGGCAGCACTTCAGCTTGGCGCACTGGCCGGCGAGCTTCTGAGGGTTCATAGATAAATCCTGAACTCTGGCAGCGTTGGTGCCCACAGAACGAAAATTGGTCATAAAAGTGGAGCAGCAAAGCTCACGTCCGCAAGGACCTGTGCCGCCGATGCGCCCAGCCTCCTGACGTGCTCCAATCTGTTTCATCTCAATACGCACATGGAAGGTGTCTGCCAGCACCTTGATAAGTTCGCGGAAGTCAACCCTCTGGTCTGCAATGTAGTAGAAGATGGCTTTGTTGCCGTCTCCTTGATACTCCACGTCGCCAATCTTCATATCAAGATTCAGATCTTTGGCTATCTGACGTGTGCGGAGCATGGCATCGTGTTCCTTAGCCTTTGACTCCTCCCACTTCTCAATATCGGCAGGCTTAGCTTTACGGTATATGCGGCGCACCTCGCTCTTGGTGGGGTCATAGCCGTTCTTTCTCATTTGCAGAGCCACAAGGTAACCTTGCAGCGTCACCGTGCCAATATCGTGCCCGGGATTTGACTCCACTGCCACAATATCTCCCTTCTCCAAGGGAATCTCAGTGGAGTTAAGATAATACCCCTTCCTGGTGTTCTTGAATTGAACCTCCACATATTGCATGGTCTCCCTGTCAACAGGGATGTCAGCCAGCCAGTCATATACGCTAAGCATCTGCCATGAACTTCTCTTGCAGCCTGCAGCGGTCAGACGGCTGTTGCCTTTATCAAGTGTGTAATCCATACTCTATCTTTTGTTGTTTATAAGGGTGAATAACTGCAGGCCCATGTCAAAAACTGTAATCTTGATGTTCGCATTACGCTCTATGTCAAGACTGGCCTGGGTTATATGTTCTGTTATCTGCTCTATGTTTGTCACATCCACAAACTTTTTGAACTTCTCAATAAATGCCGCCTCGCTATCTGTACTGTAGCAGAGCTGAGGATTGCACAGGTTGGCTATGAACGTCTCCCTTGTTATCCTTGCCGCATATTTAAGGAATTCTAAACACTCCTCACGGCTCTTTGCTGCATTTTCTGCTATGTCACGTAGTGCAACTAAATCCTTCCTGAATGCACTGAGCATAAGATTCCGGTACCTCGATGTCATCTCCGTCGCGTTGCTACGAGCCTCGACAAGTTCACGAGCCTTAACGTAGTTACCGCCTGAGAGCCTTGCCACATTAGCAGGGAACACCTTGCCCAGATCTTCAACATCAATACTCTTTATGTGCAGTGACTGTGTGCGTGAGGCTATAGTGCCAAGCATTCTTTCCGGCTGCTCGCTTACCAGTAGGAACAAAGTGCCTTCAGGCGGTTCCTCAAGCAGTTTAAGAAGTTTGTTGGCTCCTTCCTCCTGCATCAATTCCGGCAACCATATAATAACAGTCTTGAAGCGGGCTTTCAAACTTTTAAGACTCAGTTTACGGGCTATGGCCTCGCTTTCAGTAGTGTATATAGTGCCTACCTTGCCATTGTTGTTTATCTCTTGCATCCACTCATGCATGTTAAAGTAGGGTGAATGTAGAACTAAATCCCTCCAATGTGGCATAAATTCATCACAAAAGGCGTTTTTACTGCCAGTTTTCACTATAGGAAACACAAAATGGACATCGGGGTGGGAGAGTTTTGCAATAAGCCTGCAAGACTCACACTCACCGCAAGAGTCGGTGTCAGTAGGATGCTCACAATTTATGTATTGCACCGTTGCAAGCGCCAATGCAAGCTTGCCAACCCCCTCGCCGCCCCAGTAGAGCTGTGCGTGGGGTATGCGTCCCTCCCTGACACTCTTGGTTATGAGTTCCTTCGCCTCTTTTTGTCCTATGACGTCTTTGAATTGCATTTTACCTATAGATGCCCATATTAAATTCACAAAGATAATGAAAAAAAATTTATAATAGTATGTTATAATGATATAAAGGGAGAATTGTCCGCCAGTAAAAAACTAAGAGATGTAACTGCTCGTTATAAATTGTATTGAATTTGCGTAATCGTGCAAAAATATGATAGCTTTATTTGTGCAAATGTGAATATTTTGTAAGTTTATGATAATTTTTTTTCAAAAAAAAGCTGATAAAAGACGGGCTTTTCTCTAATTGCTATATCTTTGTAAACATATATAATAAAAAAAAGTATGAGACTAATTATTGAACCAGACTACGCTAAGATGTCACAGTGGGCGGCAAATTATGTTGCAGCCAAAATAAACGCAGCATCTCCAACATCGGAGAAACCTTTTGTACTTGGATTGCCAACAGGCTCATCACCACTTGGTATGTATAAAGCTCTTGTAGAGTTGAACAAGGCTGGCAAGGTTTCATTTGCCAATGTAATAACTTTTAATATGGATGAGTATGTAGGATTACCAGAGGAACACCCTGAGAGCTATCACTCATTTATGTGGAATAATTTCTTCAGTCACATTGACATTAAGAAAGAGAATGTAAACATTCTTAATGGCAACGCCAAGGATTTAGCGGCAGAGTGTGAGAATTATGAAGAGAGAATTAAGGCTGCCGGAGGTATTGACCTTTTCTTAGGCGGTATTGGTCCTGACGGTCACATTGCATTCAATGAACCAGGCTCGTCATTAAGCTCCCGTACTCGTCAGAAAACCCTTACCACTGATACCATCATTGCAAACTCAAGATTCTTTGAAGGAGATGTTAACAAAGTGCCTAAAACTGCTCTTACAGTAGGCGTAGGTACTGTGATGGATGCCAAAGAGGTGCTTATCCTTGTGAACGGTCACGGTAAGGCACGCGCACTTGCAGCCGCAGTGGAGGGCAGCGTGAACCATCTATGGACAATATCCGCCCTACAGATGCACCGTAAGGGCATCATAGTTTGCGACGATGCTGCCACCGACGAACTAAAAGTTGGAACATACCGCTACTTTAAGGATATTGAGAAAAATAATCTCTAAAGTAATTAAGAATAGAAAATATTAAAGCCTGCCCCTTTGAGGAGCAGGCTTTTTTACCGCCGTTACAACTACTATCGCATTAGAAAGGAAGATCGTCCTCTTGTCCTGCCTGCGCCGTAGGCTCAGCATTAAAAGGAGCGGAGGTCTCCGTTTTGGAGCCCTTCGTAGAAGTCCTTTTTTCTTGAGTGGCAGGGGTTTTAGTCCCTGTCTGATCGTCGCCGCCCTTCTTTCCCAGCAACTGCATATTGTCTGCAAGAATTTCGTAAGCAAAGCGCTTAATGCCGTCCTTGTCTGTATATGAGCGAGACTGGATTTTACCTTCAATATAAACCTGAGTGCCCTTTTTAACATACTTTTCGGCTATTTCAGCAAGCCCTCTCCAAGCCACAATGTTATGCCACTCAGTACGTTCAGGTATCTGAGTTCCATTGTTTAGAGTGTAAGCTCTTTCTGTGGTGGCTACTGAAAAATTGGCGACTGCCACGTTGTTGTCCAGATAACGGACCTTAGCGTCGTCACCTGCGTTTCCTACTAAAATTACTTTGTTTACTGACATAAAAGATTAAATTTTTAAAAGTGTTTAGAGAATACTAAAAAAAGAATCCATCGTTGTAACTGAGCGGTGTGTTTGCCGTATTTTTAATTTTCTCCACCGCAAATGTAGTACAAAAAAAATTAATTCATTAATTTTACAGAGCAAAAAGAATCTTAATGATGAAAAAATCTTACAATCCCCTGAATCTTATAATTGTGCTTGCAATGGTTGTCAGTGCGTTATGCGTTATGTCATGCAACAGGCAGGAGAGTGATGAGGATAGTGTGAAACATCGTGATTTAGCAGAAATACGTGAAGATGACACCCTGCGTGTGGTTACCATGTACGGTCCCACATCTTATTTTCTATACAAAGACAATGAAGCTGGCTATGAATATGAAATGGCTAAATCTTTGTCAGAAGCCATAGGCGTTAAGCTTAAAATAACCGTGGCTGAGAGTGAAGTGGCCATGTATAAAATGATGATGCTCGGCGATGCCGACCTTATAGCATATAAGATGCCTTACATTTCAAAGTATAAAGACGGTTTGGCATATACAAACCTGCAATCAGAAACATACCAAGTCATATTGCAGTGTAAGAGTGATACAATGGCCCGTGATGTGCTTGATTTGGTGGGCAGAGAAGTGGTTGTACGTCAAGGCTCCAGATTTGAGCATCGGCTGAAACACCTTAACGATGAAGTGGGAGGCGGAATAAACATAGTGTATGCAGCTGATACAGTAACATCAGAAGACCTCATAGGCATGGTGGCGACTCACAAGATACCAATGACCGTAACCACATACGATATTGCACGCATAAGTCAGAACCTGTTCCCTAAACTTGATTACTCATTAGGCATAAGTTTTCCTCAGCGTGCGGCTTGGGCGGTGGGAAAAGATTCATACGAACTCCTTGCTTTCATAAATAAATGGGCTGAAGACAAGAAACATATAAAAGAGTTCACAAAATTGTACCGCAGATATTTTGAACAGAGCATAGCTGAGGCAAATAAGATAGAGCTAATGAGCCGTAACGGAATCTCACAGTATGATCACCTCTTCAAGATATATGGTCAGCAGATAGGGTGGGATTGGAAATTACTTGCAGCTATGGCCTACAAGGAGTCAAAGTTTGACCCTATGACAGTGTCTTGGGCTGGGGCCTGCGGACTTATGCAGCTTATGCCTAAGACAGCAATTTCATTAGGAGCTGATAGCGTGCAACAGATGTTTGACCCAGAGGTTAGCGTTAGTCTTTGCGCCAAATATTTAAAGAAACTTGAAAAACTGTTCCCGTCTGTCACAGACCCCGATGAGAAGGTTAAGTTCACACTTGCAGCCTACAACTCAGGACCGGCACATATATTTGACGCACGTGCTTTGGCGCGTAAGTATGGTAAAGACCCCGATGTTTGGTTTGGCAACGTGGAGCACTACATACTGCTAAAGTCAGAGCCTGAGTTTTATACAGATTCCGTTTGTAAATACGGCTATTGCCGTGGTATAGAGGTTGTGACTTATGTTAAGCAGGTTATAAGCAAGTGGGAGCAATACAAAACGTGGAGCGTTAAATAACGCCCCACGGTGTTTTGCCAGTTTGCTATTCGGCCCAAAGAAATTTCATGATCTCAGGCAGACGCTCACGCCAGCTGCGCTCACTGTGGTCTTTGCCCTCAAAGCATTTTGAACGGTAGTTGTCGGCAGGATATTCAAGTGCCGTAAAGAGGCTGTCAATAATGGGCTGTTTGTTAATGTAGCCAGCATCAATAGTCTCTGTCCCGTAGTCAAAGTAAATTTTTACAGGCGGCTCAATCTCTCCCCATCTCTCCTTAATGAGTTCTGCGTATGCGTATGTGCCTGTAGTGGTGTTATCACCGTAGCTAACAGGCCAGTGGGTTGAAATGCAGGCGGCTCTGCCAAACACCTCCGGGTACTCAAGATATGCGTAGAGTGACATAAGCCCACCAAGGCTGGAGCCCATAATGGCAGTATTCTCCCTGTCAGGCAGTGTGCGGTAGGTGCTGTCAATGTAAGGCTTCAGCTCTGTCACCACAAATTTAAGGAACTCATCACTATAGAGTAAAGAATCATTATTAAGGTAATCTCCCTTGCCGTCAAAGTAGTGAGGGTCTTTCTCCCTAATGCGCTGTACAAGTTTCTTTGGAGAGTACTCATTGCCCCTCAGTTCACCGGCGTTATCAATGCCTACAACTATAAGCGGTTTAATAATGCCACTGTCGGCAAGCATCTCTGTGGTCTCCTTTACGCCCCATGAGACACCTGTAAAGGATAGGCTGTCATGGAAGATGTTTTGGCAGTCATACATATAGAGCACGGCATAGCGCTCATTTTTGTTTGCGTCATAGTCTTTTGGCAGTAGAATCTCAACCCTTCTTGGATTCTTGCAAAGATTCTCTGATACAAACTCTTTAATGTCAAAGCGGGCCTCTGAGTGTTTCTGGCATGCGCCAAGTGATAGTGTGACCATAATGATAAGTGAGGGGATTAGTTTTTTCATAGTATAAATATGGTTGTTTCTGCAAAAATATAAAAAAATTAGGGCAATCTTTTGATTGTCCTAATTTTTTATTGTGTATGTGTTACAGATTACTGCTCCTCATCAGCAGTGGCGTTTACATCAACGCCGCCACGCTTGGCCTCCATAATCTTTTCATACTCCTCACGTGATGCCACTATAATCTTATCAAACTCAGCAAGACCAGTACCAGCAGGTATGCAGTGACCGCAAATAACGTTCTCTTTCATACCCTCAAGTTTGTCAACCTTACCGTTTATGGCTGCATCGTTGAGCACCTTGGTTGTCTCCTGGAATGAAGCGGCGCTCATGAAGCTTGTAGTCTGGAGAGCGGCACGTGTAATACCTTGCAGAATCTGCTGTGATGTTGCAGGAACTGCGTCACGAGCCTCCACAAGTTTGAGGTCTTTACGCTTAAGGGCACTGTTCTCATCACGCAGTTTGCGTGCTGTAACAATCTGACCATTCTTGAGCACAGATGAGTCACCTTGGTCAGTAACCACCTTCTTACCCCAAATCTGGTCATTCTCAGCCATGAACTCAAGTTTGTCAACAATCTGTTTCTCAAGGAAGCGTGTATCACCCGGATCCTCAATCTCAACCTTGCGCATCATCTGACGTACAATAACCTCAAAGTGCTTGTCGTTGATTTTCACACCTTGCAGACGGTAAACATCTTGAACTTCGTTCACAATGTACTCCTGTACTGCGGTAGGACCTTTGATAGCAAGAATGTCAGAAGGTGTAATGGCGCCATCAGAGAGTGCGCCACCAGCACGTACAAAGTCATTCTCTTGAACCAGAATCTGCTTTGATAGTGGTACAAGGTATCTGCGCTCCTCACCGCTCTTAGATGTGATTACAATCTCTCTCTGGCCTCTCTTAACCTTGCCGAATGTAACCTCACCATCAATTTCTGATACAATAGCAGGGTTAGACGGGTTACGGGCCTCAAACAGCTCAGTAACACGTGGAAGACCACCGGTGATATCACCAACCTTACCCACGGCTCTTGGTATCTTGAAGAGTATCTGACCAACCTTTATCTGGTCTTTCTCCTCTATGTTCAAGTGAGCGCCCACAGGCAGAGCGTAAGTACGAACAACCTCGCCTTTCTCATCAAGAATCTGTGCGGCAGGAACTTTGTTCTTATCCTTAGACTCTATGATAACCTTCTCTTTAAGACCAGTCTGCTCATCAGACTCTGTCTTGTAGGTTACGTTCTCAATCATGCTCTCATAAGCCATCACACCAGTGCTTTCAGACACTACAACTGCGTTGAACGGATCCCATTCGCAAATAACATCACCTTTCTTAAGTGTGTCACCGCTCTTAACGAACAGGGTTGATGCGTATGGAATGTTCTGCTGTGTGAGAACAATCTTTGTTGTAGGTTCTATAATTCTAAGCTCAGAGAGTCGGCTTACCACGATGGTTGAACCATCTTCTGCTGTAACTGTTCTAAGCTCATCAATCTCAATTACACCATCATAGTGTGATGTTATCTTGTTCTCTACAGCAACGTTGGCTGCAACACCACCCACGTGGAATGTACGCAGAGTAAGCTGAGTACCAGGCTCACCAATAGACTGGGCTGCAATAACACCCACTGCCTCACCTTTCTGAACCATACGGCTTGTGGCAAGGTTACGTCCGTAACACTTGGCGCAAACACCCTTCTTAGATTCACAGGTAAGCACTGAACGTATCTCAACTCTTTCAATAGGGGAGTCTTGTATTATCTTGGCGCTCTCTTCTGTAATCTCCTCACCTGCGGCAACTATTACCTTGCCTGTTACAGGGTGGATAATGTCATGAACTGATACACGGCCTAAGATTCTGTCATACAGTGAAGATATAACGTCCTCATTGTTCTTGAGCTCAGTGGCTACGAGACCACGCAGAGTACCGCAATCCTCCTCTGTAATGATAACATCGTGGCTGACGTCAACAAGCCTACGGGTAAGGTAACCAGCGTCGGCTGTCTTAAGAGCGGTATCAGCCAGACCCTTACGGGCACCGTGAGTAGAGATAAAGTACTCAAGCACTGACAGACCCTCCTTAAAGTTGGCAAGAATTGGGTTCTCAATGGTCTGACCACCCTCGGCGCCTGCTTTCTGTGGCTTGGCCATAAGTCCACGCATACCGCAAAGCTGACGAATCTGCTCCTTAGAACCACGAGCACCAGAGTCAAGCATCATGAACACAGAGTTGAAGCCCTGGTCATCTTCTGAAAGCTGCTTCATCAAGATGTTAGAGAGCTTATTGTTAACATGTGTCCATGTGTCAATTATCTGGTTGTAACGCTCATTGTATGTAATGAAGCCCATGTTGTAGTCATTAAGAATGGCCTCAACCTTATCATAACCCTCCTGCACAAGAGCCTCTTTCTCTTTAGGTATAATAACGTTCTCAAGGTTGAATGAAAGACAACCCTTGAACGCCATGTAGTAACCCATGTTCTTAATATCGTCAAGGAAGTCCGCTGTACGTGCAACACCGCAGATGCTGATAACCTTGCTGATGATGTCACGGAGAGACTTCTTTGAAAGAACCTCATTTATATAACCAACCTCTTTTGGTACGCACTCATTTACAAGTACGCGTCCTACGGTGGTGTCAATAAGTTTTGTAACTATAAGGCCGTTCTCCACATCGGTGGTTCTTACAGTGATTTTTGCATTAAGGGAAACCTTGCGCTCATTGTAAGCAATTATAACCTCCTTTGGAGAGTAGAACTTGTAGCCCTCACCAAGTGCGCCTGGACGTGGTTTGGTCATATAGTACAGACCAAGCACCATATCTTGTGAAGGCACTGTGATAGGAGCACCGTTAGCAGGGTTCAGAATGTTGTGAGAAGCAAGCATAAGAATCTGCGCCTCAAGTACAGCCTCATTACCAAGTGGAAGGTGTACAGCCATCTGGTCACCATCAAAGTCAGCGTTGAACGCTGTACAAGCAAGTGGGTGAAGCTGAATGGCCTTGCCCTCAATCATTCTTGGCTGGAACGCCTGAATACCCAAACGGTGTAGTGTAGGGGCACGGTTCAGCAGAACAGGGTGTCCTTTCATTACGTGCTCAAGAATGTCCCAAACTACAGGGTCCTTGCGGTCAACAATCTTCTTGGCAGACTTAACGGTCTTTACAATGCCGCGCTCAATAAGTTTGCGGATAACAAACGGCTTGTAAAGCTCGGCAGCCATATCTTTTGGCAGACCGCACTCGTGCATTCTAAGCTCAGGGCCTACCACAATTACTGAACGTGCAGAGTAGTCAACACGTTTACCAAGCAAGTTCTGACGGAAGCGTCCCTGCTTACCTTTCAAGCTGTCTGAAAGTGATTTAAGCGGACGGTTAGCCTCTGCCTTAACAGCAGTTGATTTACGTGTGTTGTCAAACAGTGAGTCAACAGCCTCCTGTAGCATACGCTTCTCATTGCGGAGAATAACCTCTGGAGCCTTAATCTCAATAAGTTTCTTCAGACGGTTGTTACGTATGATTACACGACGGTAAAGGTCATTTAGGTCTGATGTTGCAAAACGGCCGCCATCAAGTGGAACAAGAGGACGCAAATCTGGTGGTATAACCGGTATGATGGTCATAATCATCCACTCAGGCTTGTTGATTTTTGCAGATGCTCTGAATGACTCTATGACTTGCAGACGCTTGAGAGCCTCTGTTTTTCTCTGTTGAGATGTATCCTTGCTTGCCTTGTCACGTAGCTCGTAAGAGAGTTTGTCAAGGTCAAGACGCTGGAGCAGGTCATAGATAGCCTCAGCACCCATCTTGGCAACGAACTTGTTAGGGTCATTGTCTTCAAGCAGGTGGTTCTCCTTTGGCAGGTTATCCATAATGTCAAGGTACTCCTCCTCTGTAAGAAGGTCTCCCTGTACATAATCTGTAAGTGTTCCTGGTTGAATAACCACATACTTCTCATAGTAGATAATGGCGTCAAGTTTCTTGGTTGCAAGACCAAGCAGATAGCCTATCTTGTTAGGAAGCGAGCGGAAATACCAGATGTGAGCTACTGGAACCACAAGCTCAATGTGTCCCATTCTTTCACGACGTACTTTCTTCTCTGTAACCTCCACACCGCAGTGGTCGCAGACAATGCCTTTATAGCGTATGCGTTTGTACTTTCCGCAGTTACATTCATAGTCCTTAGTAGGACCAAAGATGCGCTCACAGAAGAGACCGTCACGCTCAGGCTTGTAGGTACGGTAGTTTATGGTCTCAGGTTTTGTAACCTCGCCGTGGGACTGAGACTTTAGTTCATCAGGCGATGCAAGGCTGATTGTAATCTGTTTGAAATTGTCAGCCCTTTTTTCTTTTTCTTTATCTTTAAATGCCATAGCTCTTCTTTATTAATCCAGTTTAATACTTAGACCCAAACCTCTCAATTCGTGTAGTAACACGTTCAGTGATTCCGGTATGCCTGGTTTTGGCATTGGGTCACCCTTGACTATAGCGGTGTATGCGTCTGCACGGCCCTTAACATCATCAGACTTGATAGTAAGAATCTCTTGTAGTATGTGGGCTGCGCCAAATGCTTCAAGAGCCCAAACCTCCATCTCACCAAAACGCTGACCACCAAACTGGGCTTTACCGCCAAGAGGCTGCTGTGTTATAAGTGAGTAAGGGCCAATAGAACGTGCGTGCATCTTATCCTCAACCATGTGACCGAGTTTAAGCATATAGATTACACCTACTGTTGCAGGCTGGTCAAAACGCTCACCTGTGCCGCCATCGTAGAGGTATGTCTTACCATAGCGAGGAACACCTGCCTTGTCGGTCCAAGCGTTAAGGTCATCAAGTGTGGCACCGTCAAAGATTGGAGTGGCGAACTTAACGCCAAGCTCTTTGCCAGCCCAACCAAGAACAGTCTCAAATATTTGTCCAAGGTTCATACGAGATGGCACACCAAGTGGGTTAAGAACTATATCCACAGGAGTACCGTCAGCAAGGAACGGCATATCCTCGCGTCTTACCACACGGCTCACAATACCCTTGTTACCGTGGCGGCCCGCCATCTTGTCACCAACACGTATCTTACGTTTCTTGGCTATATACACCTTTGCAATCTGCATAATGCCTGAAGGCAGCTCATCGCCTATTGTAAGGTTGTACTTCTGTCGCTTCAGTTTGGCGTCGTACTCTTTGTACTTGCGCAGATAGTTAAGTATAACATCACGTATAAGGTCGTTCTTGTGAGCATCTGTGGTCCATTTGCTCAGTTGAACGGCTGTGTAATCAATATCAAGAAGCTGCTTTTGTGTGAACTTGTTGCCCTTGGCTATGACATCGGCGCCTAAGAAATCCTTAACACCTTGTGATGTCTTGCCAGCAGTAAGCTCCATAAGTTTCTTTACAAGCACCTCTTTAAGTGCATTTGCCTGGCTTTGGAACTCATCATCAAGTTTGGCAAGCTCTGCCTTCTCCTGAGCTTTGGTCTTCTTACCTTTCTGAACCTTGCTGAACAGTCTGGTGCCTATAACCACACCACGGAGTGACGGAGTGGCCTTGAGAGAAGCCTCCTTAACATCGCCCGCCTTGTCACCAAATATGGCGCGTAGCAGTTTCTCTTCCGGTGATGGGTCAGACTCACCCTTAGGTGTAATCTTACCAATGAGAATGTCGCCTGGCTCAATAAGAGCACCCACACGTACAATACCGTTCTCCTCAAGGTCTTTGGTGGCATCGTCGCTTACGTTTGGAATATCACGTGTAAGCTCCTCCATACCACGTTTTGTCTCGCGGACCTCAAGAGAATACTCGTCAACGTGAACGGATGTGAGTATATCCTCGCTAACAAGGCGCTCGTTAATAACTATAGCGTCCTCGTAGTTATAACCCTTCCAAGGCATGAACGCAACCTTAAGGTTCTTACCAATAGCAAGCTCACCGTTCTGAGTGGAGTAGCCTTCAGTAAGAATCTGACCCTTTGTAACTCGGTCTCCCTTGTGTACAATTGGGCGCATGTCTATGGTTGTGCTCTGGTTAGTCTTTTGGAACTTGGAAAGTTTGTACTCCTTAACAGGAGAGTCAAACATTACAAAGAGCTCTTCATCAGTGTAATCGTATTTAATCTTAATTACAGTAGCGTCAACAAATTCAATAACACCATCTCTCTCAGCGGTAATCTGAGTTCTTGAGTCACGAATAAGCTGGCTCTCAATACCAGTTCCCACGATAGGAGACTCTGTACGTAGCAGAGGCACTGCCTGGCGCATCATGTTAGAACCCATAAGAGCACGGTTCGCGTCATCATGCTCAAGGAACGGGATAAGAGCTGCGGCTATAGATGCAATCTGCTGAGGCGCAACGTCCATAAGTTCAACCTGGTCTGGATCAACAACAGGGAAGTCACTGTCCTGACGTGATTTAACTTTGTTACGTATAAAGTTGCCATTGTCGTCAAGTGGAGCGTTACCCTGGGCAATAATCTTGCCTTCCTCCTCCTCAGCGGTCATATAAACTATGTCCTCTTTCTTAAGGTCAACCTGCTTGTTTGTCACCTTACGGTAAGGTGTCTCAATAAAGCCAAGGTTGTCTATCTTTGCGTAAACGCAGAGTGAAGATATAAGACCAATGTTCGGACCTTCTGGAGTCTCAATAGGACACAGACGGCCGTAGTGAGTATAGTGAACGTCACGCACCTCAAATCCGGCACGGTCACGTGAAAGACCGCCAGGACCAAGAGCAGACAGACGGCGCTTGTGAGTAATCTCAGCAAGAGGGTTAGTCTGATCCATGAACTGTGACAAGGCGTTAGAACCAAAGAATGAGTTAATAACAGAAGATATGGTTCTTGCGTTAATAAGCTCAATAGGGGTGAAAACCTCATTGTCACGAACATTCATTCTCTCACGTATGGTTCTCGCCATACGGGCAAGACCCACACCAAACTGGTTGTAGAGCTGTTCACCTACAGTTCTTACTCTACGGTTGCTCAAGTGGTCAATATCATCCACATCAGCCTTAGAGTTAAGAAGCTGGATAAGGTATTGAATAATGGCTATGATGTCTTCTTTTGTCAGTACCTTGATTTCAGTAGGTATATCCAAATGAAGTTTCTTGTTTATTCTGTAACGGCCCACGTCGCCCAAATCATATCTCTTCTCAGAGAAGAATAGGTTGTTTATAACCTCACGCGCCGATGCGTCATCTGTAGGCTCAGCGTTTCTTAACTGGCGGTAGATATAGTTTGTAGCCTCTTTCTCAGAGTTACTTGGGTCCTTTTGCAAAGAGTTGTAAATAACAGTGTAGTCAGACTGGTTAAGGTCATCACGGTGAAGCAGGATAGTTGGCACATTAGCCTCCAATATCTTGTCAATATCGTCCTCCTCAAGAACCTTTTCACGGTCAACCACCACCTCATTACGATCCATAGAAACCACCTCACCGGTATCCTCATCAACAAAGTCCTCAACCCATGTTCTAAGAACACGTGCGGCAAGTTTTCTGCCTACGCACTTCTTAAGGGCTGTTTTAGAGACTTTGACCTCCTCAGCCAGGTTGAAAATCTCAAGGATGTCCTTGTCACTCTCAAAACCTATGGCACGGAGCAGTGTTGTTACTGGTAACTTCTTCTTACGGTCAATGTAAGCGTACATTACATTGTTTATATCAGTAGTGAACTCTATCCAAGAGCCCCTGAAAGGTATGATACGAGCAGAGTAGAGTTTAGTGCCGTTGGCGTGCATACTCTGACCAAAGAATACGCCTGGTGAGCGGTGGAGCTGTGATACAACCACGCGCTCGGCACCGTTGATAACAAACGTACCTTTCTCAGTCATATAAGGGATAGGACCAAGATATACATCTTGTATCACAGTGTCAAAATCTTCATGATCTGGATCTGTACAGTATAATTTCAGTTTTGCCTTTAAGGGTACACTATATGTCAGTCCCATCTCAATGCACTCAGCGATGCTGTAGCGTGGAGGGTCCACATAGTAATCCAGAAACTCAAGGATGAAATTATTTCTTGTGTCTGCGATAGGGAAATTTTCTGCAAACACCTTGTACAATCCTTCATTTTTTCTCTTTTCAGGAGGTGTGTCAAGTTGGAAGAAGTCTTGGAATGACTTTAATTGAACCTCCAGAAAATCAGGGTATTCCAGCGGATTTTTTATAGAGGAGAAGTTTACTCTTTGATTATTGTTACTCATAAAGAGAATTATTAATGTGTCAACGCTATTTTTGAAAAAACATAAAAAGGTTTAGAACCTTATTTCTAAGGTTCCAAACCGTAATCTCCTGACGGGCAGGATTTTAATTACTTCAATTCAACTTCAGCACCAGCCTCTGTCAATTGCTTTTTCATGTTTTCAGCGTCGTTTTTAGAAAGACCTTCCTTGATTACAGAAGGAGCTGCATCTACAAGATCCTTAGCCTCTTTCAAGCCAAGACCTGTAAGTTCCTTTACAAGCTTAACTACTGCAAGCTTAGATGCGCCAGCTGATTTAAGCTCAACATCAAATGATGTCTTCTCCTCAGCTGCTGGTGCTGCTGCACCACCTGCTGCTGGAGCTGCTACTGCTACAGCTGCGGCTGCTGGTTCAATACCATACTCATCCTTAAGTATCTGAGCAAGCTCGTTTACGTCTTTTACAGTTAGGTTTACCAACTCTTCTGCAAGTTTTTTCAAATCTGCCATTGTTTTATGAATTTAATAGGTTATTACTTTGTTAATTTTATTATTCAGCTCTCTCTCCAAGAGTTTTAAGCACACCGTGAATAGTATTGCCTCCTGATTGAAGTGCAGACATAACGTTCTGCATAGGAGACTGGAGCATGCCGATAATCTCGCCAAGGAGCTGTTCTTTTGATTTTACTGCTATCAATGCATCCAACTGGTCTGCGCCAATATAGAAACACTCTTGCACGTATGCTGCCTTAAGTTCTGGTTTGCCGCCGTTTGCTTTGTCTTTCTGCATATCCTTGATAAGGCGTGCAGGTGCGTTAGCGTTGTTGCAGAACATAATGGCAGTTGAGCCTTTAAGAGTATCGTTAAGTTGTGAATAGTCACCTTCCAACTCTTCTAGCGCTTTCTTGAACAGAGTGTTCTTTACAACCATGAGCTTAACCTCATTCTTTGCGCAGTTTTTTCTGAGTGCAGATGTACGTTCTGCATTAAGACCAGAGGCGTCAGTTACATAGAAATGGCTGTATTGAGAGACTGTCTCTTTCAGTGTGCTGACCAATGCTGATTTATCTTCTTTTCTCATAACGATAATTCTTTGTGTTATTCAGCTGATTTAGGGTCAATTTTAATACCCTTGCTCATAGTGCTTGAAAGATAAATACTCTTAATGTAAACACCCTTAGCGGAAGATGGTTTCAGTTTGATGATTGTAGAGATAAACTCTTTAGCGTTCTCAGCAATCTGCTCTGGTGTGAATGACACCTTGCCTATTGATGTGTGAACAATACCGGTTTTATCTACCTTAAAGTCAATCTTACCTTGCTTAACTTCCTTAACGGCCTTGGCTACCTCATTGGTAACAGTACCGCTCTTTGGGTTTGGCATAAGTCCGCGAGGACCAAGAACACGACCAAGAGCACCAATCTTACCCATGATAGATGGCATGGTAATGATTACGTCAACGTCTGTCCAACCGCCTTTTATCTTTTCAATATATTCCTCAAGACCGACATAGTCTGCACCGGCTGCCTTGGCGGCCTCTGCAACGTCGGGTGTACATAATGCAAGTACCCTTACAGTCTTACCTGTTCCGTTTGGAAGAGAAACCACGCCTCTAACCATCTGGTTTGACTTACGAGGGTCAATACCCAGACGTACGTCGATGTCAACAGATGCGTCAAATTTGGTGGTTGTAATCTCTTTAACTAGGGCAGAAGCTTCTGCAAGTGAATAGCTCTTACCTGTTTCAACTTTAGAAGCAACTTCTTTCTGTTTTTTTGTCAGTTTACTCATAATTAAAAACACGATAAAAGATTAAACATTTGCAGGGAATTCACCTTTAACGGTGATACCCATACTTCTGGCTGTTCCAGCTACCATTCTCATGGCAGACTCCAATGTGAAACAATTCAAGTCTGGCATCTTGTCTGTGGCAATAGCCTTAACCTGCTCCCAAGTAACCTCAGAAATTTTCTTACGGTTTGGCTCTGCAGAACCTGATTTCTGTTTTGTGGCCTCAAGCAGCTGAATGGCTACAGGAGGAGTCTTAACAATGAAATCAAAAGACTTGTCAGTGTAATAGGTGATTACAACTGGCAGCACCTTTCCGGCTTTGTCTTGGGTCTTAGCATTGAATTGTTTGCAAAAGTCCATGATGTTGATACCCTTGGAACCCAAGGCAGGACCAATCGGTGGAGCAGGATTTGCAGCTCCGCCCTTTACTTGCAATTTGATTTGTCCAGCAATTTCTTTTGCCATAATATCAAATACTAAACGTTAATAAAAAATATGTGAAATAGGGACAATTGAAGCGTAACCTTATTGTTCCTTTTCAACTTGCATAAAACTCAGTTCAAGCGGTGTTTTACGCCCGAATATCATAACCATAACCTTAAGTTTCTTCTTCTCATTGTTTACATCTTCAATGGTTCCTGAGAAGTTGTTGAAAGGTCCTGAAATAACCTTTACGGTTTCGCCAACGTAGTAAGGTACTATAAGCTCCTCCTCCTTCTCCTGTGTCTGGTCAATGGTTCCTAAGATCCTGTTGACCTCGTACGGACGTAGGGGTACAGCCTTGCCGTCTTTGCCGCCAAGATAGCCTAATACATTAGGTATGTTGCGGATAATACCCACAACCTCACCCTCAAGTAAGGCCTCTATTAGCACATATCCCGGTAGATAGCTGCGCTCTTTTACAACCTTTTTTCCATTGCGTACCTGATAGACTTTTTCAGTTGGAATCAGAACTTGTGAAACGTGACTTGCCACCACGGGATTTCTCTTCTGCTCCGCTTCAATATATTCGCGGACCTTGTTTTCTTTCCCGCTAATGGCTTTTACCACGTACCATTGCTTTTCAGATTTCTCTGCCATCGCTGATTCCTCCTTCTTAAGCTAAAAGACCGTAAACAAACTTCATGATCTCTTCAAAACCAAGGTCTATCAACCAAATAATGAGTGATGTGATAAGGGAAGCAACTAATACAATCACTGCACTATTGGTCAACTCCGACATGGATGGCCATGTAGTTTTATGAACTAGTTCGTTGTAAGATTCTTTGCAATAATTAACTATCTTCATAGTGTGTTATGTTTTTTTGCACGGGTCGAGAGGCTCGAACTCCCGACACCTGGTTTTGGAGACCAGTGCTCTACCAACTGAGCTAGACCCGTAATTAATTGACAATTGACAGTTGACAGTTGAGAATTGCTTTCAACTTGAAAGTCAATTGGCAATTATGTTTAACCTTAAAACTTCTCCCCTTTTAGAGGAGAAGTCTTAAGTGGGTTGTTATTAGAGGATTGCTGTGATCTGACCAGAACCTACTGTTCTACCACCCTCACGGATAGCGAAACGAAGACCCTCAGAGCAAGCAACAGGGTAAATGAGCTTAACCTTAATCTCAAGGTTGTCGCCTGGCATTACCATCTCAACTCCATCAGGAAGTGTAATCTCACCAGTTACATCAAGTGTACGGATGTAGAACTGAGGACGATACTTGTTGTGGAATGGAGTGTGACGACCACCTTCCTCTTTCTTAAGGATATAGACAGAAGCCTTGAACTCATCGTGTGGCTTAACAACACCCGGGTGAGTGATTACCATACCACGTTTGATTTCGTCTTTGTCAATACCACGGAGAAGAAGACCTACGTTATCACCAGCCTCACCTTGGTCAAGAATCTTACGGAACATCTCAACACCTGTGATAACTGATTTCTTGCCCTCTGCGCCAAGGCCGATGATTTGAACCTCATCACCAACCTTAACAACACCAGTCTCTATACGGCCGGTAGCAACTGTACCACGACCTGTAATTGAGAATACGTCCTCAACTGGCATAAGGAATGGTTTATCAACGTCACGCTTTGGAAGCTGAATCCATGTGTCAACGGCATCCATAAGCTCCATTACTTTGTCCTCCCACTCAGGAACACCGTTAAGTGCGCCAAGAGCAGAACCACGTATAATAGGAGTGTTGTCACCATCAAACTCATAGAATGAAAGAAGCTCACGCATATCCATCTCAACAAGCTCAAGCATCTCAGGATCGTCAACCATATCGCACTTGTTCATGAATACAACAAGACGAGGAACGTTTACCTGACGAGCAAGAAGGATGTGCTCACGTGTCTGAGGCATAGGACCATCAGTTGCAGCAACTACTATGATAGCACCGTCCATCTGAGCAGCACCTGTTACCATGTTCTTAACGTAGTCAGCGTGTCCCGGGCAGTCAACGTGCGCATAGTGACGTGTCTTTGTCTCGTACTCTACGTGTGCAGTGTTAATTGTTATACCACGTTCCTTCTCCTCTGGAGCGTTATCAATCTGATCAAAGCTCTTAATCTGGTTAACCTCAGATGGGAGTCTCTTAGAAAGTACAGTTGTGATAGCAGCTGTAAGGGTTGTTTTACCGTGGTCAACGTGACCAATTGTACCGATGTTTACGTGCGGTTTTGAACGGTCAAATTTCTCTTTTGCCATAATTGTTGTTTTTTAATTAGTATTTATTCTTTTAAATGATTATGAGCCAATAACGGGACTTGAACCCGTGGCCTCATCCTTACCAAGGATGCGCTCTACCAGCTGAGCTATATCGGCAACCTTAGAGCGGAAAACGGGGCTCAAACCCGCGACCCCCAGCTTGGAAGGCTAGTGCTCTATCAACTGAGCTATTTCCGCATTATTTCAATTTTTCTCCGTCAATCTCAGTTGATAGAGCTTTACCTCTTTTACTCTTGGCAACTGAGCTATTTCCGCAAACCTCTTTAGTCAAAAAAACTCAGTTGATTTATGTTAAGGTCAACCGAGCTTGTTTACTGAGAGAGTGGTGGGCAGTGATGGATTCGAACCACCGAAGGCTAAGCCAGCTGAGTTACAGTCAGCCCCATTTGGCCACTCTGGTAACTGCCCTTTGTTTTCTTTGAGCCTCTTGTCGGATTCGAACCAACGACCCCGAGATTACAAATCACGTGCTCTGGCCAACTGAGCTAAAGAGGCAAAATCAAACAAGCCGTTTTATGAGTTGTTCCATCTCAAACGGCTTGCAAATGTACGGCTATTTTTTGAACTGACAAAATATTTCAAGAAAAAACTGAATATTTTGCTATTTTTTCTCTTTAGCCTTCTCCATTTGTCTTTGTAGAGCTTCTGCGCAAAGGTCTATAGCCTCCTCAAAACTGTCAGCTATCTTGCTGGCAAACAGCTCTACATGCGGAGCTGTCACCTTGACAGCAGCCTCCTTGTTAGCAGCGGTCTCTGGCTTAACAACCTTTAGTGTGACCTCTATATTGGTAATGCCGTCATAGAACCTCTCTAACTTGTTCATCTTCTTCTGAATAAACTCCTGTAACTTCTCTGTGGCGTCAAATTTGATTGCTTGAATTAGAACTTCCATAACAAAACCCTTTCTTTTTTAGTTGACAATTGACAGTTGACAATTGACAGTTACACATATATTAATAAAAAGAATTCATTTTCTTGGGTGTGCCTCCCTGTATATTTTGCGCATCTGCTCAAATGAGGTGTGGGTGTAAACCTGTGTGGCGGCCAGATTTGAATGCCCAAGCAACTCTTTCACCGCATTTATCTCAGCACCGGCGTTGAGCAGCGACTCGGCAAATGTGTGGCGCATGACGTGGGGGCTTCTTTTTGCCAGCGATGTCCCGCCTTGCATTGCCAGGGTGACTATCCTGTATATGAGCTGTGGGTAGGCCTTCTCACCTTTGTCTGTAACTATAAAGTTTACAGTGTCACCAAAAAGCCTGCTTTTAAGCTCTATATACCTTTGGGCCTTTTCCCTAAGAATGGGGCTTACAGGTATTACACGTTCCTTGCCACCTTTACCTCGTACTTGCAAAGTTAATGAAAAAAAATTAAAATCCCTATCTTTAATTGAAATTAATTCAGCACGGCGTATGCCAGTGTCATAGAGAAGTTCCATCACCATATTGTTTCGCAGAGTGGGAAAGTCCTGGCTGTCAATGGCATCGTCGGAGTCAAGAACCTGTTCCACGTCAGACTCTCTGAAAAATATGGGCAGAGGTTTGGCGGTCTTCAGTGCCGGAATCTTTATCATGGGGTCTGTGAACGAGCTATCGTGGCGCTTTATGAACTTGAATAGGCTTCTTAGTGAAGATAGTTTTCTGTTCACCGATGTGGAACTGAGCCGCTCCAGCTCCTTTAGCTCCATAATCCAGTCACGCACAAATGCGCTTTGGGTCTCAAGAATGTCATTTATGCCGTAGTTCACAGCCAGAAAGGTCTGGAACTGCTCCAAATCTTTCTGGTAAGCGGTTACTGTAAGCTCAGAATAGTGCTTCTCATACCGCAGATAATCAATGAACTCCTTAACCCCCAACTCCTAAACTCCTTAACTCCTAAACTTATTTGTACCACGATGCGTACATGGCATAGTTATGGGCAATCTTTTGGTTGATTTCCTTAGCCTGTTCAGGTGCCACCTTTTTTATGAATTTTGCAGGAACGCCGGCCCAAAGCTCGCCTTCGCCAATCTTAGTGTTGCTAAGCACCAGAGCACCGGCAGCCACAATAGCGCCTGCGCCTACCACGGCTCCGTCAAGCACCGTTGCGCCCATACCTACAAGGGCGTAGTCTTCAATCTTGGCACCGTGAATTGTGACATTGTGCCCCACAGATACATAATCTCCAATCTCAATGGTTGATTTCTGGTAGAGGGTGTGCAGCACTGCCCCGTCCTGTATGTTCACGTGATTGCCAATAGCTATGGTGTTAACATCGCCGCGGAGCACTGCTCCAAACCAAATACTGCAACCATCACCTATGGTGGTGTCGCCAACTATAGTGGCATTGTCTGCAATAAAGCAGTCTTTGCCAATTTTTGGGGTGAATCCCCTTACTGATTTAATTAAAGCCATATTTTTTTAGTTGACATTTGACAGTTGATAACTCTCAATTATCAATTATCAACTCTCAATTATTTAAGTTCGTGTTCAAATATAAGTTTCAAAGTATCTGCGTCTATCTTCTTGGCAAAAATCTTGTGGTCTTTGTCAAGAACGTATATCATAGGTGTGGATGATGTGTCATACCAGTACCAGTAGAACGATGTGCGCTCAGGGTCCCAGACGTTGGTCATGTTCTGCATCTTCTTCTCCTCTATAAAGTCTGTCCACTCCTTCTTGTCTGTAAGCATATACACTGCAATTACCTTTACACGAGGGTCGTCTTTGTACGCCTCGTACAGCTCAGCCACCTGTGGGGCTGTCTTTTTGCAGTGGCCGCATTGTGGCTCAAAGAAGAAAAGAACGGTGTATTGGCTGCCGCTCATGTCATAGATGGGGCGGTAATTGCCGTCAAGTTCCTGAAGCTTTATGTTATGGGCGGTGTCGCCTACAAGAGAGTGCTCTATCTTTTTTATCTCCTTGCCAATGTTTGATTTAAGTGTGGAGTCCGCCCATGTGGCTGTCCCAGTCAGATAGTATTTTTTGCCAAGGTCCACAAGCAAGCGGTCCATTCCCATTATATTGCTTTTTACGCTGCGTTGGAGCATGTAGTTGCATATAGCACGGAATGTGTTCTCGTTGCCACGTGATTTCTCCACTAACGCAAGTGCGGGCGGAATAATGGAGTCATAACGCTGAATGAGCACCTTATCCATATAGGTGTCAAGGGTCTGGCTAAGATAAGGTGTGTGCAGTGAGCGCTCATCGCTGAGGTTAATGTTGTCAAAATAGTGGTCACGCTGGAAAGCGTAGCCTAATACCCATTTCATGGAGTCTGACATCTGCTCGTAGCCTTCAGGCTCCTTAAACTCAGCTGATTGCAGACCCTTTACAAATATGCCGCACATGCTTTGGGGGTACTTCTTTATAAGGATGTTCTGCTTTTCTGTCATTGAAGCCCCCATAAGGCGGAGTTCAGCCTTTATCTTGCTTATTTCAGCAGTGTCTGTAAGTTCCTTGATGCGCTCGTTCTGCTCCTTTGAGTTCCTCTGGAGATGTTTCATAAACATGGCGTAGTCATTAAAGTCAGCAGATTCCGCAGAACCCTCAACCACAATGTTGTCATAATGGTTTGTGGTGTCAATCTTTACGGTCATGGTCTGGTCGCCGCCTAAGATAAGGTCAAAGACGGGAGTGCGCTTTACACAGATGGTGTAAAGCCCTTGCGGAAGTTTCTCCTTTGATACAAACTTGCCTTTGCCCTTTGCATCAACTGTAATGGAGTCTTTTACATAAATCTGCCCAAAGTAGTAGTAGGCGAGCAGCAGTTTCTCTCCTGCAAGCTGTTTTGCCTTAATCTGAATCTCGGTCTGGTTTGAAAGCGGGTTAGCGTCAAACATGGAACCTTGATAGGTGTAAGTGTCTTCATCGCCGCTGAACGATGCGGAACTTTGTGAAAAAGCGGTCTGCACTGCCAATGCAAGAGTCAGCACAGCCGGCAAAAGTCTAAATTTCATAGGTCAATCTCTCCAAAAATAGGTTTTCATCTGCGTTAAGCCACTTTTTAAGCCTGTCTCTCAGATGTCTGTTATATTGGTTTATAAAATTCTTTTCATCCTGTGTGAGCATATCAGTGTTAATGGCTTCTAAACAGTAGGGGGCAAGCGTAAGATGCTCAAACTTAAGGAACTCGCCAAACTCTGTTTTTGAGTGTGGCGCTACAAGCACTGTGTTCTCTATACGTATGCCATATTTGCCTTCCCGGTAGATGCCAGGCTCGTCTGTCATGGTGAGCCCTGGCTCGTAGCCTATGCCGTTCTCACGTGGCCTGAGCCATGCGTAACCCTCATGCACGTTTAGCAGATGCCCCACACCATGTCCGGTACCGTGGCCGTAGTTAAAACCTTGCTGCCACAGGTGCTGGCGTGCTAAGATGTCAAGCTGGCTGCCCTTGGTGCCCTTGGGGAATACAGCAGTGCCTAACGCTATGTGCCCTTTCAGCACAAGTGTGTAATCCCTGCGTTCATCATCTGTAAGTTCTCCGCAAGAGAGTGTGCGAGTAGTGTCGGTAGTACCGTTAAGGTAATGTGTGCCAGTGTCTATCACAAGAAAACTTCTGCGTTCTATGGTGTAGTTGCTATCGGCTGTGGCGGCGTAGTGCCCTATTGCCCCATGCTCTGCATAGCCGGCTATGGTGCCAAAACTCTCATCCACAAACTCATCCTGAGCCTCTTTCAATTCCCGTATCTTGCCCATAACGTCCAGTTCTGTAATGGTAAGCCCTTCTTCCAGACAGCCGTAGAACCATTGCAGGAACCTAACCCAAACCACACCGTCCTTCTCCATGGCGTTCCGGTAGCCTTCAATCTCCACGCTGTTCTTCACAGCTCTTAGACGGGATATATATAGGGGTAGGTTTACCAGACTCCTGCAGTTTTTCACCTTTTCGTAGATGGAGTAGTTCAGGCTGCCACGGTCAAATAATACACTTCTGCCAGTGCAATCCGTTAAATAATCAGCAATGGCGTTATATGGTTTCACCAGTATGCCGTTGCTTGCAAAATATCCGCCCACGCTCTGGCTTATCTTGTCATAATCTGTGAATATGACGCAATCAGCCTCTGTTACAATCACATAACTACGCACCACAGGGTTATATGCCACATCTGCGCCACGTATGTTAAGCAGCCATGCAATGTCGTCAAGGTTGCTCACTATGCAGAGTTCTGCGCCATTGTCACGTAGAATCTGGCGCACACGCTCCAGTTTTGACTTCACGCTTTCACCGGAGTACTGCTCGGCATGAATGTATATTTTGCTGTCACATAGAGCCGGGCGATGCTCCCAAAGGCTCTCAAAACCGCTATTGTTCTGTATTTTAAGCTTATTGGCAAGCATTTCCCAATCATCAATGGAAAAGAGGTAGGCGTTAGCCGCCACAGGGGCGCCACCAACCTCACCTTGCAGCCAGTCATAATAGAGCGGAACATCGGGAAGCCCACTCTTAAAAAGCTCAATGCCAGAGCCTTCAAGCTGTAAGGCAGCTTGAATATGGTAGCGGGAGTCTGTAAAAAGAGCGGCTTTGCCGCAAGTTACCACAAGCGTGCCAGCGGAGCCGGTGAAACCGCTGAAGTATCCCCTCAGTTTGTAGTAGTCCTCCACATATTCACTCTGGTGCGGGTCTGCGTTAGGTATTATGCAGCCTCCAAAACCATTGTTTTTAAGCCAAAGCTGCAGCTCTGCTATCTTATCTATGCAATTTTTCATACCCACAAAGGTACGCAAAGAGAGCCACAATGCAAAATTTTATTAAAAATGGATATGAAAAGTTTGTGCTTTTAAAATGAATTTGTAACTTTGCGCACTCAAAATGTGAGAATTAAAAATTAAAACCATATAAAACATGATCGTAGTACCAGTAAAAGAAGGCGACAGCATTGAAAGAGCCTTAAAGAAATTCAAACGTAAATTTGAGAAGACAGGTGTTGTAAAGGAGTTACGCAAGCGTCAGGCTTACAACAAACCGTCAGAAGTGAAGAGAGAGCGTAAGATGCATGCCATCTATGTTCAGCAGCTTCACCTTAACGAGGAGTAATTTATATATCTCCTTTTGTGAAAGCATACGGCGGACTGAATTTTATTCAGTTCGCTTTTTTATTTAGTTGACGGTTATAACTTTTAACTCTTAACTTTTAATTTTTAACTTTTAATTCCTATCTTTGTACTCTAATATAGATACTGCAAAAAATGAGTGACACAAACAAGCAGTTTGACGAGGCTATTGCCCAGTGCAAAGACATATTTGTAAAAAAGCTCTCAGACTACGGAGGGGCATGGCGCATAATGCGTTCAGAGTCAGTTACAGACCAGATTTTTATCAAGGCAAAGCGCATTCGCAGTCTTGAGATAAAAAAGGAGAATCTGGTGGGTGAGGGCATTAAGCCGGAGTTTATAGGCATAGTGAATTACTCTGTAATAGGGTTGATACAGCTAAAATACGGTGCTGCTGATACCATAGATATGGGTAGTGATGAGATAATAAGCCTTTATGACCACTATGTGGCTGAGGCTAAGAGGCTAATGTTTGCCAAGAACCATGATTATGATGAGGCGTGGCGCAGTATGCGTATAAGTTCGTACACAGACCTTATACTAATGAAGATAAACCGCACTAAAGAGATAGAGGACCATAAGGGCAAGACCCTTATTTCAGAAGGCATAGACGCAAACTACTTTGATATGCTCAATTACTCAGTGTTTGGTTTGATAAAAATCGCGGAGGGGGAGTCTGAATGAAAGCAGGAGCTATAGCACAGAAGGTTTGCCGTTATTTTTTGGCGGCGGTGTTCCTCTTTTCAGGCATTGTAAAGGCAGTTGATCCGCTGGGCACCTGCTACAAGATGTCTGATTACTTTGAAGCGTTTGGCGTGCCAGAGCTGTCAGCAGTGGCTCTGCCTGCGGCGTTTCTTATGATAATTGTGGAGTTTACCATAGGCTTTAACATGCTATGCTCGCTAAAGCTTAAACTCACGGCGGTGGTTGCGGCTGTTTTTATGGCTGTGATGACCCCTGTGACGCTCTACCTTGCAATATACAATCCAGTTTCAGACTGCGGCTGTTTTGGAGATGCCTTGGTGCTCACAAACTGGCAGACTTTCTATAAGAATGTGGTCATAGACATGGTGCTTATAGCACTCTTCTTCCTACTGAAATATGATAAATCCAGATTTACGGAGAAAGGGCAGTGGCTTATAATGCTGTTCCCTGTGTTTTTCTGTTTAGGAGTAGAGTTGTACAGCTACCGTCACCTGCCTATAATAGATTTCCGTCCGTATAAGGTTGGTAATAATATCTCAGAACTTATGACAGTGCCGGAGGGAGCACCCACCGACCGTTACAGAACCACATTCGTCTATAGCAAAGATGGTGTGGAGAAGGAGTTCACCCTTGATAATTATCCAGCGGAAGACTCCACATGGACATTTGTGCGCCAGAATGTGGAGCTGATAGAGAAGGGTTACACACCTCCTATCCATGATTTCTCCATTATGCTCAACGGCGAGGATGACATCACAGACATAGTGCTGGAACGTGAGGGGAGCACACTTCTTGTAGTAAGCCCAAAACTTGAAAACGCCAGTGAGAAAGGTGTGGAAGAGGTGAACCGTGTATATAACTGGGCGGTGGAGAATGAAGTGCCTATGTATTGGCTGACATCGTCGTTTCATACAGAGATAGAAGATTTTGTAAAGAGATACAATGTAAAGTGCCCTATGGCGCAAACAGATGAGATTACCCTAAAAACCATTATACGCTCCAACCCAGGGCTTGTGCTAATTAAGAACGGCACGGTAAAAGGCAAGTGGCACTATAATGATTTCCCTGATAGTGAGAAACTTCATTCAATAACAACTTATATTTTACAACGATGAGAAAAAACATTGTAGCAGGTAACTGGAAAATGAACAAAACCCTGCAAGAAGGAGTAGCATTGGCTACAGAGCTAAAAGAGATTCTTAAAAACGAGAAGCCTAACTGTGAGGTTATCATAGGCACTCCATTTATTCACCTTGCAACAGTTGCAGATGTTATTAAAGGCAGCGTAATAAAGCTTTCTGCTGAGAACTGCGCTGATAAGGAGTCTGGAGCATACACAGGTGAGGTTTCTGCCGCTATGGTTAAATCTACAGGTGCAGAGTACTGCATACTTGGCCACTCAGAGCGTCGTCAGTACTACCATGAGACATACGATATTCTTAAAGAGAAGGTTCTCCTTGCACTTGCAAACGGACTCAAACCTATCTTCTGTATAGGTGAGCTTAAAGAAGAGCGTGAGGCAGGCAAGCAGAATGAGGTTGTAAAGGCTCAGCTTGAAGGTTCTGTATTTAACCTTTCAGCAGAGGATTTCTCTAAGGTTGTTCTTGCCTACGAGCCAGTTTGGGCTATAGGTACAGGTCTTACAGCCACATCAGATCAGGCTGAGGAGATCCACGCCTACATCCGTAGCCTTATAGCTGCAAAATACGGCAATGAGGTTGCAGACAATACTACTATCCTTTATGGTGGCAGCTGCAAGGCAAGCAATGCAAAAGAGCTGTTCAGCAAACCAGATGTTGATGGTGGCCTTATAGGTGGCGCATCACTTAAAGCACCTGATTTCAAGGGTATTATTGACGCATTCTAAATATTGTTTTTCTCTTATGCAGACATTGATATTTGCAACAGGGAATAGACATAAGGCTATTGAGGTGCAGAACTTTCTTGGAGAAGGTTTTGCACTTCGTTGTCTAAAAGACGTTGGCATCACAGAAGACATCCCTGAAAACGAGCCAACGCTTGAAGGAAACGCCCTTCAAAAAGCAAAATACGTATTTGACCGCACTGGTCAGTCATGTTTTGCAGATGACACAGGTCTTGAGGTGGATGCGCTTGGCGGCGCTCCTGGAGTTCACACTGCACGTTATGCAGGTGACGAGTGCTCATCAGAGAAAAACATGGACCTTCTGCTCAGAAACCTGCAAGGCGTAAGTAACCGCTCAGCCCGTTTCAGAACAGTTATAGCATATATAGACTCTTTTGGCGCAACCCATTTTTTTGAAGGTGTTGTTGAGGGTAGCATCGTAGAAGAGAGGTCTGGCACAGAGGGTTTTGGCTATGACCCTATATTCCGCCCGAGCGGATATGCCCAGACATTTGCACAGCTCTCACTAAACGACAAAAACAAAATAAGCCACAGAGCCAGAGCTATGCAGAAATTTCTTGAATTTCTTAACCAGTAAACAGAATACAGATGAAACTTAGGTCTCTTATATTATTTGCAATTTCAGCCGTTTGTGTTACCGCAACTGCAAGTCTGCCTGCTGTGGGGGAGTGGCGTGTACACCCATCTTATTATGACGTTACACAGGTTGTGGATGCCGGTGACAAGGTTTTTGCCTTGGCTGACGGCCATCTATTCTCCATAACCAAGGCCGACAAGTATATTGAGACCTATACCAAGGCCGACGGGCTTAATGACAACTCTGTTAGCTGTATAGCGTATGACAGCAGTTCTGGCAAGTTAGTTTTAGCCTACTCGAACTCAAATATTGACATATTAGACGCAAATGGAGTTATTCATAACATAGCAGACATACGTAACAAGGACCTAAGAGTGGATAAAAGCATTTTAAGCATGACATTCTACAATGGCTACGTATATCTGTGTACCGGTTTTGGAATAGTGGCAATAAACCTCAGCAAATATGAGGTTAAGGACACCTACGTAATAGGAACGGATGGTGGTATGGAGCCTGTATATTCGCTTATAGCAGACGGCCCTTATTTCTACGCTCTCATGGGTAAAATCATAAAGAAAGCTCCGGTAAGTGGAGAGAATCTGCTTGACTTCAATACGTGGAAGCCGTCAGGCATCTCACTCCCAAACGCCGATGTAAACTATACATCGATGTGTGTATTTGCAAACAGTTATGTAGTGGCAGGTGAATCAGGAGGAGTGTATCGCCGTATAGGAGATGAGTGGTCTCTTTTACTTGAAAACCCCACATCTGACGCAGCCTGGATTCACGTAAGCCAAGATAATCTGTTATGTGGAAGAAGTGATTACCAGTTGTGCCGTTTTAATACACAGTGGCAGCAGGAGTGCATTCAAGTTGTAAATACAGATGCCATTTACTCCTCTGACGGGCAGTATTGGGTGGCGTCACATAATGAAGGACTTAGGAATATTGATTCACGTGACTGGAGTAATGTGGCTTATAAACCAGACGGTCCATATTTGTTCCGGTCTCAGCGTATTATCTCCTCTGGCACAAGAACATTGGTGGCGCCAGGTCATTCACGTTTGAACCGTGGCTTGCTCACAGGTGCTGTTATGATATATGAAGACGGCAGCTGGAATTCATATACATCTCAGAGTTCAGGAGCGGGCGCCATATCTCCTGACGGCTGGTTCATGGATGTGGTATCTACTGTGGCAGACCCTTCAAACCCAAACCATATATATGCCACCACGTGGGGAGAAGGAGTGTATGAGTTTATTGACGGCAAGGCGGTGGCTCTATATAACACAGAATCCACAAACGGGGTGCTTAAGAGTACGCTAAATTACGGTAATCACTATGTACGTGCAGACGGTCTTGCATTTGATTCAAATGGAAACCTTTGGGTTGCAACCTCGCTTGAGGTGTCGGAGGGGACGTATAACGCTATATGCTATATGACTCCAGACAAGGTCTGGCATGAGGCTACAGGGTTCTCGCCGCTTGAAACATGTGCGCTTATACAGCAGATACATTTTCACTCTAACGGCACTATTTTCATACTTAGTGCCCGTGACCAGGCTGGCATATTTGTAAAAAAAGATAATAACAAGCGGTTCTTTAAGACTTTCACAGACAAGGATGGTAAGACCATTACCCCCACAGAAATCTATGATATGGTTGAAGATAAGAGTGGAACAGTGTGGGTGGGCACCAATGCAGGCCCTGTGTTATTCAGCAATGTGAGCAAGATATTTGAAACGTCATATAGGTGTACACGTGTAAAGATACCACGTGAAGACGGTACTGGCTTGGCAGACTATCTGCTTGACGGCATACCTGTAAAGGCCATTGAAGTGGATGGCTCCAACCGCAAGTGGATAGGCACCACAAACGGTGTATATGTTGTATCTGCTGACGGGCTTACCACATATCATCACTTTACCACAGAAAACAGCCCGCTTCCTTCAGATGAAATCACCTCCATAGCTGTGAACGGTATTACCGGAAGCGTGATTATAGGTACAGGTGCTGGTATAGTGGAGTATCGTGACGGTGTTACTGAGTCAGTAAAGAAGTACAACGATGACAAGATAGTGGTGTATCCAAACCCTGTAACACCTGATTTCACCGGCTTTATAACCCTGACAGGCCTTGAGAATGAGACTGTTGTAAAAGTCACCGATGCCAGCGGACACTTGGTTTATGAGGGTAAGTCAAACGGTGGATCATTCTCATGGGACGGCAAATCTCACGGTAGTTACGTCAGTGGCGGCGTGTATTTCTTTCATCTGTTCAATACCGATGAAAACAATAGCCGCTCTTCAGCGGCTAAAGTCTTGATAATTAGATAGTACAATTCCGAGATCCTTCGTTACGCCACGCTTCACTCAGGATGACGGGCGTTGCGTAACTGTCAATTGGTTATAACCTCCACTCCGTTAGCTCTTACAGTGATGGTGAGGATGTTGTCTTCAATCTTGAATTCGCTGTTGTTAAATGGAGCGTAGTACTTCTTGTCCTCAAGAATCTTAGGTAGCAGCACCTTGATGCTCTTTTCCTCGTCACTCTTGTTGAATACTACAATGGCAACCTTGCCAAAGTAGTTTCTGGCGTAAGCCCAAACGTCATCTTCAAGTTTCAGTTCAATAAAATCACCATACATGAGAGGCATGCTGCTTTTACGCAGGCGTGCAAACTTTGACACCTTATCAAGCACCTTCTGCTCATTCTGGTTGAGTTGCTCGTTAAAACGCATCATACGACGGCAGTCAGGGTCATTAGCGCCAGCATCGCCAATCTCATCACCGTAGTAGATTACTGGCACACCAGGAATTGTGAGGTTAAAGGCGTTTAGTTGTATGAGTTTGCTGTATGCAGTAGTGTCTGTTACTGAGATTTCACGTAGCCAGCCAGCGGCTTTGCTATCCTCGTCATAGCGGACATCGCCCGATGCGTAGCATATAAAGCGTGCACGGTCATGGTTGCCTGAAATGTAACCCATAAGATTATGGCAGCCGTATGTCTTGAGACTCATATTCAGAGTGTTGCTAATACGGCTGAGGCTCTGCCCTTTAACAGCAAACACATTAGAGGCGTCATCAGATACGTTAAAGTCAAACTGACCGCTTAGCATACCAGAGTTTACGTAGCTGCTTATGAGTTTAGGACTGCCGTAAGACTCACCAATCTGGTATAGTGTCTTATGCTCAGGAAGCTCCACCTTTTTTTTCAGCTTATAGGTAAGCGTTCTCCAGAAGTTCTCCTGCACATGCTTGCAGGCATCGTGGCGGAAACCGTCAAGGTCAAATCTGGTGACCCATGCCACAGCGGAGTCTGTCATGGATTGAACTATCTCATTTCTTGAATAGTCAAGTGACGGCAGGAACTCGTCAAACCAAGTGGTGAGGCGGTGGTCATTCCAGCGTTCCAGATTCTTGGTGCCGTCTGGCAGAATGAGCGGAGTGCATATTGTAGGGTCATTCTTGAACATAGGATGCTCCTTATGTACATGGTTTGCCACATAGTCCATAATTACGTTAATACCGTGGCTGTGGGCTGCCTTAACCAGCTCCTCCATCTCCTCATCTGTGCCAAAGCGGAAGTCAATCTTGCTTGATGATATAGGCCAGTAGCCGTGGTAGCCTGAGAACTTGGTCTTGACAGGCTTCTCTAACTGTGAATATGGCTCAAGTGGGTTTTGCACTATAGGAGACAGCCATACAGTGTTTATACCTAAAGAGTCAAAATAACCAGTTTCAATCTTTTGTGTTATACCAGCTAAATCCCCACCTTGATAGTCGCACTTAGGGTTGACATCGGGGCGGTTCATAGGATGGTCATTATCCTTGTTACCGTTATAGAAGCGGTCAACAAGAAGAGAGTAGAGTATCTGGCTGTGCTTGTCCTCACGTGTAATGTCTTTTACGTCTGTAACAGGCTTGCCATACTGTAACGGTACCAGAATGTCATTGGAGACACCGTAGTCATTGGCGGCCACCAATCTGATGTATGAGCGCTTTACACTTGAGGCCTCGCTTGGAATGTTCACTTCAATGCGGTTGCCGCTTTCCCAAACCTCTACAAAGTAGTCTGGCAGCTTATAGTTCTGCCAGTAAGCGTAAACCTGCTTTATTTCATTGAATGTGTTCAGTGTAAAACTGCGTCTTCCTGTTTCATCCGATAGCAGTATAGGAGCCTTGTCTTGTGTACCTCTTACGTGCAGGATTGAGTTAAATTTGCCGGAGTTGTTATCTACCTTTTCAGGGTTGGTCTCATCATGGTTCCAGTCTCCGTCACGCACAAGCTGGTAGAGATATGTTCCCGGGGATATACGGAATGTAACCTCATATATGCCGTTGTTGTTGAGGGTGAGGTCTGGATGATAAGAGGGCACCCAGTCGTTCATCTGACCAGCAAGCTGAACTCTGTTCCAGCGCTTGCCCTGGGGGTTGTAACGGAATGTGAATTCAACCTCGTCTGTGCGCTTGCAAAGTATGCTGTATGGCACTCCGCCCATCCAGATTGCAACGTTCTGGAGTGGCTTCATCTTACCTGCAAACACGTTTATGTAGCTCTTGTCATCGCTCAGTTTCACTAAGAGCATCTTATTGTCACACGTTACTGAGTCAATGCGGTCAGGGTCTAAAACGTAATCCTTGGTAAGTATAATATTTGATCCCGCCTCTAATGTAACAAATGAGTTGAGACCTATATCCTCAGAACTCTCTGCCGGTAAATTAAGACTATACTTTTTGCAGCCGAAAAGAACTGTAGTTAGTAACGGCAGGCAGACATAGATAAGTGATTTTTTCATATACTTGTTTTTAAGTATGTTATTTATTGTTTTCTTTAATGAAACCAACGCATGCTGCGCCTAAAATAAGTAGTACACCAGCCACCACAAGCATTGCTGCCTGTGAACCCACCATGCTGAGTATCAGGCCACCGCATACAGCGGCAATAATCTGTGGCAGGCATATAGTACAGTTGAACAGACCAAGATAGAAGCCCATGTTGTCACCCTTAAGAGAGTTTGTGAGAATGGTGAAAGGAATTGCAAGCATGGCAGCCCATGTGGCGCCTATAAGTGCGTAGCTCAGGAATAGCAGGTACTGGTCATGCACATAGAATATTGATATGAAACCAACCGCTCCCACTAACAGGCTTATAGCGTATGCCTTCTTGTTGCCTACGGCATTCTCAATGACAGGTAGAAGACCAGCCCATATAAGTGAGCCTATAGCCTGAACTGCGAATACCACACCTACCCAGTTGCCTGCATCTTGAAACTCTGCCACCTGAGTGCTTTCCCCGTCCCAGTTAAAGCAAAGGGATGCAATGGCACCGTTAGAGTATGTCCACATATACATGAATGCAGACCAGCAGAAGAACTGCACCAAGCCTACTGTCCAGAATGTGGAAGGAGCCTCTTTAAGCAGTGCTATAAAGCCCTTGTTTGAGGTGCTGGCATCTTTGCCTTGCTCCTTGTCAAGCCCGTGGAACTCTGCGTACTCCTGTGGATTAAGCTCTTTTACCGTTACAAAGGTATATAGAACACACAGCAGAAGAATGGCAGCCCCTATATAGAAACTCCATTTAACTGAATCTGGAATAACGCCGTCAGGAGCCTCGTTTGCAATACCTATCCACGTAAAGAAAATAGGGAACATATAGCCCACAAGTGAACCGGCGTTGCATAAAAATGACTGTATGGAGTATGCCAACCCCTTTTGCTTGGTGCTTACCATATCTCCCACCATCATCTTGAACGGCTGCATTGCAATGTTTATGGAAGTGTCAAGAAACATAAGGGAGAAAAGTCCGAACCACATGGCAGCGTTAAGACCAAGGAAGAGCCCTTGCGCAAATGTGAAGTTGCCAGCGTTAGGCAGCATAATCATAACAGCCACAGCTATAATTGCTCCCACAATAAGATATGGTTTTCTGCGGCCAAGGCGGCACCATGTCTTGTCAGAGTACTTACCCACAAGAGGCTGGACCAGCATACCCATAAGCGGCGGCAGAATCCAGAAAAAGCTAAGAGTGTGCGGATCTGCGCCAAGGGTGGCGAATATACGACTGATGTTAGCGCTCTGTAGTGCGTATGCTATCTGAACGCCAAAGAACCCGAAGCTTATATTGAAAAGCTGGGTGAATGTTCTATTTTTCTGCATTGTTTTATCAATTATCAATTTTTATGACGTAAGCTGTTTTAGCAGGCATAGAGAGCTTCAAATCAAAGTCTATCTTCTTGCCTGTCACCACCTCTGTGCCGCTTGTGGCACCTTCAAACAGCTCCTTATAGCGGTCAAGTGATATAAGCTGTGAATTGTTGCTGTTGTTGAATATCATCATAACACGCTCACCCTCAGCCTCACGAGAGAATACGTAGATGCCGTTCACAGGAATGAACTGTGTCATCTTGCCATATTGCAGAGCCTTGCTATTTTTGCGGAACTGAAGGAGTGTGCGCATATAGTTGAACACCTCGTTCTCCTCATTGGTTCTGCCCTCTGCGGTAAATGCGTTACGAGAATCCTCTTTCCAGCCGCCAGGGAAGTCAAAGCGGTGCCCTTCATAATTGCCAGCGATGCCGTCAAGCATAATTTCATCTCCGTAGTATATTTGCGGGTAACCTCTTGTGGTAAGCAGCATTGCTATACCCATCTTATACTTGTTTATATCCCTTTTTACTGATACAGAGAAACGGTCAATGTCATGATTGTCAAGGAAATTCATTACCATGTTCACATCGGGGTAGGCAAAATCCTGAGCATAGTGGGCGTAGAATTTAGACATTCCGTTATCCCAGCCGTCACGCTCGTTAAAAGCCTCGTGCAGTTTGTCTTTAAGCACAAAATCCATAACGCTCTGGAGGTTTGAGTCAAATCCGTCCTTATTGTTATTGCCAGACTGATAGTAGGCAATTTCAAGAGGAGACTTGACCCAACATTCACCCACGATGTGCAGGTTAGGGTACTCGTCAAGGAAAGTCTTCATAAAGCGGCTTGCCAGATGAATGTCATTGTAAGGATATGTATCCACACGCAGACCATCCACATTGCCATACTCAATCCACCAGATATAAACCTGTGAAAGGTATTTGAACAGAAGAGGGTTCTCTAAGTTAAGGTCTGGCATATTGCCTGAGAACCAGCCCTTTTCAAGCACCTCGATGTCAGATTTTGAGGCGTGAGGGTCTGTCCATGCAGTCATTCTGTAGTTAGAGCTTGTGTATGTGGGCCACTGATGAATCCAGTCTTGTGTAGGAAGGTCTTTAATCCAGTAGTGAACAATACCGCAGTGGTTAGGCACCACGTCAAGTATCAGTTTAATGCTGTGAGAGTGGCAGCTGTCAGAAAGATTGCGGTAGTCCTTGTTAGAGCCAAGGCGCGGGTCCACGTTAAAGTAGTCGCCCACAGCGTAGTGGTGGTATGAGTACTGAGTGTCATTGTTTTCAAAGAAAGGAGTAACCCACAATGCAGTTACACCAAGGTCCTCAAGGTAACCTAAGTGGTCTATAACACCTTGTAAATCACCGCCGTGGCGCTCGCCAAGGTTCGCTCTGTTCACGCCTTGTATGTAACCTTTTACATTATCATTTGAGGGGTTGCCGTTTGCAAAACGGTCTGGCATAAGGAGATACATGGCATCGCCAGAGCTAAAACTCTCCCTCATACGGCTTCCCTCACGACGCTCATTAAGGGTGTACTTGCACTTTGCAATGCTCTTTTTGCCCTTCTTAAACACTATGTCAAACGTGCCAGGCTTGGTGGCAGGGTCAATGTTAAGGAATACAAACAGGTAGTTAGGGTTCTCCACCGCTTCAGTCTTGGTAACAGTTACGCCGCTGTAGTTTATCTCCACTGTAGCGTCACCAATGCTTTTACCATGGCACTGTAGCATCAGTTCAGGATTGTTCATCCCAACCCACCAGCTTACCGGCTCAATCTTGTTCACACAGGGCTTCTCGCTCTTAGCCGCCCACGTGGCACTACACAGCAGCGCCAACAATGTTAATGTATAAAGCTTTTTCTTCATAATATGTTGAATCGTCATGCTGAGCGTTAGCTGAGCATCTCATAAAGGTTGCGGGATTGTTCGTTCAGGATGACGTTATCTCGTTGAGTTCCTCTTAATAAGTCTTGTCTCTATCACGGTGCGTGTGAAAGGAAGTTCCTCCTTGTTCTCTATCCTCTCAATAAGGCGAAGGCAGGCGGCTTGGCCAATCTCATAACCGCTCTGCTCCACAGTGGTAAGCTCAGGGTCAGAGGTGCGTGCCACTACACCGTCGCCAAAACCGCAGACAGATATGTCTTCAGGAATCTTAAGCCCGGCACGTTTTATGGCATATATCACACCCGATGCGGTGTTGTCATTAACCGTAAAGAATGAGTCAGGACAATTTTTGAGCTGCATAACCTTGGGAGTCAGCTCTATAGCTGCATCGCGGTTGTCACACTCAAAAATAAGCTCGCTGTCTGGCTCAATGCCGTGGTCTTTCTGCGCATCCTGATAGCCGCGCTTGCGTTCCTTGGTTATGGTAAGATGCTCAGGCGAACCGTAGAAAGCAATGCGCTTGCAGCCTGTCTCCAAAAGGTGGCTTACGGCAGCGTAGGCGCCGCTATAGTCATTAGCCACCACCTGGTCTGTGTTAAGCTCGGCGCTCACACGGTCAAAGAGCACAATTGGAAGGTCATCTTCAAGAGCCTCCTTAAAGTGGTCAAACTTGGTGGTGCTTTTAGATATGGATACAAGCAAGCCTGATATATGGGAAGCCAGCAGAGTGTCAAGGCATTCCACCTCTTTCTCATACTGCTCAGAAGACTGACAGAGCAGCACTGTGTATTTTTTCTTGCTTGCAGCATCCTCTATGCCGGCCAGCACCGATGCAAAGAAATTGTGAACCATGTCAGGCACGATTACACCTATAATATTGGTACGCTGTTTTTTCAAGCTCAGAGCAATGGCGTTTGGCTTGTAGTGGTTGGCCTTGGCGTATGCCTGAACGGTCTCTCTTGTCTTCTTACTAATGTCAGGGTGGTCTTGTAACGCACGTGATACGGTTGATGGTGATATGCCAAGTGCTTTGGCAATGTCTTTAATTGTAATCTGTGGTCTCATAGCATTTATTTTACTTCAAGTTTGCAAATTTATAGAAAAAAAAACTTTTCTGCAACATTTGCGAAAAAAATATGAAATGGTTTGTGAGGTTGTTAATTTTTTTAACTGTTAGTTGCTAAAATATCTAAAAAATACGTTTGAGAATGAAAAAAGAGGGGAAAAAATTGTTTTAGAATAAAAAGAGCAGTATATTTGTGAACGTATTTGTTAGACAAAACCTATTTATTAACCTTAAAAAACTAATTTAATGAAAAAATCACTACTAAAGATTTTACTGCTTTCTTTAGTATCGTTACTTTCAGCGGTTGGTGCGTATGCGCAAGTAACCATCACGGGTAACGTTACCGATGAAACTGGAGAACCTGTTATTGGAGCGTATATTACGCTTGAGAGTGATAAGTCGGTTGGTACCATTACTGACTTTGATGGTAATTATGAGATTTCAGTTCCCGCTAACTCAAAACTCATCATCTCCTACACAGGTTATGAGGATCAGACAGTGAGCGTTGCAGGGAAAAGTTCAGTGAATGTTGTTTTGAAAGAGTCCACCTCTTTGCTTGAAGAGGTTGTGGCTGTGGGTTACGGTTCTCAAAAGGCAAAGGAGATCACATCTTCTGTTGCAAGTGTTAAATCAGAGAACTTTAATGCTGGTGTAAAGGCTAGCCCTGTAGGCCTTATCCAAGGTAAGGTTGCCGGTCTTACCATTACAAACACCTCTGGTGGTGACCCAACTAACACAGGCTTGAACGTGCAGATTCGTGGTACGTCAACACTTGATGCGGGTTCAGGCTCATCACCTCTGTATATTGTGGACGGTGTTCCTGTATCTAATATTGATAACCTTTCAACCGACGATATCGCCTCTATGGACGTTCTTAAGGACGGTTCTTCTGCCGCTATCTACGGTACACGAGGTACAAATGGTGTTATTCTTATCACTACTAAGCGCGGCTCGTCTTCTGAGAGCACTGACTGTGGTACCACTACATTTGAATATTCGGGTTATGTGTCTATGGCACACCAGACTGGTAGCAATGGTATGACAACAGTTAAAGAGTACGCTACCATGAGTGATTGGACGAACGGTAAGTTTACAGGCTTGAGTCATGGCAGTTACAATGATTATGCAGCCATGATATCACGTGAGGTTCCTGTTACTACAAACCACAACTTCGCTATAAGCGGTGCCACCAAGAAGTTCAGCTACCGTGCATCTGTAAACTATAAGTATGCAGAAGGTATCACAAACAAGCGTAATGAGATTAATGCCAAGTTCTCTGCTAACCAGAAGGCGTTTAACGGCTGGTTGGATTTGCAGTATGACTTCTCTTACATGCACTACAGAAATGATAAGGATTGGGCACAGTATGATATGTGTGCTACTCTTAACCCTACATATCCTGTATATGACAAGTCTACATTGTCAGGTTTCTACTATGTGGAGGCTTCAGGATTCAATAATCCAATAGAACCGTATGTTCTCAATTCGGAGTATGGTGACGGAAACTTCTTCCGTGGATCTGTACGCGCCACAGTAAACATTCTTCCTGTGCCAGGTCTTAAAATTAACGCTTTTGCCGCTATGGAAGAGGGCGATAATTATAACTACAAGTACAACAGTTTGAAGTACACAGTTTCTCCTGATGATGCTGGCAAAGCCATACGTTCTCAGAATCGTAACATGAACCTTCTTTTTGAGGGTACAGTTGACTACTCTAAGCAATGGGGTGATCACAGTCTTGCTCTTGTAGGTGGTTTCTCATATCAGCAGTTCTCTTCTGATGACTCCAAAATGGAAAATTCTGGTTTCCCAACTGACGACATTATGTACTATAGAATGCAGGATGGAGACGCTAGCAAAGAGAAGATGAATATTGAATCACATAGGTACTTTAATGCTCTTGCTTCTGCATTTGCCCGTGCAAACTATAACTACAAAGAGAAATACCTCGCTTCTGTTTCAATCCGTGCTGAGGGTTCTTCCCGCTTTGGTAAGAACAACCGCTGGGGCTGGTTCCCTGCAGCATCTGTAGGTTGGCGTATTAGCGGTGAGGATTTCTTGAAAAATGCTAAAAACGTTGATGACCTTAAACTTCGTTTTGGCTTCGGTATCACAGGTAATAATGTGGGAAAAGATCTTGCTTCTAAAGAGCTCCTTGCTCCAGGCGGTACATTTTGGTACAATGGAGCATGGCGTAGATCCTACACCGTCACTCAGAATGCCAACCCAGATCTTCGTTGGGAGCGCAAGTTCGAGTACAACCTTGGTGTTGACTTCGCATTCCTGAACAGACGCTTGTATGGTAGCTTAGACCTCTATATGCGTAACACTAAGGATCTTCTTTACAAATATTCAGTTCCTGTTCCTCCATATCAGTACAATGAACTTCTTGCCAATGCAGGTGAAATTACTGCAAAAGGTATAGAACTTGCTCTTACAGGTGTTCCTGTAAAAACAAAGAACTGGCAGTGGACATCTACATGGACAATGGCCTTTGATAATAGTAAGATTGTATCACTCTCAGATCCGTCCAAAGGTCTTAACTACACTGAGGTTTCTTCTGGATACGTAGGTGGTAATGGTATGAACGACTTGAAGACTCAGATTATACGTGAAGGTGAGAATATAGGTGTGTTCTATGGCTTCAAGGTTAAAGAGGTTGTTGACCACAAACTCGTTTATCAAGACCTTGACGGTGACGGTCAGATTACAGACGCAGATAAAACCATCATTGGCAAGGCTCAGCCTCTCTTCTCATACGGTTGGAACAATACTATTAAGTATAAATGGTTTGACCTTACTATATTCTTCCGTGGTATGGTTGGTAACAAGATTCTTAACGTAACGCGTTTGGCATTCACTCCAGGTACTGATGGCATACAGGCTAATCAAGTTTACAAGAAGACCACGGATGCTATTGCAAATGGTAACGGTGCATATCGTGACAGTAAGATGTCTGATTACTGGCTTGAGGACGGTTCTTACCTCAAGTGTGATAACATTACACTTGGATGTAACGTACCTCTAAAGGCTAACAAGTATATTCAGCACATGAGAGTGTACTTTACGGCTCAGAATCTCTTCACAATTACCAGCTATTCTGGTTTGGATCCTGAGGTTGACGTTTCATCTATTAGTAGTGCTGGTATACAATACGTAAGTTTCTATCCAAGAGTTAGCAGCTATATGCTCGGACTTAACATGACATTCTAATTTGAAAGGAGATAAGATATGAAAAAGTTTTTAATATATACATTGGCATTTGCCATGGGTCTGTCTCTTACCTCTTGCAAGGATTTCTTGGAGGAAAAGGCATACGGAAACCCAACATCAGAGGAGCTTCTTCAAGATCCTGATAATATGGCTCTTCTTGTAGGTCAGGCCTACGCTGAAATGAAGTGGTTACATGACCACTGGGGATACTGGGGTCTTAACACCCTTACATCTGACGAGGCTCGCTGCCCGGTTCGTCAGCCAGGTAACCACTGGGATGATAACGGTTACTGGGTCGCTTTAAATACTATGAAGTGGGATGCAGATGGAGCTGCGTTTGAGCTTGTTTGGGAGAGAAATGTATCAGGTGCCACTCTGTGTAACAAGATTCTGAAGCAGATTTCAGCATATCAGGATGTAGTTGACGCTAAGATGTATGCCCGTTTTGTAGCAGAGCTTTGTGTACTTCGTAGCTACTACTACTACACAATGTTTGACCTCTTTGGTAACATTCCTTACACTGAGGAGTTCCCAGAGAGCGAGACAGCGCAGTTCCCGTTGATTAATAAGGTTGAAGTATGGCATAAGTTGGTTGATTGTCTTGAAAAGCACACGCCAAACCTACCTACAGCTACAGAGCCTTCAAAGGCTCAGAACTACGGACGTGCCACACAGGGTTTGGGCTATGCATTGCTTGCCCGCCTCTATCTGAATGCACAATCATACGATGTTACAGATGTGGCTGATCCATACGCCAAGTGCGTGCAGTATTGTGATGCTATTATTAACTCAGGTGCTTACACTATTGAGGATAACTTCTTTAACAACTTCCTTGTTTACAATGAGAATAGTGAGGAAAACATCTTTGTAATAGTTGAGAACGGTAACGCTTCATTTGACTATCAGGACGTAGCTGGTAAGATGTGTAACAAACTCCGTATCAATCTGCTTACTCAGCACTATGCGTTTATCACACTTTATGGTCTGCTTGAGAAGCCTTGGAACGGTTTTGCCGCCTCTGCTGCATTCTTGAGCCTCTATAAGGATGGTGACCGCCGTGGACCATGTCCTGAAAATGCTGGTACTGATATTGACTTCCAGAACAAGGATAAAAAATATGGCTGGTTCCTTGGCCCTGTAAAAGATGCCAACGGTAATATTGTGAAAGATGAAAACGGTACAGAGGTTATCATTGTAAACGGCTTTAAAGGTGGTGCCAAGAATGCCACTTGGAATGATGGCGCTCGTTGCTTCAAGTATGAGACTGAAATTAACTCCACCGTTAATAAATACAGTGAGAATGACTTTGTACTCTTCCGCTATGCTGACGTGCTCTATATGAAAGCTGAGGCTTGCCTACGTGGAGGTGGTGACGTAAGTACTGTTCTTGGTATGGCTGATTTCCAGCGCATTAGAGAGCGTGCAGGGCTTGAGCCTTACACATCACTCACTCTTAATGAAATTCTTGATGAGCGCGGCCGTGAGTTTGCATGGGAGAATGTTCGTCGTCGTGACCTTATCCGTTTTGACAAATACACAGGTAACGGTTATTTCTGGGATTTCAAGGAGCCAGGTGTAGAGCCTTTCAGAAAGTGGTTCCCAATACCTAAAAAGTTGCTTGAGATTCATGCAAATGACCAAATTCCTTGGGCGCAGAACGAGGGCTATTAATAGTTAAAAACTAAAAAACAGATTATATATGAAATCAAATATTTTGAAATTAGGCGTATGCCTGTTGGCTACATTGGCTATGTTCTCCTGCAAAAAGCAGGAGACATCAGCCTACTCAACCGAACCTAGATATGAGGCTTTATACGTTGGGGAGACTGTTCAGGTTAAGGTTGAATGTTACGGCGTTAAAAGCTCTGAGGGTACAGAGGTCTCAGGGGTTACATGGTCCACTTCTGATCCTTACGTTGCCGCAGTTGATGCTAATGGTTTGGTGACAGCAATGAAAGTTGGTATCGCACTTATTACAGGTAGCTTCCAAGACGGTAAATTTGTGTATTGTGAGGTTGCTGTGCTTGGTAGATCAATGCTTTTTGCCGAACCTTTAATTGGTGCTACAATGGAGGAGGTTATTGCAGACAGAGAGCAAGATGGTGATTCGATTGTGCGTAGAGGTGATAACTACATTGTAGTGTTTGACAAACCCAATGACTTCAAAAATAGTGACTACACATTCTATGGTTTCGGCACCAAGAACTGTGCTCTTGTGGATGTTCAGGGTGAAAAAGCGAATGACGAGTTACTTAAAACATTTCTCCCGGAGCGTTATGACAATAAAGGAGAGTACTATGTTAATTCAAGCAACGTGCGTGTGTATGCCACCACTCCTTACGAGTATGCTGCAATTTACACAGCAGACAATAATGCGGCTACTGTTGATGAGACTGTAGCAGCCTACCGTGCTTCTGGCGTGGTATACCTTGACAATGCAGCTAATCCGGCTTCATACAGCAAGGAGGCACTTGACCTTGTAAATGACATTACTTACGAGGCTGTTGATAAAACTGCGGTAAATAATATAGTGAATGCTGGCAAGCAGACAGTGGCCACATCTAAAATTATTAAGGATATAGAGGAGGTGCTTTCTAATGACCGCGCTGCTCTTGAGACAGAGTTTGTAAAGGCTGCAAGAGTTTCTGGCCTAAATATCTGCCATTCTAACCTCTCTGCTCCATACGATGAGAATAACTTTTATCCTGCCGCTTGGGCCAAAATTGGCGAGCTTGACACTGATGCCAAAGCCGCTTTTGATGCCGCTCAGACCATTAAGCAGGTGGATGCTGCTATCACAAACAATAAGGCTCTGTATTCAACTATAGTAAGTAAGAGTGTTGTTGACCTCTATAAGAATGACCTTACCAAGGCATACCAGAAGTACAATGAATCTGATTACACAGCTGAAAACTGGGCTACACTTACTGGTTACTATAACACAGGTCTTTCTGATCTTGAGACTTCCATAACAACCAAGGAGGCTGAAACAAAGAACAAAGAGGTTAAGGCTCAGATGAAGGCAGTGCCAAAAAAATAACTTAATTTTGTAATTACAAAAAACTTTTGTACCTTTACAAGGTCTAAAATTAAACGATTTTTTTTTTCAACTATTTATTAACCTAAAAATTTAAAGAAATGAAAAACAAGTTAGTTTCATTTGCCCTTCTTTTGGGCTTGGTAGTAGCTGGTGTTTCTTGTAAGAAAGAAAACCCACAGCCTGCTCCTACCGCTGATTTTACAATCACTCCAACTACAATGAGTCTTTCTGTTAATGGAATTGGTACTATCACCGCTTCTAACGCAACAGGTGATGTTACATGGACTATTGCAGATAATACCATTGCAGAGATTACCCCTAATGGCGCAACCTGCTCTGTTAAGGCTATGAAAGAGGGTACCACAACAGTAAAGGCGGCTAATAACGGCAAGGAGCTTACATGTACTGTTACTGTAACCGCTACCCCTCCAACTCCTACAGAACTTCCTAATGTACAGGGTACAGCTGGCAAGTACACTCTTGCATTCCAGGCTCCTTCTATTGAGTGCGCATACAAGAACATCTGTTTCTTTGGTGCATTTGAGGGTAATGATCCCGCAAATCCAGATGCTCCTGTAGCTGAGGCTATTGTTCAAGAGGGCTTCACAAACTGGTATAAGGTTGTGTTTGAGGCTGAGGATGGTACTGCTATGGGTAAGATCTGCCCTGAGACAGTAGACGGTGCTCGTTCTTGGAACACACAGGCTAAAACCTTTGAGGTTGTTCAAGGTGACGCTGAGTCTGTAGCTGATATGGGTGCTAACAAGATTAGCTTTGGTGCCAGTGCTCTTGGTGATGTAGTATTTGTTACTGTTGCTGAGTGGTCTGCAGATCCTTGCACCGCTCCTAACCCAGAAGGTACAGCTACATTCAATGTAGTAATTCTTACTGAGTTCCCAGAGGGCTTTGATCCAGATGATATTGAGGTTTCTGCTGCATTCTGGACTCCAGGTTCAGTTGAGATGTCACGTGACCTTGCTTACCAAGGTCCTGGTTACAAGTTCACAGGTGTTTATGAGAACTATCCTGCTAACCAGCAGTTCAAATACAACATCAGCTACAAGGGTGGTGACTGGATTTGGGAGAAACATGATAACCGTACAATGCCATACTCTCTTACAACTAATGATGAGTGTGTAGAGTGGGATAGCACTCCATGGAACCCAATACCAGGCGGTAACGGTACATTCACAATCACTCTTGAGGGTACCTGCTATGAGGGACATGATGTTATCTTCACAGGCAACTTTGCAGAAAAAGCATGGGGAGCGAGCGACCGTGTCATGACTCCTTCTAACGGCAATCAATTCTCTTGGACAGGTGAGTACCCAGAGAATTTTGAGTACAAGGTTATCATTAAAGTTGATCCAGAAGATGAAAACTCATGGATATGGATTGGCAATGGAAATGATAACTGGAAGTTTGACGGTACCACATTTGAGCAGACAGGTACTTGTCCATTAAACTAATAGTTTTAGTAAATTTCATAAGAACCGCTTCCGTTTGGGAGCGGTTTTTTTGTGCCACCGCTCCTTGGAATCATAGTGATGGTTGCGTATGTGCTAAAATTGAAGTATCTTTACACTTTCAAAATATTTTATTATGCTGAGAACGGAGTCAAATAGAATTGAGTTTAAGAGGGAGCTGAATGATGAACTTGACATTGAGAAGGAGGTGATTGCTTTCTTGAACTATCATGAGGGTGGAGTTATCTACATCGGTGTTGATAGGGATGGCAACGCGGTGGGTGTAGACGACATTGATGGTGATATGTTGAAGGTGAAAGACAGGATTAGAAAGAATATTCTTCCTTCTCCTATGGGGCTGTTTGACGTTAGGACTGAAACTATTGACGGGACACCTGTGATAAAGATATTTGTGGCATCGGGGAGTGAGAAACCGTATTATAAAGCAAAGTATGGAATGAGTACAAGGGGCTGCTATATGCGTGTGGGGACTGCTTCTGAGCCTATGACCACAGATCAAATAGAGGATTTGTTCTCTCGCAGGGTGCATAATTCCATAAAGAATATATTGTCACCCAGGCAGGATTTGACATTCAGTCAACTAAAGATTTATTATGAAGAGAAGGGGCTGCGTTTGAATGAGAACTTTCTTAAGACTTTGGAGCTGTTAACCAAGGATGGAGAACTGAACTATGCCGCCTATCTTTTGGCTGATGAGAATGGCAATTCAATGAAACTTGCAAAATATGCGGGAACTGACAGGTATGAACTTATTTCCAATAATGAGTACGGATATTGCTGCCTTCTGACTGCAACCCAAAAAGTCCTTGATAAACTGGACGTGGAAAATCAGGTTCATTCCGTGATTACGCCTACGGGTAGGATTGATACACCTTTGTGGGATAAACTATCTATTCGTGAGGCTTTGATAAATGCTGTGGTGCATAATGATTACAGTTATGGGGCTCCATCAAAAGTAGAGCTGTTCTCTGACCATCTGGAGATTACATCGATAGGGCGTATTCCTGACGGTGTGGCAAGGGATGATTTCTTTAACGGTGTTAGTATGCCTAAGAACAAGGAACTTATGCGTGTGTTCCGTGATGTGGAGATGGTGGAGGCGTTGGGCTCTGGTATGCTGAGAATTATGCGTAAATACGGCAGGGGAAATTTTGAATTTGGACAGAGTTATGTAAGGTTTAAAGTTCCGTATAACTGGGATGGCACTAATAATGGCACCAATAATGGCACCGAAAATGTCCTAGATGATTCAGAGGAATTGACTGAAAGACAGAGGCTTATTTTAAGGCAACTTGTTTCTACTTCACAGAAGAATGACACCAAAAGTGGCACCAAAAATGATGTGGAAACCGTATCGTCTTTATCCTCAAAATTTTCCATTAGCGTAAGGACTTTAAAGCGTGATTTAGCTACTCTCCAACAACTGGCTTATATAAGTCATGAAGGTCCATCTAATGGTGGATATTGGTTGATTTTAAAAACTATTTGATGTAAATGCAATTCTTACAGCTTATATTGTGTTTGAGCCTGCTTGTGATATTACATGAGTTCGGTCATTTTATTACAGCAAAGATATTTGGGGTTAGGGTGGAGAAGTTCTACTTGTTCTTTAACCCTTGGTTTTCACTTGTAAAGTTCAAACCTAAAGGTTCTGAAACAGAGTACGGTATTGGCTGGCTGCCGCTTGGAGGCTATGTTAAGTTAGCTGGAATGATTGATGAGAGCCTTGACACTGATCAGATGGCACGCCCTGTGCAGCCGTGGGAGTTCCGTGCCAAGCCTGCGTGGCAACGCCTTATTATTATGAGTGCCGGAGTGGTAATGAACTTTCTGACAGCTATAGTCATATTCTCCATGATTCTTTACTCCAATGGAGAGGAGTATGTGCGCCTGCAAGACGCCTCTATGGGTATGGAGTTCTCTGAGGTGGCTCAGAACCAAGGCTTCCGCAATGGAGACATACTGCTTGAGGCTGACGGAGAGCCGCTTGAGGCTTTTGATGAGGAGAGTTTGCGTAAGATTCTTGATGCAAGCACAGTTACGGTTCTGCGTAACGGTGAACGCAAGAACCTGACCATGACACGCACTTTTAAGAGGGATTTGATTGCCTCTAAGAGTGGTTTTGCAGATTTTAGAATACCTTTTGTGGTTAAGGAGGTGATTAGCTCCACTCCTGCTGCAGCTGCTGGTCTGGCGGCTGGTGACAGTATAGTGGGTGTTAATGGTGTGGAGTATAGTTCTTGGACCGATTTTACTCCAGTTATCAGGGCTAATAAGGGTGTGCCCATGGAGCTTGATTTTTACCGTGGCGGCGTGCGTATGAGCACTGCCATTACTCCTGACACTCTTGGCAAGATAGGAGTGTATGTTACTCCGTATTTTGAATTATACCCCGTTACCAAGCATCAGTATGGTTTTTTTGAGAGTTTCCCTGCCGGCATAAGGAAGGGTGTTAAGACTTTTACTGGTTACGGCAGTGACTTTAAGATGGTGTTTACAAAGGAGGGGGCTGAGAACCTTGGCGGTTTTGGCACCATCACTAAGATGTTCCCTGATAGCATTAATTGGATGTATTTCTGGTATATGACAGCGTATATATCTGTTATCCTCGCTTTTATGAATATTCTGCCTATCCCCGCCCTTGACGGTGGCCATATAATATTCCTGCTTTATGAGATTATTACCCGCAAGAAACTGAGTCAGGAGTTTATGATTAAGATGCAGCAGATAGGGCTTCTGCTTCTGTTAGCTCTGCTACTATATGCTAATGGGATGGATATAATCAGGGCGCTTCAGTAATTTTCGTCATCCTGAGCGTAGCGACGAGCCCTCATCAACTCGTCGTTTCACTCAGCATGACGTGGAGGCTATGCCCTTAGCATGACGTGCTGGCGAGGCATGTGCCGGCTATACGCCTTGCTTCAGCATCGCTGGCCACATAGTCTTCGTATGTGGGGCGTGTTATGAATGTGGCGGCATTTAGGGTGTACTCTATAACATGGCTCATTTGCAGGAATCCTATTTTGCCTTGCAGGAATGCGGCGTTTGCCACTTCATTGGCAGCGTTCAGAATGCATGGGGCGTTGCCTCCCTTATGTATGGCCTGATAAGCTAATGCAAGATTCCTGAATTTATCAAGGTCTGGCTTCTCAAATGTCATGGAGCCAAGTTCAAAGAAGTCAACTCTGCCGTATGTGTTTGGAAGCCGCTCAGGGTAGGAGAGTGCGTACTGTATGGGCAGCTTCATATCGGGGGTGCCGAGCTGGGCTTTTATGGCACCGTCTGCAAACTGCACCATGGAGTGTATGATGGACTGCGGGTGTACCACCACCTCTATCTTGTCCACATCTATTCCAAAGAGCCATTTTGCCTCTATTACTTCAAACCCTTTGTTCATCATGGAGGCGGAGTCTATGGTTATTTTGGCTCCCATGCTCCAGTTAGGGTGCTTGAGGGCGTCGGCGGCGGTTACTGTTTTCAGGTAGTCTGTATCCTTGGTGCGGAACGGCCCGCCTGAGGCTGTGAGCAGTATCTTCTCCACTTGGTTCTGCTGCTCGCCTTGAAGGCACTGGAATATGGCTGAATGCTCTGAATCTACTGGCAGTATGCGGCTGCTGTAGCGGCGCTGAAGGTCACAGATTATCTCTCCTGCCACCACCATGGTCTCTTTGTTTGCGAGGGCTATGGTCTTGCCCTTCTCCATGGCGCTTATTGTGGGTTTCAGCCCTGCGTAACCCACCATGGCTGTAAGCACCATATCCACCTCCGGCTCTGCCACCACGCTGCACACGCTCTCCATTCCTGCCAGTACTGTCACGCCTGTGCCTTTGAGCGCCTCCTTTACATCGGGGTAGTGCTCCTCGTTAACAATCACAGCGTATTTTGGCTTGAATATAAGTGACTGGGCTATTAGAAGCTGGTAGTTATTGTAGGCGGTAATGGTGTATGCTTCAAACAGGGTGGGGTTGTCTGCTATTACTTGCAGTGCCTGAGTGCCTATTGAACCTGTGGAGCCTAATATTGCAATTCTCTTTTTCATTCAAATACCATATAGTCAAGTGGGTTCTGAGCCACATTTTCATTCCATAGCTCAAAGTGAAGCACGTGCTTGCCGGTACCTTTGTCTCCGTTATACATGGTGCCTATCACCTGACCGGCCTTAACATTCTCCCCTTTTCTTACGTAGATGCCGGCTAAATGCTTGTAAATGGATATGTAGTTCTGCGGGTGGATTATCTCTACATAGTAGCCTGAACTGAAGTCATAGCCGCTGTTGAACACAATGCCCTGATATACAGCTGATACTGAGCTTTGCGGCAGGGTGGAGATGTCAATGCCGTAGCTGCCTTTGCTTGGGTTGTACTCTCCGGTGATAATACCCTTGGCAGGATGCTGGAATGTGAGGCTTTTTGATTCCTGTGTGGCGTTCATCAGGTTGAACTTCTCATCATCTTCATAGTTGCGTGCAAAGTCTTTCTCCGCCTCGGTCTTCTCTTTGAACTGCTGCGCTTGCACTGCCACAAGCACCTCCTTTGCACTCTTTCCAGCTGTGGTATCTACGGCGATGTCACCGCTCAATACGGCTTTAATCGCCTCTATATATTTGTCTTGAAGCTCCACAACCTCAGTGAGCGAATCTATTTGCAATGATTCAGTGGCTACTGTTTCTCTCAGATTGTCATCTACGTTCTCAGGCAGGAAACCTTTTAGCGGAGTGTATAGTATCAGTGCGGAGAAAAACAGTATGGTGGCGATGATTAACAGTATTGTTATAACTGAAAGCCCAAGTGCGGAGACGCGTCTGTTATACACCTCCTCCAGCGTGCTCTCGTTCATGATTGACACCTTGTATCTGGTTGTCAACCTCTTGAGTGAGAGTATTCTTTTTTTCTTTTTTATTGCAGGCTTGGACATTCTTTTTTGTTTGTACTATTCTGCAAAGGTAAGAATTTTTTTTGTATTACCGTCATCGATTCGTATGAGATGCTTCGTTTCACTCAGCATGACGGGGCGCGGAGAGTAAATGTTAAATAATGTTAAAAATTAAATAAATGTCAACTGTCAACTGTCAACTGTCAATTAATAGTATTATCTTTGCAGTCCAATTGACCGCGGAGTGGAGCAGTGGTAGCTCGTTGGGCTCATAACCCAAAGGTCGTTCGTTCGAATCGGGCCTCCGCAACTAAGAGCAGCAGAGATGCTGCTCTTTTTTTCGTCATCCTGAGCGTAGCGAAGGATCTCATAATGCTTGCGAGATGCTTCGTTTCACTCAGCATGACGTGCATATATTTAATTTTTTACTATCTTTGTGCTTTAATTTGTATGTTATGGAAAAAGTTCGTGTGCGTTTTGCGCCGTCTCCTACAGGTCCTCTTCACATAGGGGGAGTGAGAACGGCTCTTTATAACTACCTGTTCGCCAGACAGAACGGCGGTCAGTTGATTCTGCGTATTGAGGATACAGACTCCACTCGTTTTGTGCCTGGGGCTGAAAAGTACATTATAGAAGCGCTTACGTGGCTTGGAATTGAGTTTGATGAGGGTATTGAAAATGGTGCCGCCACCTGCCGCCAGAGCGAGCGTAAGCCTATATATCGCCAGTACGTTGATTATCTGCTTGATAACGGCAAGGCTTACGTTGCATTTGACACTCCTCAGGAGCTTGACGCCAAACGTAGTGAGATTAAGAATTTCCAATATGACGCCACCACCCGTATGGGGATGCGTAACTCTCTTACATTAGGAAAGGAGGAGACTGAGCGCCTTATCGCCGAGGGTGTGCCATACGTGGTACGCTGCCTTATTGAGCCTAATGAGAATATCACCCTGGAGGATCTTATCCGTGGAACTGTTACTATCAATTCATCTATTCTTGATGATAAGGTTCTCTACAAGAGTGCTGACAATCTGCCTACTTACCATCTTGCAAACATTGTGGATGACCACCTTATGGGCATCACTCATGTTATACGTGGTGAGGAGTGGCTGCCGTCCGCTCCGTTGCATGTGCTGCTCTACCGCTACTTAGGCTGGGCTGACACTATGCCGCAGTTTGCGCATCTGCCGCTGCTGCTAAAGCCTGACGGGAATGGTAAACTGAGCAAGCGTGACGGAGACCGCCTTGGTTTCCCTGTGTTTCCTCTTGACTGGACAGATCCTAAGAGTGGTGAGAAGTCATCAGGATACCGTGAGGCTGGTTATTTCCCTGAGGCTGTGGTGAACTTCCTTGCTCTGCTTGGCTGGCATACAGAGGGCGATGAGGAGATTTTCTCAATGGAACAGCTTATAGAGCGTTTCTCTCTAAGCCGTGTGAGCAAGAGCGGTGCCAAGTTTAACTATGAGAAGGGCAAATGGTTTAACCATCAATACCTTATGAAAAAGGACGATGCAGAACTTGCTGCCATAATAAAGCCTCAGATACTTGCGCAGTACGGTGTTGACTGCCCAATGGAGAAGTTGGTTAAGGCTGTGGGGCTCACCAAAGGGCGCTGCACTTTCCCATCGGAGTTCTGGAACCAGATACATTTCTTCTTTGTGGCTCCTACTGAGTATGATGAAAAGACCCGCCTGAAACGCTGGAAGGAGAGCTCTCCTAATGACATGAAAGAGCTCCTTGCCGTGCTGGAGGGTATAGATGATTTCTCTCTTGAAAATACTGAGAAAGTGGTGATGCAGTGGATTACTGACAAGGGCTACAATACTGGCGTTATTATGAACGCTTTCCGCCTCTGCCTTGTGGGCGAGGGCAAAGGTCCTCACATGTTTGAGATTACAGACATGCTTGGCAAGGAGGAGACGATTGAAAGATTGCAGAGAGCTATTGGACAGTTAACAGTTAACAGTTAACAGTTGACAGTTGACAGTTAACTTTTAACTTTTAACTAAATATAATATATACATTGCTTTGAAAACCAAATTATTAATAATATCGTTTCTGCTTGTCAGTGCGCTCTGCATGGCACAGCCTGACTCCACATATACTAATCCTAAGCGTGAGTTCCGTGGGGTGTGGGTGCATACCATAGGGCAGGATTATTTTGCAAGCCTTACAAGTGAGCAGGTGCGTGACACGCTGTGCAGGCAGCTTGACCTTTTTCAGGAGCTTGGCTTTAACACGCTGCTGTTCCAGATAAGGCCTGAGGGCGACGCCTTTTATAAGAGTGATATTGAGCCGTGGAGCCGCTATCTTACGGGTGAACAGGGGAAAGAGCCTGATGATGAGTACTTTGACCCTATGCAGTTCCTTATAGATGAGTGCCATAGCCGCTGTATGGAGTTTCACGCTTGGATGAACCCGTACCGTGCTAACATAAACAAGGCTAACCCGCTGGCTTGGGGGCATATATATGGTGAAAAGCGTTATATGTTTGTCTCATACGGACAGATGCTGCTTTGGAACCCCGGCGTGCCTGAGAGCCGTGAGTTTATATGCAAGGTGGTGAAAGATGTGGTGACTCGCTATGATGTGGACGCCATCCATTTTGATGACTATTTCTACCCATATCCTATCAGGGGGTTAAAGTTCCCCGATGAGCAGACCTTCAGACGATACGGCCATGAGCAGGGGTTCTCATTTAATGAGAAGGACGACTGGCGCCGCCATAATGTTGACCTGCTTATTCATGAACTGCACGACACTATCCGCAGTGTGAAGCCTTGGGTTCGTTTTGGCATTAGTCCGTTTGGCATCTACCGCAATAAGAGCCGCCATGAGAATGGCAGTGACACTAATGGTCTGAGTTGTTATGATGACCTCTACGCCGATGTTTTGCTCTGGATACGTAATGGCTGGATAGATTATTGTGTGCCGCAGCTCTACTGGCCTGACGGGCACAAAAACGCAGACTACACCACGCTTTTAAAATGGTGGAGCAAATACACCCTTGCTCCTTGTAAACTCTATGTGGGCCAGGACGTTTCACGCACTTACCAGCAGATGAACCGCAAGATGACCCTTGCCCGTGAGACACGGAATGTGGAGGGTAACTGTTTCTTCAGCGGCAAGATGATAATTGAGAACCTTGGTGGCATTCAGGACAGCCTGCGCGCCTATCAGTCCAAGCCAGCCTTGCTGCCTGAGTATGGCAATATTGATACGGAGAAGCCTAAGGCTCCGCAGAATCTGAGGCTTGCAATATGCCATAAGGACAGCGTCAGAACTAATTTAGTGCTCAACTGGGATATGGAGCCTGACAGCACCATGAATGAGAAGAATGAGGTGCGCTTCTATGCTGTGTATGTTTTTGATGACGGTGAGGATATAAACCTTGAGAACACTAACGCTCTTGTAACTTTCACCACAAACAAGGAGTATGAATTCCCTAATCCTGATTCTTACATTTGCAAGTACATGGTGGTTACATCGGTTGACCGTATGCACAATGAGAGCCTTCCTGCCTTCATTCAATATGACCCGGAAAGGGTTGCAATCCCGGAACTGGAAATACCTGAACTGAAGAAGGGTGAGCCTACAGAGCCTTGATGCTTATGGCAAAGCCGCCGCCCTCCACTGAGTGGATTTTGAGGCGTGTCCTGTTTGTAACTGCCTTCTTTTCAATTATATACTTCTTAGAGTTGTCTGTGCGGCAGTCTGAGTCCTTGGCATCGTGGTAAATAACCGCCTCATATTTCACACCTGGGGTGAGGAAGTCAAGCTTGAACTCTGAAGTGCGCGCCTTGCCGCCGTTTGTGCCTCCTATAAACCAATTCTCTGTGCCTTTCTGCTTGCGTGCAGTGGTAATGTACTCCATAGGCTCAGCCTCTATATAAACGCTTTTGTCCCAATCAAGAGCTACATCTTTTATAAACTGGAAAGCATCCATGTACGGCTCGTAGTTCTCAGGCAAATCAGCCGCCATCTGGAGCGGGCTGGCAAGGGTTACGTAGAGCGATAGCTGGTTTGCAATGGTGGTATATACTCGCCCTCCCTTTTTGGCAGGGTTCACCTTCTCCAGATCTGTCTGGAACAGCCCTGGTGTGTAGTCCATTGGACCGCCTATAAAACGGGTGAACGGAAGTATGGATGTGTGTGATGGGTGAATACCTGTAAGTGAATGATATTCAGATCCCATTGCGCTCTCATTGCCAATCATGTTGGGCCATGTGCGGCACAGTCCTGTAGGGCGCACGGCTTCATGTCCGTTTACCATAATCTTGTAATCTGCCGCTTTCTTTACTGCGTAGTTGAAGTGGTTCACTATCCACTGGCTGCTATGGCTCTCTCCACGAGGCAGAATAGGCCCCACATAGCCTGATTTCACGGCATCGTAGCCGTTATCTTTCATAAACTTATACGCCTGCTCCATACGCCTTTCATAGTTGCGCACTGATGAAGATGTTTCATGGTGCATAATAAGTTTTATGCCTTTCTGTTTTGCATAGTCACGTAGATATGGCAGGTTAAAGTCAGGGTATGGCGTCACAAAGTCAAACACTTCGTCTTTAGAGTTGCCAAACCAGTCCTCCCAACCTATGTTCCAGCCCTCCACCAGCAGAGCGTCAAAACCGTTGTCGGCTGCAAAATCTATATAGCGTTTCACGTTTGCCGTGGTGGCGCCGTGGCGGCCGTGGGGTTTGGCATGGACGTAGTCGGTCTCTCCTATGTGAATGCTTGGAAAATCATTGGTGTATGACCACTGGCTCTTGCCTGTCATAAGCTCCCACCACACACCCATGTATTTGCAAGGGTGAATCCATGATGTGTCATCAATCTTGCATGGCTCATTCAGGTTCAGGGTTATGCGTGAGGCAAGTATATCGGTGGCTTTATCGCTTATTATTACAGTTCGCCACGGCGATGTGCACGGAGTTTGCATATAGCCCTTTCTGCCTTGCGCGTCAGGGGCGAGATGTGCCTTGAAGAACAGTTTGGTTGTGTCCACCTCTAAAAACATACATGGATAGTTTATCAGTGCCGCCTCATGAATGTTCATGTACAGCCCGTCGTCAGTTTTTAGCAGGAGCGCAGTTTGAACTGCATTGGGTGAGAAAAAGTTTCTGTTCCACTCTCCATTGATATTATCACCGTGCAAAGCTGGAATCTCAGTTAGGCGTGACTTGGTGTATTCAAACTCCTGACTGTCATAATCGCCTGGAATCCAGTATGCTGTGTGGTTGCCTGTAAGTGCGAACTCTGTGAGCTCCTCTTTAATTACAAAATATTTTAAGGTTTTCTGCTCAGGGAACTCATAGCGGAAGCCCAGACCGTCATTGAAGAGACGGAACTCAATTACCATATCTCTTTTTGTTTCAGCCTGATGCAGCGTTACTCTCATAACGTTGCACCTGTTTGTTATACGGCTCTCCTCTCCCCACACGGGGCTCCACTGCTCGTTGATGCTGTCTTTTGTAACGCTCCTTAGCGTGAAACCGCTGTCGAGGGAGCTGCCGTTTATAAGTTCAAACCCCATACGGCTCTCTGAAATAACTGTTTTTCCATGGTAAGAGAGGCTATAGGAAGGTTCGCCACCGTTTTTTAGCATAAATTCAGCTGCTATTTTGCCATCGGGCGATGTAAAACTGGCTGAAATAACTGTAATGGCCAAAGCAAGAGAGAGTTGGGTGAGAAAAAGGCGTTTCATAGTATGATTGTAGTGTTACAAAATGCAAATATAATATTTTTTTTGAATTATCAGATATTTGATATAACTTTGCGCTCTGATATTGGTGTTACGTAGGGCGGCCGCCGTGCGTAATTAAAAGGGAATCAGGTGAAAATCCTGGACAGACCCGCTGCTGTAAGGCTCAACGCTGCATTAAAGTGCAGAGCCTCTAACCCCAAGGCCACTGAACCTAAATGGTTTGGGAAGGCGTAGAGGCTGAGCCAAGTCAGAAGACCTGCCAATCTCAGTACGTTTAACCGTCCTCGTGGTATAGGACCTAAAACAAAATATATGAGAAAAAATCTACTTCTTTTTGCTGCACTTGTTGTGAGTGGCTTGTGCTGCGTTGCGTATGCAGAGGATTATCTGATGCCGCAGTGGGGATATGAGACAAAGTCTGTTTCAAAGGACGCCCCTGTTACGTTTTATGATTTTAAGGGAGAGGATGACATCCCTTCATCATCGTCAAGCAACAGTTACTCAACCGTAGTGTTTACTCCTGCTGATGAGGGGTATAGCATCTCAGTATCTTTTGAGTATGTGGATGTTAGTGATGATGGCGCCGGCTGGGTGTCATACCTTGATGTTTTTGACGGGGTGTTTGATAAATCCTTGGTAAACGGAGGAGAGTACCCAAGCTCAGTAGGTAGCAATACAACTCCGTTTAAGGATTATGCCACACCTCTTAAGCACTATGAAAACGGTACCTTCTCTAATGAGTCATTTGTTTCAGGCAGCTCAACAGGTGCTCTCTCTGTATGCTTCCATTATCGCTATGCGGCAAGAAGCAGAGGGTGGAAAGCAACGGTTTCAGCCGTTAAACTTGAAGACATGACTGTGAGCAGTGCTAAGGGTGACAACTCAGATGTTGACACTCAAGTGTGGGCGGATAAGAAAAATGTGGAAGTTGCAGGTTTTATAATTACCACTGAGGGGTATTCATCGCCGGATAAATTGCAGTCAATAACATTTACATGCAACAATGCGGCGATTGTAAATCCGTTGGATGTCAGGTTGTATGCAGGCATGGCTGCATCGGTGGCCTCACTTTCTAAGATAGATGGCGAGATAACTGAGAATGCGGGTGTGTACACTTATACTCTTACTACGCCATACGCATTTGGCAATGGAGAAAACAAATTCTGCCTTGGCGCTGACATACTATCTTCCGCTCCCTTTAATGCAGAGGCGGAGATAAACGTTACAGGCATCGCCACTGTCGGCGGATTCACAGACTATACACCAGCCACGGCTGCCACGCTGACTGTTCAGCCTATGTACATTATGGCTGCTGATGCCACTTATACTGTAAGTCAGCCCACCAATTTTTACGATGAGGGCGGCCCTGACGGTAAGGTGATTAAGGGCTTTGACGGCAAGAGTGTATTTGTTCCTGCCACTGAGGGTAAAAAGGTTGCGCTTACTTTTAAAACCATAGATGTATTCTATACTGATTATGCCGCAAGTTCTTCTGGTTATGTGGATTACATAAAGGTTTATAACGGTAATTCCACCGCCGATGCGGACCTTTTGTGGGAGATAAGCCAGGCTACTGCAAGCTCTACATCTGATATTCTTATCCGCTCTACTGCTGCGGACGGCAAACTTACAATCACCCACAAATGTAATATATCTTATGACAGTAATCTAAAGAATGGCTGGACTGCCGTGGTTGATGAGTTCACTCCTCAGGCTATGGTTGTAAGCTCTATGACAGACAGCAAGGTGACTGCCAATGTTACGGCAGGTGCCAAAGGCGTGCAGATTGCTTCCATTTATCTAACTGCCGTTAATACAGAACCAGCACTTTCCGTTAAGAGCCTGGCGCTTAACACTAACGGAACAAACGAGCAAATAAGCAAGCTTTATCTCTATTACACAAAGGATAACAAATTCTCCACTGCAAATCTTATAGCTGAGGCTGAGGTTACGGCTGACAATGTTGTTTTGAATGCCGGTGCTGATGTGCCATTCCGTGAGGGTGATAACTACCTGTGGATTGCGGCTGACGTGGCCACTACTGCTGTAAATGGTCAGAAAGCTGATGTGGTATTTGAGAAACTTACTTTCACTAATGATAGCGAGCAGACTACTTTTGTTAATGCAAAGGGCGGTCTTACCGTAGAGAATGTTGCTATTCAGGCTTGCGGCACTCAGACTTTTGACATTCAGGAGACATGGCAATATACTCACACAGTGGCAAGTGAATACAGCTCTAAATATGCTGCTGAGGATTGCAACCAGACTGTTGTGTTCAGACCAATGCACAGTGGGAATGTAATTCAAATAGATTACACAGACTTTGATGTAACTTACTCATCATCCACTTATTCTGGTGTCAGAGCAAAATATGTGGTGTATGCTGGAGAGGGGACATCGGGTGAGAAACTTTGGGAGCTGGACAGCAATGGGAAAAATCCTGAGCAGATTCGTTCTACATCAACTGACGGTGCTATTACCATTGTATTTAATCCAAACACCACATCCTCTTATTACACTGGCAATGGCTGGCACGCATCTGTTACAGAGTACACACTCCGTGACATGACTCTGAGCAATGTTGCTGTGGAGCAGGCTAGCACAGCTCTTGTCAAGCTTGGGGAGAGCAAAGCAGCTCTGCTTAATATTACACTCAATACAGAGGGAACTCTAAATCCAATTAAGCTTCATAGCGCAACTGTAAATCTTAAAGGCACGGAGGGTAATATCTCCAAGGCTTATCTGCTTGATGCTAACGGAGATGTGCTGGCATCAGCTGACGCTGTTGAAACAGTTACTCTTACTCTGGAGTCTGATGTGGAACTCTCAGAAGGAGCCAACAGTTTTGTGGTGGCTGTTGATGTTAAAGATGATGCTGTCATAGACGATATTGTTGACGCTAAACTTACGGCAATCAATACTGGCACAGATGTCCCAGTTGAAAACGGAGACCCTGACGGCAGCCGTGTTATTAAGAATGTAATGTTACTTGCTGCTGGTGATAACGGCACAGTGACTATAGGTGAAAACAGTCTTGTGCTATATGACGATGGTGGAGCCGATGGTAAATATACATCAAAATTTGAAGGCTATGTAACCTTTAAGCCTCAAGGCGAGGGGTATGCAATAGAACTTATTGTAAATGATTACGGCTTGTCAAACGGTGCGGTTGTAAGCATATACAGCGGTGCAACGCATGAGGGCGAGGCTGATGCTGTAGTGGAGTATAACTATTCTGACCCTGAGAAGTATAAAGGTCTTTCTGTAATCTCCGCTGCTCAGGACGGTTCTCTTACAGTTTACTTTAAGGACGGTGGTTATACGGTGAATAGTGGTTTTGAGTTTGAAATACGCCGTCATCTGCTTACTGACCTTAGCATCGATGACATAACCTCCACATCTATTGCTCCTGCAATGCAGACGGTGGGCGCCAAAGATATAAAGATGCTGCAAGTGGCAGTTACTGTATCTGGCGACAGGACTCCTCTGACAATAGACGCTATATCCTTGTCAGCAGGTGAGCATACGTCCGCCATCAAGATATTCTATACAGATAAGATTTCCACATTCTCAGACTTAAATGAGTTTATATCCCCATATACTGTTAGTGAGCGTGGTGTTTACTACTTCTGGGTTACCGCCGATGCTGATTCTGACGCATCTGACGGTGATATGATGACGGTATCTGTTGACAAGGTGACATCTGCTGGTGTGGATATTGTGCCTACTGTAAGTGAAGAGGCTGCTACCAAACTGGCTCACGGTATGAAGGGCTCATACACTATTGGCAGCAGTGCTGAGGCAGATTTCAAAACCGTTCAAGCCGCAGTTGATGCTATGGGTGTTCTTGGCATAGAGGGTAATGTGGTGTTCAATATTGCTTCAGGCACTTACAATGAGAAGGTTACACTCTCTCCGGTATTAGGCACTTCCGCCGATGCAACCATTACATTCCAGTCTGAAACTGGCAATGCCGCCGATGTGGTCTTCCAAAATGACGATACAAGCGACACTGAAGGTGTCTGGACACTTGACGGTGCAGATTACTTCACTCTTAAGAATATTACAATCCAGACTGAGAAAACAGGATATGCTTCCAACGTAGTGCTTAAAAACCAGAGTGAGCATATCACCATTGACGGCTGTGTGCTAAAGACATCAGTGTCAGGGCAGGCTACATCGCAGAACAACCACCTTGTGAGACTGATATCTACAGATGAGGACAATAAGGAGAACAACTACTTCACTTTGGAGAATTCCACTCTTCAAGGCGGATACGTTGGTGTGGACCTTGCACAAGGAAGTTATGCCACCCATCCAAACAAGCATGACATAATAATCCGTAACAATACATTCGCCAATCAGGAGAAGCAGATGGTTTATGGTGTGATGATAAATAACTTGGCAATTGAGGGCAATACAATGACAAACAAGAACTTCTCTCAGTCTGATTTCCGTGCAATTGATATTCGCACCAAGATTGAGGGAACAATTAACATTGAGGCCAACAATATTGTATTGGAGGGTTCTAATTATGCAAGTGCCATCTATATTGCGCCGTCATCAGCATCAAACATTCCTGAAGGTACAGTCGTAAATATTGTAAATAACGCCGTAAGTGTTACCGCTGCTACAACATCGCTGTCTTCAGCTATCTACTTTAAGTGGCTGAGAGATGTAAATATGTACTATAACACATTCCTTGTAAATTCTCCAGGAACTAACAGTGCTCCTATTGCCATTTACAACGCTGCCAACATGGTGCTTGCCGCCACTAATAATATTATGCAGAATAGTAGTGAAGGCACTGGTCTTGTAGCATTCTATGCAAGTGCCACATTTGCAAAGGGTACATATAAGAGCAATGCATTCTTCGCTCTCTCTGGCAAGTTCAGCAATCAGGCTGACACCTTTGAGGCATGGGAGGAGCTGGAGAACATAACATCGGAGAATAACCATTATGAGCAGGCAGTGTTTGCATCGAGCGAACTTCTCATCCCTAAACAGAAGGGTAGTCTGGTATCTGCAACACCTATAGCAACTGTTACTACAGATATTACTGGTAAAGAGCGTGCTCTTACACCTACTATTGGTGCGTATGAGTATGATGAGGATAATTTCCGTATACCTGAATTGGCAGAGGGCTATCCTAAGGCTGTTAATGTTAAAGACGTTGAAGCTGACGTAGCTATAAAGGCGGATAACTTTGGTACGGCATACGTTCTTGTGTTTACATCTGACATAGCTGCTCCTACTGTGGAGACTGTTATCTCTGACGGTGAGGTGCTGACCCTCTCAAAGAATGCTGAAGTAAGCCTCACCATTAAGAATCTTATAGAAGAGACAACCTATAAGGCGTACGTGGTAACTGAATCTCCTATGGGTGAGATGGCAACTGATGTTGCAGCCTCAGAGGAGTTCACTACTCCATGGACATTGCGTCCTGTTGAACTTAACGCCATACCAACTCAGACCGTAGATATGGGCTCTGATGTGGCTCTGACAGCTACGCTGGTTCATGAGTATGATCAGGCCAAACCGTACGTTTATTCATGGCGCACTGCATTTAGCAATGAGGAGATTGGAACTGAAGCCACTCTAAATGCTAATGTATCAAATTCAACAGAGTATGTATGCACTGTAACTGACAAGTTTGGTCAAACTGCATTGGTTTCAGCTCATGTTCTGGTTTCAAAGAGCGCTGATGTGGCTACCTTTGAGGAGTATGACCTTGCTGAGGGTGAACACAAAATGGTAGATGACGCCTGGGTTGATAATACAGAGACAAATCTGTATAGCGGAACATTCGCTTTTGCCAATGTTCCTAACAAATCTTGGAAGGCATACAGCGGTTACGTTATCAGTGCAGACCGTTCTTCTGAGGCAACAGGTGACTATAGCGTAGATCAATACCGCTCTGCAGCCGGCGGCTCATACGAGGGTGATAACTTTGCTGTAGCATACTATTCCGCTCCATCTACGTGGTTTGCAGGATACAATGACCCTATAACATTCACTAATAGTAACGAGCCTCAGACTGTAACCGGTTTCTATATAACAAACAGTGCATATACCCTTGATGCCATCCTCAACGGAGATTATGAACATGGTCCGTTCTCTCAGGGTGACTACTACAGCGTAACCATCACTGGCTATAATGGTGGTGATAAGACTAATGAAGTGGTATTCTATCTTGCTGATTATCGCAGTGATGATGCTACTGAGCACTTTGCACTGGACAAATGGGAGTGGGTTGACCTTAGCGAGCTTGGAGCCGTTACACGTATTGAGTTTGAAATATATTCAACCAAGTCAAATGCATACGGCTTTACAACTCCTACATATTTCTGTCTGGATAACTTTGGAGGAGAGGCACCTGTTCCTACATCTGTGCCAGAGACGGCGGATGCTGTTAAGGGTGCATATAAGATTTTGGAGAACGGTGTTATATACATAGTCCGTCCTGATGGCGTACGCTATGATTTATATGGTCGCAGAGTTAAATAATAATAACAAATAATGTTGAAATCATTTTTGCGTATACTTTATGTGTTGCTTGCCACGGCGATGTTGCTGACATCATGCCGTGGTAAGGAACCTGTTCAGCCTGACCCTGAGGTTGATCCTGTTACGCCGCCTGACGCAAGTGCGGAGTGTGAGGGTTTCTACTTGCTTAATCAAGGCAATATGGGCTCAAACAAGGCTACTTTGGACTACTTTAGCTACACCACGGGCACATATAGCCGTAATATCTATCCTGACCGTAATCCTGGTGTGGTAAAGGAGCTCGGCGATGTGGGTAATGACCTGCAGATTTACGGTGGCAAGATGTACGCTGTGATTAACTGCTCTAACCTTGTGGAGATTATGGACGCGGCCACTGCGGTTCATATAACTGCCATAAGCATACCTAACTGCCGTTACATTGCTTTCTATAACGGCAAGGCATACGTTACATCATACGCTGGTGCCAAGTCAATTGGGGATGAGGAGATTGGCTATGTGGCAGAGATAGACACTGTAACTCTCACTCTTACAGGCCGCAGATGTAATGTTGGCTATAATCCTGACGGCATAGCCGTACTTGACGGTAAGGCATACGTGGCTAACTCAGGCGGCTACCTACAGCCTGAGTATGATGACCGCCTCTCCATTATTGACCTTGCCTCCATGACTGAGATTAAGAAGGTGGAGCATCTGCTCACTAATATGGACCGTGTGGCTGTAAGTTCTGACGGACTGCTCTATATAACATCCAGAGGTAACTACCATGCGTACCCACAACATGACCCACCGCTGCCGTACATACCTCCCACGGTTATTGCATGGGATCCTAAAACGGAGACCATAGTGAAGGATTACGGCATTGGTGCGTCTAATATCTGGATGTCTGGTGACTCCTGCTACGTGATATACACTGATTTTATGAGCGAGACTGGCTATAAGATAATCAACACAAAAGCCAAGGCTGTTGTATCTGAGAACTTTATAAAGGACGGCACTGATGCTAAGATACGTGTGCCGTACGCCATAGGGGTGTATCGTCATGCTGGAGAGTTTATGATTGGGGACGCTACAGATTTTGTATCGCCTGGAGTGCTCTATTGTTTTAATGCTGACGGCACTTTGAAATGGAAAGCCGATACGGGTGACATTCCTGCCTGTATTGCGTTTTTAAGAAAGAAAGGAGAATAATATATGAAAAGACTTTTTACTCTGTTATTTACATTCTGTTCTGTTGCAGCATTTGCCGTATCGCCGTACATAAACAAGGTTTATGAGTTTGTGCCAGCTCCGGGTCAGTTTATTAACACTATGCCTGCATATACAGAGGGAGATACTGAGGCCTCTATGCTTGAAAAGGTTAATACTGCTCTTGTGGGTAGAGCGCCTGCTTCTCTGATATGCCTTGGGGCCTTTGGAGGCTACGTTACTGTGGGCTTTGACCACTCTATAGTGAACGTAGAGGGTCAGAAAGACTTTTTGGTGTATGGTAACGCCTTTGCCGGCAATGCTGAGCCAGGTGTTATTATGGTGATGCAAGATGAGAACGGCAACGGCCTGCCTGATGACACTTGGTTTGAGATAGCCGGTAGTGAGTACGGCAATAAGAGCACTGTGCTGAATTATGAGATAACCTATTATAAACCCTCCGCCGAGGATGACGCTGCAACAATTGCCATAGATGAATATATCCGTTGGACGGACAACCTCGGCGGAGAAGGGTTTATTCCTAAAAATACATACCATAAGCAGTCTTATTATCCGCAGTGGATTACTGATGAGAGCTATACACTACGAGGCACTCTTCTCCCTAAAAATGCATTTTATGATGAGGGTAGCGAGATGTGGAAACTGCCTGCATTTGCTTACGGATATGCAGATAATCAGAAAAATGATGATGAAAATGCTAAGATAGACATTTCCTGGGCTGTAAAGGCTGACGGCACTCCTGCCAACCTCTCACATATTGATTTTATACGCATACACAATGGTGAAAACCAGGTGTGCGGATTGTTAGGTGAAACCTCCACTGAGATTGGCGGGGCTGAGGATCTGCATCCTGAGGCTTCTGCTGTGGAGGAGGCTGAGGCTGTAAGCTTTGTGCTTAACCCGTTCTCAGATGAGATTGTTCTGGTGGCCACACATCCTTGCTCCGCCGCTGTTTATGATCTTTGCGGCAAGTGCAGGCTTAACGCAACTCTTACAGAGGGTACAAACCGCATCCTTGCTTCTGACCTTGGCAAGGGTACATATATTCTACGCACAGACAACAAATCATATAAAATAATCAAACTTTAAAATCTTAAACTTATGAAGAATTTTACAAAACTTTTTGTTGTGGCAATATGCGCAGCATTTGCTACAAGTGTTTTAGCTGAGGAAAAAGAGGTCGCTCTTGACTTGACAAATCCAACAGTTCCAGCAACAATTACTTATGATGCGGAAAAACTCTATTGGGATCAGACTTTCAATACAACAGACTATCCTACAATAGATTTTCAGATTTTTAAATTGCAGCATAGTGCTACACATTACTCTTCTGGTGACGCATGGAACGGTTTCACTATAAGCAAAAACGCCTCTGAGAAGAATATGATTTCTGCAGAAGGTGGCTGGACTGCAAATCAGTGGGGCTGTATGGCAAAAGGCGGAATAAGTGATATTGAGGGTGGAGTACCTACTGTAAGTGCGGATGCTCCTTATTTGGTTGCATATTATGACTATTATTCTGATTTGATGACAGACACCAAATCTCTTAATATATCATTTAAAGATGCAAATACATACACTGCTAAAGGTGTTTATATCGCAGCTCATCCGCAGGCGTATTATGGTGTCGTTGAGGGTGATGATTTTGCAACTGCATTTTCTAAAGATGGTGATTTTCTGAAAATTACTGCTCACGGTGTTAGAAATGATGTTGAGGGTAATACCGCAGAGTTTATCTTGGGTGAGTACAATGACGGCAGAGTGACAGCTTTACGTGGCTGGCAGTGGTTTGACTTGAGCAGTCTTGGCGAGGTTGATGAGGTTTACTTTACAGTTGAGGGTTCTGATATGGCATACGGATTCTTGAATACCGCATCTTATTTCTGTATGGACAGATTTACTGTAACTTATGATGATACGACTGGTGGATCTACCCTAAGTGCTGAGGTTGAACCTTATCGTATGGGTAATACTATTTATGCAATCCCAAGTGGTGCAGAGGTTATAGTTTACAACCTTGCTGGTCAGATTATTGCAAAGAGCGTTGTAACTGACGGCTTCTTTGAATTGCCTGACAGTTCTGCTTCATACATCACCAAGATTGTAACAGAAAGCGGTGTGCAGACTGTTAGATAATTGACAGTTACAACCCACGTCATCCTGAGTGGAATGCAATGAAACGAAGGATCTCGCAACTATTGTGAGATTATTCACACTACGTGTTCATCAATACGTCTTCGGGCAAAGCCCTCAGAATGACGTGAGTTTTTTTGTAACTTTGCAAAAAATATGAAGCACCATTTCCTCATATTGCTAATGCTTCTGCCCGTGTTTGCATCGGCGCAGCTTGACACCACTAAGGTATATCAGCTTGGTGAGGTGTGCTATTCCCCTAAGAGAATAAAGCGTGAGATAGTGCCGTACCAAGGCATGGACTCCACCGTGCTGGCAAACCTCAGCTGCCAGAGTGTGGCAGATGCCATACGCTACTTTTCTGGTGTGCAGATAAAGGACTACGGCGGTGTGGGCGGTCTTAAAACCATAAATGTGCGTAATATGGGCACTAATCAGATGGGCGTGTTCTATGACGGCATTCAGATTGGCAATGCTCAGAACGGACAAGTGGATTTGGGACGTTACTCTCTTGATAACATAGAGGCCATTGACCTCTATAACGGGCAGCGATGCTCAGAGCTCCAAAGTGCAAAGGACTATGGTGCAGCGGGCACTATATATCTTACCACCAAGCGTCCTACATTCAATTTTGACCGCAACTATAATGTTGACCTCAAGATGAAGGCTGGTAGCTTTGGAATGGTGAATCCAAGTTTTACTTACAATCAGAAGTTAGGCAAGAGCGTTATTCTGAATGTAAGTGCTGAATACACATACGCTGACGGCCGTTACAAGTTCCACTACAAGAAGGTGGATAAGACAGGCAAGGTACTGTATGACACGGTGGCTGTGCGTGAGAACGCTGACATTACTGCTGTACGCACTGAGGCGGCACTCTTCGGCGATGTCAAGGGCGGCGAGTGGAAGGTGAGGGTGTATAACTATAATTCATATCGTGGCTTGCCAGGGTATGTGGTGCGTAATGTGTATGAGCATAAGCAGCGTCAGTGGGACAACAATCTGTTTGCACAGGCCTCGTACAAGCAGACGTACCTTGATGGTCGGTTAGGATTTCAGGCTAATGCCAAGTATGCGTATGACTACACCCGTTACCTTAACCCAGACCTCACGCTTCAATACATTGATGACAGCTATTACCAGCATGAGGCCTACGCATCGGGGGCGGTGAACTATAAGATATTCAACTGGTGGAACGTTTCTGTGGCCACTGATTTCCAGTATAACTACTTGGAGTCTAATGTGAGGAATTTCTCATTCCCGTCACGATATACGGAATTGGTGGCTGTGGCTACCACGTTCAAGCATCCCAATGTGAAGTTTCAGGCAAGTGTGCTTGGTACGTTCACTCAGGAGAGCGTTAAGAGAGGCAAGGCGGGCAAGAACCATAATGTGGTTACCCCTGCCGCCATATTGAGTGTTAGGCCGTGGAGCCGTGTGCCGTTTGACATCCGTGCCTTTTACAAGCGCATCTTCCGTATGCCTACATTCAATGACCTCTACTACAACAATATAGGTAATACAAATCTGGAACCTGAGTATGTAAATCAGTATGATGCGGGCGTTTCCTATCAATATACTGGTGCTGGCAGTGTGTTTGCTAATTTTGCGGTTCAGGCTGACGGCTACTATAACTATGTGGAGAACAAAATTGTGGCCATACCTGCGGCTAATCTTTTCCGCTGGCAGATGAAGAACTACGGCAAGGTGCAGATGTATGGCGTGGATGTATCGGTTGATTTAGGCTTGGAGTGGGCTACCCACTGGACTCTTGACCTGCGTTTGGCGTACTCTTATCAGGTGGCCGCCGATGTCAGCTACAGCAAAGACAGCAAGTACTACGGTGGTCAGCTTCCTTACACTCCGTGGCACAGCGGTTCCGCCACGGGAAACCTATCATACAAAGGATTCAATCTTAACTACAGCTTTATCTACACGGGCGAGCGATATGAATCATCGGCGAACATACCTGTAAACTACGTGCAGCCGTGGTACACGCATGATATTGCGTTCTCTTACTCTCATACTTTCAGCCGATGCAAACTAAAGGCCTCCATACAGGTTAACAACTTGTTTAACCAGCAGTATGAGGTTGTAAAGAGCTATCCAATGCCCGGTACAAACTTCAGGGCGATACTTAATTTTGTGCTATGAAAAACACTCTTGAAACGCTTTATGCAAGATACAATACTCCCGAGTTTATTGCGCCTGACCCTATAAGCATACCTCACTCTTTCAGCCGCAAGGAGGATATTGAAATTAGCGGGCTGCTTGCCTCCACTATTGCCTGGGGTAATCGTAAGGCCATAGTAAAGAGCGCCAACCGCATGATGGACTACCTTGGCCGTGAACCTTATAATTTTGTGATGAACGCTTCCGCCCGTGATGTGGAGAGCCTTAAAACCTTTGTACACCGCACCTTTAGCGGAGAGGATTTTGCGGCTTTCATTCTTATGATGCGTGGCATCTGCCAAAGGTATGGCAGCATAGGTGGTTTCTTTGAAGGCTCATACGCTCAGTCTAATGATATTAGAGCGGTGCTTGCACAGTTCCGCACTGAGTTTCTGAGCACTGAGCATAATCCGCACGCAGACAAACACATATCCTCAATAGTCAAAGGGGCTGCCTGCAAAAGACTCTGTATGTATCTGCGCTGGATGGTGAGAAAGGATGCAAACGGTGTGGATTTTGGATTGTGGAGTTCAATACCCGCATCAGCGCTTTACCTGCCTCTTGATGTGCACAGTGGTAACATCGGCCGAAGACTTGGACTGCTTAAACGTAAGCAGAATGACTGGAAAGCTGTGGAGGAGATAACTGCAAACCTGCGCCTCTTAGACCCATCAGACCCCACACGCTTTGATTTTGCTCTTTTTGGGGTTGGAATTAATCACGCTGATTTATAGTGCGAACTGTTAATTGTTGCAGGCAGTGGAGCGCATCTGCAATAGTCTGAACGTGGCGCACTGTCATGTAGCGTTTGGCTCCGTCTTCTTTGAACTGGGTGGTCTGGGGGTGGTTCATGGCGTAGAGGAGCATATTGTTAAAGTTGTCTGACTGATAGTATATGGAGTCAGGGTTGCTTATGAAGTAGAGAGTGAGACGCTCTTTTTTAAGTGTGGCCTTCTCTACACCACACTTCATGCAGAGCCAGCGCAGTCGCACCACGCTAATAAGCTCACGCGCCACTTCAGGAATAGGGCCAAAGCGGTCTTCAAGCTCCTTCTCAAACGCTGTTAGTTTATCCTCTGTTTTTATGTCATCAAGGCGGCGGTAAAGGTCCATACGTTCAGATACGCTCTCAATGTATTCGGCAGGGAAGAGCAGTTCAAGGTCAGACTCAAACACGCAGTCTGTGGCATAGACTTTGTCCTCTTTCTTTATCTCCTCTGCAAATACATCTTTGAACTCTACATGCTTTAGTTCGTATATGGCTTCGTCAAGTATGCGGTGGTAGGTTTCAAAGCCAAGATCTGCAATGAATCCGCTCTGCTCTCCGCCTAAGATGTTTCCTGCACCACGTATGTCAAGGTCCTGCATGGCTATGTGTATTCCACTGCCAAGGTCTGCAAAGTTCTCTATGGCCTGCAAGCGGCGGCGGGAGTCTGTTGGCAGTGTGCTTAGCGGTGGCGTAATAAGGTAGCAGAATGCCTTTTTGTTAGTTCTTCCCACTCGCCCGCGCAGCTGGTGCAGGTCACTTAGGCCAAAGTGCTGCGCATTGTTAATGAACATAGTGTTCACGTTTGGTATGTCAACGCCAGATTCAATAATTGAGGTGGCAAGCAGTATGTCATACTCACCGTTTATGAAGTTTAGAAGAATCTCTTCAAGTTTCTCACTATCCATCTGCCCGTGCCCCACACAGATGCGTGCCTTGGGTACAAGACTATGGAGATATATCTCTAATTCAGGCAGGTTGGATATGCGGTTGTTCACAAAGAACACTTGTCCGCCACGGCTTATCTCATACTCTATTGCCTCTTTTATAATATCGTCATCCATGCCAATTAGCTCTGTTTGCACAGGGTAGCGGTTTGGTGGCGGAGTGGCTATTATGGAGAGGTCTCTGGCTCCCATCAGTGAGAACTGCAGGGTGCGGGGGATAGGAGTGGCTGTAAGTGTGAGAGTGTCCACCGATGCCCTCATTTGTCTCAGTTTCTCCTTGGCTGCAACGCCAAACTTCTGCTCTTCATCTATTATTAGTAATCCTAAATCTTTGAATTTAAGGTCTTTGCTAAGTAATTTATGGGTGCCTATGAGTATGTCTATCTTGCCTTCCTCCACCTCTTTCTTTATCTCTTTTATGTCTGATGCTTTGCGGGCGCGGCTAAGGTAATCCACTCTACACGGGAAACGCTTAAGACGGCGGCTGAAACTCTTATAGTGCTGGAATGCAAGCACAGTGGTGGGTACAAGCACTGCCACTTGTTTGCTGTCTGTGGCTGCCTTGAAGGCTGCACGTATGGCTATCTCTGTTTTGCCGAATCCAACATCGCCGCAGATAAGGCGGTCCATAGGCTTGGCGCTCTCCATATCCTCCTTAACGGCTATGGTGGCTTTGCTCTGGTCAGGGGTGTCTTCATAAAGGAATGAAGACTCCAACTCTTGCTGCAGGTAACTGTCGGGGGAATAGCGGAACCCCTCTTCCTGCTTGCGGGTGGCGTAGAGGAGTATAAGCTCACGGGCTATGTCTTTTACCTTGCTCTTGGTCTTCTGCTTCAAGTTATTCCATGCTGCGCTTCCTAACTTATTAAGGCGTGGAGCCTCGCCCTCTCTGCCCTTGAACTTGGATATGCGGTGTATGGAGTGTATGTTTACAAAGATAATGTCATCATCTTTGAATATGAGCTTTATCATCTCCTGCACCTTGCCGCCTGTCTCCATGCGTATGAGCCCGCCAAACTTGCCCACACCATGGTCAACGTGCACTATGTAGTCTCCAATCTGGAACTGCATCAGCTCCTTGAGGGATAGCACCACCTTGCCTGCTCTGGTCTTGTTTGACTTTAGTGAGTACTTGTGGAAACGGTCAAATATCTGGTGATCTGTATATACGCAGATTTTAACATCGTTATCTATAAAACCCTCATGCAGAGTGGAGGTGACAGGCAGAAATTTTATGTTGTACTGCTTGTCTTCAAATATATCTTTAAGGCGTTCTGTCTGTTTAGGATTGTCGCTAAGAACAAAAACTTTGTATCCGTTAAGTTGTTTTTCTTTAAAATCATCGGCTGCGAATTCAAAGTTTTTATGAAATACTGGGTGAGGGCTTTGATGCGCCTCAATGGTGTTTCTGGTCTTAAAGTAGTTGGCTCCACCCACCTCTATGCTTCTGTGAAGGCGTACAAATTCTTCAAATTCAGAGGCTTCCATAAATTTTTCTGAATCTGGATTGGCTGCACGAACCTGCTCTATGGTGTCAAATGTGAATTTTGCGTCAAACAGGCACATCACAGTGTCTTCACTCATAAACTCTGTTACGGGCACTAAGTTCTCTATGCTCTCATTTACAGTGTTTGATATTATTGAAATCTGGTCAAGTGATTCTACAGAGAGCTGGTTCTCAATGTCAAAACTGCGTATGGTGTCAATGTCGTCGCCCCAGAAGTCAATGCGGTATGGCAAGTCATTCGAGTATGAGAACACGTCTATAAGGCTCCCTCTCACTGAGAACTGGCCAGGCTCGTAAACAAAATCCGTCTGCTCAAATCCGTATTCTGTGAGGGTGTCTATAACAAATTGAAGATCCACCTTCTCACCCACGCTAAGATGCAGGGTCTCTGAGCTGAGGTTCTTGCGGCTCACCACCTTTTCTGTGAGCGCCTGCGGATAAGTCACCACCGCCCAGTTTTCTGTGGTGTTGCAGATATTAAGAGTCTCTGTTCTAAGCACTTGGTTGGCGGCATCTTTCTGCATACCCTCTTTGATGCGCTTCTTGTATGATGAGGGGAAGAAGAGCACTCGTCCGCTTTTATCATACTGTTGCAGGTCATTGTAAAAGTAGCCTGCCTCCTCTTCATCGTGGAGTATAAAGACTATGCTTCTGCCTGCGCCGATGCCGGCATTATGCAAAAAAACAGCAGGAGCGGAACCTATAAGCCCCTTTATAAAAAGGTTCTTCTGTCTGCTCTCCAGCCACTCACTGATGCGTTTTACAGCATCGTGACGCTCAAAGTGTTTTTGAAACTCTCCTATGTCCATTGAGGGACATTTATGTTTGCTTTTGCAAAGTTACAAATTTGTATCCGCCCCTGCAAAAATACAATTTTTTTTTGTGTTAAGATTAAGTGTGTTTTCTGGCGGGAGAGCCTAAAAATCACACCCCTAACTCCAGGCTCCACTTTCTTTGCTATTGCACAATTATACGCAGAAAAACGGCAAAATGCGATATTTTGCAAATTTTGACATGGTAGAATGCGATATTTTACAAAGTCAAAACTTCTAAACACTGTGCTCGCAGAAATAAACGTGCAACACCACATTAAAAATTAATGTGTAATACTACGGTTTTCTGTTGTTTTTTGTAACTTTGCGAATTGTATGAAGCGAGTTCTGGCATATATAGTTATGGCTGTAGTAACCTTGGCTGCATTTAAGGGTGTGGCTGAGGGCGTGGAGTATATAGCGGAGAACGGTTTGGCTGTATGCGTGAATGCTGACACTATTGATGCTGTAAGTAGCTGTGACACAGATTGCGTTGCTATGTTTGCATCGCCCGTGACAGTGCCTTCGTCAACCGTGATGCCAGTGAAAAGTACGGTGCAGTGGCTTGCCGCACTCTCTGTAACAGCCCTGCTTCTGCTGCCTCAGTTGTGGGTTACAAGGGGGATTCACATTAGGACTTTATGTGCCGATAACCTTGATAAAATTACGTTTCCGTTTCACTCTTTCTGGTAGTGGAAATCTCTTTTCCAGAGAGATTTACAACCCGCATATCGGGGCTTAAACCCCTTGTGCGGAATCCATTAACCATTAAAAAATGAAACATTATGGGAGTTGCAATAACAGGAGGCATACTGCTTGCAATGTGCATTGTGCCAGTTATAATATTACAAATAAGTAACAAAAAGAAAAAATAAGACTTATTTATTATGTCAGATTCAATAGTGCTGATTCCTACTTATAATGAGAAGGAGAACATAGAGAAAATTATCAGGGTGGTGTTTGCCTTGGAGCACCAGTTTGACATTCTGGTGATTGATGACGGTTCTCCCGATGGAACGGCACAGATAGTTAAAAATATGCAGGCGGAGTTTGAAGGACGCCTGCATATTCTGGAACGATCTGGCAAACAGGGGCTTGGCAGGGCGTATATAGCAGGCTTCAAGTGGGCACTGGAGCGTACTTACCAGTATGTGTTTGAGATGGATGCGGATTTCTCTCATAATCCTAATGACTTGCTCAGACTCTACGCAGCCTGTCATGATGAGGGCGCCGATGTGGCCATTGGTTCACGCTATGTGTCTGGTGTGAATGTGGTTAACTGGCCTATGGGCAGGGTGCTGATGTCTTACTTTGCATCAAAGTACGTGCGCATAGTCACAGGGCTGCCTATTGCCGACACCACTGCTGGCTTCAAATGCTACCGCCGAGAGGTGCTTGAGACCATAGAACTTGACAAGATTAAGTTTGTGGGCTACGCATTCCAGATTGAGATGAAATTCACCGCCTACAAATGCGGATTTACTATAAAAGAGGTGCCTATTGTGTTTGTAAACCGTGAACTTGGCACTTCAAAGATGAGCGGCGGCATATTCTCTGAGGCGCTGCTTGGCGTGATACGGCTTAAACTACAGAGCTTTACACGTAAATACCCTAAGAAACAGTCTAAAGCCTGATGATACTAATCCACAATGCACATATTGTTAATGAGGAACGTGTGTTCCACGGCTCTGTGCTTATAGAAGGAGACTCCATTGCTGATGTTTTTGAAGGCTGTGTACCCCAGAGCTTGCTTGATGGTGCAGAGGTTATTGAGGCTGACGATGCCATACTTATGCCGGGTGTTATAGATACGCACGTGCATTTCCGTGACCCTGGTTTCCCAGAGAAGGCTGACTTCAGCACAGAGAGCGAAGCGGCGGTTGCAGGTGGGGTTACATCGGTGCTTGATATGCCTAACACCAAACCTCAGACCACATCAGTGGAGCTGTGGGAGGAGAAAATGCAGATGGCAGAGGCCAAGTCTTATTGCAATTACGGCTTCTATATAGGTGCCACCAATACAAACTTAGAAGAGCTTAAAGGAGCGGACTACACCAAGATATGCGGTGTGAAACTCTTTTTAGGTTCATCTACGGGCGGTATGCTTGTAAACAGGGGTGAACTGATAGAGAGTATATTCCGTGAAGTGCCTGCGCTTATTACTGTACATGCTGAGGATGATGCTGTTATATCGCGTAATTTAGAGCATCTCAAAAAACTGTATGGTGCGGAGATTCCAATAGAGTGCCATCCGCAGGTACGCAGTGCCGAGGCTTGTGTTAAGGCTACCGAATACGCCATCTCTATGGCTAAAAGAACTGGCGCAAGGCTTCATGTGGCACACCTTAGCACAGAGGAGGAGTTAGGCTTGCTTGAGAACCTGCCTGCTTCTGAAAAATGTATAACGGCTGAGACTTGCCCTCATTACCTCTATTTCACTGATTTAGACTACAAACGTCTTGGCGCAAGAATTAAGTGCAACCCTGCCATAAAGAGTGTGTCAGACAGAAACGGACTGCTTGATGCGCTACCCACAAACAAAATAGACACCATTGCCACTGACCATGCCCCTCACAGACTTGCAGATAAGGAGGGTACGCTGCTAAAGGCGGCATCGGGTATGCCATCTGTACAATACTCTCTGCCTGCAATGGCGGAACTTGTGCAAAAGGGGTATCTGAGTTTGGAGCGTATGGTGCGCATGATGTGCCACAATCCCGCCATTATTTACGGCATAGAAAAGCGTGGCTTTATACGTAAAGGCTATAAGGCTGACCTTACACTACTGCACCGTGAAAAGAGTGTGGTGCGGGCTCAGAATGTGCTCTCAAAGTGCGGATGGTCTCCATACGAGGGTATAGAGTTCTCAAATAAGGTGGTTGCAACCATTATAAACGGACATGTGGCATATAGAGACGGCGCGTTCTATGGCAGATATGCTGAGCCGCTGACGTTTAAGGTCCGCTGAGCCTAATGCTCCACTATAATCTCCCAAGCTTTGCGGGCTTGCTCCACAAACATATCCCAACCGTTTTTAGTGATGGCTCCCTTTAGTTCCGCCTGTTGCAGGAACAGGGTGCGGATAGGATTGTAGATGGCGTCAATGGCAATATGCTTAGAGGTTATTAACTCGTAAGGTATGTTAGGACACTGGTTCACTATTGGGAAGCAGCCCACGTGAGTGGCGTTCATTATTATTGTATGCTCTTTCATAACATCTTCTGTTATGTCCTCATAGCGCATAATACCTTCTTTCTCTCTTGTAACGTATTGTGATTCAATGCCTAATTGGTTAAGGGCGTATTTCACTGCCTTGGCCATGCCTCCTGTGCCTAAGATGAGCGCTTTTTTATGCTCCGGAGTTAGCAGAGGTTTTATGGCGTGTGTGAAACCAAGCCAGTCTGTATTGTAGCCAGTGAGTATTCTTTTGCCGGTCTTGCTATCACGGTCAAACTTTATGACATTTACAGCTCCTATCTCAAGTGCCACGGGATCAATGTAATCAAGGTACTGCATCACAGAACACTTATATGGCATGGTAACACTCATGCCACGCAGCAGCGGATGCGCTTCAATGTATTCCGGAAAATCCTCTATCTTTTTCAGCGTCATTGCGTCAAAATGGTGCTGGAGAAGTTTATGGTTCTTGAACATCTCATTCCAGTACTCAGATGAATATGAGTGGGTTAGAGGGTTCCCTATTATTGCGTAATATTTTGTGATTTTAGGCCTTAGCATTTTTCTTACGTAATTGTTTGATTATGAATATTACAATAGCCACAGCTAATAGTGCTACAAGTATAACAGACAGCTCATGGCTGTATTTCTCAATAAGGTCTTTCTGTCCGTGCGCAAGGTAGCCGAGCAGGGCAAGCACTGCGTTCCATATAGCCGCGCCAAGAGCCGTAAACAGGGTGAAACTCGCCAAATTCATTTTAGAAAGCCCGGCAGGTATTGATATGAGCTGGCGTATTCCAGGTATGAATCTGCCTATAAAGGTAGAAATATTACCGTTCTCCACAAAATATTTTTCAGCCTTCTCCACACCTTCACGGTCAATAAGCAGCCAGTGAGCCACTTTAGTGTCAGCCAGCTTGTATATTATGGGTCTGCCAAGCCATAGTGAGAGAAAGTAGTTAATATACGCCCCTATGAGAGCACCCAATGTTCCAAAAAGTATCACAAGGAAAATGTTAAGGTCACTATCCTCCTCCGATGCAATATATGCAGCTGGAGGGATGACCACCTCTGACGGGAATGGTATAAACGAGCTCTCCACCGCCATAAGCGCGGTTATGGAGGCGTAGTTTGTATTACGGTCATACCAGTCTATGACATTCTGTAGCAGGCTCTTGCTCTCTTGCTTATTAACAGCGGAGTCTGCAACTGCAACGCTGAGACTGTCTGCCCCCTGTGCAAATGCTGTAAGGGAAAATAGTGATATGGCTATTGCAAATAATACTCTTTTCATAATAGTTTTCTTATACTGTTTACAAACTCTGTGGCGTCAGGGTGGAAATCCAGAAAGACCTCACCCATACTGCTGTCCTGCTGCATGGCTTGCATCAGGTAGTATCTGGCATTGGCAGCGTCCTCCATGGCATAGTATGTGGCTGCAATGGTTATGTCAGTTGATTTAAGTGAGGCACCCTCACGTTTGGCCCGCATAAGGAAGTCAAGGGCGTCATCAAACTTGCCTATGGCTGCGTATGCCTGTCCTAATTTTGCCATAAGAGAGCTTTGGTGCGGACTGAGAGAAAGAGAACGGTGGTAGCAGTGTATGCAGTGCTCCCAGTTGTCTGTGTTGAAATAGCAGTCTGCCAGCACACTCCAGTAGAAACTGTTGTTGTCATTCTCAGTGAGCGCTCTCTTTATCCAGAAAATGGCGGTCTCAAAATTCCCGTAGTCATTATCCACATCAAGGAAAAATCCCATCCCTATGCCAAAGAGGGCATCGGGGTTGTCCTCATCCACATCAAGGGCCGCCTTATAGTATTTGCGCGCCTCGGCAAACTTGTCACAGTTGTTAAACATGTCACCAATGCGTATAAGCAGTGACACATCTGTGCAGTCATCGCCCATAGCCTTTATATAGCAGGCGGCGGCACGCTCATAGTTGTCATTCTTCAGATGGCAGTCGCCCATGGCTCGCCAGGCTTCTATGTTGTTGTCGTCAATGGATGTGGCGTAGTCAAATGAGCGAATGGCCTCCTCCATATTGTCATTATACTTATAGAGGTATCCTAATTTGTTCCACAGCTCCACATTGTAGGCGTCATAATCAAGAGCCTCCTCACACACCTTTATGGCATCGTCAAACCCCATGTCATTCTTCACGTGGCACTCTATAAGGCTCTCATACAGAGTGGAGCTCTTAGGATAGAGCTTTAGCCCTGCCTGCAGCGTCTTTATGGCTGATGTATATAGGAAACACTGGAACTGGTTAGTGGCAATCTCTGTTATGGCGTTTATAGCAGTGTCATAATCCACATCCTTGACCCACAGCTTAATGGAGCGTATGTCTTCATTTATCTTATTGTGGTTACACTGCTCCGCATGCACTCTTGACAGCATTATATGTGCTGAGAGCCTGTCCTCCGGCTCTTTAAGCACTGGGTCTTTGAGTAGCGCTTTGAGTAGCTTTGCCGCCTTGTCAAAACTGCCTGAAACTATATGCATACGGGCAAACTCCAAGCGCATCTGAACATCGGAGGGGTATGTGACCACCCCTTGCTTGAGCACTTTGAAAGCATTCTCAAGGTCAAGTATGCTCTCATAGTAATCAGCAATTGAAAAATACTCCTCAGCGTCAAAATAACCGTCTGGGTCACTCACGTATCGTTTCACCTCTTCAGGAGCCTCTCCTATGTTCAGTTTGTCACTCATTCTGCAATAACTCCTCCTTGCTCTTGTTCTCCACAATGAAATGTTTGTAGTATGATATAATCATGGTTGTCACAGGTAGTGCTATGATCATGCCTAACATTCCCATAAGCGAACCCCATATTGACAATGAGAGCAGTATTACAGCTGGTTTCATGCCTATGGCGTGCCCCATAATCTTAGGTGTCAGCACCATGTCAAGCGTTGTCTGCACTATTATGAACACAATGGCTATGCCAAGCAGGTACATCCAGAAGCTTGTGTCAGTCTGTGTTGACTGGATAATGGCCACAAGTACAGGCGGTATAAGTCCTAATGAGTGCAGGTAGGGCACCATGTTCAGTACGCCGATAAGGAACCCCATTGCAAACGCCATTCTCAGGCCTATAATCTTAAACCCGATGCCAAACATCAGCCCCACTATCAGGGAGATGAGCGCCTGTTTGCGGAAATATATATTCATACCAGTTACAAGGTCTGTGGTTATCTGGCGCATCATGGGCCGGTATTTCTTGGGTATCATGCCTTGCCACGCTGTACGGTAGTCTTCAAAATCATTAAGAAGGAAGAAAACGTAAAGGAATATTATGAAAAGCACAAGCAGCCCTGCCAGGTATTCAATAGATGATGACAAAACGTTGTAGAGCGTAGGCATCAGCTTCTGCATTATCTTATCTTTGTTCTCATTTATGTTAGTAATTATCTGCTCAACCCAAATCTTGGTCTCTGGTGAAATGTTATAACCGTCAGATTTTGTGTATTGCAGTACAAGATTCTCAACCTGCTGCACCTCACTTGCCGCAGATGTGGTGAAAATCATGATGATACCTGTCAGCACACAACCCACCAGCACCATTGAAACCAGAACGCTTACCGTGCGCTGATGAAATATTTTGCGCTGTATTACGTTTACAAGAGGATTCATCATGTAGGCGATGAACCATGCTATAAAGAATGGCAGCAATACACTGCTGAGCCGGTTAATGAGCAGTATGAGCGCTGTGATTATGAGCAGTGCACCAACTATTCTTACAGTCCTGTCAAAAGTAAATGGTCCGGAAAACATGATGATGTGGTGATGTTTTAAGTTTTTTTTGTAAATTTGCCGATTGAAAGTGCAAAGATAAATCAAAATTGGTATGGAGCAAAAGTTTTTGTTGAAAGAAATAGTCAAACATATAGCAGATGTGGAGGCTGATTTGGTAAGGATAAGAGAGAACTTGACTCAATATATCCAGTTTTTAGAAAGCGAAGAGACGGAGGAGAATGTGTGTGATGATAATGAAGCTGGTACAGAAAACTGTGAATCTGTAGAAATGAAACCAGAGGCTGAACCAAAGGCCGAGAGTACAGAAAGTCCTGTTTTGCAGAATGGCGGGGTTAAGGCTGCTCATAAGGTTGACGGAAGGCTTATCACAGACCTTAGAAAGGTTATAGGGCTCAATGACAGAATCAGATTCCAGCGTGAGCTTTTTGGCGGTGACAGTGAGTTGATGAACTCCACTATAAGCTATTTGAATGAGGCATCGTCCTATCTTGAGGCGCTGGAGTATTTGGCTGAGAATTTTAACTGGGATGATGAGAATGAGACGGTTAAGTACTTTAAGGATATTCTGAGCAGAAAATCGTATTCTTGATCTATTCTAATCTTTTCTTTAGCTAAAGTTCAAGAATGTAAGAATGAATGATTATGAAATTGTTTATTGTTCCTACCCCGGTGGGGAATCTTGACGATATGACTTTCAGGGCTGTAAAGGTGCTGCGTGAGGTTGATTTCATTCTTGCTGAGGATACACGCACAAGCAGTGTCCTGCTCAAACATTTTGATATCCACACTCGTATGCTGGCTCATCACAAGTATAATGAGCATCAGAGTACGGGCAGCGTCATAGAGATGCTTAAGAGCGGTCAGACTGGTGCTGTCATCTCCGATGCCGGCACTCCAGGGTTGTCAGACCCTGGTTTTCTTATTGTGAGGGAATGTGTGAGAAACGGGATAGAGGTGGAGTGCCTTCCTGGCGCCACTGCAGCAATCCCTGCTTTGGTTAATTCAGGACTGCCTATGGACAGGTTCTGCTTTGAGGGGTTCCTGCCGCAGAAGAAGGGTAGGCAGACACGCCTTATGCAGCTTGCCACTGAGAGCAGGACCATGGTGTTTTACGAGTCGCCGTACAGGGTTCTGAAAACTTTACAACAGTTTGCGGATGTTTTTGGAGCTGAGAGGCTTGCATCGGTGAGCCGTGAAATATCAAAGGTACACAATGAAACCATACACGGCACTCTGGCTGAGCTTATAGAGCACTTTACCGCTACACCACCCAAAGGGGAGTTCGTTATTGTGGTGGGAGGTGTTGAAGGATCTCATGCAAACTGACGGGGGCTTGTATAAATAATACATTAAAACTATTATAATATGAAAAAACTTTCAGTTATTGCGTTAGTGGCTGCAGCAGCCATGGCGTTTACATCGTGTACTCTTGTAGAGAAAACATCTACATACAAGGCATTGAAGTTCCAGAAGGATTCAATTCAGACTGTCCATGAACAGACTGTGGCTGAACTTGATGAATATCTTTCTATTATTCAAGAGGTTGACTCCGGTTTTGAGGCTATACGTGCAAGTGAGAACTATATAAGTGTAAGTTCATACAAGGACGGCATGCCTACAAAGGAGGTTAAACAGCGTATGGCTGATAACCTATACACTATTAACAACATACTCCAAGAGAACAAGCAGAAGATAGCTGAGTTGGAGCAGAAGGTGCAGGACGGCTCTATAAAATCAACACAGCTGCAGAAAACCATTAACAAACTCACAAAACAGCTGGAGCAGAAGAATAAGGAGGTAGAGTCTCTGCAACGCCAGTTGGAGGAGAAAAATATTAGAATAGACAGCCTTGTGGTTGAGAATCAGGTGTATGCTGATCAGGCCAGACTTCTTACAGAAGAGATGGACCGTCAGACTAAAACCATTCAGGATCAGGATTCAATTATGCACACCGGCTACTATTTGATGGCTAACAAGAAGGCTTTGAAAGAGTACGGCGTGGATGCGAACAATCCAAGTTCAGCATTCCGCACAAGTATTTTCACTCCGGTGGATATACGTACATTGGAGACTCTTGAAACAAACTCAAAGAGTGCCAGGATTCTTACAAAACACCCTGCCTCTTCATACGTTCTTGAAAGAAATGAAGAACGCAAATATGTTCTTGTAATTAAGAATTCCACTGATTTCTGGAGCACATCAAAATACTTGATTATCAAGGTTGACTAATAAGTATCGTCATATATTTTTTGATTGGGACAATACACTTTGGGACTTCTCTGCCAATTCAGAGAAAGCGCTAAGTGTATTGTTCTCTATGTATAGGTTTGAACGTTTTTTCAAGGATTTTGAAACGTTCCACAAAATCTATTCTGAGTACAACGCCCTGTTATGGGAGGACTATGCGGCAGGAAAGATAAAACGTGAGTTCCTTGAAACCGAGCGTTTTGAGCATCCGTTCCGTGTGGTTGGCGCACGTGATGAAGAGGCTGTGGAGGCTCTTAAGACAAAATACCTTGAGCTGCTTGGCAGGCAGACTGTCTTGAGACCTGGGGCTAAGGAGATTCTGGAGTATCTTAAAGGCAAAGGTTGCAAGCTGTACATCATATCAAACGGATTTAGTGCCGTGCAGCATATTAAAATAGGTAATTCAGGCTTGCAGCACTATTTTGACCGGATATATCTCAGTGAAGATATTAAGGAACACAAGCCTAAACGTGCCTTCTTTGACTATATGCTTAAAAGCTCAAACGCCCGCAAGCGTGAGAGCCTTGTGGTGGGGGATAATTTCACTGCCGATATAACGGGCTCTGTAAACGCTGGTATTGATTGTGCGTACTATGCGCCAGACTATAATGGAGAACCACTCACTCCAATGCCGAACTACATAATTAAAAATTTGCTAGAACTTAAAGAGTTGATATGATTATTGATACCCATTGCCATTTAGACGATCCTCAGTTTGCGGAAGATTTGGATTCTGTGGTACAGCGAGCCAAGGATGCCGGGGTGTATAAGGTGCTTCTTGCCAGTGTCTCAATGTTTGAGACTGAAAAGATGCTGGCAGTGGAGGCTGCATACCCTGGTTTTTGTTATGCAATGGTAGGGGTGCATCCACAGGAGGTTAATGCTGAAAACTATAAAGTTCAGATGGAGCTCTTTGATCGTGAGATAGAGCGTAGACCATACATAGCGGTGGGTGAGATAGGTATGGACCTCTACTGGGATAAGAGCACTCGTGCGGAACAGGAGGTGGTCTTCCGTCATCAGGTGGCAGCCGCCTTGGAGCGTGGGCTCCCCATATCAATACACTCACGTGACGCTTTTGAGCCTACAGTGAATATACTTAAGGAGTTTGACCGTAATAGGTTGTGTGGTGTGCTTCACTGCTTCTCATCTGCTCCTGACAATGCCAAAGTTATGATGTCATTAGGTGATTTCTACTTTGGTATAGGCGGAGTCTCCACTTTTAAGAACGCAAAGTTCACGGAACGCCTCAGTGAGATTCCGCTTGAACGCATAATTCTTGAAACTGACGCCCCCTATCTTGCCCCTGTACCCATGCGTGGCAAGCGTAATGAACCGTCATATCTGGTCTATGTGGCAGGCAGGCTTGCCTCCATTTACGGTGTCGGCATCGACGATATTTGCCGTATTACATCTGAAAATGCTGAAAAACTATTCTTTTTTGAAAAATAGGATAAAATAATCTTGGTTTTATTTTGCCCGTTGCACTAATTTTTGTAACTTGCACCCGATTAGAGGCGGACTGTGAGAGCGGTGGTGCCTGAATTATTGGAGAGATGCTCGAGTGGCTGAAGAGGCACGCCTGGAAAGCGTGTGTGCGTCAAAAGCGTACCGCGGGTTCGAATCCCGCTTTCTCCGCAGACGTTGAGAGTTGACATTTGACAGTTGACATTTGACAGTTGACATTTGACATTTGACAGTTAATGCGATTCACCGTTTCACCGATTCACCGAATAAACAATTAAACAATTAAATATTAATTTTAAAAACAAAAGTATGAAAAAGTTATTTGCCGTATTAGCGTTCGTCGCTAGTGTTAGTTTTATGAGTGTTTATGCTCAGGATGAACAGCCAACCCAAGACGAGGCTGTAGCAACAGAACAAGTTACTGAGGCTGCAGCGGAAGAGGCTCCAGTAGTGGTTGAGGAGGGTCTTCACCAGGCTCTTAAAACCAAGTTTATTGAGGGTGGCGCAGGCTTCATGAGCGCTGTTGTACTCTGTCTTATCCTTGGCCTTGCAATAGCTATTGAGCGTATAATCTACCTTAGCCTTGCAACAGCTGATTCAAAGAAACTTCTTGCTGATGTTGAGAAAGCTCTTGATGAGGGTGGCGTAGAGAAAGCAAAAGAGATTTGCCGTAACACTCGCGGTCCTGTGGCAGCTGTGTTCTATCAGGGTCTTCTTCGTATAAATGAGGGTGTTGACGTGGCTGAGAAGTCTATTGTGGCTTACGGTAGCGTTCAGTCAAGCCTTCTTGAGAGAAACCTTTCATGGGTTGGTCTTTTCATAGCGTTGGCTCCTATGCTTGGATTCATGGGTACTGTAATTGGTATGATTTCCGCATTTGACCGTATTCAGCAGGCTGGTGATATTTCAGCTACTATCGTTGCCGGTGGTATCAAGGTTGCTCTTATCACAACTGTAGCAGGTCTTATAGTCGCTATTATTCTTCAGATTTTCTATAACTACATTCTGTCACGTATTGAGTCTCTTGTAGGTGACCTTGAGGATTCTTCCATATCAATGCTTGATATCCTTATGGCTAAATGTATTAAGAAGTAAAAATAAAAATCGGAGAATATTATCATGGAGAATAAAATTTCAAAAATAGCTATGTACGTACTCCTTGGAGTTACCATCATAGTTGCCTGCCTATTCTTCTTTGGCGGTAATGTTGATGATAGTGCTGAGTACGTTGAGCCTGTTTTCACAAACTCTCTGCTTTACCTTACATACTCATTTGTATGTATTGCGGCGTTGCTTGTGATTGTGGCTGCGTTTGCCGGTTTGGCTATGGATTTCAAGAAGGATGCAAAAAGTGCATTGAAGTCTGTGGGCGGTGTTTGCGCGCTTGTCCTTCTGTTTGTGATTTCATATTTTGTATCAAGTGGTGATCCTGTTAACGTACTTGGACTTGAGGAGGAGGTTACTACAACTACTTACAAGATGGTTGACGCTCAGCTTTATACAACATACGTATTACTAATAATAGCCGTAATCCTTATGATTTGCGGTAATTTTGCAAAGAAACTTAAATAAAAATCAGCAATTATGGGTAAAAAGAAAAAAGTGCCTGAGGTAAACTCCAGTTCTACAGCGGATATTGCTTTCTTGCTGTTGGTGTTTTTCCTGATGACCACTACAATGGCTGTAAACAAGGGCTTGAGCCGTCGTTTGCCGCCTCCTGTACCTGCTGATCAGAAAACAGAAGACCTTAAAGTTAAGGAGCGTAACGTGTTTGTGGTGCTCATAAACTCTGACAACCAGCTTCTGGTTCAGAATGAGTATCTTGATGTTACAAAACTTAAAGATAAGGCAAAGGAGTTTATCCTTAATGAAAACGATGACCCAAATCTTCCGGAGAAAGTTCCTATGGAGGTTGAATACTTTGGTAATGTAATGGTGACAAAGGATCATGTTATTTCTCTCCAGAATGACCGCGGTACATCATATTCAAAATACATAGAAGTACAAAACGAGCTTGTAGCCGCATACAACGAACTGCGTAATGACTTGTCACAGAAGAAGTGGGCGAAGAACTACGATGAGTTGGATGAGGATCAGCAAAAGGCTGTTCAGAAGATACTTCCACAGAAGATATCTGAGGCTGAGCCTAAAAACTATGGAGGAAAGAAATAATGGGACGTTTTAGAGATTCATCTTCAAAAGATATTCCTGCAATTAGCACTGCTTCTCTGCCTGATATTATCTTTATGCTCCTTTTCTTCTTTATGATTTCTACATCAATGAAGGAGGTGGACTATAAGGTGAGTATAAAGGCTCCGGAGGCTACAGAGTTGCAGTCTTTGGAAAAAAAGACATTGGTACGCTTCATTTATGTGGGCCAGCCATTGCCTAAGTTCCGCGCCCAGTATGGTTCTGAGCCTCGTATTCAACTTGACGACGCCTTTGCTGAGGTGTCTCAAATTGAGAACTACATAGTTTCTGAGCGTTCTGCCATGCCAGAGTCAGAACAAGACCTTCTTACTGTTTCACTCAAGATTGACAAGGACTGTAAGATGGGTATTGTTACTGATATAAAACAGGCTCTGCGTAGAGCTTACGCTCTGAAGATTAACTATTCTGCTATGCAGAGGGCTAATTCACAGTACTGATAAGTTAAAATTTACATATTGACAAGGTGTCCTCATAATAAATGAGGGCACTTTTTCGTTGTTAGGGATATGAGAAAAGTATTTGTAGCATTTTTATTTTTGATTCCTGCTTTTGCGGGTGCTTTTGAACTACGTCAGCCTATGGACCTGCCAATTGAATTGGCAGCCAATTGTGGGGAACTTAGACCAAACCATTTCCACTCTGGCTTGGACATGAAGACTAATCAGCAGATCGGACAGCCAGTGTATTCTGTGTATGACGGCTATCTGGCACGTATTAACGTCTCACCAGTGGGATATGGCAATTGCCTCTATGTGAATCATCCTGAGATAGGGCTTACATCGGTGTACGCACATCTTGACAGTTTTGAACCTGCCATTGACTCCATTCTTAAGGCCAAGCAGTATGAGTTAGGCGAGTTTGCTGTGGATTTCAACTTGGATTCTTTGCAGGTACCGCTAAAAAAAGGTGAAAGGATAGCTACAAGCGGTAACTCAGGCTCATCCGGAGGCCCTCACCTTCATTTTGAAATTAGAGATATGGTGACTGAGGAGGTTCACGACCCCCAGTTATACTATCATATAGAAGATAATACACGACCACGTTTCCATAAAATATATATTGTGCCTATGCCTGGTGAAGGTGTGGTGGCTGGTAGTGCTGAGAAAAAAGGTTATACGGTTGAGAGCCTTAAGAGCTCGCCTGTAAAGGCATACGGCAGAATAGGCATAGATGTAAGGGCTAATGACTATATGTCTGGCAATGCCAATATATACGGAGTTCATTCTCTAAAGGTGGAGGTTGACGGTGTTACAACATTCCATTATGAACTTGAAAAATTCAGCTTTGACAGTACTCGTTATATAAACTCATTCATAGACTATGCCTTGTGGTACACAAAGCGTGAGATGACAATGAAAACCTATTTGCCTGATAATCCTTGCCTTCAGTACATCAAAGAGCAGAAGGGCTCTGGGTATATCATCATAGATGAGAACAGGGATTATAAGGTGAAACTCACTATTGATGACTTTAGCGGAAACACAAACACTCTTAACTTTACAATAAAGGGTGACAGCACAGTTATACCTGTGATTTCTGCTTATAATGGCGGTGAATACTTTAACTGGAACATACCCAATGAGTTGAAAAAAGAGCACGTTTACTTTTATGTGCCAAGAGGTTCTCTCTACAATTCCATATATTTTAAGTATGCTGAGATCCCTGACTCTACAGGGTACAGCAATATACATCAGATGCATTATGCCACTGAGCCACTCCAGAAGTTTTGCACATTGGTAATAGATCTGACCAATGACACTCTAAAGAATAAGAGTGCGTATTATCTTGCCCAAAAGGACAGAAACGGAAATTGGTCTTACATGGGTGGCACATATATTGACGGGGCTATGGAGGTGAGGACCCGCACTCTTGGTGATTACAAAGTGCTTGCTGACACTACTGCACCGGCAGTCACTTTCCTTGGCAAGGTTGGGAACGTTATTAAGTTCCGTGTCTCAGACTCTCAGTCAGGAATAGGTGGCTGGAGTGCTAAAATAGATGGCAAACCTGCCATATTTGCCTACGATGCCAAGTCAAAGCTTATATATTACAAGTTTGACCCTAAACGTGTGGAGCAGGGTAAGAGCCACAATATAGAGTTGTCTGTGTCTGATAAGTGTGGAAACACCACAGTTCGCAAGGCTAAGGTCTTGTGGTAAGACTAAATGGTTACGCCAACTCTTTCAAATGGTTCTCCAAGTGGTGGGTTGATTTTATACACTGTTACGGTGGCGCTGCTTATGGCTGGAAAGGTCTCGAGCAGCGCTTTCTTTATTCTATATGCCACGTTCTCTACAAGACGGCTCTCTATGGCCATCTCTTTTTTTACTATATTATACACTTCTGCATAGTTGACAGCCTGCTCCAGATTGTCTGTGGCGGCGGCTATGGTGGCATCGTAGGAGAAGGTTACTGTGACAGAGAAGTTTGTACCCACCTTACGTTCCTCTGCAAAACAGCCGTGATGGGCGTAAAACTGCATATTTTCAAGTGTTATTGTTGCCATAAAGTTATGTATTTGGTACAAAGTTACCTAATAAAGTTGAAAGTTAAAAGTTGAAAGTTGAAAATTCATTATCTTTGTGGCGTAAAAAATATATTGTTACTATGAAAATACTTGAAGGTAAGGTTGCGCTTATTACTGGCGCCGCTCGTGGAATAGGTAAGGCTATTGCACTTAAATATGCGTCTGAGGGCGCTGATATTGCTTTTACAGATCTTAATATAGATGATGTGGCTCAGCAGACAGTAGCTGAGATAGAGGCTCTTGGTGTAAAGGTTAAGGGCTATGCAAGCAATGCGGCCTCTTTTGATGAGGCTCAGGCTGTGGTTGCTGAGGTACTAAAGGATTTTGGAAAGATAGATGTGCTTGTGAATAATGCCGGTATTACCCGTGACACTCTTATGATGCGTATGACAGAGCAGCAGTGGGACGCTGTTATCACAGTAAATCTTAAGTCCGCCTTTAACTTTATGCACGCTATAACTCCCGTTATGATGAAACAGCGTAGTGGCTCCATAATCAGTATGTCATCTGTAGTGGGTATAGGTGGAAATGCAGGGCAGTGTAACTATTCCGCTTCCAAGGCGGGCCTTATAGGGCTTACCAAATCAATGGCCAAGGAGATTGGTCCTCGTGGAGTGAGGGTTAACGCCATAGCCCCTGGCTTTATCATAACTGAAATGACAGCTGCTCTTAGTGAAGAGATTAGAAATGAGTGGGTTAAGACTATTCCTCTGCGCCGTGGCGGTACTCCTGAGGATGTGGCTAACGTAGCCTTGTTCCTGGCTTCAGACCTTTCAACCTACGTTACGGGTCAGGTTATCCACGTCTGCGGCGGTATGAGCTAAACTCCAGAACTCCTAAACTCCTAAACTCCTAAACTCAAAAGCCTCTGCGTCTTGCCACACGGGGGCTTTTTCTCTGTTGCTTAGCAGAGGGTATTTCTGTATGGTTATTATACGTGCCTCCTCCTTGCCGTCGTCAAGGCGGTCTATCAGTTTACCATTGAAATCCACAGCTTGCGAACCTCCAATATACTTGAGGAAATTGCTGTCACTGCCCACGCGGTTGCACATAAAGGTGTAGCACTGGTTCTCTATGGCGCGTGCCATAGTAAGGGTCTCAAGCACATTCTGGCGGCTTACAGGCCACTCCGCCACGCAGAAAAGTACGTCGTACTCCAGCTGGCGGTTCCGGATCCATACGGGGAAACGCAGGTCATAGCACACCACAAGTGAAATGTTCCACCCTTTGTAGTTGAATATAAGTTTGCTTTCTCCTGCTGTAAAGTGCTTTTTCTCAGTGCCAAAGAAAAGATGGCGTTTGTCATAGAAACGGGTGGTTCCGTCTGGCTCCACTGCAAATCCACGGTTGTAGTAACGCTCACCGTCAACGGCTATGAAACTGCCCATTACAAGTGAACTGAAACGTGACGCCCATCTCTTTACACACTGCATTGTCTTGCCGTTGACAGGCTCTGCAAGAGCGGTTGCGTTGCCTGTGAACCCTGTAGAAAACATTTCAGGGAGCAGTATAACGTTAAATCCGCTATCAGCCCCCTCAATAAGTTTCTCAATATGGTTCAGGTTATAGTCAATGTCCTCCCATGCCAAATCAGGCTGGACTATTAGAACTCTTAAATCTTCCGCTTCCATTATTCAAATCCTTCACCTAAACTGAAAAGTTCAGGATGCTTGCCCACCGCCCCTATGAAATTTGATTTGATGGCTTTGATGTCAGCCGCTTCATCATCTGTGGGGTAGTATAACTCCTTAATCTGCACCTCTTTTTTCTTGAAATCCATAACCACAGGTAAGATAGGTATGCCAGCCTTTTTGGCAATATAGTAAAAGCCCATCTTCCAGTCAGGATTACGCTGGCGTGTACCCTCAGGTGTTATTGTGAGTATGAGTTTGTCAGCTCTCTTGAAGGTGTCTGCCAGTGTGTCTGTCATGGATGTGTGTTTGCCACGGTTCACGCCAACAGCTCCCATAGGGCGCAGAATCCATCCGATAGGCGGGGTCAGCCACTCCTTCTTAATAAGGAATGATGATTTTAGCCCCACGGCGTTGCATGCCAGACGGCCTATGAAAAAATCCATGTTTGAAGTGTGAGGCGCAAGGCATATTACGCACTTGTCTATAGCGGGTAGAGTACCCGTTATCTTCCAGCCGAGTGCTTTTAATATTTTACCACTTAAATTTGTCATTTCAGTTTTAGAGTCTCATCTCCAAGCGCCATAACATCTTTTAGAACTTCATCCCATAGGTTCTTGTAATACGCCTTTACAATTTTTTTGTTACCCTTGCCGTCTGTGTGACTCGCACGGCTGATAAAGTCAGCATGGTGGTCTGAAATCTTGTTGCAGAGTTCACTGACTTTTTTCTCGTCTTTATTGTCAGAAGCGCGGTATGTGTAGAGCGCTTCAAGCAGAAGGTCTGAATATATTAGATTCAAATCCTTTTTTAATCCTCTTCTTGTAGCCATAGTTAGATGTTTTATTTCACAAATATAAACAATTTTTGTTTAACTTTGCATCTTGATATGGGTAAAATAAGAAATATTGTAATTTTTACGTGCGTAGTGTTGCTTTTGGCGGCGTGTGAGGCTGACAAGATTAACACATCGCCCGCAGTAAAGCTTGGGTTCAGTACTGAAAAGGTGCTGTTTGACACGGTGTTTACAAATCGTGGCAACTCTACCAGAAGGTTCAAAATATACAATCCTACCAAAAACAAGCTGATTATAACATCGGTGAGGCTGAACCAGGATGGAGCCTACAGCATAAATTTTGACGGTAGCAAAGGCAGCAGTTTTGACAAGGTGACAATGGAGGCTGGTGACAGCCTTGTGGTGTATGTGCAGGTGTTTATTGACCCCAATGATAAGGAAGCGCCATTTTTTGTAAGGGATTCCATAATGTTCCTTACCAACGGCAATGAACAGAAGGTGTATTTGGAGGCATACGGCCAGAATGCCAAATATTTTAAGGTTCATGAGTTTGCCGCTGACACTGTCATCACAGATAAGATACCCATTCTGGTGCAGGATACACTAAGAGTGCCGTCAGGCGTAACGCTCTCACTTACAGACGGTGCGGCGCTCTATTTCTGCAAAAACGCAGTCTTGGAGATTGGCGGGTCGCTTAAGATTAAAGGCTCGCTTGAATCCCCTGTGGTGCTGCGTGGAGACAGAAGTGACTATATGAACACAAATCCGCCTCTCTGCTATGACCACGCATCGGGGCAGTGGGGAGGCATAAAATTCACTAAGAACAGCGTAAATAACACCATAGAGTACGGCTGCATACGTAATGCCACATTTGGAATGGAGATGGATTCATTAGATGTGAGCCATGATGCGCTCTTTATAGAGAACAGCCGCATATACAACTCTTCAGGCAGTGTTATAACCACTGTAAACGCCGATGTCACCATCAAGAACTCTCTGCTTTATAATGCAGGAGGTTCTGTCCTTGATATTACGGGAGGCAAACTTGACGTGCGTCATTGCACCATAGCAAACTACTACTCGTTCTCATGGGGGAAGAGGTCAGCCGCCAGTGTAAACCTAAGGAACCAGACGCTCTTAGGAACTTTGATACCCCTTGATGCGGTGTTCTATAACAATATAATTTACGGCACGTACAATAATGAGATTACATTTGTAAAAAAAGATGGCGCCGATGATAATATCAGCTATAAATTCAGTCACTGCCTTTTGAAACAGCTCAAATCAAACATAGATGAACATTATGAGGAGTGTATTGTGAATCTCACGCCTCAGTTTGTGTTTGAGGGCTGGAGTGAGGAGAAACGCAAACTATTCCCCCACCAGTATGATTTTCACCTCATGGGCGGTTCGCCCGCTATAGGCAGAGCTGATTTTGCCGTATCTCTCACAATCCCACTGGATTTGGATGGAGAGAGCCGCACATCAGACGGTTCAAGTGACATAGGTTGCTATGAGTTCAGACAATGATATGGTATGGCTACGTGCGGTAATGCTTACCGCATTGCTACTTTTTGCCTTGGCGCCGCATTTACACGCCGATGAAAGGATACGTGTGCTCAGTTATAATGTGGAGAACTTTTTTGACACAAAAGATGACTCCCTTACCAGCGACAATGACTTTACTCCTAATGGCAACCAGTACTGGAACGGTGTGAAGTACAAGGCTAAAACTATAAATATAGCCAGAGTTATAACGGCTGCCGGAGGCTGGGACGGTGCCGCGATAGTAGGGCTTTATGAAATAGAGAACTCATACGTGCTAAACTCCCTTGTAAAATACTCCCCGCTAAAAAAACGAGGCTACAGGTTTGTGCATTATGACAGCCCTGACCCACGTGGTATTGATGTGGCAATGCTGTATGACCCACAGCGCATTAAGGTGCTGAAATCACGCAAAATGAGCGTGTTATGCAATAAGAAACCCCTCAATACACGTGATGTCCTATATGTAAAGGCTCTGCTCTTAGGGGCAGACACCCTTCACCTTTTTATGGTCCACACCCCCTCAAGGCGTGGCGGCGTGAAAGAGAGCGAGTGGCGCAGAGAGTGTGTTATGTCAATGGTGCGTTCCAGAGTGGATTCCATTATGGCCAAAGCCCCTGCAAACATACTTATAATGGGAGATTTTAATGACTATCCTGACTGTAGCAGTATGTGCAAGGTGCTTGGAGCTAAGAAAACAGATGGGACAATAAAGGAGAAAGGCTTGTACAATATGTTCTGGAAGCATGCAATGGAGGGCAAAGGCAGTTATAAGTACCAAGGAGAGTGGAATATGCTTGACCAGATAATAGTATCAGGCAAAATGCTTAAAGGCGGCGGACTTTATACCAGCCAGGATAAGGCGGTTATATTTGAAACTCCCTTTATACTTGAAGAGGACAAACAGCACTTTGGCTACAAGCCTATGCGCACATTTAACGGCAGAAGATATATAGGCGGCTACTCAGACCACCTGCCCATCTACATTGACTTGTTTCTGAACAGAGAGAAATGAAC
>ONEZ01000040.1 GCA_900316995.1 uncultured Bacteroidales bacterium | reverse complement strand
AGTTAAAGTGCTAAACAAATAAAATCATAAAGCTATGAATTACAGGAAACCAGAAATTAGAAAAATTCAAATTGAGATGGAATATGGTGTGATGATTCCCTCATCACTGCCAACTCCTCCAGGTTCATAACCTATATCTCCTTAAAACCATCCCCAAATCCCGCCCCACTATGCTGAGGCGGGATTTTTGTATTGATCGGGAAAAAATTCCCACAATCGTCGGTTTTTATCTTCCACAATCATCTGATTTTTTTCCAATATTTTACCGAAATGTTAAAAGTGATACTATCCCAAAATTTTTAACATTTCAAATGCAATTTTAACATTTGTTTTCTTTATCTTTGCGCCAAAGAATGCGGAGGCGGTATTTTCTTGAATTTTACTACCTGCAACTCAATCGTTTACACCGCATTATGCCGCGAATCTCGCTAAACAAAACAAATGTAAAAAACTATGAAAAAAACTCTACTGCTTATTTTTTCTCTGTTAATTTTTGTTGGGAATGCGTGGGGAGAGTGCAATGTTCCGTATGGCACAATAAACGTCGGCGGGAATTATTCAGACCCTATCGAGCTTGATTATGCTCCATCTCGTATAACCCTGACAATGACAACTTCAGCAAAAACCGCAAGAACACTGTCCGTAGAAGTTAGTTCAGATGGGAAAAGCTACAAAACACTGGATAGCAAATATAAATTTTTGTGGGGATCTCAAGATGTTGATAAAGATCTTGACCAAACAGTTAGATTTATTAGATTTCATTCAAGTGTTATTGTTGGTAATCAATTCAAAAATATTGTTATCTACAAGAAACAAATCATAAACAATACTCAAAATACACAAACACTAACTTCCACGCCTGCTGGTACGTCTATAACAGTTAATTCAGCTCTAAGCATTGTTTACGCCAATCCAGCTTCAAACATTGCAATTTCAGCCACTTCAAACAATGGCACTGTTTATGTAAGTCCAACTTCTATTTCAAGTTGTACATCTGGAACAGCTAATGTCAATATCAAATACACCCCTGCCAGCGTAGGTGACGCCAAAATCACTTTAAAGCTTACTGGTGGTGCATCCGGAACATATACATTCACTGGTACTGGCACTCTTGCCGTACCAACAAATCTAAAGGTTACATCTACAGATTACACATCAATAGCTTTAGCTTGGGACGCTGTAAGCGGAGCAGACAGATATTATGTATATGTTGGTTCTGATAAAGTGGGTGAATCCAACACTAACAGTATCAAATTCACAGGTTTGGAGTGGGGATCCACATATGAAAATGTAACAGTAAGAGCAGTGGCTGTAGTAAGCGGCAAAGACGTAATCTCAAACCCTTCAAACGCCATCAGTTCTGTCAGCACTAAAGCAATCATTCCTCCCGCCAATGTTACAGTAAGCAATATAGGCTATGACCACGCAACCATTACATGGAGTTCTGCCACTGCAGCCACATCTTACGTGGTGTATGTTGATGACAATCTTTACACAGAAACTGCTGAAAGCACCTGCCAATTAACAGATTTACCATTAGGCTCCACCTATAAAATCAAGGTAGAATCAAAACTCAATGGTAAAAAAACAGATTCTGCTACCGAGAAATCATTTAGCACCTACGATTTGCAGCCAAGCACATCATTCACATTGAGCAATATATCATACAATGCTATGGACGCTGCCTGGGCGCCTGTTGAGGACGCTACCGGATATATGATACGCGAGCGCTGGAGCAGAATGGTCCTGACTTTTGGAGCAGATGAGACATCAACCACAATCTACGGTCTGAAACCAGGCACATTATACGAGTTCTATTTATACGCCACATACAATGAGGTTCCAGCCACAGACAGCCATAGAATTTCAGCTACAGGTAAAACTCTTGAGCCAAACTGTCCTGTACAGATAGTGGATGATTATACGTATGGATGTGATGATATATGGACTTGCGGTTTTGACTGGAGTGACAAGACTCTTAATATTGACATTACAAAAAACGCACCTACACTCTCGTTCAACTTTGAGATTGCTTCTGCAGCTACAAAAGATAAAGGTATAAGTGAGTTGGTAAAATACGGTCCATACATAAGAGTTGAAGAATACACAAATGGCAGCTGGAGTGAAGTTTGGAGATTCACACGTTCAAAAGGTTCATATAGTGGTTCAGCACAGATTGACAATCTACAAAGAGGCACACGCAAGGTAAGAATCATTTATCACGGAAACCTCTGGTGCAATGTTAGCGGTATAACCATTAGCCAAGGCACTTACTTTACACTTGACAAGAGCTCATTGCCATTTGGAGAGCACTATGTGGGAGCTGCATCTGTAACTCAAACAGTGACAGCAGATTACTCATCGCAGGCAGCAAGCGTAGTATCAACTGACACAGACCTGTTCTCAACATCTAAGGAGACGCTTGGTGACGGTGAATGTGGTTATGGCACAGACGATGTCACCATAACAGCAAACACAGCTCTTGAGCCTGGCACATACAATGCTGAACTTATTATAGGCAGGGACCACTTACCTATGTCAGTAACCATTTTAGAGCTTCCTGCTCCTAATAATTTTGTAATTGCTGAGCAGAATCCTACATCCGCAGTACTAACTTGGGATGACGTAAATATAACTGAGACAGGCTACAAGGTGGTTTGCAAGCAGGGAAATGATATTATTGAAACAAAGAATGTGGGCGGCGATGTCACCACCTGCACATTCACAAACCTTGTTCCTAATACTGAATACACATACACCATTACCACAATGTATAACACCATTGAGAATGGCAGCGCAATGGTAAGCGGCACAACAAACCTGATGCCTGCGCCTCAGAACTTTGCGCTTGATGCTGCAAGCGTGAGAGCATTCTCAGCAAGGTTCACTTGGACTGAGGTTACAGGAGCTACAGGCTATAAACTGGAGTGGCAGTGGAATGATGAGATAGAAACAGAAACTTACATCGTGGGAAATGTATCTGAATACAGAATCACAGAACTCAAGCCAAACACCACATACAGCGTAAAGATTACAACTCTTTATGGCAGTGAGGAGCAAGAAACATCAGACGCAGTGGAAGTTACAACCACTTGCGTGGTGAACACCACCGCTACAGGCGACGAGCCGACAAGCCAGCTTCACACCATAACCCTGCTGAGCGGCGCACAGCTTGATGACCTCTCTTACGTTCAAAGTGCGGTAATAAAATTCAAATCATACACAGAGAGCCAGCATATTAAGTTTGTACAGCTCAACGTAACCATGAACAATAGCCGTGTCACTTTCACAGAACCGGAAGTAGAGCTGACTGTTAGCAGCAACATCTACATTGAGAGCGTATATGAGTACGCCGGCATAGCACAGGTGGTTGACGAGCACGGCGATGTGGTTTACGGAACACTTACAGACGCTGTGAACGCAGCGGAAGAGGGTGCAACCATCAATCTTCTTGGAGACGTGGAGCAGGATATGGTTGTAAACAAATACATCAAGTTTAATGGTAACGGCCATGATATTGACAACCTCTACATCAAGAAAAACGGTAATGTAGAGCTTACCGGCGATGTAACCATTGTAAAAGACTTTGGTTTGGAGGTTACTCCAGACAAGGCTGGTCAGTATAGTGAGTCTGGCTCTGAACTGTTAATACTCGGCGATGCCTACATCGATGTTCAGTTTGACAATGTGAAACGTGACAAGTGGTACGCATTCACAGTTCCGTTCCCTGTTAAGATGGACGAAGTTAAGAACGCTCAGACACTTAGCCCGCTGGTTTACGGCACAGACTACCTATTCTTAGGATTTGACGGCGAAGCAAGAGCAAAGGGTGAGAAAGGCTGGATAAGATACACCACTCCAGGTACTCTTGAGCCAGGACAGCTTTACATGATTGGCACATACGGCTCTACAGTACACCGCTTCTATAAGGTTAAGAGCGCTGCTCTTGTTAGCAGTGTGGTTTCATTTGACCTTGAGAGCCACGCATCAGCCAAGGGCGGCAATCTGGCAGACTGGAACGCACTGGGCAACTCACAGCTGTTCAACGTGGATGCAAAC
>ONEZ01000022.1 GCA_900316995.1 uncultured Bacteroidales bacterium | reverse complement strand
CAAGCCTATGCGCACATTTAACGGCAGAAGATATATAGGCGGCTACTCAGACCACCTGCCCATCTACATTGACTTGTTTCTGAACAGAGAGAAATGAACATTGCCGTAGCTCCTCTCCTCCACAAAGTTAGGATGCTCTGTAAATGAGTTTGTACGTCCGTGTTCCAGCACAAACAGACCGTCTGCGGCAAGCACACCTGCTGCAAAAACCTTGTCTGGTATGGTGGCAAGCGTTTCAAGGGCGTAAGGTGGGTCTGCAAATATAAAGTTAAACTTCATTCCGCACGCTGATACAAACTTGAAAGCGTCTCCTTTAATAACCCGTATGGCATTAAGCCCAAGCTCCTCGCTGGTTTTCTTGATGTAGCGGCTGTTCTGGAAGTCAAGCTCTATGCTATAGATGCTGCCAGCGCCACGTGAAGCGCACTCATAGCTTATGCTGCCAGTGCCTGAGAAGAGGTCAAGCACACTAATGCCGTCAAATGAGATGAGGTTGTCAAGCACGTTGAAAAGCCCCTCTTTTGCAAAGTCGGTGGTAGGGCGCGCCTTTAGTGAGGCTGGCGGATTGAACCTGCGTGCCTTATGTGTACCGCTGATAATCCTCATATTGAAAGGGTGTTGCAAACAGAGATGCGCTCCTTTAGCGCTTCTGTATAGCGGTTGTCTCCGCTAATCCAGAGCGGCACAGTCTGCTGCGATAGGTTGTAGTGGTTGTAGATGGAACCGGTCCAGTAGAGCACGTCTCCTGCTGAACTGATTGGGTACCTGTTTGCCATAAGAAGCGTGCCTCCCTTGGTTACAGCAGCATACATGGTGCTGCCGGAAATGTTGAGCCATAGCTCACGGTTGTCATTAGAGCGTGAACTGCGTAACGCCTCCTGCACCAAAAGAGAAAATATATGTGTGGTCTCTGCGTAGGGGAAGTTCTCTTCTATGAATTTGTCAAGCTCGCCGTTTATTGCATATACGTTAGAGATGTCAAAACCCTCAAGATAATCTGTATGCATGTTACACTTTGAGAAGTCAAGCCCGGGATAGCTGAATTTCATTATGTCCTGACATTCAGCATCGGAGAAGATAGAGGAGGGGATAAAGGAGGTGATGTCATCATCAATAAGAATCTTCACTGATGCGTGACTCTCCCAAATATCACTTTCGCACAGGCACACAGCCATAGAGCGGCGGAAACTTTTGTCAGTCTTGTCAAACTTGACGCTCTTACTGTTGCTGCCGGAGCAAAAATAAAATCCATCCGCAGAGAAGCGGATGGATAGTTGGTTGCCGTTACTGTTACTCCCAGTTTCCTGCATTGTTATTTGCATTCTCTACATCGCCGAACTTAAGGCCTGGAAATTTCTCAAGTTTGGTCTGGGTCTCTACAAGATTTATAAGCTGCTGCTTGTCAAGGTCTTTAAGATATGTGTTGTACTCAGCCTTGCACTCCATTACTTTAACTTTTATACCAGCTGAACCAGTGGTGATGGTGGCGGTGTCAAGAGCAAACTCCTGACGTGGGTGAGAATAAGGAATGTAGCGCATTGAGTCTATAAGGCTGGCGTCATAGTTCTCACCGTAAACAGCCTCCATCATGCTCACAAATGTAGTGTCACGCTTGAATCCCATTGCTACAAGCTCTTGATATACAGCCTTGTCCTCTTTGCCGCCTGCTGCTAAAATCTTTAGAGCCTTTTTCTCTGTAAGACCGCTCTCAAGCTGCTTGTCTGTAAGTTCGCCCACTTTAAGCACACGCTTTGCCTTCTCATTGTGGAGGAAGTACATAAGTGTGTCAAAGTTAGCTGCGTAACAGCCCTTTGTAATACGGTACTCATTCTCAGCCTTACGGATTTCAACAAGACGTGCTATAACCTCTTTCTCTCTGAAATCTCTCTGGTCATTAAACTTGATAGGAGTGGTTATACTGTCATAGCATAGCCATAGCAGGCATAGTGCAGCTGCTGCTAATAGGATTTTAAATACGTTGTTCATTTTGGATTTTATGATTTGATTTATATTCCGGTTGTGTGACTTATACGGTAGGCCGTATTTGTTTGCAAATATATGTATTTTTATTTATTCATACAATTTTTTTGTTACTTTTGTGGCGTGGCAGATTCACTTAGGCAAAAGATACTATCGTTTTTCCCGTATGAACCCACTGCGGGTCAGGCGGCGTTGCTAAACAAGCTCTCCTTTTTCCTGGGCAGGGAGAGCCAGGGTGACATATTCCTGCTAAAGGGGTACGCCGGCACCGGCAAGACCAGTGTGGTGGGGGCTCTTGTAAAGTGCTTTACCTCTATGAATGTTCCCATTGTGCTTGCTGCACCCACAGGCCGTGCAGCCAAGGTCCTGAGCCAGTATGCGGAGCATCAGGCTTACACTATACATAAATTAATATACAGGCAGCGCACATCGGCGGCTGAAACAAGGTTTGAACTTGGCTTTAACCGTCTCTCAAACGCCCTCTTTATAGTGGATGAGTGCTCCATGATATCAAACAGCGGAGATTCCGTGTTTGGCTCAGGATGCCTGCTTGATGACCTGCTCCAATATGTGTTTTCCGGCGCCGGAGGCTGCAAGCTGCTTATGCTTGGCGATGACGCCCAGCTGCCGCCTGTAATGCAGGAGGAGAGTGTGGCTCTTAACGCTGATTTCCTACGTGGCTACGGTTTTGGAGTGGAGGAGTTCCTGCTTAAGGAGGTCGTGCGCCAAAGCTCCATGAGCGGCATATTGCGTAACGCCACCATGCTGCGTCAGGCGCTTGACGGAGAGTCCGAGGTTATGTTCTCCACAGATAAAGATGTGGTACGTGTTGATGGAACAAATTTTACAGACTGCATTGAACAATCATATAGAGAGGTAGGGGAGGATGAGACCCTTGTCATAACCCGCTCAAACAACCGTGCGTTCATGTATGCTGACGGCATACGCAGCCGTATCCTCTACCGTGAGGAGCTGCTCACAAACGGGGACATGCTCATGGTGGTAAAAAACAACTACTCTCTGCCTAAGGAGTATGGCATTGAGTTTGTGGCAAATGGTGACATAGCACGTGTGGTGCGCCAGCGAGGGGTTACAGAACTGTATGGTATGGAGTTCGCCGATGTAACCCTTGACTTCTCTGATTACGGGACAGAGGTGGATATGCTGATACTGCGTGACGGCCTCAAATGCAAGACTCCTGCTGAGCTTTCAGAGCTGCAAGAGAGGTTGTATAGGGCGGTAGAGGCTGATTATGAATATATTAAGAACCGTCGGGAGCGTTACAAGAAGATGCGTGAAGATAAGTATCTTAACGCATTAGTGGTACGTAGTGCCTATTCAGTAACCTGCCATAAGGCGCAGGGTGGAGGGTGGTGTCATGTTTATGTGGATATGGGAAATATACAACCCTCTGAAATTGATGCATCTACGCTCCGCTGGCTATACACTGCGGTGACCCGTGCAAAAGAAAAACTGCATCTTGTTAATTTTAATGATGGTTTATTCAAAAATAATGTTTAATTTTGTAGTTCGTTATAAAATAGTAATACTATGCGTAAATTTTCACACTTTTTACCTTTGTTTGTTATTGCTGCTCTTGCGGTGACATCGTGTGTCAACAAAGAGTACAGACTTCTTGGTGAGATTGACACAACAATTGGTTCTGACATGACCCTTGTAGGTCCGATAGGTCACACCAAAACCAAACTTTTTGAGGTTCTGCCAGACAGTTTCCACTCGTTCTCATTCAAGTATGATGGGGAGGATGTCTATCTTGCAAAGCAGGACAGTGAGTATCTTGGGAATGAGATTATAGGACATTTGAAGATGCTTCCTAAGGGTCAGTTCCTGGTAGAGGCGGATCTTGATATTAATACTGCTGATAAGAAAAGAGGTACTTTTGACGTGGTCTATGATTTTGTGTTTGATGACATAAACACAAATCCTAATGAGCGCTTGGATTCCATCCTGCTCAAAAACGGCAACAACGTATCTCTGCATGTTTCATCAGATTGCAAGGGACAGCTACTTGAAGGCTCGTACGCCGAACTCTCATTTGAGAAGAAGGATGCGGTGCTTAATCCGGAACTGTATCCAGATAACAAACAGCGTGTCAGCTTAAAGGGCGCCCCTGTAGATGTAAACCTTGACCTTGGTAACGCCATGATTAAATTTAAAGGCACCAAAGGTTTTGCAATAAGGGTTGCCGGTAGCGTTGTGGCAACAGAGGACATACCTGCCAAGGCAAAAGTCTATGTTGATGTAAATCTGAACAGCCTCCAGCCTCGTGTAACATACGGATACCTTGGCCCTGAGCGCATTATTTACGAGAAAACCGAGAAAATCAAATTCGCCTACACCAAGGATTTGGAGGGCGGAGACTACTTCCTTCCTTTCTATAATCCGCAGATATTCCTGAGGGGCAGAAACACTATTGGCATACCAGCCAGCTATGAACTTGACTACGTTAAACTTGAGAACTCTCTTACAGGAGAAGAGGTTTATGCTGAGTTTAATGGAAGCAAGAGCACTTCATTCACACTGAACTATCCGCTTATAGATGAATTAAAGGGCCTGACATTCTCTGAGTTGCAATCTTATGACACCAAATCATTGCAAAAGAACACAGACTTTGAACTTAACAGGGAGTATGGCCATACAGACCGTCTTTTCAAGATAAAGGGAGATTACCTTGAGTATCACTATAAGATAAGACCTCTTGATACAAAAGGCGTGGGCGTGTCATACTTCTTTGACGACTCTGATATTGATATGATTTTTGACACCAAGCTTGTATGTAAGTTTGAAGGTGACAAGAATAATGCCGATAAGAACTTCAACATTGACCGTTATGACACACTGAAAATAAACTTTGATGAGCTCAGAGTGGGTGAGACAAGTGGTGTTACGCTCTCTGACGGCATAATGGCTCGTATAAAAATACGCTTTGTGAACCATCTGCCTGTGGATGCAAATGCAGACTACTGGTTCTACGATGAAAAGAATCAGGAGGTACTGCCGGAACTCAGAGGACAGCTTACCATACCTGCCGCCCCAAGCGATGCAAACGGCCTTGTGACAGCAGACTCCAAGGAGAGCTTTGCTTACATAAAGCTCACATACAAACAGTGGAAAGAGCTTAATGACAAGTGCAAAGGCATAATATTCAAATATAAAGTTATTAACAAGGATTTAAAGGACATTTGGTTTAAGAGAAACGACTGGCTTGAAGCCAATGCGGAATTGTGGGCGAAAGGATACGTAACTTATAACCCTAAGGCAAATAAGGAGGAAAAGAAATGAAAAGATTATATACAGCATTAGTTGCAACCATATTGGCGTTTGGCACCATGTCATACGCAGAAGTGAGTACACTTCATTTCATGAACTATCTGCCTTATAAGATATACATGAACCCGGCGTTCCAGAGTAACTGTGACACATACGTGGAGCTCCCTGTTATCTCAACCATAGGTGTGGATGTTAACGCTGGCGCACTGTCAGTTAATGACATTATTAAGAACAGCAACGGTAAGATGGTTACATTCCTGCATCCTGATTTTGGCACTGCAGAGCGTGACGCCCTCTTTAGAAAGCTGAGCATGAATAATATAGTTAAAGAGGAGACAAACATATCTCTCTTTGGTTTTGGATTCAAGCTGAGAAAGCGTGGCTATCTTTCCATTAACATGAGCCTGCGTCAGGACCTTACGGCCTATCTGCCTAAAGACCTCTTCTCTTTAGCTCTTTTTGGAACACCAGACTCACTTGGAAACCACTATGACATCACAGGCACAAAGGTGTCTGCAAATGCTTACATTGATTTTAACGGTGGTTACTCATATCGTATAAATGATAAGTGGAGCGTTGGCGGCCGTTTGCACCTGTTGTTTGGACTGGCAAACGCTGAGGCTTCTTTTAACAGTCTTACAGTTGACGCCAGTGGTCAGAAATGGGTTATCAGGGGAACAGGTGTGGCACAGATGTCTTTTCCTGGTACCACTGTAACCACCGATGCACAGGGAAAGATAAACGGTTTTAATTTCCCGTCCACATTCAATGATTATATCAAGAACTACAAGCCTTGCATGGGTGCCGCCCTTGATTTAGGTGGCGTTTACAGACCTATAAAAGATTTGAGCATATCTCTTTCTCTTAAGGATATGGGCTTTATGGTGTGGGAAAACTCCAATACTGCTACAGCAAATGTGGACTATACCTTCAGCGGCTTGGAATACAGCCCGAGTAGCAAGAACGTAAACTACGGAGACTCCCTGCTTAATGTACTTAAAAGTTCTTACCGCTATGATGCTGTGGCTGCAGGCAAACCTTACGTTACAGATATGAACGCCAAAATGTATGCAGCTGTGGAGTACTCATTCCTTAAGGATATGATGAGTGTGGGTCTTCTTTCACGCACAGAGCTGAACGCTGGCAGGCTAAGTGAGGAGATTACCCTTGCTTACAATCTGCGTCCTTGCTACTGGTTCTCAATGTCAGCGAGCTACTCGTTTATTAGCGGTGGTTTCAGCACATTAGGCTTGGGCTTGAATCTGCGTCTGCCGCCTTTCAATTTCTATGTGGTTACAGACTATATGCCTCTATATTATTCAGCAGAGGGTATTCCGTACCGCTCTCAGAGGCTTAACTTGCAAGCAGGTATTCTGCTCACGTTCAACTGCGCTAAGAGTACACCACTACATAATGTGGCAGCATTCTAATATTTAAGAAATTTTTTTGCTATATTTGCAACGTGTAATTTATTTATTAACTAATTTTAATAACTATGAAGACATTTACAAAAACATTGGCAACTTTGTTTGCCGTTTCTTTGGCAGCTATTGCTCTCTCTTCTTGCAAGAAAGTTCAGCCTACAGAGTTAACAGTGGCATCTACAACGGCAACTGTAATAAAGGGTACTGTAGCATATTTGCCAAATAAGACTACTGGTGAAGCTGGTACAGAGTACAAGGCTGTTACACAGGATGGCGTGTTTGTTACTGTTACCACCAAAATTAAAACTGGTAACTTCATAGAGGTGCCAGACGGTAAGGAGACTAAAAAGATAGAGGAGACTATAGCATCTGTTCAGCAAGTGCCTGTTGTGGATAAGATGTATGAGGCTAATCTTCCAATAGCACCTGGTAAGACATACGAGGTGGAGGTGAGATGCGAGTTTGAGGCTAACGGAGATGGGCTGATTACAAAAGCTGCAAAAGGTGTTGTAAAATATAAAGCTGAAAAGAAATTTGATGTGGCATACGGACAGATATTTGTGGCCAATCTTGACGCTAAACCTAATGGTTTTGAGGCGCAAAGTACAAATGGTGTAGGAGCTGATAGTGGTACACCAAAAGAGTAGTAATGTTTTACAAACAAAAGACTTAAGGTTATGAAAAGATATATAACAAAGGCTTTGGCTTTGGCGCTTGCAATGGCTGCAACATCTACTCTGTTTGCTCAGGAGGCGTCAACATCAAAGAAAGACTGGTCAAAGAACGTTCCAGAGGCTGGCTCTGTGTCAGTGGGCTTGGAGTTCAACCCAGTGGCTGCCGCCAAGGGTGGCAGTGCAAGCGCTCTTTCAAGCGTAGGTAGTTTCATATATAGAGATCAGGTTGACACCTGCTTGAATTATCCAAGCCAGATGTTCTTCCTTGCTCAGCGTCCAATGGTGTCTATAGCTGTTAAGTATAAAATCACCAAATCTATGACATTCAAGGGGTCTGTAGGTTTCAGCGGCGGTTATACTGCATACCGTGAGTATGTTAAGGATGATCTTGCCGTAGCCCTCAATCCTCTTTCAGAGAAGAAGGTTTGGGATGAGATGGATTTAAGCTATGCCGGTGGTAACATTACAGCTGGTATGGAGTGGAACGCAGGCAAAGGCTCTTTGAAGTTTGTAGGCGGTTTTGGTCTTATGTACGCTTTTGGAGGCGGTTCTGCCAAGATGAAGTATGGTAACCTTATTACTTCCGCAAACCAGAAACCTTCTTGCATGGACAAGATAGAGGATCACAATAACTTTGACCCATCTGCAGTGGTTCAAATGGACTACGCACGTCCTGTTAAGCAGTATAACGTGGGTGTTAATCAGGGTATAGGTCTTTACGCACAATTAGGAATTGAGTGGTTCTTTATTCCACGTGTTTCTCTTGGCGCCACACTTGACATCACCCCTCTCATGGTTGCATGGCAGCCACAGACATACGTTCAGTATGAGGGCTATAATAAGTTCAGCGGTGCTGTAGAGAAATACAACCAGCTTATCAGCCCGGGTAGCATGTATCTGCTCTATGGTACAGAGAACCTTGGTTGTACTCTTTCTCTAAACTACTACTTCTAATTAGTACGCAACGTCAGTCATTCTGGGTGTATTATTAATAAGTAACGTCATCCTGAGTGTATAATTAATACAGCGTCATCCTGAGTGAAACGAAGGATCTCGAAATGATTATGAGATTATTCACACTACGTGTTCATCAACACGTCTTCGCTGCGCTCAGAATGACGTTTTTTACAGAATGACGTTTTTTATAGAATGACGTCTGTTTTACCTAAACTCCACTATTGTAATTCCTGCGCCGCCAAGCTGTATATGCTCATTGCGGTAGGAGCGTACCATGCTTATGGTGTCAAGGTATTCACGTATGTACTGCTTGAGTGCTCCTGTGCCGGTACCGTGCAGAATACGCACTTGGCTTGCCCCCACTATAATGGCGTCGTCTATAAAGTAGGCTATGGTTTCAACAGCCTCCTGCGCCCTCATTCCGCGTACGTCAATATCGCTCTTAAAGTTCAGTTTACGCTGGCGTATGTTATCGGCGGTCTCCTTGCTTATGTAGGTTGAGGTGCCCTTGATGCTCTCTTTGAAGAGCTTGCGGCTTGATTTCTCCACTTTGCCTGCATCAACGGTGGCTTCCATTTGCCCTATGGCTATAATGAGTTTTTTGCCTTTTACTTCAATAACCTGACCTATGCTGCTGCCGTATTTTACGTAATCTCCCACGGCAAAGCTTTCTGTTTCAGCTTTTTGATGAGCTGATGATGTTCGTATGCCCTTGATGCGTATTGTGTCTGTGTCCTCTTTCTTTAACTCTTTCTGCTGCTCATTGAATTCACGGCGTATTTCACGGGTGCGCTCTTTCTCTGCATGTGCCTCCTTGATCTCACGTATTGTATTCTCTATGGTGGCGTTGGTCTGGCTAAGCAGCTCTTTTGCCTCTTCTTTAGCACGGCGCAGTATCTCCTTGCGCTCTGCGTTTATACCCTCAAGCTGCTTTTGCAGCTGTGCCAGTGCCTCATCTGTCTTCTTCTCCTTTATTCGTATCTGCTCACGCTTGTTCTCCCAGTAGCGTTTGTCACGTGCAGCGTCCTGCAGGTTCTTGTCATAGTCTATATGCTCTGCCCCCACCTTGCGTGTGGCGCTCTCTATTATCTCTGCCGGCAGACCTATTTTCTTGGCTATCTCTATTGCAAATGAGCTGCCAGGGCTGCCTATCTCAAGCTGGAAGAGAGGCTCCATGCGGTGTCGGTCATAGAGCATGGCTCCGTTCACAAGCCCCGGTGTCTGGCCTGCAAGATGTTTGAGGTTTGTGTAGTGGGTGGTTATAACCCCGTAGCTTTTTTTGGCGTTAAGCACTTCAAGTTCCGCCTCTGCTATGGCGCCTCCTATATTTGGCTCAGTGCCAGTGCCAAACTCATCTATAAGAATAAGAGAACGTTCTCCTGAATATTTCAGGAAGTATTTCATGTTTGTAAGGTGTGAACTGTAGGTGCTCAGGTCATTCTCTATTGACTGCTCGTCGCCTATGTCAATGAATATGCTCTCAAATATGCCTGTACGGCTCCCGTCCTGCATTATTACAGGCATTCCGCACTGAATCATATATTGCACCAGCCCCACTGTTTTAAGACATACTGATTTGCCGCCTGCGTTAGGACCTGAAATAATAAGTATGCGGTTCTCTGCCGTAAGTTTTATGTTAAGTGGAACCACGTCTTTATTTTGCGGTTTAAGTTGTAGAAGCAGCAGAGGGTGAACTGCATTGTACCACTCCATCTGCGGTCTCTCTGATGGTATATGGCAATGTGCGCCTATCTCAGAAGCAAAACGGCTTTTGGCCTGTATAAAGTCAATAATGCCAAGGAAACGGTAAGATTTTTCAAGCTGAGGTATGCTGGGGCGGATAAAGTCTGAGCAGTTCTTTAGTATGCGCATAACCTCATGCTGCTCGTCAATCTCCAGTTCCCTTATGCGGTTGTTAGCCTCCACCACTTGTGTAGGCTCTATATACACTGTCTTCCCCGATGCTGACTCATCATGCACTATTCCTCCTATCTTGCGCTTGAATGCCGGCGATACTGGAATAACAAGGCGTCCTTCACGCAGGGTGGGGGTTACGTCCTTCTCCACGTAGGCGTTCTCCTTGGCTGAGGCAAGTATCTGTGTGAGAAGTTTTGAGGCTGCCGATGTTTCTGCCGCTTTGCTGCGCCGTATGCGTAGCAGTTCAGCGGTAGCGTCATCTTTTATTCGGCCGAACTTGTTAAGTATTGTGTCAATATGGCGGCATATAGGCTCTGACGGCTCAACTCTCTCTGCCAATGCTTTAAGATGAGGGTAGCTGTCCTCACTTTTTACGCTCATAAATGTTACTATGGCGGCTATGGCGCCGAGTGAGCGGCGTATTTCAAACAATTCACTTTCAGTAAGGAACGTTCCTTCTGGCGTTATGCGACGCAGGTACTCACGAGTGTCAAACCAGTAGTCACGTGGAAAGTTGTCATTCTCCTCCATAAGCCGCATAAACTCACTGGTCTGCCCTAAGCGTTTCACTATGTCGGCTCTTGACGTGGAGAACTGCATGGCATCAACCACGCTGCGCCCAAGTGTGCTGAGGCAGTGCTGTTTCAGCAGCTCCCGTACCTGCGTGAAGCCGAGCTTACTTTCAATTGTATTTATTGGGTATAACATATATTAGTTGAAAATTGAAAGTTGAAAGTTGAAAATTGAAAGTTAGAGAATATAGACTGCATGAGTAAGCGTCTCCACCCGCGGAGACGTATAGCGGGAGGGACCCATAGGGTCACAGACCCGTATGGGAGGGACGAAGCCCCTTACAAAGGGGCTGAGCCTTACGATGTAGTCTATATTCTCTTGCATACAATAATTCTTTTGGAGTTATCCATAAATGTAGTTGCAAAGAGATAGGTGTCTCCGCCCTCCTTTACTCCAATGTTCCTGCGTATCTCAGCCACTGAGGTGGGGAAGTTTCGGATGGTGAGGTTGGCCCTTTCTATGTCTTTGAACTGTGGTTTATGGACTTTTCTTATATCTGTTATTTCAAATGTCCTGCCTGGGAAATTCTCCACAAACGTCTCTGATGTGTAGAGGTGGCTGTTTGGGTGGAGCTTACCTAACCCGTATCGCTCTCCTATGCTTTTGAAAGCTCCTGCTTTGAGCAACGCCGGTGATGGTTCATAGAGGTAATGCTGCGGCATGGAATACTTCACTGTGGCGCTGCGTTCGCCTTCAAGTGTGAATGTAAATGGCATGTTGTTTTGTGGCAGAGTGACACAATGTATTTTAGTCTGGCATCCTGTGCCTGCGTCAGAGAGCAGTGCGAGCAGCTCCTTGCACTCTCCGTCAGCCCCCACCACATAAAGGTCTGTTACGTGCTTAAGCTCTTGTAACGCCACGCTGATGTCAAGCATGGGTGATAATTTTACTGCAAGCAGCCGGCATTTGCTCATAAGGGTTCCAATGTGTGGCAGCAGGTTTGGTTCGCAGTCTGATATGCTCACCAGTTTCCTGCCTGATACTGAACGACGTGCAGGGTCTGCAAAGATGACATCGTAGTGGTCTGACCTATTGAGAAGGTACTCAACGCTATCTGCGTTCACTACGCTAATGTGGTGCGCATCGCCGCAAGCGGCTTTGAAATTATCTGTGGCTATACGGCAAAGCTCTGCGCTACGCTCTATGTAGGTGGCTGGTCTGCTCCCAAATGCGCTTATAAAAAGAGTGTCAATACCCATGCCGCCTGTCATATCGGCAGTGGTGAACTGTTTTACACCAAGAGTACTTTCTATTACCTGCGCTTTGAATAGAGCGGCACTCTCTCCTGAAGCCTGCTCTAAAGAGAGGCCTGGGGGTGCCTGAAATGTGGCAATCTTTTTTAGGAACGGAAATTTGTCAAATATTTTCACTATTTTTTCCAGAGCGCAGGTGTGAATATCATAAATACGGTGAACAGTTCCAGACGGCCTGCAAGCATCATAAACGACATGTACCATTTGCACGCCACTGGCAGTGATGAGTAGTTGTCCATAGGGCCGTATGCGCCAATTCCAGGGCCTACATTGCTTACTGATGATATGGCGGCTCCCAGTGCATTGTCAAGTGTGAGGCCGCACGATGTAAAGAACAGAAGGCTAATTACTATTATTACCAGATACAGGAATACAAAAGCCTGCACATTGTCAATCAGTTTTGGCTTGATAACCTGCCCGTTAAATCTTACCGGCACCACTGCGCTTGGGTGTATGAGCCTGCGGAACTCACAATAGGTGTTCTTCAAAAGCAGTGAAATTCTTACGGTCTTAATACCACCCGATGTGGAGCCTGTACATGAGCCAAACGCCATAAGCATAAGCAGAATGGTCCACACAAACGGTGTCCATGTGGTGTAGTCGCTGTTTGCAAAACCAGTGGTGGTTATAAGCGCCACTACATTAAACAGAGAGTAGCGGAACGCCTCCTCCAAATCCATGATATTATTGTGGTGCAGCAGCAGACTTGTCATCACTGAGAGTGTGAAAAGGGCTATGAAGGCAAAGTAGAACTTTAGCTCCTCATTGCTTTTAACCTTGTCTAAACGCCCTCTGATAATATGGTAGTAGAGTGTGAAGTTTATGCCGGACATCAGCATGAACACAATTATCACATACTCCAGAAGAGGTGAGTCCCAGAACGCTATGCTGGCACCCTTGGTGGAGAATCCGCCAGATGCCATGGTGGTGAATGAGTGGCATATAGCATCAAAGTAGTCCATGCCTAACAACCACAGTATGAAACTCTCAAATATGGTTATGACTGTGTAAATGCCCCATAGTATCATGGCTGTGGTGCTTATGCGGGCGTGAATCTTGTCTTTTGTAGGACCTGGAACTTCTGCCGCAAACAGCGATGCACCGCTAACTCCGAGAAGTGGAAGTATTGACATGGAGAGCACAATTATTCCCATGCCTCCAAGCCACTGGGTTATGCTTCGCCAGAATAACATTCCGGCCGGCATATTGTCAATATCGGTGAGAATGGTGGCGCCTGTGGTGGTGAAGCCGCTCATGGTCTCAAAAAAGGCGTCCTCTAACTTGGGTATGCTTCCGCTCAGATAGAACGGCAACATTCCAAATATAGTAAATACTATCCAAATAAGGGATACAATGAGAAAGCCTTCACGCTTGCCCATGCCAATGCCCCTCATTCCGCGTGTGAAGATAATGCCCGGAATGCTCACTGCAAGCGTGGCTCCTGCTGCAATAAGAAAGTATATATACTCCTTCTCTCCATAGACAAGTGAAACTATCATGGAGATTAGCAGAAAAAAGGCTTCAAACTGGAGCAGAATGCTGAATACCCGTACAAGTATTTTTATCTCTACTTTTTTCACTGCTTATATTATTTGAATAGCTTCTCCAGTTGCTCAAGAGACTCCTTGCGACAGAATACGGTTACGTTATCACCTGGCTGTATCACTGTGCCGCCCACAGCCACCATGCCTACGCCGTCTCTCACAATACCGCCTATTATGGTGCTCTTAGGCAGTTTAAGAGTGTATAGAGGCCCCTTGGTTATAGGGGAGTCATTCTCCGCCTTGAGCTCCACTACATCCACATCGGCAAATGTGAGCATCTTTACTGATACATCGCCGCCAAGGATAAGCTGGTAAATATGGCTTGCCGCAATAATCTTCTTGTTTATGATGGCGCCTATGCCCATCTGCTCAGCCATGGTTATGTAGTCCATGTTCTCAACTTCCGCCACTGTGCGGTTCACTCCCATGCTCTTTGCCACCATACATGCCATGATGTTGGTCTCAGCACTGCCTGAAAGGGCCACAAAGGCATCGTATGACTCTATGCTCTCATCTTTGAGAAGGGTGGTGTCTCGTCCATCGCCGTTAATGACAAGAACATTGTCGGTCTGCTCTATAATGCGGTAGGTCTTCTCCATATCCTGCTCTATAACCTTGATGTCCTTGCTGCGTGGCAGGCTCTGTATGGTTTTTATGCAGATGCGGCTTGCTCCAAGGAACATAATGTTGTTTATGTCATAATTCTCCTTGCCTGATTGTATGCGCACATCCTCCACACCGTCTCGTGTGGTTATGAAATACACTATGTCACCGTCTATCACACGGTCTTTACCAGATGGAATTATGGTGGCGTCGCCCCTCTTTATAACCACTATACGTATTTTGCCGTTACCTGCAAATGCTTTTTCAAGCGGAATGTCACATAGTGGTGATGACGTACGTATCTTGGTGGCTATAACGGTAAGCGCACCTCCTGAAAGCTCCACATACTGGCGCACCCACCCTTTCTTAAGGTTGTTTACAATCTCTTCAGCCGCAAGTTTCTCTGGATATATAAGAGAGTCAATGCCCATGCTTTTGAAAAACTCCTTGTTCTTGGGCTGGAGATACTCCTGATTGTCTATCCTGGCAAGGGTCTTCTTGGCTCCAAGGTTAGTAGCTAACATACAGGCGGTTATGTTTGTACTCTCAATAGGTGTCACCGCCACAAACAGGTCTGCTGATGAGACCTGAGCCTCCATAAGGTCTTTAAGTGATGTGGGACTTCCCACCACGCTAAGAATGTCATAGTTGGCTTCAAGAGCCTTGATCTTCTCAGTCTTTTGATCAAGAAGGATAATGGTGTGGTTCTCTTTTGAGAGCATCTTTGCCAAATGAGTCCCAACATCGCCGGCGCCTGCTATTACTATTTTCATCTACTTGAAATTTTTACGTGCTCTGTCCATTGAACGTCTGTCCTCGGCATCCTTGATTGACTGGCGTTTGTCAAACTCTTTCTTGCCTTTTGCCAGCGCTATGTCAACCTTGGCGAGTCCTCTGTCATTAATGAATACAGCCGTGGGTATTATTGAATATCCGGGTTCTTTAACTTTCTGCTGGAGTTTGCGCAGCTCTTTCTTAGTGAGCAGCAGCTTACGGTCACGCATAGGAACGTGATTGCTGTAGGTGCCGTAGAAATAAACAGGTATGTTCATGCTCTTAATCCAAAGCTCCCCTCCGTTAAAGTAGCAGAATGCGTCAACCAGCGATGCACGCCCTCCACGCAGAGACTTAATTTCTGTGCCGGTGAGTACTATGCCCGCCGTGTATTTGTCAAGAAGGGCATAGTCAAATGACGCTTTCTTATTCTTTATGTAAACATTAGTCTGCATATAGTATTATTTTAGTCCGGGCATAGCCACAAACAGCAGCCTGCGTATAAGCTCCGGCCATGCTATTACTGACAATGAGGCAATTAGCACAAATATGTTCTTTTTGTCAGATTGAACATTCTCCATTTGCCAGAATTTGTTGCACCCCTCATACACAATGTAGAACGTGTAGAGGTAGAATGCTGAAATAAAGAACATATCCTCCACAAGCTCATCAAGAATAATCACTGCTATAACTCCGGAGAATGAGAATATGGTGAATATAAGAGTGCGTGAGAAGTCTGGTCTCACCTTAAAAATCTGCCTATATGACACACGTATGCAGAAATCAGCAAAATAGACTCCTGTGAACAGCGATATGAACATAACCATAAACCGCCACACGCCAGTAACCCAGTGCACATTCTCACTCACAAGAAAGGAGCCTGCAAATGCACATGCAGAGGCTATTGTTATGAGCGGTAGCGCATAACGCAGGAGCGCGGCTTTCTTTGATGTTACGGTGGATGCGTGCTCCCAACCCTTTTCAGGAGTGGCTAATATACTCGGAAATATTGATAGCATACAAACGGCAAAGGTAATAAATTATGGTAAATTGAAAAAGTGTGATTTAATAAAATTAAAAAAAGTTGTTTTTAATTGGAAACTTTTGATAAAATGCCTAATTTTGTGGTTCATTACACTTCTGAGGACTTATGATTTATTTCATTACTGTAATAGTATTGTTACTATCATTGTATATCTATTTCCCCGTGGCAAGGAAGTACGGCCTTCTTGCAGGTGTTAACAATCGTAGTTCTCATAAGAAACCTGTTATTACTGCCGCAGGATTCATCTTTTACCTCTCTTATTTTATCTATATGATTGATTGTCTGGTGAGTGGCAAACAGCTGATGTGGGCGTGGTTTGTGGGGTTGACAATACTTGCCATAGTCAGTTTTATAGATGACCTCAAGGATGTATGGTTCCTTATAAGGCTTGTGGCTCAGACTGTGGCGGCATCGTTGCTGCTACTCCAGATAGGCCATGATACAGGAATAGCAATGACGGCTTCTGTGAGCCAGTGGGCAGCTGCTATAATGATGCTTATAGTGGCGGTGGGCCTTTTTAACCTATATAATTTCATGGACGGTCTTAACGGTATGCTTGGCGGTCTTGCGCTGAGTATGTCTGTGCCGCTGCTACTTATAGACCTTTTTGTGTTTGACGCCAGAAATTTTGCGGATGTGGAACTGATAGGGCTGACTATAGCGGCTACAGTGGTGTTCCTTTTCTTTAATTTCAGAGCGCAGCCAAAGTGCTTCTCCGGCGATGTGGGCTCTATAGTGCTTGGCTACATGATGGTCTATTTTGTGTTCTCTCTTGTGGTTAAGACTGGTAATGTGGCGTACTTCCTGCTTTTCAGTGCGGTGCTTATTGAGGCGGGTCTTACAGTGATGCAGCGTCTGTTTGCCGGTGACAATATCTTCGCCCCTCACAGAATACACTTGTTCCAGCTCTTCTGTAATGAGTACTACAAGTCTCACAGGCTTGTGAGCAGTATTTATGCCGGCATACAGTTTGGGTTTGGCATGATTCTGTTTGTTATGAACATTTATGAGATGCCTGTATGGTTGCAGAACTGCATACTATGGCCTGTGTTTGCAGTGCTGTGTGTCATTTACCTGCTTGTAAAGCGTAAAAAAATGGGAGGTCACCTGCTCAGTTACCGTGGTGAAAATAGTACCACAGTGAAGACTGTGCTGACGAGAAAGAGGAAACATTCCGCTAAAAATGTTTCTAAATAAGATTTTATAACTGTCAACTGTCAACTGTCAACTATCAACTAAATAATTATTTAATCAATATTATAAAAATATTAAAATTATGATTCCAGAACAAATTGAACATCTTGGTATAGCAGTACCAAGTATTGAGGCTGCTCTTCCTTATTATGAGGGCGTATTAGGTATGAAGTGTTATAAAATTGAGGAGGTTGCAGACCAGAAGGTAAAGACAGCTTTCCTTAAAGTGGGAGAGGTTAAGATTGAACTTCTTGAGCCTACATGCCCAGAGAGCACCGTGGCTAAATTCATTGAGAAGAACGGCGGTCGTGGCGGTATTCACCACATTGCATACAAAGTTGCTAACATTGAGGAGAAGCTTGCCGAGGTTGAGGCCAAGGGCGTACAGCTTATTGACAAGGCTCCACGTGCAGGCGCTGACGGCATGACTATTGCATTCCTTCACCCAAAATCAACAGCAGGAGTTCTTACAGAGTTCTGCGAGAAAAAATAAGAAAAACACTAAATTTTATTTGAAATGAGTCAGTCTGATAATATTAAGAAACTCCACGAGCTTAGAGACAAGGCAAAGCTTGGCGGAGGTCAGAAGAGAATAGACGCCCAGCACAGCAAGGGTAAATATACCGCTCGTGAGCGTATTGACATGCTGCTTGACGAGGGTAGCTTTGAGGAGCTTGATATGTTTGTAACACATCGTTGTGTTAACTTTGGCATGGATAAGGAGCATCCTCTTGGTGACGGCGTGGTAGTAGGCCAGGGTACAATAAACGGCCGTCTGGTTTATGTTTTTGCTCAGGATTTCACTGTTTATGGTGGAGCTCTCTCTGAGACTATGTCACAGAAGATATGCCACGTGATGGACTTGGCAATGAAGATGGGCGCACCTATCATTGGTATAAATGATTCAGGTGGCGCACGTATTCAGGAGGGTCCTAATGCGCTTGCCGGTTATGCTGAGATTTTTGAGCGTAACATTTTGGCATCGGGCGTGGTGCCACAGATTTCACTTATATACGGTCCTTGTGCCGGTGGTGCTGTGTATTCTCCAGCTCTTACAGACTTTATCCTTATGACAGAGCAGAACAGCTATATGTTCATTACCGGTCCTAAGGTGGTTAAATCTGTTACAGGTGAGGATGTGTCAGTTGACCAGCTTGGCGGTGCAGGTGTCCACTCTACAAAATCAGGTGTTACACACTTTGCCTGCGCTGATGAGCAGGAGGGTATTGACACCATAAAGAAACTTATCTCTTATATTCCTCAAAACAATATGGAGGATGTTCCTGCAGTGGAGTGTACAGACCCTGTGAACCGTGTGGACGAGGCTCTTAAGGATATTGTTCCTGATAATCCTAACAAGCCATACGACATGAAGGAGATTATAACCCGTATTGTGGATAATGGTGAGATTCTGGAGATTCAGCCAAACTACGCTAAGAACATTATCTGCTGTTTTGCTCGCTTCAACGGCAAATCAACTGGTATTATAGCTAACCAGCCAAGTTATCTTGCTGGTGTGCTTGATTGTGACGCTTCTCGTAAGGCTGCACGTTTTGTACGCTTCTGCGATGCGTTCAATATTCCTATTCTTACTCTTGTTGACGTTCCAGGATTCCTGCCTGGTACAGGTCAGGAGTATGCCGGTATCATTGTTCACGGTGCCAAACTTATGTTTGCTTACGGCGAGGCAACTGTGCCTAAGGTAACTGTTACTATACGTAAGTCTTACGGTGGTTCTCATATAGTTATGAGCTGCAAGCAGCTGCGTGGCGACTTCAACTATGCTTGGCCTTCAGCTGAGATTGCCGTAATGGGAGCGTCGGGTGCTATTGAGGTTCTTGAAGCCAAGGCTCTTAAAGAGTTCACAGACAAGGAGGAGAAGCAGAAGTTCATAGATGAGAAGACCGCCGCATACAGCGAGGCGTTCTCTAATCCGTACAAGGCTGCCTCTATGGGTTATATAGATGATGTGATAGATCCGCGTAATACTCGTTTCCGCATCATCAGAGCGTTTGAGAGTCTTGCAACCAAAAAACTTTCAAATCCTCTAAAGAAACACTCTAATATTCCTCTTTAAAACATGAAACTACTATGATAGGATTAATAAATTGGAGTAACGCCCTTATTGTCACCTTGCTTGGTTTCTCGCTGGTTTTCTTCCTGCTGGTTCTGCTGGTGTTCATTCTAATGCTTTTTGGCGTTATTATGAAGGCTAAGAAAGAGCCTGAGAAGAGTGCTGAGAAGTCTCAGACTTCTGCGGTGGAGACAGCTCCTATAGAGGAGGCTTCAGAGGCAGAAATGGCTGCTATTGCAATGGCTATCAGTCTGCTGTATGCTGATGGGCTTGATGAAACCGAGACTGCTGGCAAACTTACGTTTAAGGGCAGACCAACAGCTTGGAACTCCAAAATTTACGGTATTAACAATTTAGACAGATAACAATGAAAGAATTTAAATTTTCAATAGAAGGTAAGTCATACGAGGTTTCCATAGAGGAGACTGGTAAGAATATGGCAACCGTTGATGTTAATGGGAAGAAGTATGCCGTTAATATCGAGAAGAAGGAGAAACCTACATTTATAGCTGCTGCTCCTCGTCCGGCTACTTCTGCTGCGGCTGCCGCTCCTGCGTCAAAATCTGTGCCAGGAACAGTGACATCTCCACTACCTGGTAGCATTATCAAAATAATGGTGTCTGTGGGCCAGGCTGTTAAGCGTGGCGATACATTGCTCACTATGGAGTCAATGAAGATGGAGAACAATATTAAGGCAGAGAAAGACGGTGTGGTTAAAGCCATACTTGTACAGCAGGGACAGAGTGTTATGCAGGGCGACGCACTTGTTGACCTTGAGTCTGTGGGAGATCCAGAACCAGCTCCTGCTCCTAAGGCAGCAGAGAAGAAGGCAGAGGCTCAAAAGGCTGCTCCAGCTCCAAAACCAGCTCCAAAACCTGCGGGCGCAGCATCAGTAGCCGCTCCGCTTCCAGGTAGCATTATCAAGGTTCTGGTAAAGGCTGGCGCTGCTGTTAAGCGTGGCGATACAGTGCTTACTATGGAGTCAATGAAGATGGAGAACAATATTATGGCAGAGCGTGACGGTGTGGTTAAGACTATCCATGTTCAGCCAGGTCAGAGCGTTATGCAGGGAGAGCCATTGTTTGACTTAGAATAAGATACAGGCCATGAAAAGAGTTAAATATCTTATTCTTGCTTTTACAGCTGCACTAAGTGTATCTGTGTTTGCTCAGGAACCGCAGGAGGGGAGTGTTGTTCTTATAGTGGAGGAGAGCGGTTTTATAGCAGAGGCTCCTGCTGTGGAGGAGGCTGCTGAGGCTGACCTTGAGATAGGCTCAAGCATAGAGGAGTTTGTGAGTTCTATGGGAATAGTGAAGCTGTTCCAAGGTGACGGATGGAAGAACCTAGTTATGATAGCCATAGGCTGCCTGCTCCTGTATCTTGCCATTGTCAAGAAGTATGAGCCTCTTCTGCTCCTGCCTATTGCTTTTGGTATGATTCTCACTAATCTGCCTGGCGCAGGACTGTATAACGCAAATCTTTTTGCTGACGGTCATGTACACTGGGCTGATTTTAAGAATGGTGCGGGTCTGCTTGACTACCTGTATTTGGGAGTTAAACTTGGTATATATCCATGTCTGATATTTATAGGCGTTGGTGCCATGACAGATTTCGGCCCGCTTATTGCCAACCCCAAAAGCCTTCTTTTAGGTGCTGCCGCACAAATAGGTATCTTTGCCACGTATCTTACAACAATAGCGTTTGGTTTCACTCCTCAGGAAGCAGCTTCAATAGGTATCATAGGTGGTGCAGACGGTCCTACAGCCATATTCCTTACATCAAGGCTTGCACCTCATCTGCTTGGCCCTATAGCCGTGGCTGCATACTCATACATGGCTCTGGTTCCAGTTATCCAGCCGCCTATCATGCGTCTGCTAACCACTAAGAGCGAACGTGCAATAGTAATGAAGCAGCTGCGTGTAGTATCTAAGACAGAGAAGATTATTTTCCCTATTGTAGTTGCTATAATAGTATCTCTGCTTCTTCCAGATGCCGCCACTCTTATTGGCTGCCTGATGCTTGGTAACCTTATGAAAGAGTGTGGTGTAGTGGAACGTCTTAGCAAGACAGTACAGAATGAACTTATGAATATTGTTACAATATTCCTTGGTATTACGGTAGGTGCCACAGCTACTGCGGCAAACTTCCTCAACGTCAAGACTCTTATAATACTTGGCGTGGGTATTGTTGCTTTTGGCCTGGGTACTGCAGGTGGTGTTCTGCTTGCTAAACTGATGAATCTATTTGTTAAGGAGAAGATTAATCCGCTTATAGGTAGCGCCGGCGTTTCAGCTGTGCCTATGGCGGCACGTGTCTCTCAAACGGTAGGTCAGGAGGAGAATCCTGGTAACTTCCTGCTAATGCACGCTATGGGCCCTAATGTGGCAGGTGTTATAGGTAGTGCTGTTGCCGCTGGTATCCTGCTTTCAATGCTTGGATAAATAAGATTTATGATATTTAGTTAGCGTGGTTTGGTGAAAATCAAACCACGCTTTTTATTTTGGCATATCGCCAATTATTTGTAATTTTGCACCCTCAATTATGCTTTTATGGAATGGTTCTCTAATCTGTTCTTTGGTAGTGAAGGCTCTATACCCCATGTAATAGCTGTGTACGCCTTTGTAATAGCTATTGGTAATTATTTAGGTAAGTTTAAGGTTTACGGTATATCGCTTGGAGTGACATTTGTTCTGTTTGTAGGGTTGCTGATGGGTCATTTGGGCGTTAAGATAGAGCCTGTTACTATGAACTTTATCAAGGAGTTTGGATTAGTGCTTTTTGTATATACCATAGGTTTACAGGTGGGACCCAGTTTTTTCTCTACATTTAAGCATGGTGGAATGATGCTTAACGGATTGTCTGTGGGGTTGATAACATTAACAGTGGCGACTACTTTGGGTATATATTATATATCTGGTGGGAGAGTGGAAATACCTATGATGGTTGGCGTTATGCAGGGTGCTGTTACTAACACCCCTGGTCTTGGTGCTGCTGTTGAGGCATTGAATCAAGTGAATTACAACGGTTTACCCATTGGTTTAGGTTATGCTGTGGCTTATCCGTTTGGTATAATAGGAATACTGCTGTGTTTTATTATTTTTAAGTTCATATTCCGCATCGACCTTGAAAAGGAGAACGAGGCGCTGAAGCGTCAGGCGGAAGAGGCGGCAGAGGATATTTCAAAGATGACTATCAAGGTAACCAACCGTTCTCTTGATGGAAAGACGGTGGGACACTGTGTTAAGCTGATTGGAAGAAAATATGTAGTTTCCCGCATCTATGACAATGGCTCTCTTATAGTTCCGGCCGCTGATACAGTAATTCACGCAGGCGACTATGTGTTAGTGGTTACCGCAAAGGCCGACGAGGAGGCTGTGCTTGCCTTCCTTGGAGAGGAGGATAAAAACTTTGTATGGAAGGATGATGAATCATCTCTTGTTTCACGCAGGATTGTTATAACACGTGATGAGGTGAATGGCAAGCGCATCCGCAATCTTAAACTGAGAAGCGTTTACGGTGTTAACATCACCCGTGTGAACCGTTCAGGCGTGGATCTTGTGGCATCGCCTGATCTTACATTGCAGGTAGGTGATAAGGTTATGGTTGTGGGTCCAATTGAAGCAGTGAACAAGGCTGAGAAAATGCTGGGCAACACATTGAAGAAACTTCGCTATCCTCATATAATCTCTCTCTTCTTAGGCATTCTGGCGGGTGTTATTTTAGGGTCAATTCCTATTTATCTGCCAAATATGCCAATGCCAGCAAAGTTGGGTATGGCTGGAGGCCCGCTTATTATTTCAATACTTATAGGACGTTTTGGCTACAAGGCCAAACTTATATCATACACCACTCACAGCGCAAACCTTATGCTGCGTGAAATGGGTATAAGCCTTTTCCTTGCAAGTGTGGGCATTAGTGCCGGAGGCCAGTTCCTGGATACTATTGTGCATGGCGACGGCTTGCTATGGGTAGGCTACGGTGCCATTATTACCATGATACCTGCAGTTATAATAACTGTGGTGGCACGTAAGTTCCGCAAGCTGAATTATGGTACTATTATGGGACTTATAGCCGGTTCAACCACTAACCCTTCTGCACTGGCGTATGCTAATCAGACGGCTGGTAATGACACTCCTGCCGTGGCATACTCCACGGTATATCCTCTTACAATGTTCCTGCGCATAGTGATAGCTCAGCTGCTGATACTTATTATGGTGAGTTGAGGGTTTGTGCTATTTTGAGATTAACTGTTGCAGTCTTATCATCTCATCACGGTACTGGGCGGCTTGCAGGAACTCCATCTTCTTTGATGCGTCAAGCATTTGCTTTTTCACGTGATCAATAGCCTTTTGTATCTGCTCCTTGCTCATTGATTCAAGCACAGGGTCAGCCGCCATAGGAATGGAGTAGGTGTCTGGTTCAAAATAGACATCCTTATGGGCGTCACTACGTGCGCTTGCCAGCGGCGATGCGCCGTTACTGTAGGCTGACTTAGGTGTTATGCCGTGCTCTTTATTGTACGCCTGTTGTTTGGCTCTGCGGCGATTTGTTTCATCAATAGTTTTGGCCATGCTGGCTGTGATAGTATCGGCGTACATGATAACCTTGCCGTTAACATTACGGGCTGCACGGCCTGCCGTTTGTGTAAGAGAACGGTGGGAGCGCAGGAAACCTTCCTTATCTGCATCAAGGATTGCCACTAAAGATACCTGAGGCAGGTCTAAACCTTCACGCAGCAGGTTCACGCCTATAAGCACGTCATACATTCCGGCTCTTAGGTCATTAAGTATCTGTACACGCTCCAATGTGTCAATGTCTGAGTGAATGTAGGTGCAGCGCACTCCGTTTTTAAGAAGGTAGTCTGTAAGCTCCTCAGCCATGCGCTTGGTGAGCGTGGTTACAAGCACACGCTCCTCTTTCTCAGCTCGCATGGTTATCTCCTCAAGAAGGTCATCTATCTGGTTCTTGCTGGGCTTTACCACTATTTCAGGGTCAAGCAGACCTGTAGGGCGAATCACTTGTTCCACTACCACGCCGCCGCACTTCTCAAGCTCATAGTCATCAGGGGTGGCGCTCACGTAGATGGTCTGTTTCTGCTTTGCCTCAAACTCCTCAAACTTCAATGGACGGTTGTCCATGGCGGCAGGCAGGCGGAATCCGTACTCCACAAGGTTCTTTTTGCGGGCGCGGTCACCTCCGTACATGGCGTGTATCTGAGGCACGGTAACGTGACTTTCATCTATAACCATCAGAAAATCTTTTGGAAAGAAGTCCATAAGGCAGAAAGGCGGTGTGCCAGGCTCACGGCCGTCAAAGTAGCGGGAGTAGTTCTCAATGCCTGAGCAGTAACCAAGTTCACGTATCATCTCCACATCGTAGGTGGTGCGTTCATAAAGACGCTTTGCCTCGTAATCCTTGCCAATAGATTTCAGATACTCCACCTGCTTGCCAAGGTCAATCTCTATCTCGCCTATGGCACGGTTTGTGTTATCCTTGGTGGTTACAAATATATTGGCAGGGGCTATGTTATACTGCTCCAGCACCTCTGTGGTGGCAAGAGAGTAGCAGTCAAGCATCTCTATGGAGTCTATCTCATCGTCCCAGAAAATTATACGCACTATCTCATCTACGTATGAAAGCCAGACATCAACAGTGTCACCCTTTACACGGAAACATCCGCGCTGGAACTCTATCTCATTGCGGGTGTACATGGCCCGCACAAGGCAGCGCAGCAGTTCGTCACGCTCAATCTTCATGCCACGGCGCACCTCTATTATGTTCTTGGTGAAATCCTCAGGATTGCCAATTCCATATATGCAGCTCACCGATGAAACCACTATTATATCTCTTCTGCCAGATAGCAATGCCTGTGTGGCGGAGAGGCGCAAGCGGTCTATCTCCTCATTTATGGCAAGGTCTTTCTCTATGTAGGTGTCTGTGGTGGGAATGTACGCCTCCGGCTGGTAGTAGTCATAGTAGGAGACAAAATACTCCACAGCATTGTTCGGGAAGAACGCCTTGAACTCACTGTACAGCTGAGCCGCCAATGTTTTGTTATGGCTCAGTACAAGAGTAGGGCGGTTTACATTTTTGATGACATTTGCAATGGTGAAAGTTTTGCCTGAACCAGTAACCCCAAGCAGGGTTTGGTGCGCATCTCCACGCAGTACACCTTCTGTGAGCTGCTCTATGGCCTCAACTTGGTCTCCTGTGGGTTTGTACTCTGATTCAAGACAAAAATCCTTTCCCATTACTTAGTCTTTGAGTATTATTACTTGTTGCTAAGAGCCATTACAAGCCATGAAATCAGGTAGATCCAAAGACCTGCTGAACCAAGAACAGCGAGCACAACAAAAATAATACGTACCAGAGTGGCGTCAAGACCAAAAAACTCTGCATAACCGCCGCATACACCGGCAATCACTTTGTTTGAAGATAGTTTTAACTGTGACATTTCATTAAAAAAGTTTGTTTTCAGGCGCAAAAGTAATAATAAAATTAAAAATTGTGTGTAATTTTGTGCGGAACTTAATATAACAACGTAAAAGTATTACATTACTATGAAGAAATGTGAAATAATGACCTTGTTCTGCATCGTGTCACTGATGTTTTTTGCAGGTTGCAAAAAGGAGAGCAAGCCAGGGCAGTTGGAGAGTATAAGGTTCAAAAGTGCAACCTATACCATAGCAGAGAATCAGGATATAAATCTCAGGAATGAGCTTGAAACTGTACCTGCGGGTTTAAATAAAACCGCTAAAATACAATGGAATGTAAATGATGAGAATGTTGCAGAGATGAGCGGAGCTTTCCTTGTACCCAAACGTGCAGGCGATGTTAAAATTACCGCCACCATTGAGGATAAGAGTGCAAACTGCAATGTGACAATAACAAACGTGCCCATAGAAGAAATCACCCTAAAGGATTTTACGGTGAACATAAACGGCACAGTAAATGCTGAAGAATTTATGACCATCATACCTGGAGGTATAAATCCGGAGCGCCTGAACTGGTCAATAAGCAATGAGAATATAGCCTCTGTAGATAAGAAGGGTTCGGTTAAAGGCTTGAAAGAGGGTGGCGCCACAATTACAGTTAAAGGTGATGATGTCATCAGCACTTGTAATGTTTCAGTTAAAAAGGTTCCGGTGTCAGAAGTAACGCTGTCTGAAACAGAAATATCATTTATAACTTTAGGTGACAAAAAGCAGCTTTCAGCAACTGTTAAACCTGATAATGCCTCCTACCCCGATGTAAAATGGGAGTCGTCAAACAACCTTATAGCATCGGTGGAGAATGGTTTGGTGAAATGTGTCTCTTATGGAGAAGCCACTATTACAGCTACAGCCGATGGAGTGAAATCTACATGTACAGTGGTGGCGTATGAGGCTGTAAAGGATTGTCAAGGAAACATATACCGTACCACAAAGATTGGGAACCAGACTTGGATGGCGGAAAATCTTAAATGCTATAAATATGACACTAACAGTGAAATGTCAGGAGAACTGCCAGATCCTGTAAAAGCGACTAATTATATATGTCAGGATCCATTATTGAGACCTTGGATTACAAATGAATATGCTGAGAATATAAAGTCTGAGCACGAGGCTAAGTTTGGTTATGTATATAGCTGGAATGCGGCAGTCGGACTTTCAGAAAACACGAGTCGTACCACTCCGTTTACAGGTCATCGTCAGGGTATATGTCCTAACGGATGGCATATACCTACAGAGGCGGAATTCAGTCAGCTGAAAAACTTCATAGGTACGGGAGCCGGGAAAAAACTAAAGAATGAGTCAGGGTGGCATGGTAAAGGCAGTGGCACAGATAGCTATTCTTTTGCGGCGTTGCCGGTAGGTCGTCTTGTTAACGGTCAAGGGTATATGTTTTATGTGGGGAAATCCGAGTATTTTTGGTCTGCCACTCCCCATAGTGAGAAGCCTGGTTGCGCCACCTCTTTTAACTTGTACCATGATACTGATAATCCCGGAATTAATAATGAAGGTTATAAAAGTGATCCTATTAGCGTGCGTTGTTTGAAAAATTAGCGAATATCATTTAATTTTTATATCTTATGATTTGGAACAAAACAGCAGAGTGCATGAGCCGTGATGAGCGCATGGAACTGCAAAGCAAGAGATTGAGGAAGGTTGTAGAGAGAGTTTACTATAATTGTGAGCCTTATCGAGACCGTATGCAGAAAGCCGGCATAACCCCTGCCGATATTAACTCTATAGAAGATATTGTAAAACTGCCGTTCACCTGTAAGCAAGACCTCAGAGACTATTATCCGTTCGGTCTTCTATCCTCCCCGATGTCTGAAATTGTGCGCGTTCACGCATCGTCAGGCACCACAGGAAAACCGATAGTGGTTGGATATACTAGAAATGACCTTGCTATATGGAATGAGGTGGGGGCGCGTTGCCTTACCGCCTACGGTCTTGGAAAGAATGATGTGGTGCAAGTTTCTTACGGTTACGGACTGTTCACTGGAGGTTTGGGCGCTCACGGAGCAGTGGAGACAATAGGCGGAACCGTGGTGCCTATATCAGCTGGAAACACAGAGAAACAGATTCTTATGCTACATGACATGGGTGTTAAAGCTCTTTGTTGCACTCCTTCATACGCACTCTATTTGGCAGAAAGCATTGAGAAATCCGGTATTCCAAAAGAGGAGTTCAAGCTGCGCGTGGGAGTGTTTGGAGCTGAGCCTTGGACAAATGAGATGCGCCGTGAAATAGAGAAGAAGCTTGGCATAAAGGCTTACGATATATATGGACTTACAGAGATATGCGGTCCTGGCGTAGGCCATGAGTGTGAGTTCCAGTGCGGCACCCACCTGCATGAAGACCACTTCTTCCCTGAGATTGTGAACCCTGAGACAGGTGAGCCTGTAGCACCCGGACAGCCTGGTGAGCTTGTGTTCACAACCCTAACAAAAGAGGGTATGCCTCTTATCCGTTTCCGCACACATGACCTTACACGCCTCATTTATGACAAGTGTGAGTGCGGCCGTACGTCTGTGCGCATGGAGAAGATTATGGGACGTTGTGACGATATGCTAATCATCCGTGGCGTTAACGTCTTCCCATCGCAAGTAGAGTCTGTAATATGTGACACAGAGGAGTTTGAGCCTCATTTCTTCATCACCGTTGACCGTGTTAACAATACAGATACATTTGAGATACAGGTGGAGGTTAAGGAGCAGTACTACACCAGCGATATTAACGGTATGATTAAACTTCAGAAATCTCTTGCCCACAAGCTTCAGAGCGTGCTTGGCATTCAGCCTACAATACGTATAGTGGAGCCTCGTTCACTCAAGCGCAGTGAGGGCAAGCAGAAACGTGTACTTGACAAACGTATATTTAAGAATGACTAAAACCTATTATCATGACAACAATCCAATTATCAATATTTCTTGAGAACAAGACAGGACGTCTTAATGATGTGACCAAGGTGCTAAGCAAGGCAGGTGTTAACATGCGTGCCTTCTCTGTTGCAGATAACTCTGATTTTGGAATACTGCGCCTTTTGGTTGATGATACAGAAAAGGCCAAGCAGGTGCTGAAGGAGAACGGTTTTGCCGTTTCCACCACCGATGTCATAGCCCTTAACATATCAAACACTGTGGGTACGCTTGACAAGATTCTTGACCAGCTTGCACAAGCCAAGGTATATATTGAGTACATGTACGCATTCTCAGACGGTGAGAAGGCGAGCGTGGCTATCAAGCCAGATGATATGAACGCCGCTCTTGACACGCTTTCAAAGAACGGAGTTGAGATGATTTAGTATAATTCAGTGATTTTAATGAGACCGCAGATACTTGTAACCAACGATGACGGCATTACCGCCAAAGGTATAAACTGCCTTGTGCAGGCCATAAAGCACTTGGGCGATATTACAGTAGTGGCTCCAGACGGACCGCGTTCAGCTCAGTCAAACGCCATTACCGTGCATGACCCTCTGCGCTACTGGAAACAGTATGAAGAGCCTGGGGTGGTGGCGTACCGCTGTAATGGCACGCCGAGCGACTGTGTGAAAGTAGGTGCTCACTCTATTATGAAAAAGTGTCCTGACCTGCTGGTGTCAGGTATCAACCACGGCTCAAACACATCAGTAAACGTAATTTATTCAGGAACTATGGGAGCTGCATTTGACGGCTGTATGATGGGTATAGACTCAATAGGCCTCTCCTTATGCTCCCATGACCCTGACGCAGATTTTACAGAGGCGCTGAAGTACTCTGTGCCAATAGTGGAGAAGGTGCTTAGAGAGGGCTTGCCGCATGATGTATGCCTAAACGTAAATTTTCCCTATATTCCACAGCTACGTGGACTGAGGGTTGCCAGGCAGTGCAGAGGACGGTGGCTTGAGCGTTTTGAAGAGAGGGTGGATCCGCTTGGCAGAAAATATTCATGGCTTACAGGTGAGTTCCTTAACATGGAACCGGACGCCACAGATACAGATGAGGCGGTTATAGCGGCAGGTTACGGCTCAGTAACACCATGTCATCTTGATGTTACAGACTACACTTACCTAAAACAAATGTCATCTTTCAGTTACGATGCAGAAGAAGTTTGACAATTTTTTGCTTGGTTTTTCCGTTTGTATAATACTCCCTTTTGTGATTTTTGCCTTCACATGGGAGGCTGTCTCACAGTCAACATTCTCAGAGATAACTATATGGCTGCATCAGCCGGTGTTTCTCAATTATGTTATAATGTGTCAGCTGCCCAGCTCACTTGTACTCTTCTGGGGCTACAAGACAGAGCGTTGGAGAGTTTGCAAGGGGGGGATACTTGGGATTGTGCCGTATTTGATGTTGCTAATTTACTTATTTGTTTAATCGGTTAATCGGTTAATCGTTTATTCGATTAAACGGTTCACCAGTTCACCAGTTCACCATGAAGTATTACTTAATTGCAGGCGAGGCCTCCGGAGATTTGCACGGAAGCAACCTGATAAAGTCTATTATAAAAGTTGATGAGAATGCGGAGTTCCGTTATTATGGCGGAGACAAGATGCTTGTGGCAGGCGGCAGTTTAGTGCAGCACTACCGTGACACAGCCATAATGGGTTTTCTTAACGTGGCTCTAAACGCCAGTAAGATACTCCGTAATATGAATGACTGCAAGGAGGATATAGCCTCATACGCTCCAGATATCCTTATACTTATAGATTACCCTGGCTTTAATCTTGAAATTGCCAAGTATGCCAAAACGGTACTTAACCTTACCGTAATCTACTACATTCCGCCTAAAATATGGGCGTGGAAACCAGGGAGGGTGGAGCAGATAAAGAAGTACATTGACAAGGTGTATTGCATATTCCCGTTTGAGGTTGACTTTTACAAAAAACATGGATATGACAAGGTGGAGTACGTAGGTAATCCTTGCGTACAGAGTGTTTCAAGCGCATATAAAGTAAAAGCTGAAGACTTTTACCTTGTTAATGAATTAGATACAAGAAAGAAGATTATTGCGCTGCTGCCTGGCAGCAGAAAGCAGGAGGTGGAGCGCACCATTTCTCTCTTTAACGATATTGACCGCACAGAGTTCTCAGACTGCCAGTTTGTGCTTGCAGGCACAAGTGCGGTTGACCACAAACTCTATAATAAAGTGGACAGGGATATTCATATAGTGTTTGACCAGACATATCCGCTGCTTTCTTTAGCATCGGCGGCTGTGGTGAACTCTGGTACTGCTACGCTTGAGGCTGCCCTGTTCCGTGTGCCCCAAGTAGTGGTTTATCCTGTATTTATACCGCGCCTGCTATACTATGTGGGCAGAAAGTATATAATGAAACTGCCTTACATATCGCTTGTGAACATTATATCGGGCGAGGAGACTGTTAAAGAGCTTGTGGCGCATGAAGCCAAGGCGTCAAGCGTTATTAAATACCTTAAGGAACTTGTTTATAATGAAGAGCGGAGAGATGCCGTGCTCAGCGGCTATGAAAAAATAGCCACCACACTTGGAGACAATGTCTCGTCAGATATGGTGGCTGATGATATTAGAAACGTACTCCGTATGAGAACACAATCTGATTCCTGACGCTTCTTATGTTCATTGGCTGTACGTTGAGTTCAGGGGTGTTGAACTCATAGTAATCTCCGTTAGTAACCTGCCATACGTATGCTATATCAAGTGAGTGGCGGCCTACACGGTAGCCTAAGCCAGCTGTAATATTGTATGCTCCCTTGTCATTGATATAATGGGTGTCTGTACGAGTGTCAGCTGTATAGTAGTAACGGCTTGCGTCCTTTTTGTTTGCGGCTGTGCGGTAACCTCCACCTATACGCAGTGAGAGGGCGTCAAACGGCTTTATCTCAAAGCCTACTCTAACTGTGTGAGTATCCACAACATCTTGCTTAGTGATGTCATTTATAGTGTTGTGTGCCAACCCCGATGCGTTCATTAGCTTGGTACCAGACTCGTTTGACCACTGGTAGTCAATGCCCACAAAACCAAACTTGCCCAGCACAAATCCAAGGCTTGCGATAGCCTGCATAGGAGCGTCAATCTTAGCACGCTGGTTGTTTGTAGGAGTCTCCACTGAGCCAAACTTGCCGTCAAGGTTAGAATTTGCTGTGGCGTAGTTCTGGCTGTTTACATAGTAGTATGAAGGAGTGTGGTATGCACCACCTATCCTAAGCCAGTTAGTGGGGCGGATTATAAAGCCCACCTTGTAGGTGAATGCTGTACCTGCCAGATAGAGATAACTGGTGGTGTTCAATGTACGCCCGTTAGGCATTTGCTCTGAATAGTTGTCTGAACGCTGGTAACGGGTGTAGTCACACTCAAAGCTCATTCCAAGGTAGAATATGTTACTTACGTTACCTGCAAGGCTCACTGCAAACATATTGGTGCCGCCAGTCTCAGAAAAAGAGACTCTATCCTGCACATTGCCGCTACCGCCTGTGAGTTTGTCAAAATATGAGATATAATCATTTGACCCTGGGGTCTTCTCATCAAACATAAAGGTCTCATAACCTGTTATGGCACGCCATCCCACCGCTTCATTTCCAAAGTTTCTGACAGTCAGATACTGGCTCTCCTGACCAAAGGCATCGTATGCATAGAACTGGGTTTTGGAGTAGTTCTTGGTGGTGCTGTAACTGCCTACACGGTCAAAATTCTTCTTGCGGTTATAGGCTGCGCCAAAGCTTATTCCTATCAGCCCCTTTTCTTTTCCCGTAGCAGCTCCTATATCCCAGTGGCCAATGTATGCTATGTTAGCAAGGTTTGCTGCTACTTTCCTCTCTTGCGGGCCAGTGTAGTTGTTATCACTCATGGTGGTGTTTGTCCAGTGTACATTGAGTGACGCTGTAATCTCTGATGTGCGGTATATGCCTATACCGGCTGGATTGTAGAAAATGGTGGTGGCATCGCCGCCAAGAGCACCCATGGCTCCGCCCACTCCCACAAATCTGGCTGTACCGTTCAACTCACTCTGCCCAAACAGTGCAGTGTCATAGTTTGTGAGCAAAGGGAATTGTGCCATAGCTAATGCTGAGGCTGTGCTGCATGCAAATACTGTAAAAATCTTTTTTAGGTTCATATCTGTGCGTTATGCTTAATTTTTATCAACTTATGTTAGTGACGACCTCCGCTGAATCCGCCAGAGCGTCCGCCTCCGCTAAAACCGCCGCCTGAACGTCCGCCTCCACTAAAACCACCGCCTGAACGTCCTGCAGAACTGCCGCCTCCAAAGCTGGTAGAACCACCTGAACGTGTGCCAGTTCCAGAGTAGCCGCTGCTATGCGTAGATGTGCTGTGTGTTGGCGTACTATGTGTTGGAGTGCTGTATGACGAGCTTGAGCCTGGGTTCAGAGGCCGTGTCGGACTGCTGGAACGTGTGGAGCCTGCTGAATTGCTACGGGTATGGTTTCCACTGGCTCCAGAGTAGCTTCCGCCTCCAGAATAGCCTCTTCCTCCGCCTGAGTAACTTCCTCCGCCTGAATAGCCTCCGCTTCTGCCACCGCCTGAGTAACCACCTTGTGAGCTACGAGTGTGTCCGCTTGAGTAGCCTCTGCCAGGATTGCGTCCTGGACCATAGCCTGGACCTGGATAAGGTCTTGGTCTGGGTGCTGGTCTGTAATACGGATAATATGGGCGGTATGGTGCAGGTCTGCGCCAGTACGGGTCATACCAAGGGCGGTACCATGGGTCATACCAAGGATCGTACCACACTGCGCTGTACCAAGGTCTGTACCAGACACCCCACCCCCAGCTTAGCGCCCATGTGGTGGTAGGAACCACTGTAACGTATGTGGTTTCAGTGGTGGTTGTGGTGTAGGTGGTGGTGTAATCATTGTCATCAATGGTCTTGTATGTGGCCACCTCAGGGTCATAGAATTTGGCAATACGCCCCGTGTATGTGTAATCCTCCATCTGCGGCTGCGCCTCTGCAGTGCGGTTTGCATCGGAGTTAGAATAGTAACGGTTATACTCATCAACATCACGTGTGGTTTTTGACGCACTGCTGGCAGTGGTGCTGCTTGCAGTGGTACTGCTTGTGGTGGTGGTGGTACTTGTGGTTGTAGTGGTGGTCTTGGTCTTGACGGGCTCCACTATAGTGGCCTTTTTAGACACAGGAGCTGTGTAATAAATGTCGTCATAATAATTCTGGGCGAACGCTGTAAGCGTAACACCCAATAGCAAAATAATGTTCTTGATACGTTTCATACGGCAAAATCAAGTAATTTTTTTTACTTTTGCAACTCACAAAGGTAAATATTTTTTTCTTAGTCTAAAAAATGCAATACGTTAAAATTTCCGTTTCTCTGCCAAATTGCTCAGAATTAGAGCGTGATACGCTAATTTACTACCTTTCAGAGGCTGGTTGTGACAGTTTTGAAACAGATGAAAGCGCCTCAATGCTTTACGCTTACATCAGTAAGACCATTTATAATCCGCAAAGTTTAAATGAAGTGCTTGACGGCTACGCCTGTTCAGTGGAGGATATGGAGGACAAAGATTGGAACGAGGAGTGGGAGAAGAGCGGTTTCACCCCTATAGTCATAGACAACCGATGTGTAATCTGCGGCTCTAATCACACTGATGTCCCCGATGCCGAGTACCGCATAACCATTAACCCTAAAATGTCGTTTGGCTCAGGCCACCACCAGACCACCGCCTCAATGCTGCGCTGGCTGCTGCGTGACAATTTCCAGGGCAAGCGGGTGCTTGACATGGGCTGCGGCACCGCTGTGCTTGGCATACTTGCCTCAATGCGTGGCGCATCAGAGGTTGACGGTATAGACATAGACGAGTGGAGTGTGCGTAATGCCCGTGAGAACTGTGCTCTTAGCGGTGTGAATATGAATATATCGCTCGGCGATGCTGCGCTTCTTGCATCGCAAGGCAAGACCTACAACGCCATATTCGCCAATATAAACCTCAACATCCTGCTGCGTGACATGGAGACCTACTGCGCCGTCTTAGAGCCCAAAGGCGTGCTCTACATGAGCGGTTTCTACACCTCAGACCTTCCCCAGCTCAGCCGCCGTGCCAAACGCCTTGGCCTTGAGTACCTTGGCAGCATAGAAAATGAAGATTGGGTGGCTGCAAAGTTTATGAAACTATAGAAATTATGAAAACATCGATATTAAAAGATAGACCGGAACTGGATCTTATTAAGAGAAGAATAGAAGAGACTTCAGGGGTGAGACCTAAGGCACCGTCAGATTTTGTTACACTTGCTACTGTTATCAGTAAGTCTGATGGATGTTTTATCAATGAGCACACCCTTATGAGGTTATGGGGGTATGTTAACCGCTATAAATCAATACACAAGAGCACCCTTGACGTACTGTCAAAGTATCTTGGCTATCCTGATTTTGGCAGCTTTTTGGAGCATGAGAAAACATTGGCTAAGAAGGAGTCTGGTGAGATTGACAAGTTTACAGTGAACGTCACGGAGCTTCAGGCAGGAGACAGACTCACGATATCGTGGTTTCCTGACAGAACCACCACGCTGCTCTATTTAGGAGATTTGCAGTTCCGTATTGAGGCTGTGGAGAACGCATCGTGGAGAGTGGGAGACAAGTTCTACTGCCTACACTTCACATTGGGTGAGCCGCTGTATGTGGATAACCTTACCACCGAGAGCGGTGAGTGCACTAAATCATACGCAGTGGGGATGATAAGCGGACTAACCTCAATACTTGGCGTTGACAGGGTCAGCTAAACACTTGTTATCGGTAACTTAAAATGCAGTAAAATTGGTAATAAGAGTACAGTATTTCAAGAAGACAAGCATCTGTCACTTTGGTAACAATGTTACAGTATTTT
>ONEZ01000006.1 GCA_900316995.1 uncultured Bacteroidales bacterium | reverse complement strand
ATTGCAGTAAGCCATCTTTTCACGTATTGCAGCAAGGCACACTATAGCAAACATCCAACCTAATCCTGAGCCTATGGCATAAACCACAGCATGCCAGAACGATGTTATAGCCTTAACATTTGCCGGATCCATGGTAATACGCTGCTGCATAAACAGGCAGGCACCCATTATAGCACAGTTTACAGCTATAAGAGGAAGGAATATACCAAGGGAGTTGTAAAGTGACGGAGAGAATTTCTCTACTATCATCTCAACCAACTGAACAATAGCGGCAATCACAGCTATAAATATAATGAAACTAAGGAAACTGAGGTCAACCCCGGCAACCAGAGCATCAGGAGCAAGAACATAAACTTGTAGAAGATAGTTAACTGGTACTGTTATAAGAAGTACAAAAGTAACAGCCACACCCAGACCTACAGCGGTTTTAACATTTTTGGATACAGCAAGGAACGAACACATTCCAAGGAAGTATGCAAAAATCATATTGTCGGCAAAAATAGAGCTGACAAAAAGACTTAAAAGATTTTCCATTTTCTTCTTTACCTTTTAAAAGTTAACACTTATAGTTCCGGATTCTTTGCACGCTGAACCCATATTATACAGCCGATAATAATAAGAGCCATAGGAGGCATTAGCATAAGACCGCAGTTCAAATATCCCATGTCATAAAATGACTGTGGTATAACCTGATAACCAAGCAATGCTCCAGAGCCTAAAAGTTCTCTTATAAACGCAACAATAACCAAAATCATGGCATATCCAAAACCGTTTCCAAGTCCGTCAAGAAGAGACTCCCACGGACCATTACCCATGGCAAACGCCTCCAAACGTCCCATAAGAATACAGTTGGTTATTATAAGACCCACATACACAGATAGTTGTACGCTTACATCGTAGGCAAAGGCCTTAAGCACCTGACTAACAATTGTAACAAGAGCAGCCACTACCACCAATTGTACAATAATTCTTATACGACTTGGTATTGTGTTACGCAGAAGAGATATAACCACATTTGACAGCGCCACTATAATGGTAACGCTTAGACCCATTACCAAGGCAGGCTCTAACTTGGCGGTTACCGCAAGAGCGGAGCAGATACCCAGAATCTGCATGGTTATAGGGTTGTTATTCAACAAAGGAGTAACAAATGTCTCCTTGCTTTTCTTAGATAGTAGTCCCATTGTTATTTCTCCTTATTAAAATATTCAACATACTGACCAATACCCTGCTTAAGCATGGCGTTAACACCCTGTGATGTCATGGTACCACCAGAAATACCGTCAACATAATCAGCATCCTCAGCTGTCTGACCTGGTTTAACCACCTCTATTGATGTAAACTTGCCGTCACGGAAGATGTGTTTTGGGTCTTCCTGATTACGGAACTGGTTCTGGAACTTAGGCTGTGTAATCTCAGCACCAAGACCAGGAGTCTCACTCTCATGACTGAAATATACGCCAAACACGGTTGACTTGTCATCATCAAGAGCTATATAGCCCCAGATTGGTCCCCAAAGACCTGCGCCACGCATTGGCACCACATATTTCCTTGCACCGTCAATCTCACATATATAGAGTGGAAGTTGACGTTCTTCAAGAGGTTTTGAGTTCTCATTAGCCACATTGATGTCAAATCCTCCATTCTCAGCTATAACATCGCCGGAGGCATTAACAACAATATCAGCCTTAACACACTCAGCATATTTGGCAGCTGGATCCGCACACTCCTTAACATTAACGTTAAGAGAACTTAGGATCTGCTTTTTCTTGTCAAGAATCACATTATCATCTTGTCTTGACTTTAATGCACCAGATATAAATGCAAGCAGGAATGCCACAATGACAACCACTACAGTGGCGTAAACCATTGTATATACGTTGCCGTTTGTGTCAAAACCTTTCTTTATCATTTCAAACTCCGATGCAGGAGCCTGGCATACAGGGCACTTTTCAGGAGCCGCAGAGCCTTTGTGGATATAACCACAAACTTTACATTTAAATTCTTTTGCAGCCATATCTATCACCCTTTCTTATTAGCACGTTTAAGACGTTTAGAAATATTCACTTGAACCACGCAATAGTCAATAAGAGGTGCGCATACGTTCATAAGCAGAATTGCAAGCATCATACCTTCCGGATATCCTGGGTTAAGCACTCTGATAAGAATTGCCATAACACCGATGAGGAAACCATAGATGTACTTACCAGCCTCTGTACGAGCCGATGTCACAGGATCTGTAGCCATAAACACAGCACCGAAGCAGAAACCACCAAGTACAAGATGATAGTACCAAGGCAGGTTAGCAACTGCGTTTTCAGAGCCGCTAATATTAAACAGGAATGCAGTAAGCGCACCACCTACAAATACAGAGCACATTGTTTTCCAGCTTGCAATACCAGTGCAAAGAAGAAGGATAGCTCCTAAAGCTATGGCAATTACACTTGTCTCACCTATTGAGCCAGGAATAAAACCACAAATGGCATCCCATATAGAGATTGCATTGCCTGCGGCATCTGTGATAACAGGATGCGATGTGGCAGAAGTGGCAACCTGACCAAGCGGTGTGGCACCAGAGAAACCATCTATCACATTACCAGCACCAAGGCCGCAAATATCCTCTTTTCTAATCCATACCGAGTCACCTGACATCTTGGAAGGATAGGCAAAGAACAAAAACGCACGTGCTATAAGAGCCACGTTCACTATATTCATACCTGTTCCGCCGAATATCTCTTTAGCGAATATAACTGCAAACGCAGTGGCAATTGCAAGAATCCAGAGCGGACAGTCAACAGGAACAACCATAGGCAGAATAATACCTGTGACAAGGAATCCCTCGTGAATTTCTTCACCCTTCCACTGTGCCACGGTAAACTCAATACCAAGACCTACTATGTAAGTCACTATGATTTTAGGAAGCACGGCAAGGAAACCGTACCAGAACATTGGCCAGAAGCCCGCAACAGCAGCCTGACCTATTGCAAGATAGTGCTGATAGCCCACATTGTACATGCCAAAAAGCAGTGCAGGCATCAAAGCAATAACCACCATAATCATAATACGCTTGCTGTCAACCGCATCATGAATATGGGCGCCTCTTGGCTTAGCAGTCTCGTTAGGTACAAAAAGGAATGTTTCAAATCCGTCAAATACCGAACGAAACATCGATAATTTACCCCCTTCAGAGAAGGTAGGCTTAATCTTATCGATAAAGTTTCTTAACGCTTTCATATTATTTCTTTTGATTTATTAACACATTTCTTTTTGCAGTTTGTCAAGACCTTCTCTTACAATCTGCTGAAGCTCCATTTTTGACGAGCACACACACTCTGCAGCCGCAAAATCCTCTGGAGCCACCTCATATATGCCAAGCGCCTCCATCTTATCAATGTCAAACGCAATGATAGCCTTTATAAGGAATTCACCATATATATCCATTGGCAGTACCTTGTCATACTCACCAGACATAATCATATTACGTTTACCACCAAGTATGCGGGTGTCAACATCAAACTTAAACTTAGAACAAAGTTTTGATAAGAATGTAGAGCATACGGAGTTACTGTTTGAGAATGTCTTGAAGCGTGGCATAATCCAGCCCATGAACTCGTGAGTGTCAGCACCGTTCTTCATCACGGTTATCTGGTTTACAAACGGGGACAGGAAATCTTTTGCAGAAACCTCAACGCCAGACAACGGATTACCTGAAATCACAGTGGCCTTAGAGCCTTTGCTTACGTTACCGTCAAGAACCTGGCAGAGCTGCTGGCCAAGAATCATTTTAAAGTAAACTCTTGCAGAAGCCTCAGAACCTGTCAAAGCAACATTCTTGCTAAAATCAAGCATGCCTTTAGATGCGTAGCGGCCTATGTAAACAACCTCCTGCGCACCTATTGTCCAAACTATCTCGCCCTTATTGATAGGGTCAAGGTGGTTAATATGCACGCCCACATTACTTGCGGGGTACTTGCCCTCAAACGCAGTAACAGTGGCGTTCTTTACATTTGCAAAACTCTTGGTACCGTTCTTAACCCCCACAAAAACAGGAGCTATTTTTGACAGCACATCCACACCGTTTTGGAAATCTGACTGAGAATCCTTGAAAAGGAAATCATAATCAGGAGCAAGAGGCGCAACATCAAACGCTGAAATAAAGATAGACTTAGGGGTGTCAGCCGGATTTGCTATAACATCATACGGACGCTGCTTTATGAAAGCGAGCATACCTGCATCGCTGAGAGCTTTTTTAATCTCATCAACGCTGCCGTTAATGTTAAGTTTCTCCAGTTTCTCCTGAGTACCTTTAAAATCGTTCTTTACCACGATGCTCAGAATTTTTCTCTTGTCGCCACGGTTAATAGCCTCAAGTGTGCCGCTCACAGGACTGACAATCTTCACGTCAGGCTGTTTCTTGTTGTAGAACAAAACAGTTCCAACCTTTACGGCATCACCTGGTTTTAACGCAGGCTTAGGCACAATCCCGTAGAAATCACTGGGATTAAACCCAATGAGTTCACCCTGAGATGCCTGACCGAACTCTTGCTGCGCTGTACCTTCAAGGCGCAGGTCAAGTCCTTTTTTAAGTTTTATTACATCTGCCATATTTATAAATATATTGGAAATTCTTTAATATGCCCGGTAACGCAATAAGCGACGCAAAATTACAAAAAATATTTTAAATAAACTTTAAACTTTTAATGTTATCTTTGCAGTCTAATTTTAACTATGAAACACTTTATTACACTTACAGTTGCGCTTTTAGCCGCAGCATCTGTTTTTGCCTTTGACAGCAGCAATGGCAAGCCTGTGCTATACACCCGCTCACTAAACCCAAACATACACTCTGTACAGATTCAGAACTATGCCAGAACACCTCTGTACCCTATGTTTGAATTAGGAGGCACGGAGTTTGTGACACTGAAGTTTGATGACCTTTCACCAGAAATCAACACATTCAGTTACCGAATATTACACTGCAACTCACAGTGGCAGCCTGATGACTTGTCTGAGAGCCAATATATATCAGGGTTCACAGGCAGCTATCTTAACAATTATGAAACATCCATTAACACTTTTGTGCCATATACCCACTATGAGTTCACGTTCCCCAATGAAGAGGCGGCGCCCACCATATCAGGAAACTATGTGATAGCAGTATATGACACCGACGACACAGACCACCCTGTACTTACAGCAAGGTTTATGGTGGTGGAGAGCGTGGTGAGCGTGGGGTGTAATATCACCGCCAGAACAGACATAGATGTGGAAAAAAGCCACCAACAGGTGAACATAAGCGTCAGATACCCGAACTATGACATAAGCCAGCCATCGCAAGAGCTTAAGGTTATAGTGTGCCAAAACAACCGCACTGATAATGTGGCGGTTATAGATGCTCCTACATTCTACGAGCAGCGTAGTGTGAACTATAAGATGAACCGTGACCTTATATTCAACGCCGGCAATGAGTATAGAACATTTGACATTGCCTCCAAGTATGTGCTGGACCACAATGTGGAGCGATTTGAATACTTCAAGCCGTTCTACCACATAACACTCTACCCCTCTAAAAACCGTTCAAAACTACAATATGAACCTTGGCAGACAATATCAGGCCGCTATAAAGTGAACCTTCAAGGTAATCCAGACCCCGATGTAACAGCTGACTACGCATTTGTACATTTCACATTACCCGTAGAGACGCCATTCCTTGACGGGAAGGTGCACATACTTGGTGAACTTACAGAATACAGACTTGACCAGTCATCACAAATGAGCTATAATTATGAGACCCGTGCATACGAGAAAGCCTTGCTGCTCAAACAAGGCGGTTATAACTTTCTCTACGCTTACGTGCCAGACCACTACACCACAGCAGACCTGTCGCCATTTGAAGGCAACTTCTGGCAAACATCAAACGAGTATGCCGTGTACGTTTACTACAGGCCGTTTGGCAGCCTATATGACGAGCTTATAGGATACTGGATTGGATTCTTTAAATAGTTGACAGTTGACAGTTGACAGTTGACAGTTAACGATTCACCGATTCACCGAATCACCGAATAAACATTAAAATATGAACGGAATATCTACAATTCTACTATTATTTGTATCAAACGTCTTTATGACATTTGCGTGGTACGGACATTTGAAGCTGCAGCAGATGAATGTGTTTACAGACAACACTCCGCTTTACATTGTAATACTTATGTCATGGATGCTTGCACTGCCTGAGTACGCTTGCCAAGTACCTGCTAACCGAATAGGCTTTGAGGGCAACGGAGGAGTGTTCTCTCTTATGCAACTAAAGATAATACAAGAGGTTATCTCCATAACTGTATTTACATTCTTTGCTCTGTTTGTTTTCAAAAACCAGACCTTGCACTGGAACCATATAGCAGCGTTCGCATGTCTAATTTTGGCTGTTTATTTTGTTTTTAAAGAATAATTTGCTAAATTTGCAAATGCATGACTACGTCATCCTGAGTGAAACGAAGGATCTCGTGTTAAATATGAGATGTTTCGCCATGCTCAACATGACGAGAATAAAACTAAAAATATGATTGATAAGATTCTTGTAGTAGATGATGAAGAGGATTTGTGTGAAATCCTCCAGTACAATCTGGAACAGGCTGGCTATTTGGTAGATGTGGCATATAGTGCTGAAGAGGCGCTTAAAGAAGACCTCACAAAGTACCGCCTATTCCTGCTTGATGTTATGATGGGTGAAATTTCAGGGTTCAAGCTCGGCGCCATGATAAAAAGCAATGAGCAGACCAAGAACACGCCTATCATCTACCTTACTGCTAAAGATACAGAAACTGACAAACTCCGCGGATTTGACATCGGGGCTGATGACTATATATCAAAGCCCTTCTCAATAAATGAGGTTATAGCACGTGTTAAGGCCGTGATTAAACGAACATCTTACGTTGTTACAGCTAACAATACCGTTGACGAGCCTGAGATTGAAAAGCCTGAGGAGGACGAAGCTGTAACTTCATTCGAGACTCTTGTTCTCAATATGTCAAACAAAACAGCCACTATTGACTCTAATGAGATAAACCTCACAAAAAAAGAGTTTGAGCTGCTTGCGCTATTCTTAAGAAAAAAAGATACTGTATTTACCAGAGAGCAGCTTATTGAAGCTATATGGAATGGAGACAGCGAGATGTCTGACCGCACCATTGACGTCAACATAACGCGTCTGCGTAAGAAGATTGAGCCATACAACAAGCATCTTGTTACAAGGCAGGGATATGGGTATTATTTTTCATCCAAATAAATTGGACACCAGGATTACATATCCTGAGACGCTGCCGCGGGCTGACTTAAAACAAAAGGAGAGGTTTGCGTTATAGCAAACCTCTCTCCTTTATTTTACACTCCCGCTTATAAGAGCAAGCTCTTAACGCGGTCGTATACAATAAAAGGAGTTCACTCATCGTGAACTCCTTTTGTTTTGTCGGGATACCAGGATTCGAACCTGGGACCCCCTGCTCCCAAAGCAGGTGCGCTAACCGGACTGCGCTACATCCCGTTGCTTCTCAAAAGCGGTGCAAAGATACACCATAATTTTGACTCCACAAAATTTTGAGCACAAAAAAAAGCGGCCGAAGCCGCTTTTTTTCATTTCGTCATTCTGACGTCATATTTACTTAACCAATACGGTTTTAACCATATTAGCAGTCTTAACAATGAATACACCGTTGAGAGTTCCGTTCTGAGATGTTACATTCTGACCTACCAGATTGTAAATCTCAAATGGAGCATTGCAGTAAACTGTACCATTGTTTGCATAGATAGCATCCTCAACAGCCTCGTCAGCACTTGTAGGATTAGCATCTGCAACGTTAATAGTTACGTTCTCATCATCTACAACTGTAAGGGTGATCTTAACAGCTTGACCAACCGCCAGACCCTCCTCTATTGTAAGTGCAGGATCACCAGCTGGATACCAGTCTTTCTTAACCGGACCGCTCTCGCTTCCAAGGTTAACGCCAGGACCTGTACCCCAAGCGGCCTCGCCTTCAAACACGCCGTCAGATACGTTAGTGAGTGTCAGCCACTCTGCAGTATCCCAGTCACCGTTCCAGTCGCTCTTAACCTTCCAGTCTGTGTATGTGGTGTACTTGTACTCAGTACCCGGCTCAGTCTCCCAACCAACTACTTCTACATTAATAACACCATCCACTGGTTCATCTGTGAAGTCACCACCTGTATTCTTGGTACTAAAGTTGCCTGACTCCCAGCAGAACAGATAGCCCCAGCCTATAGACTCTTTGTCCTCAAACTTGGTTGTGTAGTGTGTATCGTCAACCTTAGTCATCTCTACAAAGGTATTGCCTGACATATCACCATAGAAGAAGCATGCAGGTGTACCATCTGGAACAGTTACGTTAACTGTAATACCTGTAACCACAGGTTCTGGAATCTTTGTGAACTGTACTTCAACCTTTGGATCTGCTGCATCGGTGAAGTCAAGAGCAATCTCAACCTTATAGTTTCCTGTACCCTCTGTAAGATTTGCAGTGTACTTCTCTGCAAGTGGAGCATATTCCTCTGTATGGTTCTTTCTGAAACCGTACTGGAACTTATCCACTGCCATGTCTACATCATCAGCAACCAATGTGTAAACAACACCGTCTGTTGTCTGAAGATCAAATGCAGGTTCAACAGTCCATGCAGCCGGGAATGGAGGCATATCACCTACAAGTGTCCATGTGTCAAAGCCTGGAACAGGCTCATCCTTTGCAGTCCATTGAAGAGCAATCTTGGAACCGTCAAATTTAACAGCTACTGCAGAGAGTGTTTCAAGAGTGAACACTACATTTCCATCTGCATCAGATGTGTATCCAGCTGTTGACTGAGCAGCATCAACTGCATCATAGCCCCATGACTGTTTCACCCAGTCACCCTGAGTTATCTTAAACTTATACTCTCCTGCAGGAAGATCACGGGTAAAGTAGCCTGACTCCATAGCGCAACCAGCTGGATTCCAAGATTCACCACAGCACCAGTCTGTTTCCGCATCACCGTTTCCGGTAATATAATAGGTGGTGCCTGGGGTGACCTTAGTAAGTTCTGCCTTGGCATCCGGTTCCTCACCAGGAGCAACTGTAAGAGCTACAGTTATGTTATATGTAGCAGCCTCCTCTATGGTAACAGTTTTGCTCTTATCCTTAAAGAGAATGTCTGTAGTGCTACCATTCTTAGAGAATCCGTAAGCAAATGTACCTGTAACGTTTAGAGGCACACCATTCACAGTTTTAGTATAGTGGATACCGTCTGTTGTCTCAAGTGTGAACATATCAGTACCCATTGGAGATGGCTTCCAGTCAAAAACAAACAGAGCGGCATCACCTACAAGTATGTAAGAGTCAAATGTGGTAGGCTCAGATTTCTTGGTAGCGTAGGCTTTACCTGTGTTAGTTGTCTCATCATATTCAAATTTAACATCATAAACACCTGACTCTGACACTGAGAACGAATCGTTACCCTTTTCTGGGAAATCATCGATACCCCATTTATGGTTTGCCACAATCTTATATTCATATCCATTAGTAACATCTGACGACAAGGAGATGTTTTCTTTGGTGATTATCCACACATTGCCCTCTTTAACCATATCATTGGCAGTGTTTTCCGGATCCCATGCATTACCAAAGATATCAGTGTCCTCACCTACCACAGTACGAGATGTAATCTCAAGTTCACCACCCTTGCCATAAATAATGGCAGTCATGTCAGAAAGGTTAAGAACAATCTTAGTAACTTCATAGGATTTACCAGTCCCACATTTAAAGTTACCACCTGCCGCTTTCAAATTAAGAGGAGTTTCAGTAGCAACAGCAGTGCCGTCAGAACCATAGTCGGGGCCAACAGTCCAGTCTGCGCCAGCAAATTTGAACTCTCCAGATAAATCAAAAGATTTCTCCAAAGTGTAAACAACATTGTCTGATGTTGCAAACTTGAAATCATCACTGGCTCCCCAACCGTTGACAGTTCCACGAAGGAAGATGTCAGCCGCGAAAAGAGTGCATGTAAGCAGCATGCTTACAGCAAGAAGTGAAAGTCTTTTCATAGTTTTTTGTTTTTAAGTTAATATTAAGTGAATTAAAAATATTCCTTTACTTCCCCGCCATGTACAGGGTGGCTATGCCAAATGTCATAGGCCTGTACCCCACATACTTAAAACCGGCAGCCTGCAGCCTCTCCTTCATCTTCTCTCCCCATATAAAGTGCTTCACAGACTTATTCAAATAGGTATAAGCCGGTTTGTCTTTAGACAGCGCCCCACCAATCTTTGGCAATATCCTTGAAAAATAGAAATCATAGAGCGCAGCCACCAGTTTATTCTCAGGGTATGAGAGCTCAATTATGCAAAGTTGCCCGCCAGATTTCATCACTCTGTACATTTCTGAAAGTCCTTTATCAAGATCTGAGAAATTCCGCACCCCAAAGGCGCATGTCACGGTGTCAAAACTTGCATCGGGGTAGCTTATATCAAGGGCGTTCCCCTTCTCAAATACTATCTTTCCGCCATATCCAAGCCTCTCAACTTTTTCAGCCCCAATACGCATCATCTCATCGGAGAGGTCTATGCCTGTAACCATATCCGCCTTGCCTTTATGCATAATCTCAAGAGCAAGATCAGCTGTACCTATTGCCACATCAAGCACTTTACCTGAATATTTAAGATTGTCCACTGCCCGTCTGCGCCACCGCCTGTCTATGCCAAGCGAGAGCAGATGGTTCAGTTTATCATAACTGCCTGCTATTCTATTAAAAAGAGCGCCAATATTTCCTTTTTCAACACCCATCAGTCAGCATTTTTATTTCAAAAACAATACATTAGTGTGCACTTCCGCACAATACGGACTTCAAATGTATGGAAAAAATCAGACAAATCAAAAAAAATTTATACTTTTGTAACCGAAGAGGCTGGCAACAGCAACTTTTTAACATTCTTAAAATATATTAACTTACAGAAAAACTATGAGCAACATTTTTCAAAACAGTGACAGTTACGCTTTCCCAACTGAGAGCGCAACAGCTGAGCGCAAACTTATGCGCAATGTCTATGCATGGATGTCGCTTGCCTTGGCAATTACAGGGTTGACATCATACTATGTAGCTGGTTCCCAGGCTATTCTATCAGTTATATTTAGCAATCAATTTGTTTTCTGGGGCATTGCTATTGCTGAATTTGTATTAGTAATGGTTTTAACAGCCAAAATCAACACACTATCATTCCAGACAGCTGGAATAATGTTTGCTGTATATTCCATTCTAAACGGAGTGTTACTAAGCTCCATATTTGTGGTTTACACTTCAGAGTCAATAGCCACTACATTCTTTATTTCAGCCGGAATGTTTGCAGCTATGGCAATGATAGGCTCCACCACAAAGAAAGATTTGAGTGGCATAGGCAGATTCGCCATTATGGCAGTAATAGGACTTATTATAGCCTCAGTGGTGAACATATTCTTAAAAAGCAGTATGCTTGAGTTTATTGTATCTATTATAGGTGTGATTGTTTTTGCCGCCCTCACTGCCTACGATGCGCAGAAAATCAAGACAATGCTCCACGAGTACGGAACAGACGTGAATGAGACAAGCCAGAAGATAGCACTGTTAGGGTCACTTTCACTCTATCTTGATTTCATCAATATGTTCCTCTACCTCTTGAGACTCTTCGGAAGGAGGAACTAACCACAGTTGAGAATTGAGAGTTGAGAATTGAGAGTTGATGCGAAATGGAAGTTTTTTGTTGTTGCCCGTAGCGGCATTGGCTCCCGAAAAGGGAGGGGACCCACGTAAGTGGGGAGGACCGCCAAGGGTAATAACAAAAAATGAAATGGAGCATCAACAATTGATGGAGTTCCAAAGCAGGTCTTTCAGGGTGTCAATACCCTTGCCTGATACTGAGGAGATAAATACAGTAGGAATATCTTTAGGGAGAGAGGACGCAAGTTTTCTCTCCTCTTCTTCTGTAACAAGGTCACACTTGGTGACGGCAAGAACACGTTTTTTGTCAAGTAGTTCAGGATTATACTGTACAAGTTCGTTAAGCAGTATGTCATAATCCTGCTTCACATTCTCTGATGTGGCTGGAACCATAAAAAGCAATGCTGCGTTGCGCTCTATATGACGCAGAAAGCGTAGGCCTATGCCTTTGCCCTCATGAGCGCCCTCTATAATCCCAGGTATGTCTGCCATTACAAATGAGCGATTGTCACGATATGACACGATGCCCAAGTTTGGCTCAAGTGTAGTAAATGGATAGTCAGCTATTTTAGGTTTGGCTGCTGAAACAGTTGAGAGTAGCGTTGATTTGCCCGCATTTGGAAATCCTACAAGACCGACGTCTGCCAAAACCTTAAGTTCCAGAACCACTGCACGTTCTATTCCTGGCTCGCCAGGCTGTGCAAACCTTGGAGTTTGAAGCGTTGAAGTTCGGAAATGCCAATTACCCTGCCCTCCTCTGCCTCCTTTAAGCAGTATTAGCTGCTGATCATGCTCTGTAATCTCACAAAGGAACTCACGAGTATCAGCATCGTAAGCCACAGTGCCAAGAGGCACCTCTATTGTCTTATCCTCCCCGTCGGCACCAAAACTGCGGTTTTTACCTCCACTCTCTCCGTGACCTGCAAATATATGACGCGCATACTTTAAGTGAAGAAGGGTCCAGTAGTTACGATTACCTTTAATATATATATGGCCGCCGCGTCCGCCATCTCCTCCATCGGGGCCGCCTTTGGGGACAAACTTCTCTCTGTGTAGATGCGTAGAACCCGCGCCGCCCTTACCAGAGCGACAGAAAATCTTTACGTAATCTACAAAATTGGATTCAGCCACTTTTTTAGTTAACAGTTGATAGTTGACAGTTGACAGTTCTCTGATTAAACATTCGCCTTAGCTGGATAAACAGAGTCTATCTCCTTGCAAATATCTTCAAAGACCTGCTCCATAGTGCCAGTACCTTTTATACGGTGATGTTTGTTCTGACGATCATAGAACTGTATGACAGGCAGCGTCTTAGTCTCATACACCTGAATACGCTGATGAATGGTTTTCAGGTTGTCATCGCTACGGCCAGATGTCTTGCCACGGTTAAGCAGACGCTTAACAAGCTCGTTGGTCTCCACATCTATATTAAGCATAAGTGTAACCCTTATGTTTCTGCGTTTGAGCATACTGTCAAGAGCCTCTGCTTGAGCCACAGTGCGTGGGAAGCCGTCAAAAATAAAGCCCTTTGCAGTGGGATATTTGTCAAGAGTCCCATTAAGGATGCTTATCATCAGGTCATCTGGAATAAACTCACCCCTGCTTATAAGTCCGTCAGCAATCTTGCCAATCTCAGAGCCCTTTGCAATTTCAGCTCTCAGTATATCACCTGTGGAGAGGTGAACCAGACCATACTTTTTCTCAATAAACTCACTCTGAGTACCTTTACCAGAGCCTGGAGCACCAAAAATAACAACATTTAACATAACATATGTCTTGTTTTAAAGCAAAAATTTCGGTCAAAATTACAATATTTTCACCAATTTTCAGCAAACAAAACCGCTCTATTTTTTCACAAAAATCACAGAATCAACAACAAACGATTTAGCAACACATTAATTACCAACTCTGTATAACTCACCATACGAACCATAGACATTATATCTTTTCAATGGTTGCTTAGACGGTCCTTTATTAACATAACCAGTACCGTTCCCTATTTCAAAAGAGGAGCCGCAGTTACCGCATGTGGCAAAAAATCCGTCAACGGTAAGGCGGATATCCCTCTTACCCTCATGCGGGCAGCAGAGGTCAAATGCATATAGCTTATCATCTATTGCACGAACCACCACCACTCCACTCACTCCGTAGCTTCCATAACCGGCAGAGCAAGCAGCCGGGTGCAGTTCATCAAATACCTTGCTATTACCTGCCATGCCCTCACGCAGTTGGTTGTCAGAACCAGCCATGGAAACGTCTATTTGAAAATTAACTACAGCGTATGGCACGCTTGTGTTATCCACCTTATTGTTGCATCCAGAGAGGAGCGTTGCTAAAAAAACAGTGGATATAAAAAGAATTCTTTTCATAATCAAAAAAATTAAAAATGCGGCTTATGGCCGGGATTAAATATCCCTGCTGCTGGCGCAAGCCATAAAACTTATCACAAAATGCACTGAACGTGCATTTTGTTAGATGGCTTGCTTGGAAATGTGCCGGAATTAAATATCCCTACTGCTGGCGCAAGCCATCTAACAAAAATAAAAGGAACTTCAAATATGAGAGCGAGCTCTCAATTTTTGCGTTCCTTTTATTTTCGTGATCCCGCCGGGATTCAAACCCGGAACCCTCACATCCGTAGTGTGATACTCTATTCAGTTGAGCTACGGAACCAGCAATTTTGTTTTGCGACTGCAAAAGTAGTGCAAATATTACACACTACCAAATAAAGTACGATATTTTTTTGAAAAATAATAAAATCATTTAATAATATCAGTACCCATATACGGCTGCAATGCCTTAGGTATGCGTATTCCCTCTGGAGTTTGATTATTCTCAAGAAGAGCTGCAACAATACGAGGCAGTGCAAGAGCGCTACCGTTCAGTGTGTGGCAAAGCTGTGTCTTTTTATCAGCACCCTTATAACGGCATTTCAAGCGGTTTGCCTGATAACTTTCAAAATTTGACACAGAGCTCACCTCAAGCCAACGTTTCTGGGCGGCAGAGAAGACTTCAAAATCAAAAGTTATTGATGATGTGAATGACATATCGCCACCACAAAGGCGCAGAATACGGTATGGCAGTTCCAGTTTCTGAACAAGGCTCTCCACATGTGCAATCATTTCATCAAGACTCTGATAAGAGTGTTCAGGAGTGTCAATACGTACTATCTCAATTTTTGAGAACTCATGCAGACGATTCAAGCCACGAACATCCTTTCCATAGCTGCCAGCCTCACGACGGAAGCACTGTGTATAAGCGCAGTTCTTTATTGGAAGATCCTTCTCGTTAAGGATAACATCGCGGTAAATATTGGTCACTGGCACCTCAGCAGTAGGTATGAGATAGAGATTATCAAGGTCACAATGGTACATCTGCCCCTCTTTGTCAGGTAACTGACCAGTACCGTACCCCGATGCCTCATTAACCACAGTTGGAGGCATTATCTCTGTATAACCTGCCGCACGGGCCTCATCAAGGAAGAAGTTTATAAGAGCACGCTGTAATCTGGCTCCATAACCTTTATACACAGGAAAACCAGCACCAGTAATCTTAACACCAAGGTCAAAATCTATCAGGTCATACTTTTTGGCAAGCTCCCAATGAGGAAGAGCGTCAGCTCCAAGTTCAGGGATATCGCCTCCCATACGCTCCACTTTGTTATCATCAGCGCCAAAACCCTCTGGAACAGTGTCATTAGGTACATTTGGCACAGAAAGAAGCAGGTTTGTTATCTTATCAATATCATCTTTCATTCTCTGCTCAAGGTCAGAAGTCACAGTCTTCAGTTTTGCAACCTCTTCTCTTATTTGGCCTGCCTCCTGCTGCATACCCTTCTTAAACAACTCACCCACTTTGGCAGACTGTGTTTTTATCTGATTCAAAGTAGCGTCAAGCTGAGCCTGAGTCTTCTTTCTATCATCATCTAAACCAACTACTTGAGAGAGAATCTCCCTACCTTCAAAATGTTTTTTCTGAAGACGTGTCACTGCATCCTCAAAGTTTTCTGTAATGTACTTTAGTGTAAGCATATAACCCTTTATTTTTGAGAATGCAAAGTTACAAAATTATTAGCAAACCACGATGCAATATATTCTGCAAAATTATCACATACTATGCCAAGATGGCAGACGCACCCCATTGGCACGGAATTTGTTCAATGGACAATGGACAGTTGACAATGGACAGTTGACCGATTAAATAATTTAACAATATATAAAGATATGCAACAAGGAAACATTGGGGTAACATCGGAGAACATATTTCCGGTTATCAAAAAATTTCTCTACTCAGATCATGAGATTTTTTTAAGAGAATTAGTGTCAAATGCAGTTGACGCTACACAAAAATTAAAGACTCTTAGCAGCGTAGGAGAATATAAAGGAGAGCTTAAAGACCCTAAAGTATATGTAAAAGCTGATAAGAGCGCAGGGACTCTCACCATATCAGATAGCGGTATAGGTATGACCGCCGATGAGATAGACAAGTACATTAACCAGATAGCATTTTCTGGCGCCGGGGAGTTCCTTGACAAGTACAAAGACAACGCTAACGCCATTATCGGCCACTTTGGACTTGGTTTCTACTCAGCCTTTATGGTAAGCAAGAAGGTTGAGATTTTCACAAAATCATACAAAGAGGGTGCACAAGCCGTACACTGGAGCTGTGATGGCAACCCAAGTTTTGAACTTGAAGACTGCGACAAAGCCGAGATAGGAACAGACATAGTGCTACACATAGATGACGAGAGCAAAGAGTTCCTTGAAGACAGCAAAATACAGGAGCTGCTCACCAAATACTGCAAGTTCCTGCCAGTGCCTATTGTCTTTGGCAAAAAGAAGGAGTGGAAAGACGGCAAAGAGGTGGAGACAGCCGAAGATAATGTGATAAATAACACATCGCCGGCTTGGATAAAGAAACCTTCAGACTTAAAAGAAGAGGACTACACAGCATTTTATCGTGAGCTTTATCCTTATTCAGAAGAGCCTTTGTTCCATATACACCTTAATGTAGATTACCCGTTCAACCTTACAGGTATCCTATACTTTCCTAAGGTTAAAAACACTATTGAGCTGCAAAAGAACAAAATACAGCTTTACTGCAACCAAGTGTTTGTCACAGACAGTGTAGAGGGTATCGTACCAGACTTTTTAACACTTCTGCATGGTGTAATAGACTCTCCAGACATACCTTTGAACGTAAGCCGTTCATACCTTCAGAGCGATAGCAACGTAAAGAAAATCTCCGCTCACATAACCAAGAAAGTGTCAGACAGCCTTATGGACATATTCAAGAAAGACCGCAAGGAGTTTGAGCAGAAATGGGAGAGCCTAAAGATATTCATAAGCTATGGTATGCTTACAGAGGACAAGTTCTATGACCGTGCCCTTGGGTTTAACCTGTTTACCACTACAGACGGTGACCATTATACATACGATGAATACAAAAAGCTTATTGAGACCAACCAGACCGACAAGGACGGTAATCTGATTATGCTTTACGCTGCCGACAAAGATTCACAGTACAGCTATATTGAGGCTGCCAAGGCTAAGGGTTACAGCGTACTACTCTTTAATGACCAGCTTGACGTACATCTTGCATCTAAACTGGAGCAGAAAAATGAAAAGACACGCTATGTACGTGTGGATTCAGACACCATTGACCGCCTGATAGTTAAAGATGATGCAGCCAAGGTGGAACTCACACAAGACCAGCAGACCGCAATGACAAAGATATTCTCCGCACAAACTCCAAAAACCGCCAAGTCAGACTACATAGTCAGTCTGAGCGCTATGGGAGCAGACGCACAGCCTATACTCATAACACAAAATGAGTTTATGCGCCGTATGAAAGAGATGTCAAAACTGCAAGGCGGAATGATGAGCTTCTATGGCGACATGCCAGACTCTTACAACCTTGTGCTCAATACAGACCACAAGCTAATCAAAGAGATACTGGAGAAAGAGAGCGCAGCCCTCGATGCCAAGATAGAGCCGCTTAACACAGAAATTGCCGCATGCAAAAAACAGGTTGAGGAGCTTAAGGCTAAACATAAGGATTTGAAAGAAGATGAGAAGCCAGAAGTTGAGAAAGACATCATCAAGACACAGGAGGCACGTGAGAGCGAACTTGAGAAGCAGAAAACAGATATTTACTCTCAGTTTGCTGCAGAAGAGCCTAAGGTACGCCAGCTTATTGACCTTGCACTGCTCGCCAACGGAATGTTGAAAGGCGAGGCTCTGAGTGAGTTTGTGAAACGTAGTGTAAACCTACTCTAAAACACTCAACTATATAAATATAAACAGGGAATAGGAGGGTTTCTAAAAAGTCACTCTCCTATTTTCTTATTCTCCAATATTCAGGATACAGGTTATTACATCTTGTACCTAAGTTTTTCACCCATCCAAGAGGCAGGCCCTTATAACAAATAAGTACATAACCCTTTGTCACCCCGTTAATTATTACAGCCTCACGTTTAAGATACTGTATAGCCGTAACAAAATCAGCATCGTGGCATTCAACCGCATTTTTATTAAGAGCTTTGGAAACAGCAAGCGCATGCGCTGGTATCTCATCCCTGCCCTTAAACGTGCAGAGAGCAGTACCACAAGCAAGAGTCCTAAGGTTATCCGCCACATAGCGGAACTCATCTCTGCGTTGCGCCGGTACTGAGTTTATTCCACCCGCAAACTCCACAAGGCTGTACTTTTCAGCACAATGCAAAGCCTGTGTGAATGGTGTTTTTAACCGTTCTTTACTACTATCCTTACCAGTTTTTATACGCAAAGAGGATTCACACCTCGATGTTTTTCTTAATGCGGCTATATAAAAGCCCTCACCAAGTGTCTGATGAAAATAAAAATGCCGCTGCTCCAGAATCTCAGCGCCAAGTTCTCTGGCTATCCAATCCACATTATCTTCATCCTCAAAGTGGTTGAAAGTACAAGTACTATAAACAAAAAGCCCGCCCTCACGTAGAGAGCCCCAAATATCCTCCAATATGTTGCGTTGCCTGTCAGCACACATCTTAACAAGGTCAAGACTCCAATCTTCAACAGCTTTGGGCTCTTTGCGGAACATACCTTCACCAGAGCATGGCACATCTGCCACAACAACATCAAACCAGCCACCAAACCGCTTGAAATCAGACGGTTTATTATTGGTAACAATGGTGTTGGAGTTTCCCCATTTCGTTATATTTTCAGTGAGAACATTAGCGCGTTGAGGCATTACCTCATTGCAAATAAGCAGGCTGTCCGGACTGAGCAATTGAGCAAGGTGTGTGGATTTGCCTCCTGGAGCCGCACACAGGTCAAGACACCGCACCGCACCGTCCACATATTTCTTTACAATCTGCTCAAGATACATGCTTGAAGCCTCCTGCACATAGTACGCTCCACCATGAAGCATGGGGTCAAGTGTGAAATCAGGGCGGCTTGGCAAAGAGTAACCCGATGAGCAGTAAGGTATGGATGTTGCACCTTGCAGAACAGTCAGATCTGCGGCGTCAACCTTGCTGTTTACACGTACAGATACGCTTTGAGGCTCCTGCAGAGCCTCAAAGAATTTATCAGCGTCAGCACCAAGCTGCTGCTCTATTATTATTTTAAAATCTTGCACCTACTGACATTTTTAGTTGCACGTTACGTGACATGTTGTCTGTATCATAACGTTTGCCATCAATGTTCATGGTATATGACGGGTGCTTGCATATATTCAAGAGTCCGGCATCGCAGCCAATATTAAAATACACCCATTTGTAGCTTACACCCACTGAGCCGCCAAGAGCAATATCAAATACATTATAGTGAGCCCAGTCACTATCTCTTCTTGTAGTGGCGTTATCACCCTGCTTACCTACAAACTTGCCACTTAGCTGATGCAGTGTGGCAACATACCCAGTTGCGGTTTCACCAATAAGCTGCCAGTCAAGACCAAAATTAAGCAGAGGTCCTGCCTGCACCATAACTCCTACGCCATTATCAAATGTATATTCATAGCCTATTCTAATTGGTATCTGCAAGTTATGCATCTTATAAGTTATCTTAGAGCATTTCTCAATCTCCACTGATATATCCTTGTTCAAATCAAAAATGAGTGAAGACACCTGATCCGGCCTTACAGCACCAGTAGCAAACTGATAGCCTAAACCAGCATTAAGGAAGAGCCCTGGGATAGCCTCAATATTATAGCCAAACATTGCAGACACATGGAATCCGTCAAGATTCAGTGTCGCCTTACTTGATTTCTGCTCATAAACCGTCTGCCCGTCGGACGATGTTATCTGAAGTGACGAGCTGGAGATTAACCAGTTATGGTCATAACCTGCATCAACGCCCCATTTCATCTCTGCGAATGACGCAGAAGCAGCGGCAAACGCCAACAGAAGTGTAAATATTTTTTTCATAATGCTAAAGTATATGTTTTTGTGTTGCAAAGATAGTAACTTTCTTAAAAAAAAGTGTGCTTTTCTTTGCCATATTTGAAAAATGTAGTAATTTTGCGCACCTAAATCTGAAATTCCAACAGGTATGATAAGACGTTCCGTTTAGGACGCACCTCAGGAATGTACCTATAAAACCATTTTATATTATGTACGCTATTGTTGAAATCGCTGGACAGCAGTTCAAAGTGGAGAAAGACCAGAAGCTGTTTGTTCATCGTCTTAACGAGGACCGTGGCGCAAAAGTGGAGTTTGACAAGGTTCTGCTTGTTGACGCTGACGGAAAAGTTAATGTTGGTACTCCTACTGTTGACGGAGCCAAGGTTGTTGCCGAGGTTGTGTCACACGTAAAGGGAGAGAAAGTGATTGTGTTCAAAAAACGTCGCCGTAAAGGTTATCGTGTAAGAAACGGACACCGTCAGTGCTTTACAGAGATAGTTATTAAGGATGTTGTAGCTTAAATGAAAGGGCAAAGAAATGGCACACAAAAAAGGTCAAGGTAGTTCAAACAACGGTCGTGAGTCAGAAAGCAAACGACTTGGTATCAAAATCTTTGGCGGTCAGTTCGCTAAGGCAGGCAACATTTTAGTTCGTCAGCGCGGTACAGTTCACCACCCAGGTGAGAACGTAGGCATGGGTAAGGATCACACTCTTTTCGCCCTTATTGACGGCATTGTAGTTTTCCGTAAAAAGAGAGACGACAAGTCATACGTATCTGTACAGGCACAGGCATAACCACCTGAATGATAGCATTAAAAGAATCGGAACCCCCTTGGGCTCCGATTTTTTTGCTTAAAACAAAATGAAACGATATTGCAATCAGATGGCAACACTATACCTCATACCAAACACACTTGGAGAGTGCGCATTAGAAAGCGTGCTCCCAGCTGGTAACACACAAATAATAAAAGAGATAAAGCACTTTATAGTGGAGGATGTGCGTACCGCCCGCCGTTTTCTCAAGTTGGTTGACAAGCAGATTGACATTGATTCACTCTCTTTCTACACCCTTAACCAGCACACAGACATCACAATGGTAGGTTCCTATTTAGACCCTATAAAAGACGGGGCCGATGTAGGTATTATATCTGAGGCTGGATGTCCTGCGGTGGCAGACCCTGGTGCCGACGTTGTAGCCATTGCGCAAAAACGCGGATATAAGGTGGTTCCGCTTGTTGGTCCGTCATCAATACTGCTCTCTGTTATGGCATCGGGGTTTAACGGGCAGAGCTTTGCCTTTACCGGCTACCTGCCTATAGATGAAAACGAGCGTCAAAAAACGCTCAAAAAGATGGAGACGCGTATATATACGGAGAGCCAGACACAAATCTTTATAGAGACACCATACAGGAACAACAAACTGCTGGAGCAACTCATACGCTACTGCCAACCAGCCACCAAACTATGCATAGCATACGGCATAACCACCGCAGATGAAAGCATACGCACAAAAAGCATAGCCGAGTGGAAAAAATCCATGCCAAAGCTGGACAAGATCCCATGTATATTTCTGCTATACAAGTAACATTTAATCATACGTTTACATTGAAAAAGCACCTTTTAACATCACTTCTGCTGCTATCCTCTTTACTCTGTACGGCAGAGAGCCTTGAAATTCCAGGCAAAATAAAAGGCTGCAAGGAGCAGATTATAAAACATGCAGGTTATACGGTAAGCTACAATTCAGACCTGCTTATACCTAACTGGGTGGCGTACTCACTCACTGCCGACAAAGCAAACGGAACTGTGAAAAGGAGCGGTGATTTTATACCAGACCCACTGGTAAAAGGTGCCACGGCTGTATCCTCAGACTATACCGGTAGCGGGTATGACCGAGGCCACATGGCTCCTGCGGGTGATATGAAATGGAGCCGTCAGGCAATGATAGAGAGTTTCTACCTTTCAAACATCTGCCCGCAGAACAACAACCTTAACGGAGGAGACTGGCGCATACTGGAGGAGAAAGTTCGTGATTGGGCAAGCAAATACGGCACCGTTTACGTGGTGTGCGGCCCTGTAATGGCAAATAACCACAAAACTATAGGAGAGAATAAAGTGGCTGTGCCAGCTGGTTTCTTCAAGGTGATACTTAGGCGTACATCGGGGAAGAACGGCTATACTGCTATAGGCTACTTTATGAAAAACGAGGCAGGACATAGGAAACTTGTCACATACGCACGTTGTGTGGAGGATATTGAGATTATCACAGGCATTGATTTTTTCCCTTCACTACCCAATCGCATTGAATCTAAAGTGGAAGAGTCTCTTGTTCTTGATGACTGGAGATAATTTTACTCTAATATTTTGATATTATTTGAAAAAGATGTATCTTTGCACCATAAACAGAGCGGGAAAGCACTACTATCCGTCTTTGTATTCATTTCTTACTTACAATAATCACTTATTTTTTGAGGAATTAACATTCCATTTTTATGGCTGAAGAAGAAGTTAAAAGGAAACGCACACGTATCAAGCGTTCCGTAGAAACCGGTGAGATTATTAATGAGAGTCTTATGGACGCACCCGCAAGAGCGGTCAGGAAATCAACCACACTCAAAAAGATTGACATTGAGGAGCCTGAGCAAGTTATAACAGACGGCGCTCCAGCTGCTGATGTGGAGAGCGCTCCGGTTAAACGTACTCGCAGGAGGAAAAGTGAAGTTCAGGCTGAAACAGTTGAGACTCCAGAGCCTGCACAGCAACACAATCATACGCTGCAGAAGGAGAATGAGCGTCCGTATGAATTTGGAGACCTTATAACAGGTATGGGAGTGCTTGAAATAGTGAGTGACGGATACGGATTCCTGCGCTCTCCAGAGTATGACTACTGCGCATCGCCTGATGACGTATATGTCTCACAATCACAGATTAAACTATTTGGACTTCAGATAGGTGACACTATTGAGGGTCCTATACGTCCGCCAAAAGACGGTGAGAAATATTTTGCACTTGTACGTGTAAACAAAATTAACGGCTGCGAGCCCTCAAAAGTGCGTGACCGCGTACCATTTGAGCACCTCACCCCACTCTTTCCAGAGGAGAAATTCACCATTAACGGTGGTCCGCATACATCAATGTCAACCAGAATAATGGACCTATTCTGCCCCATTGGCAAAGGTCAGCGTGGACTTATTGTAGCGCAACCTAAGACAGGTAAAACCGTGCTTCTTAAAGAGTTGGCAAACTGCATACTTGAAAACCACCCGGAGGTTTACATGATAATTCTGCTTATTGACGAGCGTCCTGAGGAGGTTACAGACATGGCACGCAGCGTAAAGGCGGAGGTCATAAGCTCCACATTTGACGAACCTGCCGAAAAGCACGTTAAGGTTGCCACCATTGTGCATGAAAAGGCCAAGCGCCTTGTGGAGTGCGGCCATGATGTGGTTATTCTGCTTGACTCAATAACACGTCTGGCAAGAGCTTATAACACAACAGCTCCTGCTTCAGGCAAGATTCTCTCTGGCGGTGTGGATTCCAATGCTCTGCATAAGCCTAAACGTTTCTTTGGCGCCGCCCGTAACATAGAGAACGGAGGCAGCCTCACTATCATAGCCACGGCTCTTACTGAGACTGGTTCCAAGATGGATGATGTTATTTTTGAGGAGTTTAAGGGCACCGGTAATATGGAATTACAGCTTGACCGCAAGCTCTCCAACCGCCGCATATTCCCTGCCATTGACATTATGGCATCCGGTACACGCCGTGATGATCTTCTTCTTGATGAGAACACACTACAGCGTATGTGGATTGTGCGCCGTCACCTCTCTGACATGACATCGGTGGAGGCGATGGAGTTCTTAAAGGAGCGTCTTGCAATGACTAAGGATAACGAAGAGTTCCTTGTATCTATTAATGGATAATTCTTATCTGTTTGTGCACTCCTGCACTATCTACAATGAGATAAGCCTCAAGGTCATACTTTGAGGCTTTTATTATATTCTTAATACGTGTGGTGTCACCAATTACCATAAAAGCAGTAGCGTATGCGTCAGCGATGGCACACTTAGGAGCAAGCACACTGGCACTTAGCAACTTATGGTTGACTGGATAACCCGTAACAGGATCTATTGTGTGTGACACCTTACGCTCCTTGGTGATGTAATACTGGCGGTAGTTCCCCGATGTGGCAATAGCACAATCTTTAAGAGGCAGAATAAACTCTACGTCATTGCTCACCTGAGTGGTGTCTTCAACGGGACTTACAATACCTACACGCCATGGCACGCCTCCGTGGTTTATTCCTCTTGCGACCATTTCACCGCCTATGTCTATTAAATAATCAGTAACGCCCTCACTATCAAGAAATGCCGCCATAACATCACAGGCATAGCCTTTGGCCACAGCGCTGGCGTCAAGTTTGGTGCGACTGTCAGCTTTATAGAGCCTGCCGCCGCGTAGTGATATTTTATCAAAACCTACAAATTCACGTATGCTGTCTATCTGGGCCTGTGTTCTCTCTGCTGACTGCGAATTTGGCTCGTAACCAAACCCCCAATAATTAACGAGAGGCGCCACAGTAATGTCAAACGCACCGTCTGTAGCATGGTTCACATATTCAGAGTAGTGAAATACGGTGTCAAAGTAGGCATCGGTGGCAGTGGTTGTGTCATTTCTGTTTATGCGTGAAATAACAGACTGAGGATCAAAAGTGGAAAGACTGCTGTTTATTTGCGCAAACAGAGAGTCAAACTGCTCACCGTAATTTTCATACGCCTTATATTTGAATGAGTAATACGTGCCAAACTCCTTGCCCACATTTGTTTGAAGAGCCTTGGTTCTAACACATGCCTGCGTAACAAACATTACAACCAGTGACAAAACTACACAGATTATCAGTTTTTTCATAAATACATTATGTTTGAACAGCAAAGTTAGTGAAAAAAAACATAACTTTGCACCTTAATAACAGTAAAGAAAGAGATGGACTACTTATATACCATAGGGGGATTGTTTCTTCTGCTTGCAGGAGGTGATTATCTGGTAAACGGAGCGGTTGACATTGCAAACAGGCTTAAAATTTCACCACTTATAGTGGGTATGACCATTGTGGCGTTCGGCACATCGGCGCCTGAGTTGATAGTAAGTCTGGAGGCGGCTATTACAGGCCATCCGGAGATAAGCCTTGGCAACGTGATTGGCTCTAACATAGCAAACATAGGTCTCATATTAGGGCTCACAGCACTCATACTGCCGCTGGCTGTACAAAAGGTGTCATTTACACGTGACATGCCGTTTCTCATTATGATTAGCGTTATGCTCTTTGCCGTTATGAAAGACGGGATGATATCACGTTATGAGGGTATAATGTTCCTGCTACTCATTGTGTGTCACACAATCTTTTGTATAACGCAAACACCTAAGCCTGCGACTGAGGTGATTCCAGAGCCAAAATATAATATATTTGTAGCATTTTTAATTACTGCCGCATCCATTGCGGCGTTAGCTTGGGGTTCTGACCTTCTTATTGAGGGCGCAAGCGGCATTGCACGCAACTGGGGCATTTCAGAGAGGGTTATCGCCATAACAATAGTGGCGTTTGGCACAAGCGTACCTGAGCTGGTGACTTCAATAATAGCGGCAGCCAAAAAAGACGCTGATATAGCCATTGGCAACATAATTGGCTCTAACATTTTCAACATATTGTTTGTATTGGGCACATCGGCCACCATACACCCTATATCAAACTACTCATTCACCGCATTCAAGGTGGATTTGCTCTGTATGATTGCTTTTGCGGTGGCTCTTATAATTGGAATTTTCCCGTTCAGGAGAATGATTCTAAAGAAACAATACCCCGATGCACGCTATAGCTCGCTTGGTCGCATCGCCGGGGCTATTATACTTACAGGCTATATAGCCTATATAATTTTGTTATTCTAAAATATGGCTAATCCTGAAAAATTTGACAAACGTTACATGGAGATGGCAAAGGTATGGGCGCAGAACTCATACTGTGTACGCCGTCAGGTTGGCGCTCTCCTTGTCAAAGACAACATGATTATATCTGATGGATATAATGGAACGCCAGTGGGTTTTGAGAACGTATGTGAAGATGAGGCTACCGGCCTGACCAAACCTTACGTGCTGCATGCCGAGGCCAACGCCATAACCAAAGTGGCGCGCTCACATAACAGCAGTGAGGGAGGTACCATGTATGTGACCACATCGCCATGCATAGAATGCGCAAAACTAATAATCCAAGCAGGCATAAAACGTGTGGTATATGCTGACACTTACCATAACACTGATGGAATTGAGCTTCTGAAAAGAGCTGGTGTGGAGGTAGTTAAAATTGAAAATTGAATTATGAAAAGAATCATTACACCTATCATCATTGCGGTTTTTGCCGCTATTGCATTAATTATCGGCATTATTATAGGCAAACAAATGAGTTATTCCGCCTACCCTGTAACTCAGCAGGAGGCTACACCTGTAAGAGCATACGGCGGCCCGTCTGCCAAATTTGGCAAACTTAACGCCATTCTGTCTCTTATAGACCAGTCATACGTTGATAATATAGATGTTGACAACCTCACAGATGACATTCTTCCAGACATAATGCACAATCTTGACCCCCATTCCGCTTACGTACCAGCATCTGAGGTGGAGGAGTCTCATGAAGATCTTGACGGCTCTTTTAGCGGAATAGGCGTGCAGTTTAACATTCAAAATGATACCGTCATGGTAGTTGATGTTATTGCAGGAGGTCCGTCAGAGAAGTTGGGAATACGTCCTGGCGACCGCATAGTGGAGGTTAACGATAGTTCATTCACTGGTTCTGAAATAACAAACAACAAGGTGCTAAAAAACCTGAGAGGTAAGAAAGGTACAAGCGTGAACGTGAAAATACGCCGTGCCGGAATTTCAGAACTTATCCCCTTCAAAATAGTAAGGGACGACATACCTGTAAACAGCGTTGACATATACTACATGATAGCGCCTGCCGTAGGCTACATGAAGATAAGCCGTTTTGGCGCTAACACATACGAGGAGTTTATGACGGGGCTTACAGACCTGAGGAACAAGGGTGCAAAAGAGTTCATCATAGACTTACGCTACAATGGTGGCGGCTACCTGTATGCTGTAATACAGATGGTTAATGAATTTCTGGAGAGGGGTGAACTTATAGTATATACTGAGGGGCTTCACTCTCCACGCAACAATGTATTTGCTGACGGCACCGGACACTTCAAGAGCTTTAAGGTATGTGTACTTATCAATGAATTTTCAGCCTCAGCAAGTGAGATATTCTCAGGTGCCATTCAGGATTTGGACAGGGGCGTAATAGTAGGGCGTCGTTCGTTTGGCAAGGGTCTTGTACAGCAGCAGATTCCTCTCACAGACGGCTCTGAGATAAGACTTACCACTTCACGCTACCACACTCCTTCAGGCCGTTGCATCCAAAAGCCATACAAGCAGGGCAAAATAGATGAATATGAGAAGGACATTATAGAAAGATATGACCGTGGAGAGTTCTTTGCATCTGACAGTATCACACTTGCAGACTCACTTGTATTCTATACAAAATACGGGCGCAAGGTTTATGGCGGCGGCGGCATCATGCCAGACTATTTTGTGGCACATGACACCACTGTGTATAATAAGTTTTACAAGAATCTCTCACTTGGTAGTCACCTATACAGTTTCTCATTCCAGTATGCAGACCATAACCGTAAGGAACTTAGCAAGATAAAGAGCTGGCAGGCAATGCAGAAACACATTATGCAGAGTAACTATCTCAGTGAGTTCAAAAAGTATCTTAAAGATAAGAATGTGGAGTTTACTGAGCAGGAGTTTGAGGAGTGCCGCGTGCCAGTTGAAAATATACTGCAATCTTACATAGCACGTACAATCCTGGGCGACGATGGTTTCTACCCCATCTTTAACCAAAGTGATGAAACTATTAAGAAAGCGCTGAAGGTCATTAACAATTACGAAGCAAGCGGGAGCCGAGCGCAGTGAATAATCACAGAGTAGCTTAGCTAAGATGTAATTGACAATTGAGAATGGATAATGATTATATATGGGCATTAAATGTTATTGAGAGGTTCTACACTAAGGGGAGTGAGCTCTATAACATTCTGGTGACGCACAGTAAGCTGGTTGCGGACCATGCTGTAAATATTTTGATGCGGCATCCTGAGATAAAATCAGACCCGCACTTTGTGTATAGAGCCGCCATGCTGCATGACATTGGCATTATAAAGACTGATGCAGCAGGAATATGCTGCCACGGCACATATCCATACATCTGCCACGGCTATCTTGGAGCGGATATGTTACGCTCAATAGGGCTTGATGAATATTCATACGTAGCAGAGCGCCACACTGGCACAGGACTGACAGCTGAATACATCAAGTCTCAAAACCTGCCTCTTCCAGAGGGCAGAATCTACACTCCTGAGAGCATAGAGGAAAAACTTATATGCTATTCTGACAAATTCTACTCTAAAACAAAACTCCACACCTGTAAAAGTGTGGAGCAAGTTGAAAAATCAATGCAAAAATGGGGTGATGACACCTTAATGCGGTTCCGTGAATGGAATCACATTTTTTCAGGCACCTGAATACCAAGCAGCCCCATACCTTTGGCAATAACCTTTGCCACATTTTCAGAGAGCACAAGGCGGAATGAGCGCAACGCCTCATTTTCTTCTTTAAGTATCTGAAAATCATGGTAGAACTGGTTATACTGCTTTACCAAATCATAAATATAGTTTGCTATCTGGCTTGGGCTATAATCAACTCCAGCCTGTGACACAGCGGCAGGGAAAGCGGCGAGTGTCTGAACCAGGCCAGCCTCCTTATCACTTATCTGCAAATTGCGGTCAAGCGCATCTGACAGGATTCCGGCATCGGCAGCCTTGCGCAGGAGTGATTTTATACGTGCATGTGTGTACTGAATGAACGCTCCAGTATTGCCGTTAAAATCAATTGACTCCTTAGGATTGAACACCATGTTCTTGCGTGGGTCAACTTTTAGAAGGAAGTATTTCAGTGCTCCCATACCTATCATTTCGCAGGTCTCTGCAATCTCCTGCTCTGTAAGACCGTCAAGTTTGCCCAGCTCCTTTGATATTTGTGTGGCGGTGGTCACCATTTCATCCATAAGGTCGTCTGAATCCACCACAGTACCCTCACGGCTCTTCATTTTTCCCTCCGGAAGCTCCACCATACCGTATGAGAAGTGTACCAAATCCTTACCAAATGAGAAGCCAAGTTTATCAAGCAGCAGTGAAAGCACCTGGAAGTGGTAGTTCTGCTCATTTCCAACCACGTATATCATCTTGTCTATCTTGTAGTCTGAGAAACGAAGTGTGGCGGTACCTATATCCTGTGTCATGTACACCGATGTGCCGTCTGAGCGGAGCAAAAGTTTCTCATCAAGACCGTCTTTTGTAAGGTCAGCCCAAACAGAGCCGTCTGCACGACGGTAGAATATACCTTTCTCCAGGCCCTCAAGAACCTTCTCCTTACCCACCAGATAAGTGTCTGACTCATAGTATATTTTGTCAAAACCCACACCCATACGCTTGTATGTCTCATCAAAGCCTGCATACACCCAACTGTTCATCTTCTGCCAGAGCGCACGAACCTCAGCATCGCCCGCCTCCCATTTACGTAGCATTTCCTGAGCCTCCTTCATAATAGGCGCATTGGCTTTTGCCTCATCCTCTGTCATGCCAGGATTCTCAGCCAGAAGTGCAGCTACTTCAGCCTTATAGTCCTTGTCAAAGGCCACGTAGTAGTCACCCACCAGATGGTCTCCCTTTATACCTGTGCTCTCAGGGGTGGCTCCGTTACCATGACGCAGCCATGCTATCATAGATTTGCATATATGTATGCCACGGTCATTTACTATATTGGTTTTTACAACCTTATAGCCGTTCGCCTCCAATATTTTGGAAAGGCTGTAACCAAGCAGGTTATTACGCAGATGCCCCAGGTGAAGAGGTTTGTTTGTATTTGGAGATGAGTACTCCACCATATAGAGCGGAGAGTTCTCCGTAACAGGCTTAAAGCCAAAGTTTTTGTCTGAATCTATAGATTTAAGGGTATCAACCCAGCAGGCTTGTGCAAGTGAAAGATTTAGGAAACCTTTAATTACATTATAATCAGCCACCTGTGCACAATTCTGTTTCAGATACGCTCCTATAGCCTCAGCAGTATCCTCCGGTTTCTGCCTTGAAATCTTCAGTAGCGGAAACACCACCAAGGTAAGATCGCCCGTAAACTCCTTCTTGGTCTTACCTAATGAGAGCAGAGATTGCTCAACATCCGCCCCATACAGACTCTTAACGGCCTGTATTATACTGCTTAAAATCTGTTCTTCCATAATTCTGTTTTCTACTGTATTTTATCAGCAAGCTCAGCACCTGCCTTGAATTTAACGCTCTTTTTTGCGGCTATCTCCATTCTATCCTGTGTGGCAGGATTCACACCTTTCCTTGCCTTACGTTGCACAGTTTGGAATGAGCCAAACCCCGTAATTGAAATTTTCTCGCCCCTTTTTAGCTGATATGACACCACCTTTACAAAAGCATCAAGCGCTTTTTTGGCATCTATCTTTGACAATCCTGAGTTGGCGGCAATGGCCGCAGTTAAATCTGACTTATTCATAGTGCTGATTTTTAAAAACTAACGCAAATTTAGTTACAATTATCTATACTTGCAATATTTTTTACCTAAATTTGCACCTTAAACATTTTGAGAACAGACATGGCATTCGGATTTAATACATACACGCCACCAGCAACCAAGAATCTTATTATAATAAACTGCCTGTGCTTTCTGGCTTCTATAGCGCTCCCTAAGTTTGCAGGCATTGATGTTATAAACCTGCTTGGTCTGCACTATGTAGGTGCGGAGGCGTTTAACCCTGTGCAGTTCCTCACGTATATGTTCCTGCATGACACATCCGGGTTCACCCACATATTCTTCAATATGTTCGGACTCTGGATGTTTGGCAGAGCCATAGAGGAGGCGTTAGGCACAAGGCGTTTTCTGGTATTCTATTTTGTTACAGGTGTAGGTGCGGCAGTGGTGCAAGAGGCCACGTGGGCATATACGCTCCACCCTGTTATTGACGCACTTAACACTTACGTAAACACTCGAGACATCACGCCTCTGCAGCAATTCTTTGATTTTCAAAGTGGCGCCCAATACCCTATAGACGAAATTTTAGATCTTAAAAGATTGATTCTGAACAAACCTGTGACCGTGGGCGCAAGCGGCTGCGTGTTTGGTCTGCTGCTTGCATTTGCCATGCTATTCCCTCAGGCGGAGATATTCCTGCTGTTCATACCAATTCCAATAAAAGCTCCTATATTTGTGGGGATATACGCACTGGTGGAGTTGTTCTTAGGCGTACAGTCATTCTCTGGTGACAACGTAGCACACTTTGCTCACCTTGGCGGTCTGCTTTTCGGTCTTATTTTACTTTTAATTTGGAGGAGACAAGATGGCAATATGGGGTGAGTTAAAAGAAAGTTTTAAGGACGGGAGCTACCTTACCCGTCTGCTCTACATAAATGTGGCGGTGTTCTTAGTAATGAGCGTCACAATATTGGTTTGTACGCTTTCTGCCGTGCCCACATCATGGGTACAGACACTGATGATGCCGGCATCGGGGTGGAAATTCATACACCAGCCTTGGAGCATAATTACCTACATGTTTCTGCACACAGGTTTTATACACCTGATATTCAACGTACTGGCGCTTTACTGGTTTGGCAAATTCTTTCTTAGCTACTACAGCCAGAAACAGCTTACCAGCCTCTACATTATAGGCGGCATCTTTGGCGCACTGGTATATATGCTTGGTTATAACGTGTTTGCATACTTCTCACCCGCAGTGAACTTCTCATACCTTTTGGGAGCCTCCGCCTCTGTCATGGCCATTCTGTTCGCCCCTGTGGTAACAGACCCAAACCGTGAGATACATCTGGCTTTTATTGGCAATATAAAACTAAAATACCTTGGCTTAGCGTTCCTTCTTATTGACCTTTTAGGCATTGGAGCCACAAATCCAGGTGGTAGCATGGCTCACATAGGCGGTGCTATTGCCGGTTGCATATTCGCTCTGCTCATAAACAAGAAAGGCATTGACATCTGCGCCCCCATAAACGCAATAATAGGCTGGCTATCAAACATAAGCTTCCGTGGTGCACACAAGCCAAAGATGACAGTTCGTCCTGGCGGGAAAGCCACCGATGCAGAGTGGAACCAGTATAACAATGAAACACGCAAGAGTAATAACGCACGCATTGATGAAATTTTAGAGAAAATCAAGAAATCAGGCTATGCGGCACTCACTGCCGAGGAGAAAAAAGAACTTTTTGACATTAGCCACAAATGAGAACATTCATAAGAGTTTTAATAGGCATACTGACGGTTGCCACAGGTTTTCTCCTGCTGCTCACAGACATTATGTCATACGTGAGGCCGTCAACCACGCTCTATATGCTCTGCCCGCTCACCATATTCTTCTCCACATTTGTGGTAATAATATTCTTTCTGACCATATACTGGCTTATGCGCAAACGGTGGATTATAGCCTCTTTCTGCATACTCATGCTTGCCGTGTCCACCCCCAACATGCTACGTACATACTGTAGCTTGCCCAAATTTGAAACTGTCCATAACCCTGACGGGGTGAAGTTTCTTAGCTACAACGTGCATCTGTTCAGCTGGTTTGAGACAGAAAAAGGGATTGATGAGGCAAATAAGATGCTTGACTATATAGTTGCCACTGGCAGCGATGTGGTGTGCCTGCAAGAGTTCCTATACCATAACAGCGGAACCTACACCCTCGCATACATTAAAGAGAAACTAAGTGGCTACCCATACTGCCACATTGAGATTCTCAGCCATAACAGCCGTGTGAGCAAGGGCATTGCCACATTTTCCAAGTATCCCATTTTAGAGCAGCGTTCAATTAAATTTGACGTCCCGTACCACGGAGCCATAATATCAGCCATCAACATAAAAGGCAAGGTTTATAATGTGGTCAACTGCTACTTAAAGTCAAATCAGCTCACAGAACAAGAGAAAGACCTTGTGATAGACTATACAAACTCCAAGCCTAAAGACAAAAGCGCCAAAGGCATTATTTCAAGAGTGTATAACAAGCTGGTGACAGCCAGCCTTGAGCGCTGCAACGAGGCAGAGAAAGTGGCCTTTGAGGTGGATAAGATTAACCGCAATATGATTGTATGCGGTGACATGAATGACATTCCCGCATCGTACGTTTACCGCACCATGAAAAGCCACTTGAATGACAGTTTCCTGCTTATGTCATCATTTCCCAATACAGGTTTCACATTCCATGAGGGGCTATACAAATTCAGAATTGACTATATCTTTATATCAGACAATATTAAACCTTGTGAGTTCAGCATAGACAAACAGCCTATGTCTGACCACTATCCAATTCAGTTGACAGTGGACAATTGACAGTGGACAGTTGACATTTGACAGTTGACAGTGGACAGTTGACAATTATTTCATTCATTAATATGAATCCTGTAGTATCAGTTATCATGGGCAGTACAAGTGACCTGCCTATCATGGAGAAGGCGGCTAAGGTGCTTAATGACTTCAAAGTGCCTTTTGAGATGAACGCCCTATCCGCTCACCGCACTCCTGAGGCGGTTGAGGAGTTTGCCAAGAACGCTCAAAAGCGTGGTATTAAAGTTATTATAGCAGCTGCGGGTATGGCTGCGCACCTTGGCGGTGTCATTGCCTCAATGACTACCGTGCCTGTAATTGGCGTGCCTATCAAGTCTTCTATTGAGGGGCTTGACTCTTTGCTCTCTATTGTTCAAATGCCTCCTGGAATACCTGTGGCCACTGTTGGCATCAATGGTGCCATGAACGCAGGCATCCTTGCTGTTCAAATTCTCGCTCTCTCTGATGAGCGCCTCAGCACTGAGTTCGCTCAATTCAAGGAGGATCTCAAAAAGAAGATTGAGAAGGCGAATGCAGAGCTCAGCGAGGTGAAGTACGAGTTTAAATGCAATTAATGGAATATCTGTTACAACGTAAGGCTCAGCCCCTTTGTGGGCACTACCTACGGTGATTACTCGCTGCATTCGGCATAATCAAAACAAGTTTTGCTTCTGCTCTCATTTGCTGAGTAATTCGGCCCTCCCATACGGGTCTGTGACCCTATGGGTCCCTCCCGCTATACGTCTCCGCGGGTGGAGACGCTTACTTTTGCAACAGATATTCCATTAACTTTTAACTTTCAACTTTCAATTTTCAACTCATAACGTGTTTTTGCATAACACCAATATTAGCCTTCGTGCTCTTGAGCCTGAGGATTTGGATGTTCTCTACAAGTGGGAGAATGACGCATCTATGTGGTTCACAGGCAATACTGTTGCGCCCTACTCCCGCTATGACCTCAAGCAGTACATAGCCTCAGCGCCTAAGACCATCTATGAGCATGGTTTTATAAAGCTGATTATTGAGCGCGTGGGAGACAAAGAGAGGCTCGGTGTTGTGGATTTGTTTGATTATGACCATCATAACAGCCGTGCGGAGGTGGGCGTCTATATTGACGCTTCACATCGCCGTGCTGGCTATGGTCTGCAGGCTGTGGAGCTTATAACTGACTATGGGTTGAATTTTCTGCACCTTAACCAGCTCTACTGCCATATTCCTGCTTCCAATGCAGAAACGGAGGCTCTCTTCACCAAGGCGGGCTACCAGCGCACCGCCCTCCTACCCCGCTGGATTAAAACCCCTGAAGGCTACGCCGATGTGGTTATGATGTGCGTTGTATTACAACGATGAGTTGATTTGCTCAATGTAATTGAGGATTTCATCGCGGCCGTCACGGGTCTGGGAAGATGTGATAAAAATTGGGGGCAGCTGCTCCCAATCTTCTTTTAGGCGAGCCTTGTAGTTCTCTATGTTTGTATTGAGGGCTGTTTTTGTGAGTTTGTCTGCCTTGGTGAACACTATGCTGAACGGTACGCCGTTCTCACCAAGCCACTCTATGAACTCAAGGTCTATCTGCTGCGGCTCAAGACGGCTGTCAATTAAAAGAAAGAGATTTGTAAGCTGCTCACGGCCAAGTATGTAACCCTCTATCATGCGGCGCAGCTCCTCTCTCTGCTTCTTGCCTCTTTGGGCAAAACCGTAGCCAGGCAAATCCACTATGTGCCAATCTCCGTTTACAAGAAAATGGTTAATAAGCAGCGTTTTACCTGGTGTGGAGCCTGTAAGAGCAAGCCCCTTAATTCCTGTAAGAGTATTAATCAGAGATGATTTACCCACATTTGAACGCCCAATAAAAGCGTATTCTGGTGTGTTTGTATTTGGACACTGTGCCACGGCAGGGCTACTCTTCACGAATGTTGCAGACTTTATTATCATAAACCTATTATAAATGACACATTGAAAATTGAGTTTCAATAATTTTCAACTTTCAATTTTTAATTTTCAATTAATATTAGTTACCTTTGCTGTCGTTTCGTGCAAAGATAATAAAAATGCAGTCATATCCCTCTTTTTTGCTTGAAAATGCAGTAAATCAGCTCTCAAAGCTGCCTGGAGTTGGCAAAAAGAGCGCTCTGAGGCTTGCTCTGCACCTGCTAAAGCAGGATGAGCAGCAAGTCAATGACTTTGCCCAGTCTATATTGCTGATGAAGAATGAGATAAAGTACTGCAAGATTTGCCGGAATATTTCTGACAGCGATGTATGCCAGATATGTTCAAACCCCAAGCGTGACGCCACCACAGTATGTGTGGTTGAGACCATAAAAGAGGTTATGCTTGTGGAGGACACACAGCAATATACAGGCTTATATCACGTCTTAGGCGGCGTGATAAGCCCTATGGATGGCGTGAAGCCCTCAGACCTTGAAATACAGAGCCTTGTGGAGAGGGTTGCATCGGGGGAGATAAAAGAGGTTATAATGGCACTGAGCCCAACGATGGAGGGTGACACCACTTCATACTACATAGCCCGCAAGCTGAAGGATATGAATGTGAAAATCACAGCAATAGCACGCGGCATTTCAGTGGGAGACGAGTTACAATACTCTGATTCACTTACACTTGGACGTTCAATAATAGACAGAACTGAATATAAGATATGAAAGAGGTACAGAACAAACTTTTGGCTATATACTATGCTATATACGCCGTTTTTATCATAGGACTGGTGCTGGCGCACATATATCCGCTTTGGTTCGGATTTATCACCCCTGAGGTGTCGTTGATTATAAGTTACTTGGTAGTGGGTACACTTCTTGTGTGCGTACCTTTGTCAGTTGGTCTGAACACCTTCAAACTGAAAAAACAGGTTGATCTTGACTACTATTTCAAGTGGAATGCAATACCTATGGCTATTTTGTCTGTAGCTGGCATTGTGGCGTTTACAGGATACGCTTCAATATGCAAATTTGGCGAACATGGAGAGTTCTTGCGCGACCGTTCATGCCTTTTTGCCTACTTGATAGTGTTTGTTTCCCTAATTCTTCTCAAACCCACTAAATCAAAGATTAACAGGTATTTCCAAGCAGTTGACAGTTATAACTCCTAAACTCCTAAACTCCTGAACTCCTAAACTCCTAAACTCAGTATGACCATCGCAGTAGATTTTGACGGTACAATAGTAACTCACGAGTACCCTAAGATAGGCAAACCTATTCCATTTGCCATTGAGACCCTTATCAAGCTCCAGAAGGAGCATCGTTGTAACATTATCCTGTGGACATACCGCCATGGCAAAACTCTTGATGAGGCTGTGGAGTATTGCAAGGAACGCGGGCTTGAGTTTTACGCCGTGAACGCCAACTACCCAGGAGAGGTTATGGATGAAAAAGAGGTGTCACGCAAGATTAACGCCGATGTCTATATAGACGACCGTAATTTAGGCGGCCTGCCAGACTGGGGAGTGGTCTATGCCATACTCTGCGGCCACACCAAACCTACGTATAACAATGAGTTCATGTCATACAAGCCTAAGAAAAACTTCCTAATCAGGCTTGGAGAGAGACTTCAAGGCTCAGATTACTGATATATGCGCCAGTTAACTGTAGTAATAGTCACATACAACGCCAAACAGTACCTGTTAAAGTGCCTTGAGTATTTGGGCAAGGCTTCTGAAGGCATGGACGTGGAGGTTATTGTGGTGGATAACGCCTCTGCTGACGGTTCTGAGGAAGCTGTGCGTGACACATATCCCAATGTTGAATATATCTACAGTACTGAAAATTTAGGTTTTGCCAAGGCTAACAATATTGCCATACGTAAAGCCTCAGGCAAATACGTTCTTCTTCTTAACCCCGATGTCTTCATTAGTGAAGACACACTGAGACGTGTGCTTGAATTTGCAGAGTCCAAGCCAGACATGGGTGCATTAGGCGTAAGAATGATTAACGGCGATGGCGTTTTTCTGCCAGAGAGCAAGCGTAACAAACCCACACTTTGGAACACATTCTGCAAAATTACAGGATTGGCATCGCTGATGCCTGAAAGCAGGCTTTTTGCATCATACTATAATGTCACGCTATCAGAGAATGAGACAGGCTACACATCTGTGCTTGCCGGAGCCTTTATGCTACTTAACAGAGCCGTGCTTGGAGACACCACCCTACTCTGTGAAGATTACTTTATGTATGGTGAAGATATAGATCTCTCCGTATCTGTGCTTGATGCCGGCTATAGGAACTATTACTGCGGAGATGTAACCGTGGTACACCTAAAAGGCAAATGCACCGATAAGGCATCTCCTAAGATTATAGAGGCGTTCTACAAATCGATGGACATCTACTACCGCCGCCACAGCAAAAACCCTATAGCGAGGGCTATAGTGCGTTTTATAACAAAGGCTACAATAAGGGTAAAGGCGGGAGCATAAAAAAGGCTGCAAATATTGATTGCAGCCTTCTTAATGTTATTCGCTTACGCTCAGAGTGACGTTCCCGTTACTTCTTCTCTTTAACAAATATCCAAAGCACACCTGAGATAAGGAGACAGATGGCGCATATAGCAAAGATGATTGACTTATCAGCAGCCGCATCCACAACCTCACCCATCTTGAATGAAGCCACAAGCTGCGGAAGTACCACTGACAGGTTAAAGATACCCATGTAAAGTCCCATTCTTGTCTGGTTTACACGTGAACTCATAATAGCGAATGGCAGAGATACAAGTGAAGCCCAGCCAATACCAACTATAACCAAAGCCACAAAGAATGTGTAAATATTAGCACCAAAGAAGTAGATGATAGCGTAACCAAGGGCCATTGCAAGAATAGCACCCGTATGAGTGTGAGTCATACCTTTACGTTTTGCAATCTCATTAAGTACGAGCACTGGCAGGATGGCGCCAATAAGGTCACGTACAAGGAACGCCATGGAGTTTACAGTCTGCATTGAATCCTCTGCAAGACCTGTTATAACAGTGGAAACATAGAAGAACATATAGATGTTCATGGTCTGAACACCCCACCATGTGAAAGAGTGTGCAAGCAGGATTTTTTGGAACTCATGAGTGTCTTCATCGGCCTTCAGGGCGTTAGAGAGTACAAGCAGCAGTGCCACAACCTCAATGATAATACAAATCCACTCCATAGTGTTAAGCCCCATGTATTCATGGAAGCCTTCTACATTCACTCCGCTAAGCTTTGCAACTATAACCCACACACCATATAGAAGGAAGCCGTACAGTGGTAGGATTGCATTATTTATATCCTTGAAAGAGACACCTTCATTAGATTTCTTAGCACTGCTTGAGTTATCCTCAACCTTAAGTTCTCTTGGCTCCTCAATAAAGAATATAGGGCATACAGTAAATAGAACGGCAATTACCATACCCACGTAGATAAGAGCCTCATTACCCCAGATTACAGCAACCAGATATGCCAGCACACCAAATGTTCCAGATACTGTCTGCATCCAAGTGTAACCCTTACTGCGCTGCTCCTGAGTGGTGCAGTCTGCAACAAGTGAACGTGTAGGATTGAAACTTACGTTAATTGAAAGGTCAAGAGTAAGAGCCACGCACACTGCTATAGGAAGCAGACCTGCAGGACCTTCCATACCTAAAATCTTTTGAACAATCTCAAGGTTTGGAAGTGCAAGAAGCATTAAACCGGTAAGAACACCGCCAAGCACAATCCAAGGACGACGACGGCCACCCATGAACCATAGTTTGTCACTTACAAGACCCACGATAGGCTGTGCTATAATACCAGCAATAGGTCCGGCTGCCCATACGATACCTATATCGCCGATGCTAAGACCGTACTTTGTTGAAAGAATCCAGCTAAGAGCTGAAATTTGAACCGACAAGCCAAATCCCATGGCTGTGGCTGGAAGGGAGAGCAATGCGTAGAACCATGTGCTCATCTTTTTCTGACCTTCTAACATAAGTTTCTGATTTTAAGTTTTTTAAGTAAAATTTATTTTGATATCTCTTTAAGTTTGCTAAACTTAGCATACAAAGATAACAAAATACTTTCAACTACACGCTTAAAAAGGTCAATTTTTTACGCAGCGTACACTACGAGCCGTATATTTTCCAGAACCATATTCACTATACAGCATGGCGCCATTATTACACTTTGCAAGTATATAGGTTGCACTTTCTCCACTTGCAGGGCCGCAGCACCACAGGAAGGCCTCGTAACCAACCATCTCCAAGACCCCATCACCATATAGATTATACACGCCACCAGGATACAATGAAAAGCTGTATGTATCAAGACCGTCTATAGTCTTTTCACCCATATACGTACCGCGATACCAGTTATTCTTAGCACGCAGGGCGGTGGCATCATTATCAGGCAACCCAACAGACATCACAAGATCATAATAATCAAAAAGTGATGGCACATGCCAGCCGTTAGGACAGATACCCTGAAAAGTCTCATCTTCAGTCACATCCATATATACATTACTTTCATGAGAACCCTTCTCTGTTAAACCCATAGCCGCACCCCAGTTGTATAGGTGTGTCAGTGTTTTTTTAACTTCTGTGTCACGAACAGAATACCACGCCTCGTCCATTGGAATAAGATAGTATGCCGGAGAATAGCCCATATAACGGTTCTCCACCACCTTTGGAAGTTCATATCCTGCAAGCGGGCTCTCCGTGTCATATTTAGTGCAACGCAAGTTCTCCGCCATCCAGCACTGCTCCCCTATCCTTACCACACGATATGTGTTACCCTGACAGTCTGTAACAGATGAAGGGCACTTGTGTTCAGCGCTTGTAACCACTTTATATGAGGTTGATGCGTAAGGCTTTACGGTAACACTCTCTCCCTCACCTATCTCATTGCCGTCTGCATCATACCACTTATAGTAACTACCACCTGATGCAGTGAGCACTGTCTCATCCCCCTTACAAAGGTCTGTTTTACCTGTGACAGTAATATCTATAGTTGAAGTTACATCCAGATTGAGAGTGACAATACTGTCGCAGCCAAGCGCCGTTTTCAGACGTTTAGTGTAAACGCCCTTATCAGACTCCTTGAAACCATTCTGGTCATATACCTCACCACTACATATTGAGGCGTAAATGTACTGTTCTTTCTGGTTCTTTACTTCAAGATCAAGCTCCACAATACTGTCGCACCCTTGTGCTGAGGTTCTTGTAATATAGTGTTTGCCTGCAGTATTCACATTAAAACCGTTCTCAGTATAACGCTCACAGGCGTAGATAGAACCTTTCAAGTAGGTGTAAACGGGGTCAATGGCAGAGAGTGAAAGCACCACAAGGCTGTCTTTGCCCGTAGGACCTTTCAGTTTCCGGCGATACACACCAGGTTCACCCACGTCAAAACCATACTTAGTGTATCTTTTACCCTTACAGATGTTGTCTTCAATGAAAGTCTGAGGCATTTCCACACCTTTTCCGCCTGATATGGTGTAGTCACACACATCGCCCGCATAACCGTCAATCATAAGGTAATAACGCTTGCCTGGCGTAAGATTCCTGGCGGTAAGCACACCGTTTGTTTCTATAGCAGGATTCCAGCAGTTTGAGTATGGATTAAAGTGGATGCAGTCATCAGTGCCATATATTCTCATCTGTATGCCAATGCCTCGTCTGCAATTATTTACAAAGATATTAAGGCTCGCCTCGCTCTCCGCCGCAACAAACTGTAGCCATGAGTTGTTCTCTATGGAACCGCAAAAGACGTTCTGCAAATTACCTGGCGCATCAACACTATACTGGGAACTTGTGTTTCCGCAATAGCCGTCTGGCGACTGTATAAGTGTGGCGTTACCACAATAGTCTGCCGCTGCAGCCGCCACAGAGCATTTTGGCTTTTCAATATTTTCAAGTTGATAAACACATATACCCACCTGAGCATCACTCTCAAGCGCCACCCTAATGTAAATTTGTTCACCAGCTGGCAAGTCAGGAACTTCAAGAATCTCTGGCAAACGGCCGTTGGAAGAACATCTGTATGGTATAAGATTACCGCATGAGCCTCTGTATATTGACATAAAACCATCTATGTAACTACCTTGCGTAGCAATGGCAAGACGGCCTGTGGATGGAATATTGGCGGTAAACCAAACCTCGCGGTATTTCATGTCGGCCCAGCCGCAGTCTGAAGCACACGCCTTACCTTTACCTGTGGATGTGCTGTACTTATTGTATGTACACTCCGTTCCTACTGTGAGTGGTATGGCTGTACCGCAATCATTAGCGGCACAGATGCTGCACACGAGCAGATATGATATGAAGAGTAGAAGTTTTTTCATCGTCTGAGTATAAAGTGACCCGAAATCTTTTCACCGGTTTCAGCTATGCGTATAACATACCAATAGTCATCTGACGGCATTTGATGGCCGTTATAAGTGCCGTCCCAAGAGTTTTCTTCTGCACTATATGATGCCACACGCTTGCCGTAGCGGTCAAATATCTCAACTGTGGAACGTGAATAGAACCATAGATTCTTTATTACCCATGTTTCATTCTCCCCCTTACCGTCAGGAGTGAAAAACGCCGGAATAATAAGCGGCACACGCACGCCCTTGTAGAATACAGTTTTTTCTGTGACACATTCATTAGAATCCATAACACGGAAGATATGGTCTCCTCGCATATAGTTGGTGAACCAGAACTGGAACTCATCACTATACGATGCGGCGTCAAGGCTGCACAAATACGGAGACTCACCGCCATGCACGTTTGCCACCTCCACCCTCTGACGAATGTCAGTCTCTCCCACCTGCTCATAATCATCACTTACAACAACATCAAAATCAGGTGTTTCCCATACCGTAAGATGCAATTCATATATGCTGTCACACTCATCAAAGGTTATATTCTTGTCATAATACACGCCCTTTTCTGTTAGTTTCTGATTATGCCAGTCATACACATCGCCGTGGCAAATGCTATGCTCCTCATTGAAATAGTATGGCACACACTCCCTCAAATCAAGTACAAACACACTGTCACACTGATGTTTGACTGTTTTAAGAGAATCATAGTATATACCCTTGCCAATAAGCGTTTTGCCGTGCCATTCATACGGCTCCCCGACTGGAACAGTGTGTTTCTCATTTATCAGATAATCAGGATAATAGCCAAGCTTCAACACATGAATACTGTCAAGCCCCATCACAGTCTTGTACTTCTTCTCATGCACTCCCTTCTCCTTGTACCACGCCTTCTCCCAGAATATGCTGTCACCACGGCAGATGGAAGACTCCTGCTCAATGTAATAGTCATGGTATACTGAGAGTCGAAGATTCACAGTACTGTCACAACCGCCAACGGTTTTAAGTTTCAGGACTGCCAAAGTGTCATTAAACGGCATAAAGTCATATCCGTATTTTTGGTAGCGTTTCCCTCGTTCAGCTGTATCCAGAATGAGCGTTTCTTCAGGTAAACAGGCTGTAAGATAAACAAGTATGGTAGCCGGGCACCCTTGCTGCGTGGTCTTTGTCTCAAGCACGGTATCCTTGGTGGCGCGTATGTTAGTGTATCCACGCCCGTTATACGGCTCATTGACGCAAAATTTATCAAACAGCGATGTTACCGTGAGAGATACCACATCAAGATGAAGAGTCACAATACTGTCACAACCACATTTGGTTTTAAGTGAGCGGGTGTACTCACCTCTTTTTGACTCATTAAAGCCGTTTTTAGTGTAAACATCATCCTCACAGATAGTGGCAAAAATATGATTTTCAGCGGGTTTGCACACCTTTAGATTAAGGGTGAAGTCATCACAGTCAACCTCCCAGCGGCACACAGTGTCATTTTTAGGAGCCTTCACCTCAATTCCGTGCCCTATGTAGTCAGAGCCAAGGCATACGCTCTCTGAATATGCGTAGCTGTTACTTGGTGTTACATTTACGGTAATCTCACGCTCTGAGCGGCATGTCTGCGCACTCAGACATATAGTGTATACCATAAGCACACCAATTAAGGCGGTAACTTTTGTGATTTTTTTCATAGGTGTGCAAATATAACTATTTTATAGTTATCAGACACAAAAAAAGCCGGAAACTTTAAGTTGCCGGCTTTACTTTTCGCTCCGAAATAATTCGGGGGCGATTCACCCCTCTTTATTTACGTTTAGCGAAGATAAGGTCGAAAATCATTGTGTCTTCCTTACCACGATAATTAATTTCATAATTGTACATAGCTTTAAACATTTAACAGGTTAAACATCTAAGTTCTTCATTCATGAACCAACTCTCTTTGTTTGTTCACTGAAGACACTGCAAATGTAGAGCCATATACGTTACTGACAAAGATTTTTTTGTAAAATCAACTGACATTTTTTTTCGCAATCGCTTGCAATCTCAAAAGCGTTACAGCTTCTTTTCTAAACTTTTGCAAAGGAGTTACAATACGGTTACACCAAAGGTTGTCAACTGTTCTTAAACATCTCCTTGAGGGTTCCAAGTGATCCAAGCACACCAGTAGCCTCGTATGGTATATACACTGTTTTACTGTCATTACCTTGAGCCATCTCTTTCAGGCCATCTATATACTTGATAGCCAATAGGTAATTAACCGGATCGGCACCCTTTACGGCTGCCACAGAGTCTGTAACCTTGCGTATAGCCTCTGCTTCAGCCTCAGCCTGTAGAATCTGCGCCTGCGCTTGACCTTCAGCACGCAATATGCGGGCCTGCTTTTCAGCCTCAGCAGCATTTATCTCTGCTGATTTCTCACCCTCAGATTTAAGTATGGCAGACTGCTTTTCACCCTCAGCCTTTAGAATTTCAGCACGGCGGTCACGCTCTGCCTGCATCTGTTTCTCCATAGCTATACGTATGCTTTGCGGAGGCGTAATATCCTGAAGCTCAACACGATTAACCTTAACACCCCACTTATTGGTGGCATCGTCAAGCACGGAACGTAGTTTGGAGTTGATTGTGTCACGCGATGTTAGTGTTTCATCAAGTTCAAGCTCACCTACTACGTTACGCAGTGTGGTCTGTGTGAGTTTCTCTATTGCCATTGGCAGGTTCTGAATCTCATAAACAGACTTTACAGGGTCCACAATCTGGAAATATAGCAAAGCATTTATCTCTGTCATAACGTTATCTTTTGTGATAACACTCTGTTTGTCAAAATCAAACACCTGCTCACGCAAGTCAATCTTGCTATTCATTACTATACGGCCGTCACCACGGCGTGTGGCGGTCTCCTTGCCACGCTCCACTATAGGCAGAATAACGTTAATACCGGCGTTGAGCGTACGATGATAACGCCCCAGACGCTCAATAATCATAGTTTCAGACTGAGAAATAATTTTTATGCCTTTAAGCACGTATGCAATAACCACTATGGCTATCACAATTAAAACAATTGTTCCGTACATAATATTTAGTTGAGAATTGAGAGTTGAGACTATTCGCTATGCTCAGAGTGACGACACTTTTACTATAAGACTTTCTCTATCAATGACCTTAACTTCGGTTCCTTTCTTTATCACTGCATCTGTGGCGGAAACTGCTTTCCAGTCATCACCGTCAATACGTACACGGCCTGTACCAGCGGCATGGTTAATATCCTCCGTAACCACAGCCTTACGGCCAATAACGGCATCGGCGTTTGTCTTCACTTGCTCATTCTTGTTTTTATTCAACCATTTCAGAGCAAATGGGCGGACAAATATGAGGGCGAGAATAGAGCCCACAATAAATGCTGTAATCTGGTACTCAAGGCCTAAGCCTATATATGCGAGCAGAGTTGCAACAAGGGTGCCTATTGCAAAGCATATTACACCAAAGCCTGCCGTAACAAGCTCAAGCAAGATAAGAAATGCGGAGGCTATCAGCCAGTAGTGGTAGGGTCCCATAGGTCAATTGGGAGTTGAAAATTGAAAATTGACGTGTTGATGAACACGAAGTGTGAATAAAGTTGACGTAGAGTTGATTATTCCCAAAGTTTTTTAGGATACTTACCCTTGGAAATCAAGGAGTTAATCTGCAATAACACTGTTGGTTTGTCGGCTGCGTATGTAACGCCGAACCATTTGCTCGACGTGCTAAGTACCTTGACTTTAGCTTCACCTGTCTTAATAAGGTGGTCAACCATGGTTGGTATGTAGAACTCAGCCTTAAGACTCTTTTCGTTCTCCTTTAGAAACTCTCTGAAGAAATCTTCAGAATATTTGAAATAATCAGGAGTAAAGCCCCACATGTTCATAGACACAAGGGTTTCAGGAGCCACCATAGTGTCAGTTCCGTCATCGTTGTGGTTTACAATAACACCACCGTTCTCCTCTATCTTAGTATGCTCCACGATAGATGTCAAATAACCATTGCTGTCTTTTTGGCAGACACCACGTGACACCGTGCCACTCTCTGACAATGTGTTCTTTACGGGAAATCCCACCATGCAGTACTCGCCTTTTTTGCCATTCATGCTAACAAGTTCGTCACATAGAATCTGGAATGACTCCTGCCCGTAGAAATCATCACCGTTTATAACGGCAAACGGCTCCTTAACCACATCCTTACCCATGAGCACAGCATGGTTTGTACCCCACGGTTTCTTACGTTCCGGATTCACAGTGAAGCCCTCTGGCAGTTTGTTAAGCTCCTGATATACAACATCTACTGGTATCTTATCAGCAAACTTGGCAATTACCACTTTCTTAAAGTCATCAGCAAAATCATGGCGTATTACAAACACCACCTTGCCAAAACCTGCTCTGATGGCATCAAATATTGAATAATCTATAATAGTCTCATTGTTAGGACCAATGCCGTCCATCTGCTTAAGACCACCATAGCGGCTGCCCATACCGGCTGCCATAACATAAAGTGTTGGTTTCATCTTATTTTATAAAATTATAAAATTTAGTTATCAGATAGTTATTTCCAAGCCCCGATGTCATATTTCTACCACCACTGAAGAATATCTGCATATCAAACTGGATTCCACTATTTACCAACACATTACACAAAGCCTCTGTATTGCTTAGCGGAGTGACATCATCTGCTGTTGAATGCAAAATTAACAATTTTTTTTCTAATTTGGAAGCATTATCCACCGCACTATTTAATCTATATGCTGAAGTAGCACCTGCGGTACGCATAAAACGCTGAGTTACAACCGGATTGTATTCTCTCAAATCTGTCACTGGCGATACTGCCACGGCAGCCTTAAACGGGCTGTCTGCCTTAAAAATGGCTGATAGTGCAACTCCAGCGTTCAAATCTTCACCAGCAATAGAGATATTTGACTTCTCTATACCATATTTCTCCGCAATGGATATTGCCGCCTGGGCGTAATCTTGAGCAGGGACATTCAGCATATCTAAATAGGCGGCCTGTTCAAACTGAACACCCTGCCCCTGTGTGCCACGGCACTTCACCACAGCTGTCATAACACCACGCTCTTTCATGGCATTTTCAAACGCCACATTGGCATCAGATTCAAAATCAGCCACATACATTACAAGCGGGGTGGATTTTGACATATTGTCAGGTTTTACCACATAGTAGTTCAAATCTCCTGAACGCCCATACTCCCTGCCATCTTTCTGCACAGACTCTGATGATATGGTTACAGGCTTGCTCCCGTCTGAAAGTATCTGACACTCACTGCGTACAGCACCGTCAAAGGTCTGATACCAGATGCGGCGTGCCGTAAGATCATACCTATGTACAGTGGTGACATCGGCGGTGGCATTGGTAATCTGCTTGACAAACTTTCCAAGTGGAGAGAAGAGGCAGAGCTGCACCCTGTCATTTTCAGGCTTTAGCAGCATAAAACTCTGAGTTTTGTCGGCAAATTTAAGGAAAGTGGCACACTCTGGCAGTACAAACTTAGGGTCTGTGTATTCATAAACACGTTTTGCCACAAAAGTAGCTGCGTTAATCTTTGCCATACGCAGTTTGGTCTGTTCACGGTTAAGGTACAGAACGCCAAACATTTCAGGGTCAGAAGTCCACTCCACTGCTGTTATATAGGCGGCATCGGGGTCTGGCATTTTAACCTCCTTGGTCCACTTGTACTGCATACTGTACATATAGAGACGCTCATTTTTGCTAAAGACCAGATAATCAGAACCTGGCGCCCATACCATAAGAGCCTCAGCCCCAAAGGCTTCACGCATATCACGGCTGCGCACACCATTATATATGCTATCTGAGCCGTCTTGAGTCACCTGAACCTCAGTATTATACTCCAGACGCTTGATAATTACGTTATTACCACGCACATACGCTATCTTCTTGCCGTCAGGACTGAACACAGGCGCCTTCTGGTCTGGATTATCACTGAGACGGTCACATCGGCGGCTCTCTATTTTATATATGTAAAAAGGGCTTAAAGCGGTGTCGCCCTCTGCACGAGTAAACAGTATGCGTGACACATCAGGGGAAAACTGGAAATCAGCCACTTTTTTGAGTGGATTTATCCTCATTTTTGAGAACTCAACCACCCTCTCTGTAAGAGCGGTCTTGGATTTGCCTGCCACAATGGCTGTACTGTCCCCGCTCAGGGCAGCGTAATTTCCGTCTGGGAGGGGGAGAAGAAATGTTAATAATATTAGAATACTCATGATAGTTGACAGTTGATAGTTGACAGTTATAACTCTGATTAAACAACTTCAGTTGCAAAAATACAACTTTTTGACAAAATGTCAGTACTATTGGTTTAATAAAGTTTGGCACGGAAATTGATACGTATAAGGCGAAGTTCCGTGTGAACTCTGAAAAAGAATTAATAACAATTAAAAATATAAGAATTATGGGAAAAATTATTGGTATAGACCTTGGTACTACAAACTCTTGTGTATCAGTCATGGAAGGTAACGACCCAGTCGTTATCGCCAACAGCGAAGGAAAACGTACAACCCCGTCTATCGTGGCATTCATTGATGGCGGCGAGCGTAAGGTAGGTGACCCTGCAAAACGTCAGGCAATCACAAATCCTAAAAAGACTATCTTCTCTATCAAGCGTTTCATGGGCGAGACATACGACCAGACACTTAAAGAGATTCAGAGAGTTCCTTATCAGGTTGACCGTGGTGAAAATAACACACCTCGTGTAAACATCGACGGCCGCCTATATACACCACAGGAGATTTCAGCCATGATACTTCAGAAAATGAAGAAAACCGCAGAGGATTATCTTGGTCAGGAAGTTAAAGAGGCTGTAATCACAGTTCCTGCATACTTCAGCGATGCTCAGCGTCAAGCCACAAAAGAGGCTGGTGAGATTGCTGGTCTTACAGTAAAACGTATTGTAAATGAGCCAACTGCAGCCGCACTTGCATACGGTCTTGACAAGACTCAGAAGGATATGAAGATTGCAGTGTTTGACCTTGGTGGCGGTACATTTGATATTTCAATCCTTGAGCTTGGTGACGGTGTGTTTGAGGTTAAGTCAACCAATGGCGACACCCACCTTGGCGGTGATGACTTTGACCAGGTTATCATTGACTGGCTTGCTCAGGAGTTCCAGAACGATGAGGGCATAGACCTTAGAAAAGACCCAATGGCGCTTCAGCGTTTGAAAGAGGCTGCTGAGAAGGCTAAGATAGAGCTTTCAAGTTCAACATCAACAGAGATTAACCTGCCATACATTATGCCAGTTAACGGTGTGCCAAAACACCTTGTAAAGACTCTTACACGTGCTAAGTTTGAGCAGCTTGCTGACAAACTTATCCAGGCCACTGTAGAACCATGCCGTAAGGCTATGAGCGACGCTGGTTTCAGCAACTCAGACATTGATGAGGTTATTCTTGTAGGTGGTTCATCTCGTATCCCAGCCATCCAGGCTAAGGTTAAAGAGATATTTGGCAAGGAGCCTTCAAAGGGTGTGAACCCAGATGAGGTGGTAGCAGTAGGTGCAGCTATTCAGGGCGGTGTTCTTACCGGCGATGTTAAAGACGTGCTTCTGCTTGATGTAACCCCACTTTCACTTGGTATTGAGACAATGGGTGGCGTAATGACCAAACTTATTGACGCTAACACCACAATACCTACACGTAAGTCTGAGGTGTTCTCAACAGCCAGCGATAACCAGCCTTCAGTACAAATTAATGTACTACAGGGTGAGCGTCCAATGGCTCGTGACAACAAACAGATAGGTATGTTCAACCTTGACGGAATACCAGCCGCTCCACGTGGTGTGCCACAAATTGAGGTTACATTTGACATCGATGCCAACGGTATTCTTAACGTTTCAGCCCGCGATAAGGCCACAGGCAAGGAGCAGAAGATTCGTATTGAGGCTTCATCTGGCTTGAGCGAGGACGAAATCAAGCGTATGAAGGCAGAGGCTGAGGCTAATGCAGAGGCTGATAAGAAAGAGAAAGAGCGTGCTGACAAGCTGAACAAGGCTGACGCTATGATATTCCAGACAGAGAAGCAGCTGAAGGACCTTGGTGACAAGCTTCCAGCTGACAAGAAGAGCTCAATTGAGTCTGCTCTTGCCACCTTGAAAGAGGCTCACAAGAACCAGAACTTAGATGCTATTGATTCAGCTATCAAGGGTCTTGAGGATGTACTCCACGCAGCAAGCCAGGATATGTACAATGCAGCCAACGCCCAGGGCGGCGCACAAGGCGGACAGCAAGGCCCGTTCAACGGCGGAGCTAACGCAGGCGGCAATGGCAGCTCAAGCTCATCAAACAGCAGCAATGGCGACAACGTCCAGGATGCAGACTTTGAAGAGGTTAAGTAATTAATAATTATATAATAAGAAAATAGCGTGTGGTGCAAATACCACACGCTATTTTTTCTTTGTTCATATCGGGATGTAATAAACCATTTTTTTTTATCTTTTTCATCACTTTATACGGTAATGAAACAGAAAATCACTAACTTTACGTTTGCATTATGAGGACACACAACTGTGTCCGTATCATGTGCGTTATCAGATGCACAAGAATCCCGATGCTTTTTTATCTTAATTATCAGGATTCATGGCATATTCCACATTTTACAACGTAAACGATGCTACTGAACGCATCTCACATCTTGCAGCACAACAAAAGGAATTTCTTTTTGTTGCAAATTTTGAATGTACCGAGTTTATTATTACTGAAGAACCGCGACATCAAACCGATATTCTTTTTGATATTCCGTCGGCTTCAAATGTAAACAAAGACCTGTTTCAGGGGAATAACGAGACATTCACATTCCAGGCAGAGCCATTCGACAGATACAAACAACGTTTTGATATCGTGGAGAAAGGGCTACATCAGGGCAATTCGTTTTTGACAAATCTCACACTGAAGACACCTGTTCAAACCACATTGGGTTTGGAAGATCTTTTCTATATGACCGATGCCCGCTATTCGCTCTGCATCCCTGATCGTTTCGTTTGTTTCTCGCCCGAATGTTTTGTGACCATCAGCCACGACGGTAAGATATCCACTCATCCGATGAAAGGAACTATCAATGCCGATATCCCTCACGCAAAAGACCTTATCCTTGCCAACAAGAAAGAAAGTGCAGAGCATGCCACTGTGGTAGATCTGATGAGGAACGACTTGAGTATGTTTGCCGAGAATGTCCATGTAGAACGCTATCGATACGCCACCGAGATTCACAGCGACCGGGCACATATACTTCAGATAAGTAGTGAGATAACAGGCATCTTACCAAAGGATTGGCAACGCAACCTCGGAAAAATCATCCTGTCCATGCTCCCAGCAGGAAGTATATCGGGCGCACCCAAACCACGCACTATACAACTGATAAGAGAGGCGGAAGAAGATCCACGCGGATTTTATACTGGGGTGTTTGGTTATTTTGATGGAGCCTCATTTGATAGCAGTGTGATTATCAGATATATAGAACAGGACTCTGCCGGGCAGAAATTCTATCGTAGCGGTGGTGGAATCACAGCGATGAGTGATGCATATAGCGAATACCATGAAGTGATTGAAAAGATATATCTTCCACTCAGAAAACCAGCCTTTTCAGAAGTGATCTGCATCAATAACGGGCAACCCATGTATTTGTCATATCATCTTAAACGAATGGAAAAGACCATTAAGGATATTTACGACAAGCCGATGCCAGAACTACATCTTGAGATTCCGGAGAAAGCAAAAAAAGGGCGATTCAAATGCCGCATTGAATATACCGATGTCATTCGTGCCATTGAATTCACTCCCTACACACCCAAATATCGAAAGAGTGTTGCCCTTGTTTACGACACCACCATCCGCTACACTTATAAAAGTGTTGACCGTCGCCAGTTGGCACATCTTGTTAAGCAAGCCCACACCGACGATGTCATCATTGTTCGTAACGGGATGATAACCGATGCTAGTTATTGTAATCTCGTATTCGAAGATTATGAAGGCAATATGTTCACCCCCACCGATGCACTACTACATGGCACTTGCCGTCAACGTCTTATCGACAATGGAGTGATAACAGAACGACATATCCCTGTTGATGAGATACGACACTACAAAACCATATATTTCATCAATGCCATGATGGATATTCATGAGGCGCAGGCGATTGAAGTAACAAAAATCTTATAACTTTTTATTGCTAAAAACAAATCCAGACACTATGCTCCACTATGTTCCATCGTCGCTCACAGCCTTCAGGGAGTCCGCCACCTCACGAGTAAGCATGGCGATAGGTTGCTCATAGCCGTCAATCCTCTGCCCCACAAAATTATACGTGCTATAAATTCTGTTCATATTATTCATAGCGAGCCTCCAATAAGCACAGGCATCACTGCACCCGACAGCGTCTTAGGCCTTGCCGCCAGCACCCACGCCTTTATGCTATTTTACTGTATATCACTCATTTTAATTAAACAACGATAAAAAGTTTCTATTAAGCAGAACCTCCACCCCACGCATAGTTTCATCAATCCATGCAGGTTTAAGCTGACACTCCCAAATCACTATCACCTGCCAGCCGTTTCAAAAGTCCTGTCTATTATTGAAAGTTTTTCCGAAGTCTTTTCCTAAATTATCTTCACAGAAATTGTGGAATCCTCAGCTATAGTATTGAATTTTCAAGCTTTATTAATACTGAAACGAGCTGTTTCAGTATTAGTACTCCCTGATTAACGGAAGATTGTATCTTCTTGCTAATTGAATATAAATTACTGCATTATTCATTGGATATTACTACATTTATTACTAATTTCGCATCTATATTTCATCGATTGAAACGCATAATTTATACAGATGATTAGCATCGACGATTACAACGAAGTCAAAGAATGCATCTACAAGGAAGAGCATTATTCAGTACGTGACAACGGTGCTGTAATGCGGCATCCACGTGAAGGTAAACGAATTCGCAAAGATGATAACGTATGGACTTTGGGCAAACCCAATGACAAAACGGGCTATATGGAGATTGCAGGACAGAGGGTGCATAGAATTGTTGCCTTTGCCTTTCATGGCGAACCACCAACAGACCAGCACGTGGTTGATCATATTGACACAAATCGTCGTAATAATCGCCCTGAAAATCTTCGTTGGCTCACACGATTAGAGAATACGTTGAACAATCCCATTACTCGTGCAAGGATAGAAAACATCTGTGGAAGTATTGAAACATTTCTCGCAGACCCATCTATTCTGCGAGGACATGAAAGTATAGACCCAAATTTCAGTTGGATGCGAGCTGTGACCCAAGAAGAGGCACGTGCATCACTGGAAAGATTGACAAATTGGGCAAAAGAGCACCCAAAGCCACAGGGTGGAAGTCTAGGCGAATGGGTATTTCAAGAGCGGAGTATTAATGCTGAATCTATATATAATGCCCCCTCACTTTCAAGTATGAGAGGTAATGATGAGCTGGCAACTTATAAAGAAAATATGGAGGAAGTGAAAGAGCCATCTAAAACTCAATCACTAACACATAATGCAATCCAGCTGGATTGGAAGAATCCTGTAGCTTTTCCGTGCTGTCCGCAAGAACTCTCTGGAAATCCTCTTGAAGCTTATATGGCGAATCTAAAAGTAGGTGCCATATTCAGCACAAATAACTATGGTGATTCTACAGTCCTACAATTTGGGATGCCACAACCCGATTGCTTGTGGGTAATGTCTAGCATAAGCATCGGTTTCATGACACATGCTATTACAAAGATCACATACAAGGATGCCATCTTCTATCATGAAAATATGGGAGTATTCGACATTGGCGATGAACCTGAAAAAATATTCGAATCCATCTTAAAGGGAGAAACGAAATAATGATACTGCCATCAATGACATGTAAGGAAATGTACGACGGGCTTGTTGCTGATGCCCATAAAGTGCAGATAAGGATAGACAAGTCGTATCCTAAAGCAATCAAAGCATTTAAGAAATCCAGGACATTCCCAGCTTGGTACATTGATGAGTACAAGATCCCTGCCACTAACAATCAGTATGTCATATTCTACTATGCAGAAAATACCGATGAGGTGGAGAAACCACATTATTCTTCATTCTGCTCCGTATTCAGTGGAAAACAGCGTTATGTTATAAGAGGAATGCGAATGGGGTATAAGCACACTCCCCAGTGCGATACCATCATGTTGCCTCAGATACATGCATATACTAGCCATTTCCTTCAACGGTACAACGAGCGCTGCCTGCATAAGGACAATCTATCGGCAAATGAGATTGCAGGTCTGTTCTTAGTTAGGAATCCTCGCCCAATGCCCATCATGCTCAACGAGGACATTAACAAGAACTATAAAGAGCATGGTGAATACAATGATCATGGTATTCGTGTTCCCGATGGTTTCTGCTTTACACGCAGCGCTATCGAAGGTTGCAAAAGTGAAGATTGCATACACGAGCACGATAAAGTGGATGCCATGCTGGTTATCTATACTACATTTATGAACGAATCGGATATGAGTGATAATCAAAGAGCCGCCATAAACAAAGAGCACTTTGAGACTTGTATGCGTTGTATGGATGAACTGAGAAAAATGTGAATTTATGAGAATAGAAGTTGATGAGGTGGAATTGGTTCTGCCTGTATCTGCTGTAAAAACAAATGTCGTAAAAGATTCATAGAAAATGATACTATCTCAAAAGGGTATATACAATCTACCTTTTGAGACGTTTTTCTGCAAATCATACACACTCAAGATATCCATCGTAATTATTTCACATGTCTAAAGGATTACTATTTATTGGGATTTTACGCGAAGATAAGAATCATCTAATTATCAAATACTTATAACAACACAGGATTTTCTACGAAGATAAAGTCAAAAATTACAAAGTGCCCAATAGGTTGAAGCTTTCAGTAATGTAATAATTCTCCAACGCCTCTGAAACAAAACCTTTTTCCAATTCTAACAAAGCCTTAGTGACAGTATTTCTATCAGAACCATAATATTCGTCAATCCATTGTAAATCACTTTCCGCAACATACTCATCATCAATGTAGCGGCGCAATATATCACTTCGTAAAACATCATCCCTTCTACAATAATTTGGAAGGTATGCACAAATGAAGTTCCAAAGGTTCGAGTATTCTTCTTGTTGCATTGATATAATTAGATAATCTCTTTCATTCTTGCATAATGCATTACACTTGCAGGAATTGGCTCAACCATTTTCCAATGTATCTGCATCTGATAACGGTTCCCTAAATTATTATATGACCAATTTTTTAAAGTAACTCGACCTAAATAGACATATCCCATTGTTCTACCCTTATCCTCCACAAAATTCTTTTGCTCTCTTACAAACAGTAACATTGTGTTCTCTTTGTTAATATACGCTCGTCCCTCATTCGAATCTGGCTTAACTCTGTTTTGTGTATCCCACTGAAAAATATCAGGAGAAAGAGCCTTATCATCATAATCTGTAGTAGAACCCTCTTCCCTATTTTTTATAATATCTACAAACATGGCCTCTACTTTAGTTTCTTTATTGCGTTCAACGCCTTCACGAGCAGGTGATTTCTTTTCAAGCGTAGAAGTTCCTATTGCAACCTGTATCTGTGACTTGGTATATATGCCATGTAGCTTTAATGGGAATCCAAATATCTGAGAATTGTCACTTTTTTCATACGCCGTATTATTCTTAAGTAATAATGGGATAACCTCCTTCAACTCTTCTATAAAGCAATTATCAGATGATAAACTATCAACCATTGCTTGTAAAGAAGGAAATCGTCCAGCAGTCTCAAACACATCATAGTAGAACATCAACAATTCTTTCTTCTCAATATTATCCAACTCATCTACACTTATCTTAAAAGACCTATTTACCAACTTCTCTATAAAACTCAGATAGGAATATGAATCAATTGCCGACCATTTTCTAAATACAGCACGTTTTAATTCTTCATTGTAACTGGATTTATTTTTGTTCAGTCCTGTTTCATAAAGTAACTGGTTCCATGTAGTGTTTCTGTATAATTTATCAAGAGGCATCTGGTATATATTAACAAAGTTGGTAAGAGTTAGTGGTACAGTACAATTCTTATCAAAATCTTTTATTAACCCACTAATTTTACTAACTGAAAAACGTTGAATTGCGCCTCTTATGTTCTTTAAAATATACTCTTTTGCTTTGGGTTCCAGGAAAATTTGACATCCAAATGGCAAATGCGGGCAATCACGTTCAATCTCCTCAGGAACACTCATTGATGTACGACCAAGCATGACGCGCATGCGGTCCGTATAATTAAATTCTACTCGGCTATTGCCCACATAATCAAGAATATCAACATGTGTTTTCCCTGTGGCTTTACGTAATCCTCTTCCAAATTGCTGAATAAACACTGTTAAGCTCTCCGTTGGACGAAGAAAAAGTATTGTATCAACCTCTGGAATATCAACCCCCTCATTAAACATATCTACTACAAACAAGTAATTAATATCTTTGTTTTTCAATCGTCGAAGCAGAGCATCTCTCATCTGTGAATATTCACTTGTAAGCACATCCGCCTTCAAATTGCACAACGTAAATTTTGCGGCCATATATTTAGCGTGAGCCTGATCAACACAGAAACACAACGCTCTAACATTTCTAATATCAGTTATATACTTCTGCAATGATTTCAAAATCATCATTGTTCTGGAATCATTATAAGTATATATTCTTGACAACTCAGACGAGACATAATGTCCTTTATCCCATGCTACTTCAGTATAGTCAACTGAATCAGTTATACCATAGTAATGAAATGGGGCAAGCAGACCCTTATTCAAAGCATCATCAAGACGTATCTCAGCCGAAATCGTTCCATCAAAGTCTTTAGTAATATCATCTCCATCCATTCTTTCAGGTGTTGCAGTTAATCCCAAAAGAATTTTTGGCTTGAAATAGTTTATAATCCTACGATAAGATGATGCAGTAGCGTGATGTACCTCATCTATAACAATATAATCATAATAGTCAGATGGTAACTGCAAATTACTCAGGCGATTATTTAATGTATCTTTGGAAGCAAAAACATATTCATAATTTTCAGGTTCTTTGCCTGCAATCCACTTCTCACCAAAATTATAATCACAAAGTACATGTCTGAACGTTGCTAAACTTTGACGCAAAATTTCTTCTCTATGAGCAACAAACAATAAATGCGCCCTATCATGATTTTCAGAAAATACCTTATAATCATTAGCTGCCATTACAGTTTTTCCTGTTCCTGTAGCTGCAACCACAAGATTTCTCCAGTGATTACGGACCTCTCTCTCAAACTTTAATTTATCCATGATTTCCTGTTGATAATCATACGGACTCATTATACCTCTCAACTCAGCATAATCAATCTCATTATCAACACTTTCACTTAAGGCCATTTTAAGCTTATCATCATCAACTCCACCAACAAATGTCTCATAATTTTCAGAATACCATGCAGCATCAAATGCAGAATGAATAGTTTTCATCATCCTTGGTTGCTCCATCTGTGTTACTTTTACATTCCATTCAACACCAGTATCAAGAGCCTGAGCGGATAGATTTGATGAACCTATGTAAGCAGTATTGAAGCCGGTATTACGAATAAATATATATGCTTTAGCATGTAACCTTTCTTCTGCTTCATCATAAGTTATTTTTATATCTGTATTTTTGAGGGTAGATAATTGTTTCACCGCCTCAAAATCAGTCGCCTTCATGTACGTAGTAGTTATAACCTTAAGTATACCACCTCTATTTGTAAAACTCTTAAGCTGCGGCAGTATTAAAGCGAGACCACGTTTCTTTATAAATGACACCATCAAATGGATTTCGTCAGCAGACGCGATTTCCTTTTGCAATTCAGTGTACATTTTCATTCCTTTGCCAGTAAATAATGCCCCATTAACCAAGCCTTTCATTGGCATTATTTCTTTAAGTCTTGTAGCTAAATCAGGATAATCAGATTGTGTTTTGTCAATAACAGCAGTTAAAATTCTTGCTTGTGCAGACAACAAATTTCCTGATTCCAAATGAAAATCACTAACAAGTTTACTAATGATTGAGTTAGTGATGTTGATACCCTTTGCTATTGCATCTGATGAGTGTTCCATATCATCACCATCAGAAGAATCTAATTCAATAACATCATTCATCACTTGTTCAAACAGACTTGTCAAATACATTGATAAGAGTTTCACAACCTCACTCCTTTCAATAACCCTCTCTCCAATGTAAAAACGGGTTTTATCAATTGATGACAACTTTTGTTCAAACAACTGATTTATAATCTGTTCGTATATACCAATTTTCATTTCAATAGAATCTACTACATTATTTTGTCTCCACCAATTTCTCAACTACCCCGGCATCCGCAGGAAGCCAGTTCACAGTATTAAACTCAGCAGGAAGCAGCCATTTTGCAGACTCATGCTCCTTAAGAGTGAGTGAGCCACTGACAACATGGCAGGCATAACACTTCATAGAGAGATGAAAATCAGGATAATCCCACTCCACCGCATCAAAAAGGCCTTCAATTTCTATCTCAGTATCAAGCTCCTCCATAATTTCACGATGCAGAGCATCCTCAGGGCTCTCACCCACCTCAATCTTCCCGCCTGGAAACTCCCAGTAATCCTTAAACTTGCCATACCCACGCTGAGTAGCAAACACCCTACCCTCTACGTCTCGGATAATGGCAGCTACTACTTTAATATGTTTTAGATTATTTGAGTTCATTTTCTTTTGTGAAATAAAGACATGGTATCACTTTTAATATTCGGGTTGTAGCATCTTTCAACAAACTAAATCAACACATTGTTCCCGTCCTTCTATCTGGAATATTATTTTAATAGAAAAAACCAATCATCAACAAATTTTGGATTACTCTCAGCCCTTATATTGTGAGCAAGTAGGGTTTTAATATTCTGTTTTACAAGCCGTTGCGTATCTTTCCCTTGGCATAAGTTATCGCCATTATAGTAAACAACATCGACATGATTTCTAATTAGCTTATATTCATCTGCATCACATAGTAAATCCATTACTTTAGGCTTATCCGTTGTAAAAACTCTAATTATAGTATAATCCGACCTCATTTTTCAATATCCAATTAATAAAATGCCTTTTAACTTGATAATCTTTACTTACAACTTCACCCCTTCAAAGCCGAGAATTACTACGTTTTATTAGACTACCAACTTCTGAATTTTCACACCAAGGCCATTTGCTATCATTACCAGCGACTTGTATGAAGGATTCCTCTCTCCACGTTCCAACATACTGATGTAATTACGATTACAGCCACATTTATCCGCAAGTTCTGCCTGAGTAAGGCCCTTTTTTAGGCGAATATCTCGGATTTTATTACCTAAATCAATGAGAATCTGGTCTTCCATGAAATTATTCCTACAATAAGTATCGCTAAAACACGAGAGAGGGGCAACTTTCGGAGCCCCTCTCTGTGTGGGTAATTGTTGCTTTTTGTGAAGGTCATATTCACACAATCATGTACAAAAATACTTATTTTCTTTCAAAATAAAGAAGGAAAAATACTCTTTTTATAAACATTGCACTTACAGCCCCAACTGAAATCAAACAAATTCTATTGGGTCATCTTAAGGGTCATTTTACCGCACATTACTTATACTGTTACTTGGACGGTGCATTTCCAACAACACCCAACAAACAGGCTTAAGATTTTGCAAAATTCAAACTGAGGTATGACAAATTTTGTCATACCTCAATATTTTTTGCTCCAAATTTACTCTTAAGTTATCTTTTAATCCTCCCAGCGCACGGGATAGTCAAAGTAGGTGTCTGGGTAGGGTTCGTTGCTGAGGGTGAAGTGCCACCACTCTGAGTATAGGGGCTGGAAACCGTGGCGCATCATGGCTTCACGCAGTATCATTCTGTTTGCGTACTGCTCTGGCGTGATGGTGGCGTTGTAATCAGGATGGCTCTCTTCTCCAAACCAGTCAAAGGTGCCGCCCATGTCCAGTTCCTTCTCTGTGTTCATGTCAAACAGAGTGAGGTCAACAGTGGAGCCGCGGGAGTGTCCTGACCTGGAGTGGATATAATCCTTCTCAAAAAGCACAGGCTTTTCAAACATCGGGTAGAAATACGGCTTCATAATAGAGTCTGAAGGGTCTTGAGACCAGCGTACAAAGTGATCTACGGCACGCTGCGGTCGGTACGCATCGTAGATTTTAAGGCGATAGCCCTGAGCTTTCACATCATCACTGACAGCCTTCAGAGAGTCTGCCGCCTCACGTGTCAGCATGGCTATGGGCTGCTCGTAGCCGTCTATCCTCTGTCCCACAAAGTTATACGTACTATAATAACGCACCTCTAAGATGGCATCAGGAACCACATCCGTCACCCTTACAAACTCCTTAGGGTTCTCCCTTTTCTCTTGACAACTAACCATCAGGCACGCTACAGCCACAATGGCAATAAAAATTCTGTTCATATTATTCATTTAAATTATACTCTGCAAAGATAATCATTAATGCAACCATACGGTGATTGAAATGACTTGTTTAAGATAATTTTTTTTAGTATTTTTGTATTGTGTTAAAACAGATAATCCATGAATAAAAAACGTGTCATAGGCATAGGAGAAACAGTTTTTGACATTCTGTTCAAGAACAACATGCCAATAACTGCCACCCCTGGCGGTTCAACGTTCAACAGCATTATTTCTCTTGGCCGGGCGGGCATAGCCTGTGCCATGATCACTGAGACGGGCGATGATTACATCGGCGATATAACTTGCAACTACATGCAAAAGAACGGGGTCTCTGACAAATACGTTTATCGCCATGAAGGAACAAAATCACACGTGTCACTAGCTTTTTTGGATGAGAACAACGATGCGGATTATATCTTTTACAAGGACCACGCCGCCATAACGTTAGACACCGCCCTGCCAAGTTTTACGTCAGACGACACTGTACTTTTTGGCTCTTTTTTTGCAATAAACCCTGCCATTAGGCCTAAAGTTAGCGCGATGCTAAAAGAGGCTCACAATGCCGGAGCCTTTATATACTATGACATAAACTTCCGGAAATCCCACATAAAAGATTTGCCCTTTGTGATGCAGAATATAGAGAAGAACATGAGTCTCGCCTCAATTGTACGCGGTTCTACAGAAGATTTTAATTATTTGTACGGACTAAATGATGCGACTAAGATTTACAATAAAATCAGTCCGCTGTGCAAAAACGTTATTGTAACCGCAGGCGCTGAAGCCATACATGTATTTACTTCAGAGAGCCACAATATCTACAATATTCCACCCTTAAAGACAGTTAGCACCGTGGGCGCAGGTGACAACTTTAACGCTGGATACTTATACGCCTGCGTCAAAGGCATTGAGAAAGAGGAAGAACGTATTGCAATGGCTATTCGTTTTAGCCGTGACGTATGCGTACAAGAGGGCAACAATATAAGTCAGGAGTTAGCAGAGCAGCTTAAAGAATAACGGCCGCCGATGCCAGGATTCCAAACACCAGGATATTACGTGCTGTGTGGCCAAGCACTTTGTTCAGTTCCGCGCCGTCAAGCCTCAGCAGATCTCTGTATGTGAATGAGTGAAGCAGCAGATATGGCAGCATTAGCAGCGCCCACTGTTTAGCAACGGCAGCCACTGCCACCACGGCAAGTATGCCCAGCCAAAGGTAGGCCAGTTCTCCAGCACGCGCACCAAACCTCACCACAAATGTACGTTTGCCGCTTATGGCATCCTGGTTAACATCGCGGTAGTTATTGACCATAAGCAGACAGTCTGTGGCAAGACCCATTCCCACGCCCGCCATAATGGCTTCTGCAAGCATTGACAGGTTCTCTATTCCCACCACGCACCAGTAGGTGAACACTACTGGCACTATTCCAAAGAACAGCAGAACCAGTACATCGCCGTAGCCATAATATGACAAAAAAAGCGTGTAAGAAGCGCAGCAAATCACACAGAGCACCCCTACGGCCAGCATCCACCATCCTCCGTAATATACGAGCGGCGCACCCACCGCGCAGGCCAGCACTGTGGTCAGGATAATTCCTCTGAGCATGCACGGGAGCGTTATCCACCCCTGCTGGCAGGCTCGCTCAGGGCCAAGCCTGTCTGTACGGTCTGTGCCCTTCTTAAAGTCATAATAATCATTTATGAGATTGGCGTCAATCTGCATTATCAGCGCAAAGAGCACGCAGAGCACAAACGGCACTACGTTGAAATCTGCGCCCATCTGCCTCAGCGCCAGCGCCCCGCCAATGAGCACAGGCGTCACCGCACCCGAGAGTGTCTTTGGCCTTGCCGCCAGCACCCACGCCTTCAAGCTATTTTGACGTATCTCGGTCATTTTCACGAATAATAGACACCAAAGTTACAACTTTTCTTTGCTAATGTCAATGCCGATAAATAAATTTTTCATAACTTGCACTGGTTTTGGGGAATGCAGTTCTATATGAAAGAATGCATAAAAGAAGGATGGAATTGAGAAGATACTAGTTAGTGATGACGAATAACCAATTTATTATTATAAAGGGCGAGCCCAAAGCTCTCAAGATAGATAAAATTTATCTTGAGAATAATAGAAGCTATGCCGTTAAATTCATTGACGGCAGAATATTTTATCGCTATAACCCTGCAGACGTAGTAATTCTACAGAACGCAGTATGGCATAACCCTAAACATTGCATAGTATACATCAATGGATGTAAAAAGTATAACATAACAGACCTTATGTCTTTTAGCCATGGGAAACGGACACATTGGAGAATTAAATACTCAAATGGTTCTACAAAAGACTATTTACACGGTTCCATTATTGTAAAAGAATCATGTCTTGAAGACAAGGCTGCAAACAACATATTTGAGTATCTTAAGCGAATATCGCAGACAAATGAATTAGGTAAAAGTGACGACAGCGATGGAATTCTTTCTTCAATTTACAATAATATTGATTTCATTGATAATGAGACAGCTGCTGCGCCGTACCTGTCGCCACAAAAACACAAACCACGTACTTACATAGTTCCTAATCTTATTTTCCCATTTGGATGTAATGCAAACCAAAAGAAAGCAGTTAAAGCAGCTTTTGAGAACCAAATAAGTATTATACAAGGCCCTCCTGGAACAGGAAAAACCCAAACTATTCTCAATATTGTTGCAAACATTGTCTTACAGGGTAAGAATGTAATAATTGTCTCCAACAACAATTCTGCAACTGCAAATGTTTTGGAGAAAATGAAAAAATACGGCCTTGATTTTCTCATCGCTCCATTAGGGAAAAAAGAAAACAAAGAGAATTTTATAGCTAACCAGCCTCCTATTCCAGATGAATTAAAATCTTGGGGAATCACTTATGCAGAAAAAGACAAAAAGGGAAAAGATATAAAATCTATACTTATTAAGCTGGATAAGGCATTTGCATTACAAGAAGCACTCTCTTCATACAAGCAGGAACTAACAACTGTAAACCTTGAGCATCAACATTTCCTAGTAGATTATCAAATAAGTCCGGATTTATACACTCTCACACGTAAAGTCAGAGCAAAGAAATTAATGAGATTGTGGATGTACTATCATACATCAGCAGAAAACAATGAACACCAAAACGCAGGGTTCCTTAAGAAAATCACAAATAATATCAAATGGCGATGGATGAATTTCTCAATGAAATATCTTTATGGAATTGAGCCTCCGGCTGACATACATGACCTACAACCTACAATCATTCAATTACAAGCTCTCTATTACAAAACACGTCTTCAGGAACTCACATCATCAATAGAAAGAACAGAAAAAAAACTAAACTCATATAACACAAGTGAACTATCAAATAAATTAGTATCAAGCTCACTAACACTACTGAAGGGGGCTTTACATCGCAAATACAACAACAAAAAAAGGTCGCTAATTAGCAGCGTAAAAGAAATTGTCTCAGACTCGTATAAATTTTGCAAAGAATACCCTGTTATACTAAGCACGACATTCTCAGCTAGAATAACAATCCCCAACCAAATATATGACTATGTCATTATGGATGAGGCATCTCAAGTCTCAATAGACACAGGAATATTAGCCCTAACATGTGCTAAGAATGCAGTTATTGTTGGAGACACATTGCAGCTTCCAAACGTAACTACACATGATGACATCTTAAAATATGATGCCATATTCAAGGAATTCAACGTATCTAAGGATTATAACTGCGTGACAAATAGTTTTTTACAATCTATTTGCAACATAATTTCATCTGCGCCGCAAACCCTATTACGGGAGCATTACCGCTGTCATCCTACTATTATAAACTTCTGCAACCAACGTTTTTATGGAGGGCAATTACTTATCATGACAGAAAACAGTGATAAAAAGGATGTGATGTTAGCTATAAAAACGGCACCAGGAAAACACATTAGGAATCATTATAATCAAAGAGAAATTGATGTAGTAAAGGAGGAGGTCCTTCCTACCATAAATAGTATCGCTGATGCTGGTATTATTACCCCATATAATAGTCAGGTCAACGAATTTCTGAGACAAATTCCTAATATAGAAACCGCCACGATACACAAATACCAGGGAAGGGAGAAAGACACAATAATCATGAGTGTTGTGGATGACCAGATTACAGAATTCTCTGATGACTCAAATCTTATTAATGTTGCTGTTTCAAGGGCAAAGAATCACTTTATTATTGTAGTATCTGGCAATGAGCAAGAAAGGAAAGGATGTATAGAGGATCTTATAAATTACATTGAATACAATAACATGACTGTGAAGGAGAGCAAAATAAATTCTATTTTTGACTATCTATACAGCCAATACACCAATGAACGAATAGCATTCCTAAAAGCTCATAAAAAAATATCAGAGTATGACTCCGAGAATCTTACATACTCACTACTTCTTAACATTCTAAAAAAGCACATAGAGCTCAGGCACCTTAGCGTATTATGCCACACTCCAATAAGAGTCATACTTAAAGATTGGTCTTTACTATCTGAATCTGAACGCAAGTATGTATCACATTATGGCACACATATTGATTTTCTCATAATAAACCGAGTTACAAAGAAACCGGTTCTTGCCATAGAGACCGATGGATATTCATACCATAACAATGAAACAGAACAACATCAGCGAGACATTATGAAAGACCATATCCTTGAAGTATATAACATTCCTATACTCCGACTAAAAACCAACGAAAGCGGCGAAGAAAATAAAATATTAAACTATCTGAGAAGTTCTTCTACAAATTGAATTCGTATTTACTACGACATCTAACTTTCTCCACCCTACTTTTCTCCCTACCTTTCACCCTACTTTCTACACCTCAATCATTCTGGATGGAGAGTATCCGTTTCTGTGGTATTCACCATGTGAAACGTAACCAAGCTGGTTAGAGATGATTTTTGTTTTGCCTATCTGCGCGTCTATGTTACGGTGTGAGTGTCCGTATATCCAATAGTCAATGCCTGATTCTGAAATGTAATCTCCCAGCTCAACAGCAAAAGCTCCATTTATCAGGCTGCCGTTAAATTCTTTAGCCACACACAACTCTGTAGGAACATGATGTGTGAGCACTATCTTAACATCGGAGGTGCTATTTTTAACTGATTGCTTTATAAAACTAAGGCAGCGTTCATGCTCTCTGTTAAAATCATCAGCTGTGAGCGTATGACCGTTGTACATGATACGATAAAAATCGCTGACTCCGCGCTCTGTTACAAACGCGTTTGTAGGTTTTATCACAGACCATAATGTAGAGACAACTATGTCAACGCCATCCAATTTCACAACTGAATTATAGTATGCGTGAATGTTTTTGCGGATTTCTTTGCAATAACCATCTGGCATTGAAGCAAGGTCATAATAGCCATAGAACTCATGATTTCCAAAACATACTATAACTTGTTTATAATGCTCACTCGCCCAGTCCCAGAACCTGTGTTTTGAGTATGTGTTCAGGCTTGAATCAGGCGTGTCAAGGTAGGCGGAGTCTCCTGCAATAAGCAATACGTCTCCACTTATCTCAAGCGGGTGATGCTGCAAAAAAGAGCTGTTTTGCAGCATTTCCAGATGAAGGTCACTTACAAATTGGATTCGCATAATTATTCTCCTAACAACTTCTTTATCACCGGCACTACGGCTTTGCGGAGGACTTTCTCATTGAGGCGGTGCTCACCCTCAAACCACTGGGCGTTTGGATAGTACTCACGAAACTTGTCGTATGTGTGGACAGTGGGGTCATTGGTACCGAAAAGGCCGTAGGTGTATTCCTTGTCAAATGGTGTAATACCCTTGAACTGAGTACGTTCCATCTGGTTGAAGTGCTGAATTATATCCTTGGTTATGCGGAAAGTCTTGGCACTGTCTTTGCGCCCATTCATAAACTTATGCTCACCCGTTTTCATCACCCCGTATCTTGACATGTAAAAGGCAGGGTTCACAAGAATCTTCTTGTAGCCAAACATCTGCTGCGCGTACATTCCACCCATCGACGTACCAATTATAAGATCAGGTTTCTCCGATGCGCAAAATTCCCTGAGATAAGGGAGCGCCTCCACCGGGTCAACAGGAATGTCAGGAGCCACTATCTCATACTCCGGGAATGTGTGGCGCAGTAAATCCACAGTTCCACTCGCCCCCGATGAACCAAATCCGTGAAAATATACAATTTTCATACTATTTTATATTTTGTTTTCAGAGCGTGAAGATACAATAAAAATACATTAGTAAATAATCTATCTAGCATGAGAAATGTTTTTTCGTAAAAAATTTTGCTGACCTATGTAACATTGTGTTCTGTTTCTCTACTAACAAGTAGGAAGATTTATCAAAATGTTACACCAAAAAACAACAATATGGATAAGAAAGCACCAAAACAAAAACATCGCTTTAAGAAGGGTGATGCATTTATAGAATTGACACCAGACTCTCTTATTTTTATGGAGATAAATGATGTGGAAGATAGTACTGAGAAGACTCCTTAAAGAGGCTAAAGGAGTTATGCACCAATATGATACATCTGTTAAGCAGTTAAATGATTATAGTTTAATAAAATCAACGTACAATGATTATTGTTGTAAGTTAATAGACTTGCTGCCCATTGCCACTGACAGAATGGCGATGGCAATACAGAAATATAAAAGTATGAATATAACAAAATACAAAATAACCGCTACATATAAGCAAGTAGAGCTTCTTACTTTTGCTTGTAACCAGGCACTGAGAATTCATATAGGACAATTAACAGATCCAGTTACTGTGCTACTGAATTTTGAGCTTGGATATCGCAGACACCATAATGGTGAATCTGCACCAATGGAAATACAAGAAAAATTGGATGAGTTATCAAAAACATGTTGGCATAATTCCCATTATGGCTATGGATACGATGAAACATCCAAAGAGTATTGGATGCTTTATCAAATGTTCAAAAAACATGAGCAAACACTATCCAATAGTACGTTTCAAGTATCTTTTTATCAGCTAGAATTACTTAGGAATGCTTGCGAACAGGCAGCTAGACTTCGTGCAGGACAGTTGGAGCATTGTTTCATTAATGAATTGCTTAATGCCTATCAAAAAGAAGTCAATCGCTCTATGCACTGTGGGAACATTAGACAATATGTAACTCAGGTATGCAATTATCTTCATATTCTTTGTTGGAATCTGCCAGCATATTCTTGTTACGGTATAAATTATGATAAGGACTCAGATATTTGGTGGGATTTATATCAAGTATTTCGTTACAAAATTTGGAAAGAGAAACATCCAAACCCGTCCAGTCAAGATATGTTGACTGTAGCTAGTGACAAACCACTTAAAACAGGGGTAGAGCCTCTTATCAGGATAGAATAATATATTTCATGCTAACAACAATTGCACAAATCAAACCTATCCCCAACTAACTAATTACTTCCCAATGTCCAGTCTTGTCACTTCCAACATAGCGGATAAGTTTCATGTCACGCAAGATATAAAGGTCACGTTTTGTAGTTCTAAGGCTTATGCCTAAAGCGATGGATAGATTTTGCGCATTTACCGTGCCATTTACCGTGCCATTTACCGTGCCATATTTTATCGTTTCAAATATTTTACACTGTCTATCAGTTAGTTTGGCACTATTTATTTGGACTTTTACCGTGTCATCATTCAGTCTGGTACTTGGACGGTCAAACTCCATCTCGGTGGTCCATTCTGCCGTCAACGTTGCTTTTAGAATGAATGCATCGACATGAAACGATGGAATGGTGCAGCCTTTTGTTTCCAGCTCACTACAAATACGGTCAATACCTTCGCCAAACTCTTTAACATACTTGTATGCCTTGAGGTATTGGGCTATTTTGGGATTACGGGAGAAGTGGGTATGGCGAATATTATCAGGCCGCACCTGTCCAGGTAAGTCTCCTGGAGTCTCAAAGACAATGCGGTCATCGAACATTTTTATCTGTATTTCAGTGCCCTTGATATTATAGGCTCTATGGCAGCAACTATTGACTACCATCTCTTGTATGGCATACTTTGAGTAGTTGCGACGAGTTACAAATTGCCCATATTCACCAAGGAATGAGTGTTCACTCACCTGTGTTTCCAGATAGTCAATAGTGCTTCTAACCTGTTGTAGGATAGCTCCTTCAAATGTAACATCTTTGATTACATTCATATCCCTGCCAACTTTTTCCACTTTCCCTTCGTAACGGATAAAACGAGTCCTTGCACGTGGAAAGTAACGCTGCGGATTCTTGCCAAATAGAAGGATGCAGGCTGTACTTATCTTCTGCCGCCCATCAACCTCAGTTACAAAGTCATTGTTTTCACGTAGATAATCTATGGCAGACTTCCCATAGCCAATAACACTGATGTAATCATTGACAAGATTCATGTCAATATCGTTGACAGTAGCTCCATAAACATCCTTATCCTCATAGTAGCGTTCGCCCTTGTCATAAAGGAGCTGCATACGTTCTTCAAAATTCAACTTCTTGCTTTTGTCTCCTACACGCATGAAACATTCGTCAGCTTGATTGGTGTGAAGCTGGATACTTGCAGGAATGCGCATAAGTAGGATATGGTTTTCTTGACCATTATAATCCGTGCATTGCAAATATTCATACGTAACTTTTACTGACGGATTGCAAAAATCAAATGGCACACGCAGCAGCTCATTCAGTAGTTCCTCATTCCCATCAATGCCTTCAATTCTTCTCGTTTTGTCAGAAATACCAATGGCAAGCACTCCTCCATCTGCATTAGCCATAGCCACAACGGGTATTGCCAATGCTTTAGGGTCAATCTGAATGCTCTTGCAATCAAATGTCTGACTCTCCTTACAAGCCAGAATATCTTCTATTGTCATAATTCATTAAACTTTATTGTGTCTTCAATTTTCTTTGTCTTTTGATGTAACATTTTAGTGACACTTCCTACTTATTAGTATAGAAACATAACATTATGTTACACGAATCAACAACTTTTTTTTACGGAGAAGATCAGATGCATACAAGCAGATATTTTGTAAATTTGCACCCGCTACTGCTCAAGTCAAATGACACAAGGAAATGACATACTCAAGATAACAGCTGAAGAACAACTCTCAGGCATTCCTACACCAGACTTTCTTGATATAATTTTAAGTAACACTGAATTGTCTGATATAGCCATGTACTATTTGTTGCAAAAGCGAATCAACCACAAGCTGCGAATGCGGTATGATGTTTACGAAAATCAACTGACAGATGATTTTGATGACATTACAGGAGATTTCTTTATATACCTGAGAGATGGTAATGACAAAAACAACACGCTTCCGTATCAATCTTTACGCAACATAAAAAAGAAAGAGTCATTTGAGGCATGGATAAAAAATACATTCAGAAATTATCTTAGCAACAAAATTCAAACAGAAGGCAGGATTGAACAAGACAATTGTGCACAAAAACTTGACGTATATAAAATTGACGCATCACCTCTAACTAACGAGACTAACCTTTACATTGCATCTCAACTAATTTCATATACTCATCAAGTTTTATCACCAAGAGGAAGATTCATATTTCTCCGCATTTTATTATCTCTACTAAACCGCCAAAAAGCCATGTCTGATAAAGATACGGCTATAGCAATTGGCATGAATTATCAGTCATATCGCGTAACCGTTCACCGCATAAAAGACAGTTTGATAAAGCATCGCGCTTGTTTGCTTCAAGGAGAGATGTTAAATCTTGACGATCAGCATCGGCAAATGGCACAGCATATATATGATGACTTCACAAACCTTTACCAAATCCTTATCATCTACTACAATTACAGCATCGAGCATCTTGAATACAAGGATGAAATTAAGGCCTTACGTGATAGATACTATAACTTAACAGGTTATATGGCGCACGAGCCAGCCTCTCAATACATACCAGCAAGAATTACACCTAAAATATTTCTTGAAAGGCTCAACGGCCTCCTTAATGGGGAATCAGAACAATTAAAAACTACATATTATGAACATTCCAAGAATTCCAGTGCTGCTGCTTACAGGTTACCTTGGCAGCGGCAAAACCACTCTTCTAAACCGCATACTTTCAAACAACAAAGGCATACGCTTTGCAGTGATTGTCAATGACATAGGCGAGGTTAACATAGATGCTGACCTTATACAGAAAGGCGGCGTGGTGGACCAGAAAGATGACAGTTTGGTGGCTCTGCAGAACGGTTGCATCTGCTGCACCCTTAAAATGGATTTGGTGCAGCAAATCACAAGCATCCTGGAACTTAGACGTTTTGATTATATAGTGATAGAGGCAAGCGGCATTTGCGAGCCTGCCCCCATAGCGCAAACCATCTGCACCATTCCAGAGATGAATGAAGATTACATAAAATGCGGCATACCTTACATTGACTGCATAGTAACCATGGTTGACGCTCTGCGTATGAAGGATGAGTTTGAGGGCGGCAACTCCCTGCTCCACCCTAACCTTGATGAAGACGATATTGAGAACCTGCTTATACAGCAGATAGAGTTCTGTAATATAGTGCTTGTAAACAAGGCTGCCGATGTTAGCAAAGATGAGCTTGGACGTGTTCACAGCGTCATAAAAGCACTTCAACCAGAAGCTAAGATAATTGACTGCAACTACGGCGATGTGCCCTTTGATGAAATTCTTGAGACCGGACTCTTTGATTTTGACCAGGTCGCAGGCTCTGCCACATGGGTTAAAGAAGTTGAGGCTCCACACCACGATGATGACGACGACGATGATGACGAACACGAGCACCATCATGAGGAGCATGAGCATGAACATGAACACGAGCATGAGCATGGAGAGCACCATCATCACCATGACCATGAGCATCACCACCATCATCATGATGAAGGTGAAGCAGAAGAGTATGGCATAGGCACATACGTATATTACGCACGCAAGCCGTTCAACCTTGGCCTGTTTGACCACTTTGTAGCCAAATGCTGGCCCAAATCAGTAATAAGAGCCAAGGGACTATGTTACTTTAGCAATGAGAGGGACGTATGCTACCTGTTTGAGCAAGCAGGCAAACAAGTCTCACTGAAAAACGCAGGCCAGTGGTACGCTACCATGCCAGAGCATGAACTACAGCAGATGTTAGCATCTGACGCAACACTCCGCCATGACTGGGACCCAGTGTATGGGGACCGTATGCAGAAACTGGTGTTCATAGGCCAGCACCTCAACAAAGAGGAGATCAAGACTCTTCTTGACGGATGTTTAGAGTAATGCCTCCGCAATAGCCTCTAAGGCGGCGGTATCGGCAGGTTTAGGAGTGCTCTTGATGGTCAGCGTCTGGTCTATGACGGTTACATCTTTCATAGCTGAAAGCATCTCACGCATCACACGTCCTGCCGACGGGGCCCATGAGCCGTTCTCAATCACAGCCACAGTACGCTTTTGGTAACCCTTTATCTGGAGATGCCATAGGAAGTCATGCATCGGCGGAAACAGCGTAGCATCATACGACGATGCAGCCACCACCATCTTTCCATAGCGGAACGCATCCTCAATATTCTCAGCCAAGTCTGAGCGGCACAGGTCAGTGCAAACCACCTTAGGGCAACCTTTAGCCTTCAGAATATCAGCCAGCTGCTCAGCAGCCTTGGCAGTGCCGCCATGTATTGAAGCGTAAGCAATGAACACGCCGTCAGTCTCCACACCGTAGCTGCTCCAAGTGTTATAGAGGTCAAAATAGTATTTCAAATCAGACACAAGTACAGGACCGTGTAGCGGGCAGACAGTCTTAACATCCAACGATGAGAGCTTTTTAAGCAGATTCTGCACCTGCACACCATACTTTCCACAGATGTTAAAGTAATAACGGCGAGCCTCACAAGCCCAGTCATCATCATCACGGCTCGTAAAGCCACACTTACTCAGCGCACCAAACTTACCAAAGGCATCGGCAGAGAAAAGGAGCCCCTCCTTAGTGTCAAACGCCACCATCACCTCTGGCCAGTGAATCATGGCAGCAGCAAAAAACTTTAGTGAACGGCTGCCAAGTGTAAGCTCATCACCCTCTTTTACTGCTAATGTTCTGCCCGTAAGGTCAAGACCCTCAAAGAACTGCGGTATCATGGATATTGCTTTTGCGCTTGCCACCAACTTAAGCTGCGGGTAGGTTTCAAGAGCCCATGCTATCAGCGATGCGTGGTCAGGCTCCACATGTAGAGACACCAGGTAGTCAGGAGTGCGCCCGCCAAGAGCCTCTGCAAGATTCTCCTTCCAAGCAGAAGCAGTGGCATCGTCAGTAGTATCCATTATGGCAACCTTCTCATCTACAATCAGGTATGAATTATAAGCCATACCCTCTGGCACCACATACTGGCTCTCAAACAAATCAAGATTCAAATCATCTGTTCCAATGTACTTTACACTGTCTGTTATATTCTTTATCATAGTTCCTGTTTATTAAAAATTCAGGACGCAAATTTATTAAATTTGTTTGAAGAACACACCTTACTTCCATTTTATTTTCTTGTAACATTTATGACACACCGATGCAAAAAAAAGGTTAAAAAAATTCACATTCATAACAAATTTAACACAAGACCTGTGTATTTTAACATTTAATCACATTATATTTGCAAGTCAATGCTGTATCCAGCGGTAAAATACAGAAAAACTAAATACAAACTTACAATAAAATTGATATGATTATTACTATTGTGTGTGAGGTGCTTGGAGCTCCAAATAACGGAACATCAATAGCCGCAATGAATTTGATTAGTTACCTGAAAAAGAAAGGGCATGAGGTACGTGTAGTCTGCCCTGATGAAGACAAACGCGGATGGGAAGGATACTACATTCTACCAAAGGCAAGTATGGGAGCGCTTTTTGACTACATGTTTAAAGCCAACAAGGTGGTGCTGCCCTCTTTTGATGAAAACGTAATGCGTGAGGCCATGAACGGCGCAGACCTTGTTCACGTTATGCTGCCACTCTTCATCTCAAGCAAGACAGCCAAGATGGCACACTTTATGGGAATCCCCCTTACAGCCGGATTCCACGCCCAGGCAGAGAACCTCTCATGCCAGCTTGGACTTATAAACTGGAACTACTTTAACCGCCGCATATACAAGTGGTATGACCACAATCTGTTCCGCTGGTGTGACGCCATACACTACCCCACATCGTTTGTACGCGGGCTATTTGAAAAAGCCATACACCACAATACATCAGCGTACGTTATATCAAACGGAGTGAGCAATGAGTTCAAGCCAATGCCAAGCCCCAAGCCAGAGCAGTACAAAGATAAGTTCTGCATACTCTTTACAGGTAGAATCTCAGCAGAAAAATCTCACAAAGTACTTATCAAAGCCGTGCAGAAATCAAAATACAATGAGCGCATACAGCTCTTCTTTGCCGGTGACGGCCCACTGAAAGAGAAGATTATAAAGTACGCCAAGGGCAGACTTGCAAATGAGCTTAACATAAACTTCTACAGCCGTCAGGACCTTCTAAAACTCATAAACATGATGGACCTCTACTGCCACCCTGCTGAGATAGAAGCGGAGGCCATATCATGTATAGAGGCAATAGCCTGTGGCAAGGTGCCTATCATAGCCAATTCACCCCGATGTGCAACCAAAGCGTTTGCTGTGGATGAGCGCAGCCTCTTTAAGGTTAATGACAGCAAAGACCTTGCACGCAAGATAGACCACTTCATAGAGCATCCTGAAGAGATTAAAGAATTGAGCGAAAAATACCTGCAGAAACGTCTGGCATTTGACCATGACACCTGCATGGAGCGCATGGAGAAGATGATGCTTGACACCATAGAGCGCTGCACCGTGAACGGCTGGTATGCATCTAAAACTTTAGATAAAAAGGCTGTATCAAGGTTCTAAACTCATCAGAATACACACCACGTGTGTTACTTTCAAGGTATAAATTTTTTTTTACGACGGACCCCTCCACACAAACGGCAGGGGTCTTTTTATAGCACATAACCACACGCTTAGGCCCTGCACCCACCACAGGATGCACGTATGTTACGGCACTTAATACCAACCCCTCCGCCTTAGCCAGACTATCAAATCCATCTTCATCCTGAGCAGGCAGAATCACGTAAAACAGCCCGTTCTCAGCCAGAACGGCAGCCACACCCTGAATTAGTTCAGCAAACGGCAAAGAATCATTGTGGCGCGCCTGAGTGCGTTTTTCAGACGGCGCCTTCAGAGATGCAGTGAAGTACGGCGGATTGCAGAATATGCCGTCAAACTTCTTGCCTTCCGCCTCCGCCCTACTGGCAAAGTTCTGCCAGCTGGAGCATACAGCCTCTATCTTCCACGGCGATGCGTCAAAGTTCTCCTGCGCCTGAGAGGCTGCATCGGGGTCAATCTCCACAGCCGTAATTACCGCAGAAGGATGACGCTGCTTAACCATCAGCGACACCAGACCAGTGCCGGCACCCACATCCACAAGCCTCAAAGGTTCCACAGAACCCCCAGCAGCACCTTCAGCAAATGGTTCAGCGGGAAGCACTGCGGTTGCCACGGCACAGCATGAAAACTCCGCCGTAACCCCTAACACCACACCGTCAGTGCCCACCTTCATGGCGCACCTGTCCTGGTTCACCGTAAACTGCTTAAATTTAAAATATGAGTTTGACATAAATGCAAAGTTATTGATTTTTTTATTAATTTCGCAAAATGAATTACGTCATCCTGAGACACTATGTTTTCAGATTACTCCGCAATAACCGGCTCACACAGCCCCTCTCCCGCCAAACTGCAGGAGCGTCAGCAACCTTTGTACAAAACCGCAGGCGATGTGCGCAGTGAATTTGACCGTGACTACACCCGCATACTGCACTCATACGGATTCCGCCGTCTTAAACACAAGACACAAGTCTTTTTTAATGCGGCAGGCAATGACCATATATGCACCAGAATAGAGCACGTAACACACGTGGAGTCTGTGGCATTCACCATAGCAGAAAAGTTAGGGCTTAACCTGGAGCTGATAAAAGCCATAGCAATAGGCCATGACATAGGTCACGCACCATTCGGGCATCACGGAGAGACCGTGATAAGCAATCTGACAGGCCGTGAGTTCTGGCATGAGCAGAACGGGCTCCATTTCATAGATGACATAGAGCTGCTGCCAGACCTTGAGGGTAATCTGCTGAACCTGAACCTCACGTATGCAGTGCGTGACGGCATAATATCACACTGTGGAGAGCTTGACGAGGAGAGCCTGCGCCCACGCAGTGAGCTGATTGATCTGAAAGATTTCACCTATAAGGGCGAGTTTCAGGCAGCCACATGGGAGGGGTGCGTGGTTAAACTGTCAGATAAGATAGCCTACCTTGGCAGAGATATTGAAGACGCATCCATGCTTAACTACTTTGATGAGGAACAGAAGGCGGAGCTGAAAGATATATCGGAGGCCATCGGGAACGGCAAAGCGGTTAACACCACATCCATAATCCACCGTCTGATAACAGACCTCTGCGCAAACAGCACCCCAGAGAGCGGACTTAGGTTCAGCAATGATATGTTCAAACTACTATGCAGGATAAAAGACTTCAACTACCAGAACATATACAAGAACCAGCGCCTAATGCCGTACCAGAAGTATGCAAATCTTATAATAACAGAGATTTACAACAAGCTGATAAACCTGTATAAAGGCTCAGACACCATAAACTACATTAACAACATACACTTTGACGGGAAAATCTTTATAAAAGAGTTTGCAGAATGGCTGCCAAAATACTGCAATCAAGACATTCTAAGCAGTAGCATGAGACAGACGTTCAGCCACTGCAAAAACAAGAAGATTTACGGCACACTCAGCACCTTTGAGACATATCAGCAAGCCGTCATAGACTATATAGCCGGCATGACTGACGTCTTTGCCGTCAAGGCATTTGAAGAATTACTCAAATGTTAAGCATTAATGGAATATCTGTTACATAAGTAAGCGTCTCCACCCACGGAGACGCATAGTGGGAGGGACCCATAGGGTCACAGACACGTATGGGAGGGACGAAGCCCCCTCACAGAGGGGCTGAGCCTTACGTTGTAACAGATATTCCGTTAATGTACAGCTGATTTATTTGTAGTAAAGTGTGAAATGCCCCGTAATGATGCCCTTAATGAGGTCATCTTTCATCCAGTACCAGTAGTCTGTGGCAGGAAGCAAATGACCGTTATATCGGCCGTCCCAGCCATTATTATTGTCATAGCCACGATACTCCGCCACCTTGCGGCTAAAGCGGTCATAAATGAGTATGTGGATGTTAGGATAATGCTCCACATTCTTTATCTGCCAGTTAAAACGCCCGTCACGGAACTCCACAAACTTGGCAGGGATTACATCGAGGTTTGTATTAGGAATAACATGCAGCAGCAGATATACGGTGCTGTCACACTTATCTGCCGTAGTTAGCTGCAACTCAAAGTTAAAATCACCTATCTCTGTTTGAACAGGCAGGTCAAAACCATTCTTCTTATACGGTTCCAGCAGGTAAGACGTATCTTCAATATACTCCTCCACAGAGTAATATATCTCCACTGGCTGATAGGTTATACTGTCACAGCCGTTCACACCTGTATCCAACTTACGGAAATCCACAGACGTTTCAGTGTGCATTCCCTCCCAGTCATAGAAGTTACAAGCTGACACAAGCGGCAGCGTTACCACCACGCTATCCTTTATTATTACAGGCTGATAGGTTATACTGTCACAACCATTGGCGCCCATATCCACCCTACGCAGGCGGGCAGACTTCTTGGTAGTCTGACCCTCCCATGTATATTCATAGCACTCCTCAACCTCTGGCAGCACCACAACCACGCTATCGTTTATAATCACAGGCTGATAGGTTATACTGTCACAACCATTTGCGCCCATATCCACCCTACGCAGACGAGCTGACTTCTTGGTGGTCTGACCCTCCCATGTATATTCATCACAAGCCGTAACCTCTGGCAGTTCCACCACCACGCTATCGTTTATAATCACAGGCTGGTAGGTTATACTGTCACAGCCGTTCGCGCCCATATCCACCCTACGCAGACGGGCTGACTTCTTGGTGGTCTGACCCTCCCATGTGTATTCATAACACTCTTCAACCTCTGGCAGTTCCACCACCACACTGTCCTTTATTATTACCGGCTGGTAGGTTATGCTGTCACAGCCGTTCGCGCCTGTATCCAACTTGCGCAGGCGGGCTGACTTCTTGGTGGTCTGTCCCTCCCAAGTATATTCATAGCACTCCTCAACCTCTGGCAGTTCCACCACCACACTATCCTTAATGGTAACAGGCTGGTAGGTTATGCTGTCACAGCCATTTGCGCCTGTATCCAACTTGCGCAGGCGGGCTGACTTCTTGGTGGTCTGTCCCTCCCATGTGTATTCATAACACTCCTCAACCTCTGGCAGCGTTACCACCACACTGTCCTTTATTATTACAGGCTGGTAGGTTATGCTGTCACAGCCGTTCGCGCCTGTATCCAACTTGCGCAGGCGGGCTGACTTCTTGGTGGTCTGTTCCTCCCAAGTATATTCATAGCACTCCGATACAGCTGGCAGTTCCACCACCACACTATCCTTTATGGTAACCGGCTGGTAAGTTGTGCTGTCACAGCCGCATAGCACACTCTTAACCACAGTTTTAAGCACTGTGGTTTGCTTGGTGGTCTGACCCTCCCATGTGTATTCATAACACTCCGAAACCTCTGGTAGGGTAACCTCTATCTTTGGCAGCATATTGAGATGCAGAAAATAGGTGTAATCACCATCTACCACCGCAAAATCCCCTCCAGTGGCAAATGTCTTGCCGTGAAATTTGTATTCGTCACCTTCACAGAATGTATCTTTTGAGATTTGGAAATACCTGTTTTTGCCATAAACTTTACCTGTAACCACCGTTTGGTATGCCCTGTATCCGTAAAGCACGTCATATTGCAGATCCTTAGCCTCTATATGGTTAAGTACGCTGTCCATAGTGCTGTGTTCTGTCCACGATGTAGGGTCTGCCGATGCCAACCCCCACGCTATTCCCTTAGCAGTTCTGTTGTGGGCGTAAACAGATGCATCAAGCATAACACTAAGTTCGCCAGTCAGTTCCGCATCGCAAGTCTCTGTGTTGTAAATGTTCTGATAGTGTATTGGGTAATCATTGTTAGAACCAAAATCTTTGCGATAATAGGATTGACCTATAATTGTAGGAGCAGTAGCAGATGTCAGATTATTTCTGGTTGCCTGCTGTCCGCATCTTGGCTGGTCAAAATGGTTCACATTAATAGTATTCAGGTGATAATTTGAGTTTCTGAGTGAGACCCACGCCAACTCATTTGCGGCTATAGCAAAACTACTATTTCCTAAATAGTTATCCATATAGCCCACCGTATAGCAGTTGTATATTGACGTAAATGCAGCACAAGCCACTATACCGCCGTTATAGTTATTGTTATCAGGTATGGGGCCTATTGGCTGACATGTGGTTATACTTCCACTATTGTAGCATCCGAATATTTCATTGCGTTCAGAAACATTGGTAGCGCCAGACCATCCTAAAATACCAGCACGGCAATACAACGCCCTGACATCACCAGCATTGTAACAAAAAGTAACCGTACTTCCTATACCGTAACCTATTACACCGCCGGCATCTCTGTGAGTACCCTCAGTCATATCCACCTCATTATAACAGTACATCACATCAGTATTCTCCACCCTGCCAAAAACACCGCCAGTTATTGTCCAATGGCTATTATACGGGGTGCACTCATCGCCAGCATCGTTGAACACGTTGGTTTTACCCGTAGCATAGCAGTACTCCAAAATACTTGAATTTGACACAAATGCCGCCACGGCACCTATTGTTATTATATTTTGTCTTGTGCTATGGTCATAGACCTTTATGTTACAATTCTCAACGCCTAAGCTGCTGATACCACCATCAGCCACATATCCAAACAAGCCCACACGGTCTATATTGTCATTACTAATGTATAAATTGTAAACTATATGGTGTCCTCCTTCAAAAACACCCTTAAAAGGAGCGGAATCAGTACCTATAGGGGTCCATTGCTTGCCGTTAAGATCAATATCGGCAGCCATTTTGAAGTATTTACCGCTGTATGTAGTTCCGGCATTTACCTGCTGTGCCAGATACGCCAACTGCTCCGCCGTTTCAATTATATATGGCGATGACGCCGCACCACTGCCCTTTGTCCAAGGCGCAGCCGATGCTCCGTCCCATGTACTGAACGCCATAGCCTCTAACGGCAGCACCATTAAAAGCAGCAGAATGATATGTTTTAGTATTTTTTTCAAGGCTATAGCAAGTACATTTTGCAAAGATAATGCAAATTTCTAATTACGTAACCAAATTGCCTCTAAAAAACATCGGCTCACCACAGTTAAGTAGTGAGCCAGATGATTGATATGGAACGTGGCCTTTTATTCTCCACCGCCACCCATACTACCTGGAATGACGTTGATTGGTGAATAACCTCCACCACCAGCACTGGCAGCAATAGGTGCTTCTATTTCCACATCCACACGCTCCATTTTAGGAGCTGAATACATTTTCTTTGCTTTCATAATCATTATAATTTTACATATACAAGGGGCGGTGAATACACTGCCCCTTGCTTTAGTCTCTTGTAACAGGATTACTTGATAACCTTAACAGTAGCAGCACCAACCTTAACTATGTAAGCGCCGCTTGCAATACCGCTCAGTGAGATTGACTGTACAGCCTCACCTGTGGCAGTGGCAGAAAGAACCTTTACACCTGCAAGGTTGATAAGCTCAATAGCATCACCCTCTGCAGCACCAGCAATATTAAGAGCATTATTAGCAACCCAAACCTTAACTGCGTCAGCATCAGCCTCATCAGCAGATACCTCACCCTCTCCGAGACGGAAACGGACAATTGTTGAGTTTGCAGCTGCTGTAAATGTATAAGTCTTATCCTCGCCTACCTCTATGTCAGCTCCTGATGCAATGTCAGTAAGTTTGAATGCATTACCTTTAAGTTTGCTGAATGAAAGTGTGTACTCGGTATTGGCTTTTGTTACAATGGCAATCTCCTTACCGTTGATGCTATTAGTTGCAATGGATGCAAGTTTAGAATCACCTTGAATAGTGTAAATCTGAATCATGCCAGTGCTCTCCATTTGGTACATGTCATATCCATTATCATACTCATCAGAGAATCTTTCAGCCTCACGGATTGTGAGTGTTGCTGCCTCAACTCCATCACTTAAAGTGATTTTACCACCGTTAACGTCTGCCTCCGCAGCTCTATAGGCAGCACCAGCAGAACCATCTGCAGGCTTGAAGTTATATACGTCTGATGCATAGTTGATCTCAATAGATTTGCTTCCGCCAGCCTGGTTGAACATAAAGAATGCCTGCATTGGAAGAACTCCTTTGTCACCATCATCCTCAATGTCGCCCAGAGAATATGCCGTAAACTCTGCGATATCACCAGATGCATCGTATAACCAGATACCAGCCTGAAGACCTTTTTCCTGAAGTTTGGTAATGACGTTCTCCATGCTAAGTGGTGCTGTATAACTATTTGCAAATCCAAAGTATCCTGCTCTGTCAAGAGTTGTTGTCACATTCTGATTTCCAATGAGATTGCCTTTGAACACAAACTTACTACCCTCATTAACAAGATTTGTAGTGGTGTTGTGGATAGCCCATGGACCTTCACCCTTGATGTCAGCACCAGATACTCTTACCCAGCCGTTTTTAACATTCCAGTCAAAGTACCACACAGGCATCGTCTTCTCAATGTCACCATCGCTGTAAATTGGCAAACCAAAGTGTTGCCATTTGAAGTTCTGAGGATTTGTTTCATCGGCACCTTCGCTTAACAAGTGACCATACATGTACATCTCAACACTTGCAACAGGATTAACATCGCCAGTAGCTCCTGTGCCAAATAGTAAGCTTGCGGTTCCATTCTCTTTGTCGGCTTGCAGTACAAGAGCATTCTTATATATGGCCTCATTTGAAGCGTTGATTTCAATACCGTTCCCTACTATAAGTGTAGCACCTGGCTCAACTGTAACTTGTGCAGGCCAGTTCACATCTTCTCCAATAAATAGTTTACCAGTGATTTTGAGTGTATTGCCAGTTCTTACAATTAGACCGGTACCCTTTTTTACAGTATAGTCGGCTGGTTCTGTGGTGTCCTGTGTAATGGCTGTAATATCTGTAATACCAGTTTCTTCTGTTTTTGCAACAACCTCGTATGGGAATTGTGCGTCAGATGTCATCTTAACCATATATCCGTCAGCTACAACCTCTGGCATAGCTGAATACTTGCCACCAATTATTGCGTTCTGAACCCAATCATATTGTCCAGCTTCCTTTCCCTCTATAGAACCATCCTTCAGAGCCTGAGCAAAGCTCTCAGAGAATTTCATAGTTCCCTTTGCTCCACTAAATTTGTTGACAAGATCCGCTCCTTCTCCATCGTTTACAGTTAATCCTATCTGTTTTGTTTTGTCTGTACAATCTGTGCCATTGCTATCTTTACATACGACTCCCTCCTCTATAGCATATCCCGCTTTGGATACAACGGTAGTCCCATTATTGATATTTATGAGTATATTTCCAGCATATACTGGATTTGACTCTATTGTTATAGCATCACCTGTTGGTTTTCCCCCATTGCCATAATATGTGATTGGTGTGTAGAAATCTCTTGTGGCAGTTATTTCAGTCCCATTAAGATTTATAGTACCGGCCTTAACGTGTATAGGATTGTTTGCTGTAAGTGTTGCCTTGCCTACATTCCAAATTCCATAACCTGCAGCATATATACTCCTTCCGTCTTGGTCTGGATCTCCGTCTCCACCAACTCGTCCGTAGATTTTAGCACCGTCGTTAATATTGATTATAGGGACGTTGCCAGATGTTCTTTGTATAGAGCCAAGAATTGCAATTCCGGAACTGGTTTGAATAGTTCCGTTGACATTGATTTCAACTCCATAGGCATAATTTCCGTTATTCACGTTGTAAACACTAATACCATATCCTACCTTGCACTTTAGTGTTACGTTCTCTCCAATATTTAATACGTGATTATATGGTTCATCTGGGTCAGACGTGCCGTATACATATATGATAACAGGTGCACCACTATCACGCGTTGAATATAATGTTCCAGTGCCATCAATATCAAGTGCACCATAGACGTCAAACATCCACCCGTGACGTGTAATTGTATGATTATTTAAATCAAGATAACATTTCTTATCTGTAGAAATCACAATACCACCTTCAGGTGTAATGTCTTTTTGTAGTATTGCTTTATATTCCTTACTTGACCTTTCACAGGCTAAATCAAATTTGCGATATTTTACTCCATCAACTGTTGCTACTACATCCTCATCTGGAATTTCTTTTAGCGTGTAATAATCATCTGAGCCTAAAGATAAATATGTATTAGGGGCTGTGTACTTATCAAACGAGTCATACTCATTATTTGCAGCGTTTTTAAATTCTCCTCCTGTTATATGAAAGTTTGTGTTTTTTGATATTACATTGTTTTCAAATATACCAGCACTTATGTTTAGTTCACTATTCGCTGTAGAAGCAAGATAACACACATCTGCTTCCTTACCTGCTGTAGCTACACTTGCGTCAAAAGAACCTCCATTAATATTTAAAACGCCACCGGCAATGTACATTCCATATAAATTTGTGTTATTTCTAGTCATTACAAGCGATAGTTTGCCATTGTCAGTCTGGCCAATACCATCTTTAATAGTTAGAACAGCTCCGCTTCTTATTCGAATTCCCCATCCTAACATATATGAGGATTTAAAAGTTAACGTTTGGCCATTTAGATCAAGTTCTGCCTCTATTTGAGTTCCTTCTGTTTTTGGGAGAGAAAATACATTTGTGGTTGTGTACTCGCAATTATCAAGTAGCGTTAAAGTACCACCATTTGTCTGCCAATCTGCCATAGCATCTCCGATAGTACTGTAATACTTGGTTTCGCCCTGATTGGTTATGGATGCTACGTCACCTTCTACTTTGGGAGCCTCATGACCTTCCGCCCACAGGTTACTACTGCATATCAGCAGCATCGCCGATGTTAATAATAAGTAAACTTTTCTCATAGTGATTTGATTTGTGCAGGGCGTTGTGGCGCGCCACTGCTGGTTAATAATTACTGTTAATTGTTTTTAATAAGCATAAAATACGTTAAAATCGTTTGATTTAACGGGCGATAAAACTCAACTGAAATCATGAAGAATTTTGAGGATAATACAATTAACAATGATTAACCTATAAACGGCAAGATATGTAAAATTCTTTTTTAACGGCTATGATGCGCAGACGCTTACAAAAAACATCTCCAAACCATTTAAAACACCACGGCCCACCACTGTGAAGTGGTGAGCCGCAGGGATGAGATAATGTATCATTATAACATCTTCATCAATTCTGAAAGTGTTGTAATATCTACTTTAGGGAATGAAATGCTCTTTAATACATTGTAGTGATGATCATGAGTGACAATATATTTCGCATTAGCAGCAATGGCACAATCAACAAACTTATTATCATCAGCATCCTGTGGAATTAAGTTAAAGTGGTAAAATGGGGTGACATATTCCACAAATGAGCTATTAACAATTGTTTTTACAACGGCCTCTGCCGTTTCAAAATCAGTCAGGCGTTGAAGTATTTCAATATACTCGTCAATGATTTCGTTTGAAACGCATAGCGTGTTTCGTCCATTTACAAAAGATTCCCAAACAGCATAATAGCGGCTATGTTCGGGAATACTTTGGATAAGGCAATTTGTATCAAGTACAAGTCTCATAATAAAGGCTATAGCTTGTGCAAATCCATTTTGTTAATCTGGTCAAGTCTCTGCTGATCAAGTTTCCCGCTATCCCAAAGCTCATTGAATCTGTCTTTCATTTTTTTAGAATAGTAACTGTACAGCACATTCTTCATTTCTGTCAATCCGGTTTCTGTATTGTCAAGATTGAACATCTGAAGCAAATGAATTTGAATGGGATTAAATACTGTTGACTGCATAGTAGTTCTTTTCCGCAAAGTTATTAAAAATAATCCAAACCACCAAAATCACCCCGATGTAACCATTCCCGCCGTATCAAAAAACCACGGCCCACCACAGTTAAGTGGTGAGCCGCAGATTCTTTCATTATCTGTCGTTCTTTATCTGTAAAATCAGTGCTTGAATGGCCGTCAAAACCTGTGAACTTCTGGTACAGCCAAGACCTTGACTTACCAAATTTCTTGCTTGGTTAATTTCATAAGCTGCACATTTGACAGCACACTGCAAAGTTACTAATCTTTTGCATAGTTTTGCTGGTTACCTTTGATTTTTTTGCAAAAATATAAAAAACCAAATGTAAAAATCACCCCGATGCGCCAATTCCACCCATTTAAAACACTCCTCCCCACCATGTATGATGGTGGGGAGGAAGAGCATTGTAATGTAGTTACGATATTGTGTTACGGCTTAAATATTCCATCTGTATTCAGTGAAGAATAGCTTCCAGCCATGATAACACTCTCAGACTCTACGTTCATACGCTCCATCTTAGGAGCCTCATAATTTACTTTTTTCATTTCCGTACCGTATTATTTTACAATCTTGGCGGCAGTGTTGCCTACACGCACTACATAGACACCGCTTGCAAGGTTGCTTATTGATACGGCCTGTACAGCCTCACCGTTGGCCTTTGCACTTGCAACCTTAACACCGCTCAAGTTGATAATCTCAATGTCAGCCTCTGCAGCGTTGCCCTCTACGAACAGGCTGCCGTTTGCGCTCCAAATCTTAACAGCGTCTGCATTTGCCTCGTCGGCAGACACCTCGCTCTTGCCGAAGCGGAAGCGTACTGCAGTGGTGTTAGCGTCAGCTGTGAAGGTGTATGTCTTGTCATTACCAACCTCTATCTCTGCGCCAGACTTAACATCTGTGAGCTTGACTCCGTAACCCTCAGAAATACCGCTGAATGAAAGAGTGTATTGTGTGGCTGCCTTGGTCTTGATTGTTAGCTCAAGATTTTCTGCGTCATCAGTAGCTACTGATGAGTAGTTCTCACCATTCTGCACTGCGTATATCTGAATGAAGTCATGGTTCATCTGCTTGATGTCATAACCCTTATCCATAGCGGATGCAGAGAACTGCTCACCCTCATATATGGTGAACTCGTCAGCCTCACCTCCGCCTGTGATTTTCAATGTGGCCTTGTTGTAATCGTTAGCCACAGCGTCACGTGTGTTGTAGCCGAGAACAGCCTCCTCATAGTTTATTGTGGCATTGTCAGAAGCGTCGCTTTCATGGAGAACAAAGAATGCCTGCATTGGATTAAGAGATTCATCTTCAGGGGTATCAGATCCAAATGAATGGAATTGCTTAATTCCAGTTTCAAGAGCCTCTTTTGCTGAATAAATCCAAACGGCACCATCTGTAGAAGCGTCATATACTGCATCTATAACACTCTTTAGGTTTGCAGGAGCAGTGTAGCTGTTCGCTAATGCATTGTAACCATACTTGTCAAGTACGAGGGTCGCATCATCGTTACCAATGAGTTGACCGCTAAATTTAACAATTGAACCAGCCTCCTCATGATTTGTTGCTATGTTGAAGCCTGTCCATGCGTCTGTAAGTACAGAAGAACCGCCGTCCCATATCCAGCCTTTCTTAACATCCCACTTATTTACTGAAATTGTAACATTCTTTTCAATGGATGGTGTGGCAACGGTTGGAATTCCAAAATGTTGCCATATGTAATTGTCGTCTGCTATTTTCTTAGAATACAGGTACAGCTCTGCTGTGCCGTATGGGCTGGTTGCTGTGGTTGAGCCGTCATACAGCAGCATACCCATGCCGTTCTCTGCGTCAGACTCTAAGAGAAGTGCCTTGGCATCGTTTGTCTGCATGCCCTCTGAGCCAACTACAAGTGCTGCGCCTGCCTCCACTGTAACCTTTGAAACATCCTCGCTGCTGGTACGGTTAACGTTCACACCTTTAACTTTAAGTGTGTTACCTGTGGTTATAACCAATGCTGAGCTGTTCTTATACTCAACTGAGTAGTCCCACTCTGTGTTATTAACAATATATGTGGTCTGCGATGCAGGAGCAGGAGCCTCTGGATCTGCAACTACAACCTTATAGTATTTCTTGCCGCCAATCTCAACCTCCTGTGCCACATAGCCGTCAGCAACAACACCAGGAACCTTTGAGTAAACGCCACCTGCTATACCGTTGAGAACCCACTGGTATGTCTCGCTTGAACCATCCTTCATGGCATCCTTAAAGTTCTCTGTCATCTGTAATGAACCGGCGGCACCATCAATAACTGTGTTGTCTCCTGAAATTGCTATACCAGCGGCAGATGAAGTTGTACCATTTGTAATAACCTCCTGAATTGCGTAGCCATTGGTTGATGTAATTTTTGCATCGCCGTATATATTGAGGAGTACAGCACCAGCGTAGCTTGTGTTAGTATCCATTACAATGGCATCGCCGGTTGAGTAAAAACCATTATTGTATGGTTGTGGATCTGCTTTTGCACCACAAGCCTCAATAGTGGCACCGTCTATGTTAATAACACCTGACTTTGCGTATATAGGAGTGCCTGCTTTAAGAGTAGCTGCGCCTATGTTCCAGATACCGTAACCTGCGGCGTAGATTGAGGCATTGTCTCCACATCCTCCAGTGATAACAGCATTATCACCTATGTTTATCACAGGGACGTTGCCAGATGTTCTTTGTATAGTGCCAAGAATTGTAATTCCGGATCTGGTTTGAATAGTTCCGTTGACATTGATTTCAACTCCATAGGAACAATCTCCGTCATCCACTTTGTAAACACCAATACCATATCCTACCTCGCACTTTAGTGTTACGTTCTCTCCAATATTTAATACGTGATTATATGGTTCATCTGGGGCAGACGTGCCGGTTACATATATGATAACAGGTGCACCACTATAACGCGTTGAATATAATGTTCCAGTGCCATCAATATCAAGTGCACCATAGACGTCAAAGATATACCCGTAACGTGTAATTGTATGATTATTTAAATCAAGATAGTGTTTCTTATCTGCAGAAATCACAATAGCTTCTTCAGGTGTAATGTCTTTTTGTAGTATTGCTTCAGCCATATTGGAGGAGGCATCTAATGCGGCTATAAGGGTTTTCTTTATACTTCCCTCATAATTGTCCGTGTCGAATTCTGTACTGCCGACGGTAGCAATTACCTCAGCAAATGCATTTGAGCTACTTAACAGCAGCAGCGCAGCCATAATAAATAAGTAAAGTTTTCTCATAATTTTTAGTTTTTTGCAAGGCATTGCCATTAGGCAGTCCTGCGGGTTAATAATGTATTTTTTTGTTAATTGTATTTTACAATTTAATTAGTTCATACTGTGATTTTTAACGGGCGATAATTTTCAACAAAAAAAAGACTAAAAACCACTAAATTTGTTTTAGTGATTCTTAGTCTTAGATAGCAAAAAAATGTTAAAGAAATGTGTGCGCCGTGTGGTTGAAAGATATGGTGTGTAGTGCTAATTATGCAGTCATCCAGCTTTCCAGTCCTCTCAGCTCCGATGAGAAGTTCATGCCTACTTTAATCAGTTTGCGAGGGTCTGACAGATATGGAGTGGCGTAGCCTTTCTCATCTATCTGCCGGAGGGCTTCTTCTGCACTCCGGTTCACCTTGTACTCTATAATATAAACGTAGTCTTTTGTCTCCACTATGGCGTCTGCACGCCCTATCGCTGATGACACCTCCACCTTAACATACATTCCCAGCAGAGAGAAGATGATGTACATTATGGTCTGGAAATCGGCCTCCTTGGTGTTGTCGTAATGATATGGCATTGAGGCTATGAACGCCTTTATGCTCTCCATCGCAGCATCCACATCGCCTGCTTCAAGGGCGGTGGTTACCCCGATGAGCACAGCGCCTTTGGCTGCATCGGAAACATCTGCCACTGATGGCAGCAGCGCATCAAGGAAACCAATTCTAACCTCCTTGTTAGGATATCCAAGTGTATATTGCATAAAACGCTGGTCATAATCCTTAATAGTCAGATATCCAGATTGGTATAGCAATGGCAATGCTGACGTAGCAACCTCTGGCGACACGCTGAAGCTTGACTCCATAACCTTCTGACCGTCCAAATCCGCAAGTCTGGTTTTGAAGTGCCTTAATTGTTCAAACAGGAAAGTGGGTGTTCCGCTATCAAACCAATATTGTCCTAATTTGTTTGTTGCAAAAGCTTTAATTAAGCTATATGGATTAAATATGTCTTTTGAATTCTCGGAGAAATGGTAACCGTCATAACTTTCTGTAAGCTTATTGACCATATCATAGTTTGAATATTGCATTCTCTCTGCCATAGACTCAATGTCAGGCTTACACTGTGTTAACAGCTCCTCTTTTGATATGCCGCATATATCTGAATACTCATCAAGCATGCTAATATCCATAAGATTGTTTATGCCTGAGAATATGCCCATCTGGCTGAACTTGGTGATGCCTGTAATAAATCCAAACCTAAGCTGTGCGTCGCATATCTTGATTGGCCCGTAAAAGTTTGTTAGTATGCTGCGCACCTCGGAGAGCTTCTCCTTGTCATGGAACACCTCAAGCATTGGGGAGTCATACTCGTCTATAAGCAGAACCACCTTCTGGCCGGTTTGTTCCACGGCTGCATTTATAAGGGCTTGCAACCTGTCTCCAAAAGTTTTTCTGGGGTTCTCTATGCCATACTCCTTTTCATATCTAAGCAGTAGAGTGTCAAGTCCGCTCTCTACATATTCCACCTTCTTGTTTTTCAGGCTGCTCATATCAAACCTGAGCACAGGGTGCTTAATCCACTCTGTCTCCATCTGTGCAAGCGCCTTCCCCTCAAACAGCTCTTTGCGAGCCTCAAAGTAGCATTGCAGTGTATTCACAAGAAGGCTCTTCCCAAACCTGCGCGGACGGCTTAGAAAAACATACTTGAAATTGTGCGTGATATTATACACATGAGCGGTTTTATCCACGTATAGATAATTATCGCCTACAATCTCCTCAAAAGTGTAGATGCCTATAGGGTATTTTTTGAATGGCAATGGCATAACAGACTCCAAACATTTGTAACTGCAAAAATACAAAATAAAAATTCAAAAACAAACAGGCATCTGTAAAAGAGTATAAAACACTCCGCCCCGTCATAGTGAAGTGGTGAGCCGCAGAAAATTTATGATTTACCCTAAAATCACATCAGCGGAGATGTTGAGTTTCTGATACAGTGCTCGTGCTATAGACAGTGACGGTTCTGCTTTGCCTGTCATTATCTCACTCAGGCGTGGTGCGCTTATACCAAGCATTGCCGCCACACTTTTCTGGTTTAGCCCAAGCTCATACATACGTAACTTTATGGTGTCAACCAGTGAAGGTTTCCCAATAGGATAGTGTATAGCCTCATACTCTTCAATCAAATCACAAAGCATGTCAAGCTCCAGATATTCAGGAGTATTATTTGGAGTGTTGTCATCTACCGTTTTTTCAAGCTCCTCTATCCTTTTTAATGTAGCGTTGTACGCTTCTTCTGTTTTTATCTGTGCCATGGTTATATGTTTTCTATGTCCTTAATTCTGTCATAGTCACTATGCGTGCCTATAAATCTGATATAAACAAATGACGGTCTGACTTCAAGAGCCTCCGTTGACTGCGTGTTTTGCGTGTAAAACTCAATGAGTGTTCTTCTTGCGATTACTCTCATTTTTTCAGGGTGTAAAGTTATGTAATAAATTATTAATTACAAAATTATATTCGGTGAATCATAATTATCACAGTGTAATTCCTGTGAACCTGTTAAAAGACTTCGATGTTGTGTTATGTTGTTCGTGGCAAAGATAAAAGGTATGTGCCAAATAAAAAAATCACCCTGATGAGCCAAAATGCGCCTCAAATGTTAAATTTGTCTTAAATTGCAACTGGCAGTTACAGTAATTAAACCAAAAGTTAATGTTTTGATGTTAAGTCAGTTAACATAAAAAATCTTAAATTTTAAAACACTCCGCCCCGTCATACATGATGGCGGGGCGGGGGAATCTTTTAATTATTTATTCGAAATTTATGACTGTCGCTTTATCACCATGTAGCGTCTCTGTAACGCAGTAAGCACACATGCTTCTGCAATCTTATTTAGACCAGTGAAAGTGGTCTTACTTTTTAACTCATCCAAAGACATCTCCATTAAAAGTTTTGCAATGCATTCATCGGCAAATGAATTGGAAACCACATTCACTCCAGTAAAATCCAGAACAACACGTTCGTCTTTTGACAACAAAGGCATAAGAGCATTCCTTGCCTTGACGCCAAGCTGCCTTGTGCCAAGGTCTTTCCCAAAATTAGCAAAACTAAACCTCACCATAAGTTATTCAAATTTGAATCGTCTATAAACATATCATTATATTCTGACACACAATCTGTTCTATAAGCCACAACTTCATTAGGATCTAATTCCTTATTAGTGTGTAAATCCCATCCCTTTACCATCAGTGACAGTATCTCTAATACATTCGAGAAGAGCCTCTGTGTGAGTGTATGGTATTACAATTCTTTCATTATCTGTCGTTCTTTATCTGTAAAATCAGTGCTTGAATGGCCGTCAAAACCTGTGAACTTCTGGTACAGCCAAGACCTTGACTTACCAAAATAATCACGAGATATTTCCGCCCAACTAATATTAAGAATTATCGGTTCCAAAATTTGACGCACAGATGTCTGTCTTTTTGCTATAACTGTTTCCATGTTAAAAATTTAACTTTCTAATACATTTTCAATATAACCTCTCAGATAGAGAATGTAATCTGTAAATAACCTATTCTCTTTTTCTAATTTTTTTGTAAAATAGTATTGCCTCAATAAGGTCTTTTTCTTGCTTGGTTAATTTCATAAGCTGCACATTTGACAGCACACTGCAAAGTTGCTAATCTTTTGCATAGTTTTGCTGGTTACCTTTGATTTTTTTTTGCAAAAATATAATCAAAAATCCAAATGTAAAAATCACCCCGATGTACCAATTCCCGCTTCAAATGTTAAAAACCTCTTAAATTGTAACCGCCAGTTACAAAAATTAAATCAAAAGTTAATATTTTGATGTTAAATCAGTTAACATAAAAAAACTTAAATTTTAAAACATTCCGCCCTACCATATATGATGGCGGGGCGGGATACATCTACAGAAACTCTGTGTGCTTATTCATCATGGTTTGTTCCTCCTGGAACCAACGGACTGTAGCCGCCGCTTCCTGCCATGATAGCACATTCTGCTTCCATTCCCATACGCTCCATTTTAGGAGCTTCATAATTTACTTTTTTCATTTCCTTACCTTATTACTTTACAATCTTGGCGACTGTGTTGCCTACACGCACTACATAGACACCGCTTGCAAGGTTGCTTATTGATACGTCCTGTACAGCCTCGCCGCTGGCCTTTGCACTTGCCACTTGACTCTTCCGCCTCATCAAAAATGTTACAAATTTGTTTCATTGTAAAATATTTACTATATTTGCCCATATAAAAGGTGTGAGGGTAAGACTTTATACTACGCTAAGATTCAGTGATACAACGTTATAGCGGCAAACAAAGGGTTAACAGCTCTGTGGCGTAGTAGTAGTAGCCAAACGTTAAAACTGGCATTTAGCGGCATAAAAAACCATAGAAATCAAACAAAAATTCAACTTTTAGGATTATTTAACACTATGGATTGATGGATTTGACACCCTGAGATTGGCCGAATTTAAACGCCCGTTAAAATTCACAGTATTAACTAATTAAATTGTAAAATACAATTAACAAAATACATTATTAACCAGCAGGACTGCCTAATGGCAATGCCTGCAAAAAACAAAAAAATTATGAGAAAAATTTACTTATTTTTAACGTCGGCGTTGCTGCTGTTAGGTAGTAGTACGCTGTGGGCTGCAACTGTTGCCACGGTTGACGGCGAAGAATTTGAAACCATTGATGCTGCAATTTCAGCATGGAAGGCGTCAGGGAAAACTACGCTTACGCTTTTAGCAGATTGTGAGTACAATGCAGGTACATACGTTTATCCGTGGGGTGCAAAAACATTAGACTTAAACGGGAAAAAATTAACTTGGAATTTTACCCAAAACGAATATTGTTTCATCAATGAGGATGGACTTAGCATTGAAGATAGTGATTCGCAACATAATGGAGAACTGATAATTAATGCTAAATGGGGAATTATAAACGTTGGTTCAAACAGTGCTACAACTCTTAACATCTCTAACTGTAAGTTATCAGGAACAGGGCACTTAATTCTTGATAATATTGGATCTGTCAACATTGACAATGCAGAAATTGCATCCAATAGTGCAGGTGTTGTCGAGGTGGAAAATGGCGAGTTAAACGTTACTGGCAAAAGTATAATTCAATCTAGTACAGAGGGTGTTGCTATTGTACTTTACGGTTCGGTAGAGGACGTGGCCAATTACTCCAATTTAACAATAGGAAAGGATGTGACTGTTAATGCACCAAACGGATGGGGAATTGGCATTTTTGGGAATGACGACGCTTCAAAGGCATACGGAGTGGTAGTTAATATAAATGGAGCCATCAACGCTAAGCGAGGTATTACAATTAACGGAAACGTTAACCAAGTTACAGGCAACGTTCCAGTCATTAATATAAACGATGAAGCCATTTTGAATTGTAGCAGTGTAGGTGCGGATATTTATGCCGCAGGTTACGGTATATGGAACATTGGCGCCGCAACACTTAATGCAGGTACACCTATTTACGCAAAATCCGGTACTATCAATATAGAGGGTGCTACTATTGCAGCATGCGGAGAGTATGCAGAGGCTCAACCATACGGTAATGGTTTCCATGGCACAGGTGATGCAATTGTATTTGACTCTAAAAACGGCTATGCCGGCAATATGCAGTTGATAGTAACCGATGCTACTATAACATCTGAGAACGGCTTTGCAATCCAAGAGGTTCTTACAGACCGTGAGGAGTCACAAACATTAAGCATGCAGATTTTGGATGGTAAGTTCAAAGGTTCAAAGGGTACGATAGTTACATCAGAGAACTTTGGACAGTCAACACCTACACATTGGGCAGATAATTCAATAGTTGGCGGTAAGTACGCATACGCACCTACAACTGTTGCAGACGGATACAAAGTTGCGTTCAATACAGACGCTGATAAAAATGAGTTCCCATACATAATTGTGGTTGACGATCTATATCCTACAGGTACAATCACAGAGATTACAGAGGACACCAGCGTAGATGATGTTGTTACAGTTGCTGACAATGATGGCTTGGTAATCAAGACAGGTGTGACATACACAGTAAAAGGTCTTGTAATTGGTACTGGCGTAAACTCAACATCAAAGGTTACTGTTGAGGCTGGTGCAAAACTGATAGTTGGTGAGTATGGTATTGTTAACTACGCGAACAACCAGTTAGTACTCCAGGCAGATAAGGATAACGGCTGTGCAATATTAAGATTTGATGAGACCACCTCTAATCTCAATCCATACGGAAAGGTTGAACTCTACATGTATGCACACAAGGAGGATGGTGTCAATGTATGGCAGCACATAGGAATACCTACAGTAGGTGCTCCTGATGCTATAGAAAAGAGCGCTCCATATATGTTCAATGTGTGGGATTTGAAGACAGGCTGGAAGTACGCCGCTCAGGAGTATGTAAACTCACCTTGGACAGGTTACAACTCTTCAACTAACATGGAGGCTCCAGGTTCTAAGCTTACATTTACTGGACGTCTTGTAGGCGGTTCAGACGCAGATTTTGTCCTTGCTCCTAACAATTATTCATGTATAGCAAACAGCTACACTGACTATGTTTCAATTGCAGGCTTCATTAATCAGTTACCAGAAGGTGAAACAGACGGAACAGTATGGGTATATGGTATGGAAGATAGCGGGAAGGTAGGATTCACACTTTACAACTCAGGTTCATTTATCCTCAAGCCAGATCCAGGATTCTCTCCTATGCAGGCGTTCTTTATTAAGAATGTTACAGCTAATGAGATTCAGCTGACCGTTCCTTACGGTGGAATGGGAACCGTAAGAGACGCTATTGCAACTGAGATAAACGGTGGTATAATAAAACTGTCTGACGGCATAGAGACTGCCAGCTTGCAGATTATTGAGAAAGACGACCTTTCTGATGACATGGATCCAAATTATGACGCTGAGCAATTTGCTACAGACATGATACAAATCTATGTTAAGCAGGGTACAAAAAATCTTGCGGCAATAGGAACTAACAGTCTTGATGGCAAGGAGATTGAGATTGTAACAAAATCTGCAACTCGATATACTCTAAGCTTTGAGCACCTTGCAGGCAAGGCATTCAAACTTACAGATTTGGCTTCTGGCGCAGAGGTTGAGGTTGGCTCAGACAAGACATACACATTTACTGCTGACGCCAACTCAACAATCAAGCGTTTTGTCCTTGGAGAGGGTGAGGTATCAGCCGAGGAGGCTAATGCAGACGCTGTTAAGATTTGGAGCGCAAACGGCAGCTTGTTTGTAGAGGGTAACGTAGCAGAGGCTGACATTGAGATTATTAACTTGAGCGGTGTTAAGGTTGCAAGTGCAAAGGCCAGCGGCGAGGCTGTACAGGCCGTATCAATAAGCAACCTTGCAAGCGGTGTCTATGTAGTGCGTGTAGGCAACACTGCCGCCAAGATTGTAAAATAATAAGGTAAGGAAATGAAAAAAACGAATTATGAAGCTCCTAAGATGGAGCGTATGGAAATGGAGTGTGAATCTCCTATCGCAGTAAGTCTTCCACAAGGAGGAGGACAAACAGGTCCAGTTAATCCATGATAACTTAATATTGCGATACTAATACTCTTCCGCCCCGCCATTATATATGGTGGGGCGGAGTGTTTTAAATTTTAAGATTTTTTATGTTAACTAATTTAACATCAAAACATTAACTTTTGGTTTAATTACTGTAACTGCCAGTTGCAATTTAAGAGGTTTTTAACATTTGAAGCGGAATTTGGTACATCGGGGTGATTTTTACATTTGGATTTTTGATTATATTTTTGCAAAAACAATGTAAAAGCTCTTGACACGGGTTAACTAATTGATTAACTTTGCAAACATAATAGGGGAATGGCCAAGTACCGTACTATAAAATTTTATAAGTCCTACTTTAAGGATTTCTATATTACTCAATCAAACGATGTACGTAAGAAAATAAACTACGTATTCTACATAGTAGAGTCTCAACCAATAATACCAATAAAGTTCTTTAAGTCAATAGAAGGAACTGATGGACTTTATGAAATACGAGTCGAATTCAATAGTAATATCTATAGAATTTTTTGCTGTATGGACTGAACGAATACATAAAAGAGAAGGGGGCACATCAATGAACAAAGAAAAAAATGATGCCATAATGGCATGTAGTGATTTTGAGGAGTTGCTTGATGCTGAATACGGCAAAAAAGGGACTGCAGAAAGAGATAAATTCGACATTGAAGCCGAGGCATTTTGTTTAGCGGAATGCTTAAAGGAGCAAAGAAGATTGGCTGGACTTACACAAGAACAACTAGCAACAAAGATAGGCACAAAAAAGAGCTACATCTCAAAAATAGAAAACGGATATTCTGATTTACAACTGTCAACCCTGTTTCGCATTTTTAGAGGATTGGGAAAAAGAGTTTCAATCTCCATCATCTAAAATTACCTGCGGCTCACCACTTCACTATGGTGGGGCGGAGTTTTTCAACCCCAGTTATAAAGATTCAGAGAGGTACTCAAGAAGTGCAGATACGGAGTCTAAGACCACATCGGCGCCAGCATCTATGAGACACTGCCTGTCAAGAATGCCAGTGTTTACTGCAATAGTGAATATGCCTGCGGCTTTGGCTGCCTGTACGCCCATGGGAGCGTTCTCCACCACCACCGCCTCACCAGCGGAGACACCACACTTCTGCAATCCCATAAGGTATGGTTCTGGGTCTGGCTTGCCTTTTTTCACATCAAATGCAGTAACCATTCTTTCTGGTATGAAAATCCCTGGGTAGTACTTGTTTAGCGTAGTAAACAGACTCTTCTGGCCAGAGCCTGTGACAAGGCCTATGGTTTTCCCGTTTGCAAGAAGCAGGTTAAGCACCTTGTCCATGACTGGCATAGGCTTAGGCTCTCCGCACTTCTCAAAATAACTGCACTTACGAGCATAGATTCTATCTATCTCCTCCTGAGTGGCCACCCTACCCTTCTGCGCCATAAAAACATCATTCACAGTCTTTGAGCCTGTGGCACCCTCTTGCAGATAAACAGCATACTCAGAGAACTCAATTCCCTCATCCTTAAATGCTAAATGCCAAGAGCGGGCGTGTGCAGGCATGGAGTCAAAAATAACTCCATCCATATCAAACAAGAAAACTTTAGGACTAATTTTTTGCATTTCGGGTGCAAAGTTACTTCTTTTATAACAAAAATTCACTATTTTTGCGCTTTATAATAATCTTTTAACTATGAAAAAGGTTCTCATATTAGTTGCTGTGTCAGCCATGACTATTCTGGCATCGTGTAATAAAAAAACCGAGCATAGCCCCTCAATATCATTTGGAACTGTAACTGTGAACAACGCCCCCATGGAGGGCAACATCATACACGTGGGTGACACAGTAAAGATTCCGCTTATGCTGAACCCTTACTTCAACAGCCTCACAAACTTTAATGTTATTACAGACCGCTCTTTTCTGAAGGACTCTGTTTTTTCTGCTACAGAATTTGTGGAACTATGTAACACCGCTGCGTCAGACAAGTCAAGGGGCGTTTATGTGTTCAAAGCGCTTGGTGCAGGAACGGCATTGGTTATAAGCCCAATGTATATAATACCCAAAAAGAGCCCTAACTCAGATGACAAGACAGTGACACTCCAGCTGCAGGTGAAGAATGACTCATCTTTTAGCGGGGAGTTCAACCCTGTGACATACACTTTCCAGTTCAAAGTATATGAGAAAGAAGCTAATAAAGACGAGGAGGAGAAACAATGAAACCATTAAAAGATTTAGTACGTAAGAATATTTGGGAGCTTAAACCATACTCATGCGCTCGTGATGAGTTTAAGGGGGAGGCATCGGCGTACCTTGACGCAAATGAGAACCCTTACGGCGCACCATACAACCGCTACCCTGACCCTCGCCAAACCGCCCTTAAAGAGAAGATTTCAAAGATTAAGGGTGTGCCTGCTAACCAGATTATGCTTGGTAACGGCAGCGATGAGCCTATTGACCTCATATACCGCATATTCTGCGAGCCTGGTGTGGATAACGTGGTGGCTATTGAGCCCACTTACGGCATGTATGGGGTGTGCGCCGATGTCAACAATGTGGAATACAGGCGCATACAGCTTGATGAAAAATTTGACATTAACGGACGTAACACCATCACAGCTGTGGATGAGCACACCAAGGTTATGTGGTTCTGCTCACCAAACAACCCTACCGGAAACCTGCTCACACGCAACAAGATGGCGTTCATGTGCTACAACTTTCCAGGAATAGTGGTTATAGATGAGGCTTACGTTGATTTCTCAAGTCAGGACTCATGGCTTAAGACGCTGAACCAGTTCCCTAACCTTATAGTGCTGCAGACATTCTCCAAGGCATGGGGCATGGCATCTGTACGCTGCGGAATGGCCTTTGCATCGCCAGCCATCATAGAGCTGTTTAATAAGGTCAAGTACCCTTATAATATAAACCTGCTTACTCAACAGTTTGTGAGTGAGAGGCTTGACCACATAGATGATATGAAAGCCCAAGTGAAGGAGATTCTTGCAGAGCGTAGCCGCATGGCAGAGGAGCTGCAAAAACTTGACTGCGTGGAGACTGTGTATCCCTCAGAGGCCAACTTCCTGCTTGTCAAGGTTGATGACGCCAACGCCCGATATAAGAAGTTAGTGGAGAGCGGTGTTATTGTGCGTAACAGGACCACAGTTCAGCTGTGCGAAGGCTGTCTGCGTATAACCATTGGCAGCCAGACAGAAAACAACCAACTCTTAGCAAATATCCAGTAGATGAAACGTGCGCTATTCATAGACCGTGACGGCACCCTTATAGTGGAGCCTCCCGTTACCGAGCAGGTCAACTCACTTGATGAACTTGAGTTCCTGCCTGGGGTTATAAGAAACCTCTATTTTCTGCGTAAGAAAACTGATTTTGAGTTTGTTATAGTCTCTAATCAGGACGGCCTTGGCACACCTGCCTACCCTCAGGAGGTTTTTGACACCGTGCAAGGCAAGATGTTAGAGGTTTTCAAAGGTGAGGGCATAGAGTTTGATGATGTACTGATTGACAAATCCTTTAAGTCCGACAATCTGCCTACCCGCAAGCCTGGCACTGGTCTGCTTACCAAGTATATGAGCGGAGAGTATGACCTTGCTAACAGTTATGTTATAGGAGACCGCTCCACCGATGCTGAACTGGCTGCTAATCTTGGCTGTAAAGCAATTGTTATAGGCTCTGAGCAGTTCCCCACATGGGACAAGGTGGCTGAGTGTATATTTGCCGGAGAGCGTACCGCCACCGTGAGCCGCAAGACCAAGGAGACCGACATTTACGTGGAGCTGAACCTTGACGGCAGCGGCAAGACAGAAATTTCCACTGGCTTAGGATTCTTTGACCACATGCTTGACCAGATAGGCAAGCACTCAGGCATAGATTTGACAATAAAGGTAAAGGGAGATTTGAACGTGGATGAGCACCACACCATGGAAGACACCGCCATAGCCCTTGGAGAGGCTCTGCTTCAGGCTCTTGGCAGCAAGCGTGGCATAGAGCGTTACGGCTTCTGCCTGCCTATGGATGACTGTCTGTGTAGCGTGGCTCTTGATTTTGGTGGCCGTCCCTGGCTTGTATGGGATGCCGAGTTTAAGCGTGAGATGATTGGAGACACTCCCACAGAGATGTTCCTTCACTTCTTTAAGTCACTGAGTGACAACGCCCGAATGAACCTCAACATAAAAGCTGAGGGCACAAACGAGCATCACAAAATTGAGGGAATTTTCAAGGCCTTTGCCAAATCACTTAAGATGGCTATACGCCGCGATGTGTATAATTACAATTTACCAAGCACTAAGGGGATGCTATAAAAACCACAGTTATATTATTGAATAAACTTTAAGGTTCTTGAGCGGATGATGTTTCCAGAAGCATCTGTGGCATTCTGGAGCCAGACTTTGTCTGTGCCTATGGTGGCAAGTGACGAGTCCCAAAGCTCAGCTACAGTGCCTGTGCTTTCTGCTGAGTTGAGGGCGAGGAAAATATCATAAATGTACCATTCTCCGCTTTTTACGCCAGTGGAGCTCCATTGTCCATCTACAAGTGTCTGGTATTCATACTTGCCATCCTCTGTAAATATGAGGCGTACCGTACCTATGTTTTTGGTGTCTGTGTCATTTATAATCTCCCATGTGCCCAAGTATGGTTTCTTGCTCTGCGTTATGCGGTTGTATTGCAGTGACCCCACACTGGAGGTGAGAAAGAGCATAGTGTCATTAACTACGTTAAGATCTGCTGTGAGAGCACTGCCCACTGTAAGCGTAATACCTTCAAATTTCCACTTTACATCCTGCTCCTGCCATACGTTCTTGTCATCTTTGTTGCAGAGGACAGCATTGTCTTTTGCTGCAAGGTAGAACACATTGCGCTTCTCAGTGGCCACATTCTGGTCATTGTTTCTGGTTAAAACCCAAATGCCGTTAAGCTTTGTTTTAACAAATGGGTCTGTAACATTGCACGATGCAGCCATCAGTGCAATCAGAACCAGAATAAATGCAGACCTTAATTTCATATATTATTTAAGCTTTTCTATTGCCTCTTTAATTCTTTGAGCCGCCTTCTTGATGTTCTCATCAGATGTGGCGTATGACATTCTTATGTACTCTGGAGCACCAAATGCGCCACCTCCCACGCAAGCCACATGGCCCTCTGTAAGCAGGTACATGGCAAGATCAGCAGCACTGTTTATGACATCGCCCTTGGGGGTCTTTTTGCCAAACAGAGAACTGCACTTAGGGAACACATAGAAAGCACCCTGAGGTTTGTTCACCTGTAGTCCAGGTATATCGCTCATAAGATTGTATATGAGGTTTCTGCGACGCTCAAACGCCTGACGCATCTCCTCAACACACTCCTGCGGACCTGTGTATGCGGCCTCGGCGGCCTTTTGTGCTATGGAGCATGGACCTGAAGTGTATTGACCCTGCAGTTTGTTGCAAGCTTTAGTAATCCAAAGTGGAGCGGCTATCCAGCCAATACGCCAGCCTGTCATGGCATAACCCTTTGAAACTCCGTTCACTATAACCACACGGTCTTTAATCTCAGAGAACTGTGCAATGCTCTCATGAGCGCCCACATAGTTAATGTGCTCGTAAATTTCATCTGAGATGACGTATATATTAGGGTGCTTGGCTATAACGTCGGCCAGCGCCTTAAGTTCGCTCTTAGAATATACGCTACCGGTAGGGTTTGAAGGGGAGCAGAGTATAAGCGCCTTGGTTTTAGGTGTTATGGCAGCCTCAAGCTGTGCCGCTGTCATCTTAAAGTCCTGCTCAATGCCAGTCTTCACTATTACGTTAGTACCGTCAGCAAGTTTCACCATCTCTGCGTAGCTAACCCAGTATGGGGCTGGTATTATAACCTCATCGCCAGGGCCTACAATTGACATTACCACATTGCATACAGACTGCTTGGCTCCGTTAGAACAGAGAATCTGTGTGGCATCGTAGTCAAGATTGTTCTCCACTTTAAGCTTTTTTGCAATAGCTTGGCGCAGCGGCATATAGCCTGGAACTGGAGAGTAGAATGAGAAGTTGTTATCAACAGCCTGTTTGGCAGCCTCTTTTATATGCTTAGGGGTGTAGAAATCAGGTTCTCCAACACTAAGGTTCACAATGTCAAAACCTTGGGCCTTAAGTTCGTTACTCTTCTGTGACATTGCCAGAGTTTCTGATTCAGAAAGGGCGGCAAGACGTGGTGATAATTGACTCATTTTTATTTGAAATGTTAAAACTTTAAATTTGCGTGCAAAGTTAAATCTTTTTTGTTATTTTTGCAAAACGTTTGGAAATTTATGGGTTAAACCATAAAAGAAAAATTTGGTCAAATGGTTATGAAAAAAGGTTTATCACTTCTATTTTTATTGGTTTGCAGCGCTTTGGCTCTATATGCCGGCGGCGATGACATCGTGGGTGTATGGCTTGATGATGAAGGAAACGGAAAGACAGAGTACGTTAGTGCCGGTGACGGTGTCTATAAGGCCAAGTGTGTATGGCTCGCCAAAGATAAGGAGAAAGACGGTTCTCCGCTTAAAGACAAAAAGAACCCTGACAAGTCCAAACGTCAGCAGACTGTGGTGGGCGCCGATGTTATGACCGTAACATACGAGCCGGAAAAAAACCGCTACAAAATGGATTGGGCGTATGACCCGTCATGGGGGCTTGCTGTCAAGAATTCAGGCTACATTACCGTTAAGGGCGACACCATGACCATTAAGGCAGGGTGGGCGTTCATAAAGGTTACCAAGAGAATGACAAGATGTGAGTAAATTGACAGTTGACAGTTAATATAACTTAAACATAATATCATAATTTCAGAAATAGCGTAAAACAAACATATTCGCATTAACTATATTTCACGTTAAAGAAAAAGCATAGGAAACTGTTTCTTACAACGATGAGGAATAGCACACGGTTTCAGCAAGTATGAGACCCATTGAGCCTATATTACCACTTTTGTGTGGGGTTTTCTATAGGCTCATCAGGTTTCTCCTATGCTTCCTGTTAACGTGGTAGAAAAGGCCCACACTTTTTTTATTCCTCCATCACGGAACATAGTAATGCCACTACTATCATTACTATGAAAGACACATCTCCCCAACTTCCACATATTGGGCAAATCATTAGGGCTGAGTTAGACCGCCAAGGACGCAAGCAGACTTGGCTTGCCAAGCAGATTAATTGTGACCGCAGCAATGTTAGCGACATACTCAAACGCAGAAGCATTGACTGTGAAATGCTCTGGAGAATATCCAAAGCTTTGCAAGTGAATCTTTTTGAGATGTATTATCATAACGCATCCACCAGCATTTCTGCAGAGCCCAACCATCCGTGAAAAATCCCCACGTTTACGTGAAATATCTTCAACAGTATTATCGTATGATTGATTAGTTTTGTCGCTATCTTTGCAAATGACATATTAATTGTTTGTACACTAAAATGAGGCTTATATGGCAATAAGTGCAAAAACATTATTTCATTTCACAAAGGACATTTGTACAATTAAGAGCATTCTGGAAATTGGTTTTTGGCCAAGATATTGCAGAGAAGACGGTTGGGGGGAAGATAAGAATATCAGTTGGGCTGTGCCTATCGTGTGTTTTACGGATATCCCATTAAGCAAGATTAACGACCATATCTATAAGTATGGCTCTTTTGGTGTTGGGATGAAGCGTGAGTGGGTTCGGGAACAAAAGGATATTTGTCCTGTGTGGTATCTTAATCAAACGTCAATAGATGTTGTTAATCAATTGAGAAATGCCCTTCAAGAACGGAATATCCCTGCACACTATAGATTATTTTCCTTACTAAAAAAGACTGAAGGGGGAAAAAATTATTACTACGATGAACGGGAATGGAGGTATATTCCCAATGTAAAAAACAAGGAGCTTTGTTTTATTAATCTTCAGAAGCATCCCATGAACAAGGATGAACTTAAAACGGAGAGTGAGAAGACAAAATCGTATTGTTTGAGATTTAATCCTGATGATATACAATACATTATCATCGATGACGAGTCCAATAGATCCAGAATGATTGATATTATCAAACAAGTTTATTCTGATGTGAAAACTGTCGAGGTCCTTTCCTCAAAAATCATAAGCAAAAAACAGATAGAAGAGGATTTTTAGCGAAGCTCGCATAAATGCAACAAAACATTAAAAACTATGAAAAAGATTAAAAGTGAAACAATGAGGAAGTCATTAATTCTAATTTCAACGGCATTACTTATGACATGCCTTATAGGTTGTGGTAACAAAAGTAAAAACGAACCTAAAAACGCAGATTACATAAATCCTACTTATGCTTTGTTAAAAAGTTGTTACGGTGGTAATGTGGATGAAGTACGTGCTGGAATGGAGAAGGACGGTTTTGTTATAGAAGACGACTTATATACAGAAGATGGTCGATTAATATCGTATGGATGTTTTATAGAAGATGGTAAAGAGGGAATCTGTAAGCTTGTGAAAATAATAGGCACCTACGATTTCAATGGAGAACAGGCTGAAATCAGGAGAAATTACATTTTAGTGACTGTTGGCAAAAAAATAGTTGAGCTATGGTTTATGGCATCGTATGAAAACAATGCTAAGAAAATGGCAACAAAGATGTTGACAGATATATACAAAGAAAATCCACAAAACTATGGTTATTACTGGAGAAAAGAGTATCTGTTTGATAAAAGTGTAAATGTGAATGAGCTCAATCCTGATTATTTGATGTCTGTAATTGATGCGAATACTATTAAGGGTAAGAATAATGGTTACGATAAGTTCTTAAATGCGTTGAAAAGTGATGAAATGTTTATTGCATCAAGTAAATGCCAAATTAATTCAGAGATGTGTGTCCTTGTGTATAATTACAAATCAGGAGGAGCCTCTTACCAAGAATCTGATGATAGTATGTTTGGTATGCAGGCTATTATTGCAAATTGTGATAGTGAATCGCTAAGTGGTTATGATTATTGAGAATGTTCATAAATGATGGCTTTAAATGTGTAATGGGGTTGACTATTTGAGGTCTCTCCACCCGCGGAGTGGTATAGCGGGAAGGATCCATAGGGTCACAGACCCGTATGGGAGACACCTCTCGCGTGCGTTTGAGATGAAGGGATTGTCGCAGGCAGTGTGATGTAATGAATTTCCACAAATTTTATAGGGAAAAGTTTTCAAATCTGAAAACTTTTCCCTATTTTTGCATCATGGAACGGAGAGTACTGTATTACAAGCACTATTTTATTGATTTCTTTCAATCACTTAGTAGCGGAGCACAACGTAAAGTGGCGTACGTAATTGATGTTCTAAAAACACAACAACGCCCAAATCAGAATTTTGTAAAACACATTAGGGAAGGGATTTATGAGTTACGTGCCCAACACGAAGGAAATATTTATAGGGCGTTCTTCATTTTTGATGAGGGTAACGTAGTAATGCTATTTAATGGTTTTCAAAAGAAAACCCAGAAGACACCAAATAACGAGATAGAAAAAGCAATAACGTTAAAAAACGAATATTATGCAGAAAAAAGATAATAACATAGGAGATTTTGATCAGGTGTTGAACTCTTTATATGGCGAGGTGGGCTCTGCACAGCGTGAAGAGTTCAGACGTGAGGCATACGCATATTGCGTTGGCTCAATAATTCATGAAGCAAGGAAGAGAGAGGGTATAACTCAGCAAGAACTTGCAGAAAAGGTAGGCACAAGAAAATCATATATATCACGTATTGAAACTGGTTCTGTAGAACCTAGTGCAGGGCTGTTTCTTAATATAATAAATAGTTTAGGCTTATCAATAGTACACCCAATTTGATTTTTACTGTTCAGGAAATCTTCTTTTTCACTACAATTGCGAGTATGGATGCAACTATCAAAAAAGGCGTTGAGACCTAACATCCTTACGCTCAAGGCGATGAATGGTGGAGCCATGAAGAAGCCCTATAAAACAAGGATCTGTTTTTTAATTTAAGCCAAGCTTAAATTAAAAAACAGCAGGATTGTAAGCCGGGTTCTGTATTATCTGTTATTTATCTAGGAGCACTGTCACCAGTACCCTCAAGCAACCTACCCCCCGACATCGGACGAGCAGCCCTACATGCGTCGGTATATTTGGTCTTGCAACATATAGTACGTACAGCCTCATCTTGTCACCAAGAGAGCGGTGAGCTCTTACCTCGCCTTTTCACCCTTACCAGTTACGGCGGTTGTTTTCTGTTACGCTAACCTGCTGTCACCAACAGCTTCCCGTTAGGAAGTATAATGCTCTATGTTGCCCGGACTTTCCTCTTGCCTAAAAAGGCAAGCAACAGACCATCCTGCTGTGTTTATGAAAAGAGTTTGCAAATTTATGGAAAAATTTTTGGGCTACAAATTTTTAGAATCACTTTTTATTACTATCTTTGCACTCAATTTTGCCTAACTATACAGTATGAGACAGCTTAAGATTGTAAAATCAATAACCAACCGTGAGAGTGCGTCACTTGACAAATACCTGCAAGAGATTGGTCGTGAAGACCTTATTAGCGTTGAGGAGGAGGTTGAACTTGCACAGCGCATCAAGCAGGGTGACCGCATAGCTCTTGAAAAACTTACCAGGGCAAACCTGCGTTTTGTGGTTTCTGTTGCAAAACAGTACCAGAACCAGGGTCTAAGCCTGCCAGACCTTATAAATGAGGGTAATTTGGGACTGATTAAGGCTGCTGAACGTTTTGATGAAACAAGAGGTTTCAAATTCATATCATACGCCGTATGGTGGATTAGACAGTCTATTCTGCAAGCACTTGCAGAGCAATCTCGTATAGTAAGACTTCCGCTTAACCAAGTGGGCTCAATAAACAGAATCAACAAGGCTCTTGCCAAATTTGAGCAGGAGAATGAGCGCAGACCTTCACCAGAAGAGCTTTCTGAGGAGCTTGACATACCTGTTGACAAAATAGCAGACTCATTAAAGGCTGCCGGACGTCATATATCAGTAGATGCTCCGTTTGTAGAGGGTGAGGACAACAGTCTTCTTGACGTTCTTCCAAACGAGGATTCCCCAGTAGCTGACAAGGAGCTTATAAACGAATCTCTCTCAAAAGAGATAGAGAGAGCTCTTAACACACTTAATGAGAGAGAGAAAGAGATTATCAAGTGTTTCTTTGGCATAGGCTGTCAGGAAATGACACTTGAGGAGATTGGAGACAAATGTGACCTTACACGAGAGCGTGTACGTCAGATTAAGGAGAAAGCCATACGCAAACTCCGTACAGACTCCAAGAGCAAGTTACTCATGAGCTACTTAGGATAACGGTGATGCGGTGATACGGTGATGCGGTGAACCGAAAGAAAAATAATTCGATTAAACGAATAACCGATTAACCGATTAAACTAAAAAGAAAGATTATAGGTAATTGAGGGAACTATACTAAACAGATAGGTCAGTTCTGCAAACTGTGTACTAGTCTGAGGGTCTGTCTTGAAACTCATCATCCAAGCGTTATGACGGCAATATACGTTGTAGATTGACACGTTGATATTGTGGTTATAGCGCTTTTTTACGCCCTTATTCAAATCAAATGTCACCGCCAAATCCATTCGGTGATAATCTGGCAGACGATATGTGTTACGCCCTGAGTACAGAGGTATCATCTCCGGCTCACCAAAACTATCCACTTCATACTTGGCATCGGGGGCGGTAAAGGGCTGCCCTGTAGCGTACACCCAAGTGGCGGACACATCTATCCACTTGTTTATCTTATAGTTAAGCGCTATATTCACGCTGTGCGGACGGTCTGCTGTGGAGCGGTACTCCACGCCGGAGTTTATGCCTGCTATAGTCTGGAACGAGCGTGAGTAGGTGTAACTAACCCACCCTGTCAGTTTGCCCACATCACGACGGAGCATAAGTTCCACGCCAAATGCGCGCCCTTTGCCGCTGAGAATATCCTCATCTATATCCTTATTGAGCATTATATTGGCGTAGTCTCTGAAATCAACTACGTTATACAGCCACTTGTAATAGCCCTCCACGCTAAACTGAAACTGTCCTTTATAGAAGTTCCAAATATAACCTGCTGACACTTGGTCACATACCTCTGGTTTCAGGTTTGGATTTGAAGCTCTCCAAACGTCAAGCGGTGAGCCTGCCGTGGAGCTTTGAATAAGGTGCATATACTGCGCTGTGCGTGAGTAGCTTGCTTTGAGCGACATGTCATCATAGAACTCCCATGCAACCCCCACTCGTGGCTCCAGGTTCCAATACGTATGATAGAACTGTCCTTTGCCATATACTACTGAATCCACCTTCTGATGGTTGTCTCCAAGCACAATCTCTGTCTGAGGGCCTATATTGTTAAACATCGATGCACGCAAACCGTATGTCAATGACACTGGACCATATTTTTGCGTGTTTGATATGAATACGGCCGATTCTAAAGAGCGTGTTGGCGGTATTTTAATGGCTAATTTTGAATCTATGCCCTGCTGACTCATCTGGGCATCGCCGCTCTTTATGTACTTGTAAGAGGTGGAGAAGCCCATTTTTAGGCGATTATGAGAGTCTGGGTTGTATGAGTACTCCTGACGCAGGCCGTAATCCTCTATATGGGAGCGCCACTCGCCTGACAGGGCGTTAAGGGAGCCGCCGCCAAGGTAGTTATAGAATGACGTGGTGAATATGGTGTTAATATAGAACTTGGAGTTCACTATTGCGCTCCAGCGTGCAGTGGCTGCATAGTTTGCGTATGAGAATTTACCCAAATTATTTATGGCCATGTAGTCCTGCCCCGCATACCCTGATATGTAGAGGCGATGCTTGCTTGAGAGTGTGGCTGAGAGGCGGGCGTTTACATCGTAGAAGGTGAGGCCTGTATTGCCCAAGGTGGGGTTAAGCCCCTTGAAGGCTGGCAGGAACATTCCTGCATAAAACACCCTGCCTGCCACCCATGCGGTAAGCCTGTCTTTAACAAGAGGTCCTTCAAGAAGTATTCTTGACGATATAAGCCCTATTCCACCCTGTCCGTGAAAGCCGTCATTACTTCCATCTTTGGTGTCAATCTCCAAAACGGAGGACAGGCGGCCTCCCATTGTGGCTGGCATATCGCCTTTATACAACGATGCCTTGTCTATCACATCATTGTTAAACACGCTGAAAAAGCCTAAAAAGTGGGATGCGTTGTAGATGGTGGCGCCGTCAAGCAGTATAAGGTTCTGGTCTGGGGCACCGCCTCGCACACTGAATGATGACGAGCCTTCTGACATTGACTGCACCCCAGGAAGCATCTGGATAGACTTTATTACATCCACCTCTCCAAGCATTGACGGAAGACGCTTTATCTGCTGAATGGTCATGGTCTCAAAACCAAGCGTGGGCGTATCAAGACGCTTCATAGATGACTCTCCTTGCACTGTCACCTCATCAAGGTCTCCTTCCATGGAGGCGTCCTCAACTGCCTCTGCAGCAAAGGAGTTGACAGTTGAGAGTTGACAGTTGAGAGTTATTAGGAGTATAATGCTTAATATACGTACATTATGTGAATGCACGTAATTATACAGATGTATGTAATTCCCAATTCTCAATTCTCAACTTTCAATTTTCCATTGATTACTTCCCTCCAGTTCTTTCCAAATCTCTTCTCCAAATCCTCATCTTTCCAAGTTCCCTCTTTATAGGGCACCACACCCTTGCTACGTGAGTTTGTGTAAACGCCAAATGCTCCTATGGCGCCACCGCTTACATTACCTGTAACTGGGCCTGCAGGGGTCATAAACATAGGATTGGATCCGCTGGCTGCATCGTCACACTGACGTATAAACTCATAATACTCCTTACTATGGCAGTTAAACTCCACCTCTATGGTATCAAACGGATAGACCATAAGAGTGTCTAATGGCTTGTACAGCAGCTTTCGCCCTATCATGTATGCTGGGTAGAAGATAAGCTCCCCGTCTGCCACATCAGACTTAAACATATTTGTGACATATTTTGAGGGGGTATTTGATATATGGTACTTATGGTATGTATCATTAGAGTCTCTGGCTGTGGAGATATAGAGGTGCGCTCCGTAGTTATTATCTTCTCCCTTAGGGTCTTGAAACACTAAAAGCGTAGTGAGTGGAAGCGCCGGACCGTCTGCCTCATTTGTAAGAGGTTGCAGCTTCATAAAGGCGAACACTTTTTTTGGCGCCACAGCTTCTGCTGTGTAAACCTCTATCTGCCCGTCACCGTTAAAGTCCATCTCCACTCGCAGGGTGTAGGTCTCACCTGTTACGGCACGGAAGTCAGGCCTGGTTACGTAGCGTGATTTTAGCTCCTTGTCAGGCGTCAGCTCCTCTCCGTTTATCCAGACTTTGGCAGGCGGCACATCACGCATACTGCCTGTATCAAAATAGCTACGGGTACGGGTTATGTCAATGGCATACTGCCCCTTCTCTGTGCATACATAGCCTATAATAACGGGTTTTGACGCCGTTTCCTGCAACTTGAAATCATAACGTTCTGTGCAGGAAACTAATAAGATTGGGACAAGAAGTGCTGCAAGTATGTCATTCTGAGCAAAGCGAAGAATCTGTTTCAACGTTGCAGAAATAAACAAGCCCCTCATAATGGCTATGAGGTACTTCACTGCGTTCAGGATGACTAAAAATAGGTTCTTAATATACATACACAATGCAGGCGCCAGTCTTTTTGATTAGCGCCTGCAAAAGTAATACTATTTTATTAAAAATCTGACGAGATTCTTCGCTTCGCTCAGAATGACGGATATTTTTAACGTTTCATACGCGTTTTAACGTTTCAGGATAAAGTGTCCGCTTCGTGCGCCGCCTTTAAGTTTGCCGTCTCGTATGTAATACCAGTAGTCTGTTGAAGGCATCTGGTGTCCGTTATAGTTGCCGTCCCAGCCTACATCGGTGCCTCTGTACTTAATTAAGCACTTATGGTAGCGGTCATATATCTCTATGTGGGCATCGGGGTAATACTCTATGTTACCTATCTCCCAAGTGTCATTTACGCCATCGCCATTTGGCGTAAAGAACTTGGCTGGATAGATGTCTGGCAGTGAACCGTCATCAATCACCTCCACCGTAATGGATGCCTGTGGCGACGTACACCCGCCTACCTGATACCATGCGGTTATGACATATTCGCCCGCCTCCTCCCACATAGCAGTTATGGAGGATTCGTTGTCTGGCAAATCTTCACCATCCACATTCCAGTAATAGGTAACATCGGTGCCTGGAGAGAGACCATCCATACTAAAGGTGTGTTCCTCCCCTACCTTAAGGCTGATGTCTGCCGCAAGGATATGCGCTGGTAAGAGGGCTCCGGTTATAACGAGCCACCAGACCGCAATACTATGTCTGATTTCCGCAATCAAATATATTCAGTTACCATATAGGTATAGCTACAGCTATGGCTATAGCATTAGTTATACTGCACACTTCTGGGTACACTCTACGCGTATGTATATAGGTATGGTTATACATACCCATAGCATACAGCTAACCCATAGCAGTGCTATAAACTACGCTAAACCAGCTCTTAACTTAGAACTTGATAGTTGGAGCCTTAACCTCTGGATATACGTGAACTGTTACAGTGAATTCAGCACCTTCCACGTCGCCGCAAGTTGCAGAGTATGGAGCAAATGTATAGACTACATCCTCAACAGCTGTTCCTGCATTTGTATAGGCGTCGTTCTTGATGATGTCAATGTCTGTAACCTCATCACCAGCAGTAAGTACTGCATTACCCGCTGCTGCTGTTATGTTTGCACCCTTAACTAAGCCTTTGAATACATACTTAGAGAAACCAGATGCAAGTTGAAGATCTACAACATCAACTGTACCACCAGCCTGTGTAGCGGAACATATACTGTTCTCCAGATTAGGTGTTTCAGGACGGTCTGATACTGTTACTGTTACATAGCCCTTTGGGCCAACGCAACCATACTCATTTGTCTCTTGTGACCACAAGCTGTAGGTACCTGCAACCTTCCAGTCAACCTCTGTTGTTGTACCTGTGATTGAAGATATTGTCCAATCGGTACCTGAAGTACCGCTGTCAATACCCCAGTTGTAGGTTGAACCTGATGTTGCCGGGTCAATCTCATACGTGAAAGATGAGATACAAAGACCTTGAGTGGCCTGTGCGTAAGCATTAGAGACTCCTAAGCTAAGTGCCAAAGTCACTATGACCATGGCGATCAAAGAATAATTCTTTTTCATAGTGTTTTGTTGTTTAAATTATTAATAATTAGTTATTTATAGTTTCTTATATTTATTAGATACTTCTGTAGGTTACAGTAGGCTCAGCAACCTTTGGCAGCACAGTTATGGTAATAGTGTAAGGGTCACCCACGCAATCGCCAATATGAGGTGTAACGGTGTATGTTACAGTGGCGTTTGCTGTTGTGCTTGAATTCTCAAACTTATCATTCTTAATGTAGTTTTCATTTGTGGTGGCTGTAACAGGCAGTGTGGCTCCTGTACGGGTTACGCCAGATGGAACAGAAACCTCAATATCCCATTTGTCAACTGTCTTGCCATTCTTATCGGTGGTGGCAAGAGCCATGTTGTAAACATCGTCTGTAACAGTGCCCTCTCCATCGGTACTACCCTGACCGGTAGAACAAAGCGTTGCAGTGGCATCGTCAACTTCAGGTTTTGCATTGACGGTTACAGTAGTGGTTTTCCACGGGCCAATACAACCGTCGCCTGAAATTTCACGTGATTTCATAACACGTCCGTCTGATATGGTGTTCCAAACCACTTGGATAGACGGGTCTGTCAGTGCCCCTGTAAGGGTGTAGTCCGTACCGGATGTACCAGCTCCTGAAAGATCCCATTCCACTGTGTACCCCGATGTAAGAGGATTAACCTCATAGATAAAACCAGATGACTGACACACTGTCTGAGTGCTACCCAATGTCTCGTCCGCCCACATCTGTGTGGTAACGGTCATTGCCAATGTGGCAATTAGTAAAAAATTCTTCTTCATAGCTTTAATTTTTTATTGTTAATTTATTATTGTTCTTATTGGATTTGTCTGTATTTAAGCGGCGGCTCGGAAGGAACATCATTCACTGTTATTGTTCCTGTCTTTACAGCTGCCGCACATGCGCTATTCTGCCCTGTTGTACGCACCGTGTATGTGGTGGTTCTTGCCGGTGAACCTGAAATGGTTATGGTTTTGTCGGCAGGGGTCTTCCCCACATCAATTCCCGCCTGCGATGCGGTAGGTGCCGGTGATTGGGTTATGGTGACATCGGTGGCTGAACCGCCCCATATATAGTGAATGTCTTCTATTAAATAGTCATTAAGCACATCCACTGCCGCATCGTTGGTTTTTTCACATATAGATTGGTTCGCCAAATCACCAGCATTGAGCGTGAGTGAAGGCTTACGCTTGGAGTTTATCACCAGTTCAAGTGTATCTGACGGGCATGACACGCCTGCTGTGCCCTCTGCAAATACTTTTATTATGTAGGTAGAGTCCTTGTCTATCACTGGCAAAGTACCGCTAATAGTCAGATTTTTTCCGCTCTTAGTGGCTGTGATGCCGTCAGGGAGGCCTTTTGCGGCTGCGTTTTTATTTGCCGTACCACCTGACTTATATACTACACTTGCAATGCTGTTTCCCTCACAAACGGTCTGTTCTGCGCTTCCTGATGTTTTATCTATGGTCTGAGGCACGCAGGTACAATCAACAATAATATCATCTGTTACAGCAAAGTTAACGCAGTCTGGCGGATTACCGTCGCCAACCTGATGTGCCACAGCACGGTCGTTTGACATAATAACTCTAAACTTAGGCTTCTCTCCTTCTGGGTGCTCCTCCGTTGCAAATGTATAAATAGTTTTACCCCAGCCGCTTCCACCATGCACGTCAGTATCTGGGTCCGGGTCATCTGCAATAGAGACCCAAGTGCCACTTGAATAGTTCCACCGCTGCCACAAGTAGTATGGAGTGCCATCAAAGATTTCCGCTATACCGTCCGGATCTACTTCAAGAGTGGTATTCTCACCGCAGTCCACATTGGTAGTAGGCTTTGCATCCACCCTTGGCACGCATGCTGTGAATCTTATATCATCTATCAGAATATCATTACCTGTACCTGATTCTCCGTAGTTCACAATCTGGATAACCAGTTTGTCATTATCGCCAGAGAAGAATGACGAGCGCCCCTCCTTCCAGGCCTTTGCCCACTCTGCATTGGGTTTGACATTTACCACATCTATATGCGCCACCTCTTCTGTCCTGGCCTCATTCATAATACGGATTTGGGCGTTTATAGGTATCACAGAGCCGCTGATGTCAGGTGCCGTGGCATTTGCAAACCAAGCGGAGAATGTCATGAAAAGATTATGTCCGCAAAGTTTCTCCGTGGTATATTCAAATATCACCTCCTCTTTTTCTTTGCAGTTTGCCATAAGCATACCACCTATATGACCATCGGAGGCGCCACCGTGGGTGTGGTCTTTTATATCATTATACCAAGCATGGTCAGAAAGCAATGTACTGGCAGTTTGAAGGCAACTGGTGGTATGACAAGAGGTGCTTGTTTTCTGCAACCCTCTGCCACCATAATATGGGTTGGCGAGTATGGCGTAAAAGCCGTCAAGAATCTCCTTATTCTCTGGAGAATATGCGTAAATGGCAGTATTTACAGCCTCCCTGTTGGCTGCTACCACCGCACGCCTTGCCTGATATGATGACAGCTCAGCACCTGAACCGTTAGTGTCAAAATTCAGGTCAAGCAGCGTTTTTTTATCGCCGTTACATTCAATATCAATTTCTACACGGTAAGTGGCGCTACATATATTCAACGGGTCTTTAATCTTGTAATACGTGGACATCACTGGTGTGACAGTAATATTCTGATTTTTGCTACCTGACACACCAGCGGTGGTACTGCTATAGCTGGTGCCGCTCGTGGATTGATACCATATCCAAGACTGACTCAAATCAGAGGTGGAGAGTGTAACCGTAGTACCACGATGCACTGGATTTGTCACTGTGGTTGACAGTTCAATAGATGAAAGCGGGGCGCTCAGAATGTTAGGTAACGCCTTTAGGTCTCCAGACCATTCATAGCCTCTTCTGGTTTCATTATATTCAGATCTGATATAAGGATTAAACACCGGATACTGAGGATTATATCCATAATGCAACAAGCAATCTGTTGCATAAACATCGTTAAAATTCTTTTCATCAGTGCTGAAGAACGAGAAAAGACCTGTACATGCAGGAGCTGTTAAATCAACGTAATATATGTCCCCGCAATACTGTTTCATCTTATACCAATTGGCATCTTTCTTTGGAGAATATGAATCTATACCCATGTAAACATTACAGCCGTAAGATTCTGACATATAAACGTTATCCCACTGTGTTTTTGAATTATTAAAGAAGATTCTGGTTCCAGCCTCAGCCTTGGGACCTGGAGCTGATTTTGTGCTGCAACTCCATACGTATGTCTGCCTGCTGGTGTTAAAAGTACTTTCACAAGGTATAACCATAGGGTTATTCTCATCTAAACCCACATGAAGAACTGTGCTTGTGGAATATACATTGTCATAGCCACTTTGGTCTCCTGCAAAAAATGAAAATGAACCGTAATAGGCGTCTTGAGCCAGTTTTACACGATATATACTACCGCAATACTGCTCCATCTGATACCAATAACAATCCTCTTTAGGCTTATAGTCATCAGCATTACGGTCCCTGTTATTGCAACCGCAAACCTCAGACATCCAAACTTTAGACCACTTGGTTTGTGAGTTGTCAAAGTAGATGTAAGTACCACGGGGCAACGCAGGAGAGTGATTGTACCACGTTCCTGAACTCCATCCTGTTATATCATATTTGTTATTGGAGTTAGACGGGTTAAGATTGGCTGTCTGATTCCAAACATTATTCCAGTTATTACCAGCAGTATTAGGCGCCCTACGCACAAAAATAACCCTATTGTAATCACCGCTTGTGGGTGCGGTACCCACGTATAAATCACCGCACACATTCTTCATTGTAACCCAGTAGTTGGCAGAGCCACCATCTTTGAAGCAATACATCTGGAACCAAGCATTGCCAGCATTCCACACCCCGGTTTGCAAATAGAAAGTCTTTCCATTCACATTGGATGCAGCCCAAGCTCCTACGGCACTCAGAAGAAGGAGTGCAAAAAGCCCAATTTTCAATAGTATCTTATTGGTTTTCAAGGTTATAAACTGACAAGCGCACAACTATGCACTATAATCAATTCACAAATTTAACAAAAATTATTAGAAATGTCAACACTTATGAGGTGTATTAAAAAAAAGAGTCAACTTGGATTTTAAGCGAAGGAGTTTACTGAAACAAAGAGAGTGGTCAAAAATAATATTTAACCACTCTCTTATATAGAAATTTTAATTATTGTTGAGGGAGTTTGGACTTTGAATGAGGGAGTTTACTGGAGTAAATGACCGAAGAACAAAGTTCAAAATCACCAACAAGAATAAAATTTATTATGCTTTGCCGGCAGATCCTAAAACATCAGTAACCTTATGCATGTAAAGTTTCTTAAGCTCCTCACGAGCTGGGCCAAGATATTGACGTGGGTCAAACTTAGATGGCTCATCATTGAAGAACTTACGTATAGCAGCTGTCATAGCAAGACGACCGTCAGAGTCAATGTTAATCTTGCAAACAGCAGACTTAGCTGCCTGACGGAGCTGATCCTCAGGAATACCTACTGCATCCTTCAGCTTACCACCGTTCTCATTGATAATCTTAACATACTCTTGTGGAACAGAAGATGAACCGTGAAGCACGATTGGGAATCCAGGAAGCTGCTTCTCTATCTCTTTAAGAATGTCAAAACGTAGTGGAGGTGGTACAAGAATACCATTTGCGTCACGAGTACACTGCTCAGGAGTGAACTTGTTAGCACCGTGTGAAGTACCTATAGAGATAGCAAGTGAATCAACACCTGTACGTTTTGTAAAGTCAATAACCTCTGATGGCTGTGTATAGTGGCTTGCCTCAGCAGAAACCTCATCCTCAACACCTGCAAGGACTCCAAGCTCACCCTCTACTGTAACATCATACTTATGAGCGTACTCTACAACCTTCTTTGTAAGAGCGATGTTCTCCTCGTATGGAAGAGCAGAACCATCAATCATAACAGAAGAGAAGCCCATGTCAACACAGCTCTTGCAAAGCTCAAAGCTGTTACCGTGATCAAGGTGCAAGCAAATCTGTGGATTTTCCCAACCAAGCTCCTTAGCATACTCAACAGCACCCTGTGCCATGTAGCGTAGAAGTGTCTGGTTAGCATACTTACGTGCACCGCTTGATACCTGAAGAATAACTGGTGATTTTGTCTCTGCACAGGCTTGGATAATTGCCTGCATCTGCTCCATGTTGTTAAAGTTGAAAGCAGGAATAGCGTATCCGCCCTTAATAGCGCCCTTAAACATCTCTTTTGTGTTTACAAGGCCAAGTTCTTTGTAAGATACCATAATTTAAAATTTATGAAGTAATGTTAATATAGTTCACAGACTACAAAATTAGTAAATATAATTGAAAGTTGAAAATTGAAAATTGAAATTTTTCCATATAATCGTCATGCAGAACGCAGTGAAGCATCTCACAAAGATTATGAGATCCTTCGCTAAAGCTCAGGATGACGTGTGAACACTAAAAACTCTAAATAATCCTCAACTTCTGTAGTATAGAACACAGGGCCTTTTAACACCTTCCCCGATGCGCCGTCTATTATGTAGTGGCACGGCTGTGCATTCTGATGAAAAATAGCCTTCTGTATGTACTTGTTCTTATCGCCGAGCATGTAAAGAGACTCTCCCTCAGCCGTAACAAACGGCTCAGGCAGTTTCCTGACCTTGTCATCCACATAGAGAGTGCATATAATGAAGTTTTTCATCTGCTTTGAAACCACACTGTCTGCCAGTACCATCTGCTCCATTTTACGGCAGTTTACGCATCCGTGACCAGTAAACATTAGCAGCACGGGCTTACCTGCCGTCATAGATGAGTCCATAGCCTCATCATAGTCCATAACTGCATTTTTTTGCCATGCAAGGTTCTCAGCCATAGCCTCATTGGCCTTGCCAAACACAAAGCCATGTGTGTTCATAGGCGGCAGCCAACCCGATATGGCGTTGAGCGGCGCACCCCACATTCCCGGAAGCAGATACGCCAGTACAGCAAAGCATACCACAGCCATAGTGCCACGCACCCACCCCATCTTAGGCTTTTCAACACCATCTACAGGGAATTTTATAACTCCAAGGAAATACAGCCCAAGCACAAGGAATAACGCAATCCATATAGCAAGGAAGAGAGGTCTTGGCAGAATATCCCAGTCATAGGCCTGGTCTGCCACGCTCAGGAACTTGAACGCAAACGCAAGCTCCACTATTGCAAGTGTAACCTTTAACGCACCCATCCAGCTGCCTGATTTAGGCAGTTTGCCCAACCACTCAGGAAAGAATGCAAAAAGCGTGAAAGGTAAAGCGAACGCCAGTGAGAAACCAAGCATGCCCACCACCGGCTTGAGGAATGAGCCGTCAGCCGCTCCTAACGCAACAGCTCCAGCTATCGGCAAAGTGCATGAGAAAGAGACAAGTACAAGGGTCAGCGCCATAAAGAAAGTGCCAACATAGCCTGCACGCTCCTCATTACGTGCTGATGAATTAACCCAACTTGACGGCAGTGATATTTCAAAATAGCCGAGCAGTGATATTGCAAACACTATGAATATCACAGTAAAAAGCACATTTGGCAGCCAATGGGTGCTTAAATCATTAGCAAACCCTTGTCCGAATATTGCTGATAGCAGAACCCCAAGCACAAGGTATATACCCACTATTGATATTCCATAGAAGACGGCCTGTTTTCTGCCGCCATGCTTCATAAAGTATGAAACTGTCATTGGTATCATTGGGAATACGCAAGGTGTCAGGATGCCAAGCAAGCCGCCTCCAAATGCTATTAAGAAGAACCATAAAAGCGACGTGTCTGTATTCTCCGTAGAGCTGCCCAGCGGAACTATCATGGCAGGGTCTATATTAAAGTTGAAATCTGACTCCACCGGCACACATGAGCCGTCAATACAAGCCTGTCCTTCTGCATGAGCGGAAATAGAGAACAGGCTGTCACACAGCACCTTTACAGGCATGGTGTAACACACCTCCCCGCTATGGTACAGTTCTGTCTCCTTAAACACTTCATCATAATGCTCCTCTGCCTCAGGAGTCTCAGAGAACCTGTCTCCAGTCATTTTGAAACAGCCATTGCCATCCACCTTTATTTCGAGAGGCAAAGCCGTTCCCTTATGGTTTTGTGAGTATAGATGCCAGCCTTCATCCACAGTGGCAGTAATGATGAGAGACACTGTGCCATCTGTATTATACGCCACACTGTCACGCCAATGCACAGGCTCCTGCATGGCACCGCCGCCAAAGGCGCCACCACCCATAAACCCACTGCCAAGGGGAATAATTTGTAGGATGATACTAAAAAACGTGTTCGCTATTAAAGTACTCATTAACACCCTTATTAAACCCTGTATCAAATCCACTATTGTAATCAAACGCCTCCTCTATAAGGCAGCCGGCGTTATCATACTTATAAGTACAATCTATAGACTTAACTAAACTCGATATAAAATCGTCTCTAAACTTGCCACCTACAGCCTCATAGTGATACTTTACAATCTTGCCTGCCGCATTATAATCCTGCTCCACAAGCAAGGCCACTGTCCATGCACTCTCCCCGTCAAACTTGCACTTACGTTCATATTTGGTAAGCTTGCTATCAGATGTGTAACTGCAACTGATCTCAAGATCTTTATCATATTTGTTTGTGCCTTTATTATATATGAAGCCTATCTCTTGTGTCTTGTTTCCGTTTGCATCATACGTAAACTCACTCAAGCAGTACGGCTCCCATACGTTATCCCTATATACATAAACGTTTTCACTCTTAACCTTGCCGTCATCATAACGGGTGTATTCGGTTCGTTTTAAAGGTGTCTCAACATCGTTGTTACCATAGGAGTATTCCGTTGCAAAGGCGCACAAGTCTGTTTCAGCATCAAGGGACGCTTTTAGTGAATAGCGCAGCTGGAACTTGTCACCAGACATGTGCACATACTGGTTGTGTTTAATCAGGACTCCGCTCTTGTCATAATCATACTCATATTTTTCACTTGCACTCCAGCCGCTAACATCGCCGTTACCTTTATAAGTAACCAATGTCATTACGCTGTCATTCTCATTGTACGTATATTCACGCTTGGACAATGTGTTCCAAAAGTCATTTTTCCATACGTAACGCTCCTCAAAAAGCAGATTACGGTGTTTGTCAAACCCACGTTTTATAAGAGTGTCATTCACAAAACTGCCACCCTCAGCCTTCACACGACGTGTCTCTATTGGCAATCCATAGGCATTGTATGTGAAATACCTCTTAGCCTTTGTTATACCACTGATATTAACATGACAGCTGTCAGCAAGCATCATCTTAATGGGAGTGTGACTGTCTCCCCCTGGATCATCCTTCTTACACGATGCCAGAGCCACTGCCATGGCAAGCATCGCCGCAAAAGTAAACTTAAATATACGCATAACTACTGTTTGCTTTTAATGTAATCCATAGCCCTAACAACCTGATTATCAGTGCCAAGTATAAACTGTTTCTCATCAAGTTTACATTCTATGTCAGGATAGAGTCCAATACCCTCCAAAACCTCCCACTTATCTGTTTTTTTGTTAAAGAGCATGCTCATGGTGTTTGTGGTATAGACACTGTGCCCGCCTTGGTAGTCAATCTGGTTATACGAGCCGTTATAACCGTTCTGCTCGTATGTATTTGAAACCATCAAAGTGCCGTGTCCGCCGTATGTCCTTGTGCCAATTGTTACTCCGCTGCCCAAACGGGAGATTGTGTTTGTTGACATCTCTCCCATACTAATGGAGTTTACATTCTGAAGTACAACATACGGTATGTTTCCAAGGTCTCCCACATAACATGCATCATCACGGTTAGGCTCAATATACTGTCTTACCCAGTTTGAATAGTCATACTTTCCAAGTCCGTTCTTAGTACGGTTGTACATCATATCCATTTCCTCATTAATAAAAAGCCCCACCACATATCTCATATCTGCCAGTGCGCCTCCGGAGTTATCCCTGTTATCAAGAATAATACCTTTAAGCTTGCCAGCCTTCTTCAGGTCACGTATGTTTTCAAAGAATGGGTTAAGCACTTTCTGCGCCTCGGTTTCTGTCTGATTCTCCAATATTACGGCAACATCATAGCCAGACATGTGAAGGTACGGAACACATCCGTCTATAAGGGCGGATATTAGATATATCTCCTTTTTAGTTTCAGGATCAACATATTTTCCATACATGTCTTGTGTGAGCCTGAGGCCAAAAGTCGTTTTCAGAACATTGTGGTATGCAGTGAACTTTTTGGGTGCTGTGTAGTAAGGACGGTTTTTCACCTCACTATCACTCGGCATAAAGTAATAGGCATCCTTATCCTCAAACGCAGCCTGGCTGTAAGGGTTTATCACCGTTATACCCATGTGATGGTCTATTAGCCCTAAAAACGGCTTTCTTATCTTCTCCTCTATCACACTGCTCTTAAAATCCAGTTTGCCTAATTTGCCAAGTGCGTCAAGCTCCCTGCCAAGAGCAATAAGCTCGTCTCTGCGGGCGTCCCAGTCCGTCTTGTCAACATCCCAGAAAACATAGCTCTGGTTTATACCCTCCCAGAGAGCCTGGAACTGAGTTTCAAAACTGCCATCGGCCTCTCTGATGAACGTACGGTTATCAGGGTTACTGAGTGATGTCATATTATCCTTACACGATGTCAGTGTAAGCAGCGCCATGGCTGTAAGTGCAATATATATCTTCTTCATAGTTGGAATCATTTAAAAGTGTAACCTATACCAATCTGGAAACTCATGGTGTTATCATACGCATTCTGTTTCACATACTGGCTTCCTGTCTTGTGTGAGTTAACCATACCCCAGTAGTCCACCATCTCCACGTTCATGTAGAGGTTCTCATAAACATCAAAGATAATACCTATTCTGCCCACAAGACCTGCATCCACACGTACATCACGGCGGTTATCAAACTCATACGTATATTTATTTACACTACCATCAGTCAACTTGCCATTATAGTACTCGCTATCTTGCATACTGCCGCCAAGCCAGCCGCCCACAAACGCTCCCAAATCCACATATCCGCGCACCTTCTCACCTCCAAATGAGAAACTTGCGGTAACAGGGAACATAAGGTAGTGACGGGAATAGTCTGAACGGAAGATAGCAGGATGGCTGTTGCCGTCAGTGCCATTAAAATCAGCAGTTCTCTGCAAAGAGTAGTTACGCTGCGCCCAGCCAAGGTCTGCGCGTAGTCCTACCCACTCTGTAAAGTTGTACTGCGTTGAAATCATGGCAGTTCCGCCAGCCATAACCTTGTTGTCCATGGTGGAGGCGTAACCAAAATCCTGCAGGTGCCAGTTTAATGACACACCGCCCTCCACACCAAGCCGCCACTGTGCGTTAGCTGCGCATAACGCCAAAAGTGACATAATCAGCGATAAGTAAATTTTCTTTTTCATATTATTAGACCGCAAACAATTGCAAATTTCAAATTAGTTTCACGTAAAAAATATCATTCATACTAAGGCGCAAAAATACATAAAAAATTAGATACAGAATATAAAAAGGAGTATTTTTGAAACCAAACAAAAATAAAATACGATATGTTCGGTTCAAAAAAAATCAGTTTCGCAATTAAAGTTGTCATCATAACTTTATTAGCCACATCCATACTTACAGCGTGTAACAAAAGCATAGAGCCTGAGCCTCGCCGCGATAGCAGCCCTCTTACCTGTCGTAAACCACAATATCTTAAGGCTGGTGATAAAGTTGCTCTTATTTCTCCGTCATACTACACACCTATGGAGAACGTAAACAAGGCAGCGGATGTACTACGTTCTTGGGGGCTTGAACCTGTAATAGGGCCGAATGTCGGCAATATTTATGAAAAAAAATATGCAGGAACAACAGATGAAAGGTTTAGTGACATACATTGGGCACTTTCAGACCCTACCATTAAGGCTATTCTATGCAACCGCGGTGGATACGGCACAATACAACTAATAGACAAATTGTCTTTACGAGAAATAGGCCGTTCAGAAAAATGGATTATAGGATTTAGCGATATATGCACACTGCATGGGGCATGGCAGAACAGCGGAATTATGAGTATTCACGGCACCATGAGTTCATTTCTTGCACAAGGAGGCACAGATGCCACAAGTACACTTGTTCGTGACATTTTAATGGGCAGATACCCTAAATATGAAATACCGGCCCACCCACAGAACATTGAAGGTATAGGGCAAGGCACACTTGTAGGTGGAAACCTCTGCACAATTGCACCTAATGTAGGTTCATTGGCTGACGCCACACTACATGAGGGCATTATACTTTTCTTGGAAGAGGTTGGAGAGAGTATGCGCAATATAGATCGTCAGTTCAATATTTTGGCCCTAAACGGTGTGCTTAACCACTGTAACGGAATCATCCTTGGTGAGTTTCCTGACTGCGGCACTGAATTCGATTATAAGAGTATCGAGGAAATGTTACGCTCATATATACTCCACTACAATATTCCACTTCTCTGCGGTTTTCCTGCAGGCCACGATGATGTAAACCTACCCCTCATTATGGGTGCAAAGACAACAATGACAGTCAGGCCTACAGGATCTACTATAGAATTCTCCCTTGATGGAGAACAGCAGACTGTTAACACGGCAGACATTCCTACATTAAAACGAGGAGAAAATAATATAGAGAGAAATATGCGTCTTGCTGGCAAAATAAACTGAAAAACGAGCCGCCGATGGGGAGGTCGGGGCTCGTAAGGCAATTCATACGGTGTAAAAAACTATACGGTCTTTTTCATTGTACGGAGTACGCAAGTGCTGAGAACGCAACTCATCTAATTTCTTTTGATCTTTACTTTCCGCTCTTACGTCGATTGCAGTCACGGCATAGCATCTGGCAGTTGTCCGCAATGGTTTTACCGCCAGCATGCCACGGAGTGATGTGGTCTGCCTCCATTTGAGACAAATCAAAATGGTTGCCACAATGAGCGCAAATACCATTCTGGCGTTCATACGCAGCTATTTTCTGAGACTCTGTAAAAGTACGAATTGACAAATAACTCTCCTTGCCGGTTAAGATGTACGGATATATGCCTTTCTTATTTGTAACATCATCATCAAGGATTAACCTCTTAACTTCATCATCTATCTTCTGACTATCAAAGACCACATCCTTGTACTTTTTATAGAGCATACCCCACTCCTTAATCTTCATAATCTTCTTGCGCTCTTTGGTTGGCCGGAATGTAGATTCTATCCAATTTATTACAGACTGAAAGAATTGCCAGAGTTGAGCCGCATTAGGATCATGCTGATGCTTGGCCATGTGAGCCTCAATGTTTCCATCTGAAATCCACGATATTGCCGTTTCCAAATATTCCTGACGTATAGCCGAACCAATAAGATAGTCACCGCCTAACTTAACAGCAGGCGCTCCATTCTTTGAAAAATAACGTTTTGCATCACTGAGCCAGCTTCCAGCATATACAGCATTGCGTAGCTCCTGATCTGTCAATTCCTCTCCTGCAATATTTATTGTTTTGAACCACTTAAGTTTCTCGCTGTCACTTCCGCTACAGATATAAACCTGAAGTTCATAATTCAGGATTTTATCTTTCTCGTCATCGAGCATATTATGAAAATAGCGCATATCAAATGCAAAATCACCATTTACAAACTGACAGATGCTTATAGTGCGCTGCTGACCATCTATAATTTCATACGTACCGTCTTCTCGCACAGCCCAGTACATAACATTAAGCGGGAATCCCTGTGTAAGAGTATCAATTACTGCGTTACGCTGATTCTCTTTATACACAAACTCACGTTGATACGGAGGACGTACATCAAGCCTGCCGCCGTATGCCTTCACTCCATTCTCTTGGCTGTCTATATAACCCTCAGTTAGTTCTCTTACGGTGATTTTGTTTAATTCTATCTTCATAGTATGGTCTAATTGATTTTATCTTGTGATTTCATTTTCTGGTTCAGCAGCTATTCCGTCGATGCTATCTTGCTCAGGGATAATATAGGTCTGCTGCTGTTGACGGCGACGGATGAGGATGCGGGAATAAACTCGCTTATTATTTAGCACAGCACAACCGCCTCTATCTTCAACATGAGGTTTATATGGTACAATTCCATAAAACTTATTCTGCCTACTATTGCCAGCACATATTCCGAGTATTTCAAATTGGTCAGGATTATATTTATCCATGAATGTTATTGGTACACCCATGAAACCCATATAATCCATTGGTATCTCAGATGTCTTATCAACATTTATTGCATCATAGTTATCATACTTGGGATAATCAATAGGATTATAATTCCTATATAAGATTAACTTTTCATTTCTTTTTTCAATTTCAAGGTTTGTAAACCAATTAACGCCAGAAACACGTATCATTCCTTCTCTATGATCTCCAGCAGTCGCGACATCTTGATAATTGCTAAAAAAGTGACCTGCACCACCTTTAAATCCATACCCTAACCACACCATATTATCTCTGACAAGAGGGAAGAAATCTTTGTTTGTTATGGCATTTTGATTACCAATAATTACAAACTTCTTATCATATTTTATCAACTGCGCAACGTATTCTCTAAATAATGAGAACGGTGGATTAGTTACAACTATATCAGCCTGCTTTAACAGTTCTATACATTCTGCAGAACGGAAATCCCCGTCGCCCTTTAAGTAGTTAATTCCTATCTCTTCAGGGTCTGGAACTCTGTTCCCATTTTTATCGCCATTATACTCAAGCCATATAGCACGTTCACTATCATTTTGACTAAATAGGTCTCGTTCTTGGCTTTTATAACATGTGGTAATCAGCTTTTTTAAGCCCAATTGTTCAAAATTATAACTAAAATAGTGAAAGAAGTTGCTCACACGTGGGTCATCACAGTTGCAAAGCACTGTTTTACCTTTGAAGTGTTGTTTGTAGTGACGTAGTTCATTCTCAATATCCGAGAGTTGTGTGTAAAATTCGTCTTTCTTAGCTCTTTGAGCCGAATGAAGGTTTACGTTGCCAGCCATTACAGTGATTGATTGTGCATTGACTATCAATCACACTGGGCACAAAAAGCGTGAACTTTTGCTCACGTTCACGGGAAGTCCGCTAAGAAACCCGTACACCACACAAAGAGTTCACGCCACTGGCGCAAACATTAACTTACTGTGGTGTTGGTTTGTTAGATAAACTAACCGTGAATTTATTGTTCCGACTTCTCAGAAAATAGTTTAGCGGACTTTTTTCTTGAACGCGAAATAATAGCTAATGCTTATTTAATAATATGTTAATTAATCTCTTATCTCAGATTTATTTATCAGTTTTAAAGTTATATATCGTTTTGTTATTTACTCTTATACTCCGCACAATCCTCGCAAGCAATAGTTACTTGTGATGCTGATAATTCATAGTCATTAATGAAAGAGATTATTTTGCTACTATGAATTTCAGTAGGCCTTAAAAATCCATTGATGTATTTGTTTATGGTTGCCACATCAATTCCTGTGCATTTAGACAGTGCATCTAAGTCAATATCTCTATGGGTAAGGAAAAATCTTTGAATTGGTGTTGGCTCCGCATCTTCATATTCAAAGCTTTCAAAACTTACATCTTCATCCAAGTTTCTCCAGTGTATTCCATCATGACCAAACTTATAGGAGTTTCTCTCTTCATCAGATGCTCCATTTAGATTAGGATACCATAGCAGAGACTGACGATACTCTTTACCAGACTCGTCAACTCCATAAATATAATCATCTGAGAACCAAATTTTTTTAATCTTCATGAGGAATCCTTTCCTTACCTATTAAAATGGTCATTCCATCTCTTTACAATAATATCAGAATTGTCACTTACAATATTTTTAATTTTCTTCAAGTCGCTCACCTTAATACCATCAGACTCAATCATAACAAAAGACTCACCATTCCATTCAAATTTGGCGTAGCCACCATTCCCCTCAATATGGACATGGATTGGTTCATGCTCTTTACTATAAAAGAAGAACGAGAAACCGAAGAATCTAAATATTTCTGGCATAACTGCACTTTTGATTTATTTCCATGAATTGTAGTGGACCGCATCGGGGTTCCACTTGTCTTTGGGCTCAGGATTTTCTGCAGGGTAGCCCATTGGTATAACACCCAGAACCTCATAGTTTTCTGGCATACCAAGATATTCCTTCACCTTGTCGCCACGCTCTTTTGTAGGCCATGCGCCCGTGAAAACTGCACCAAGACCATGAGCGTGTGCCGCAAGCAGAATATTTTCAGCCATCATAGAGCAGTCAACCACCCAGAAATCTCTTGCATCTCCCTCTAACGTCTTACTCATATCTCCACAAACAATAATTGCTACAGGTGCGGTTTCAAGCCTGCCGTAAGGTAGCATGGCACTAAGACCGTTTAGTATCTCCTTGTCATTTACAACCTCTATAGCCCATGGCTGGCGGTTCATGGCGGAAGGCGCAGCCATACCTGCTTTAAGCACAGACTCCAAAACATCATTTGGAACTGGTTCATCAAGGAACTTGCGCACACTCTTGCGCGACATAATGTTCTCTTTAACCATATCTGCCACAGTTACAATCTCAATACTGTTATCATTTGCGTTTGTTTCATTATCTGCGTTTGAATTACACGATGTAAACATTGCAGCAACTGATGCTGCCGTTACATAAATAAGGTTTCTTAGTCTCATAGAGGTATGCTTTATTATTTCAACTGTTGCAAAGATAGTGAAAATTTTAATAACTTTGCCGCCTTAAAATTGTATTCATTAGAAACAGCACGTTATGGCTTTAGAAAAAGGGAGACCTGCCGATTGCAGCGGCAGACTTGACAAGGAGATAAAATCTTACGATTTTTTAGAGAGTTTGGGCATTGAGTTTTACAGATTAGACCATGAGCCTGCCGACAACATGGATGTTTGCGATATGCTTGACTGTGAGCTTGGCGCTGTGATTTGCAAAAACCTTTTTCTTTGCAACAAACAGCAAACCAAGTTTTATATGCTTATGCTACCAGCCCATAAGAAGTTCAAAACCAAAGAACTAACCTCGCAAATCAACTCTTCCCGCCTCTCATTTGCAGGAGCAGACAAGATGATGGAATACATAAACATAACCCCTGGCTCAGTAAGTATTTTGGGACTTATGTTTGACACTGACAATAACGTTCAACTGCTTGTGGACGAAGACTTGATAAATAGTGATTTTGTGGGCATACATCCATGCATTAACACTTCAAGCCTTAGGATACGCTCCACCGATATGTTCCCAGCGGTTCCCAACGCACTCCACCACCCGTATCAAGTAGTGAAACTGAGCGGAGAGGATTAGGGCGTTGACGGATTACTCGCATTCGCTCGTGATCCGTTGCCCTACGGAGGTTTCCAGACTAACAAAAATGAACCGTGTTGCACTAACGCACAACACGGTTTACTTTTGTGTATGCTCTGCCGACTATCAAAGCAAGCTTTGCTATCCGTCAACGCACACACAAAAAAAAGCGGCTGCTTTGCAGTCGCTTCATTTTTGTTGTGGGCGTTGACGGATTCGAACCGCCGACCCTCTGCTTGTAAGGCAGATGCTCTAAACCAGCTGAGCTAAACGCCCTCTCTTTGGAAAAGCGATGCAAAGATAAGGCGTTTTTTTTGTACCACCAAATTTTTGCATCACTTTTTTTGTGTTATTGGATATTTTTTACGCAGCGGACACTTAACGTGTGACTTTTCTCTCTCTGCATCAGGTGCATCTCATCATCCACAGGAACAAAGAAAGAGTTGTAGGCTCCACCTTTCCCATCTGCAAATGAAGTCCAGAATCCGCCATAGTATCCTATGTTGAAGACATTGGAGCCCTCAGAAGAACCTGCAGGCAATGCACTGAAACCATAATTGTCAGTTCCAGCAACATATCCATTCTGTTTTGACCAACCAGACATAGCTCTAAGTTTTATACCTGCACCCTTGCAAGATGTCTCACTATACACACCGCCAACAGCCTCTGCCATTGTGCCCCACTCTGTTTTGGTTGGCAAGTGCCATCCGTTAGGACAGATTCCCTGACGCACACCGGCAAACCCTTCTGTTTGAGCCTGAGCAGCCTCTGCTGTTTCAAAGCCTACTGCAGCCGCCCAGTTATAAAGGAGTCCTAATTTCTTTCTAAGTTCTGCGGTTAATTCCTCACTATATTCACTTGAGGCATTCCTTCCATCGGTGTAATACGGAGCATACGTCGTCTCATCAGATGTGGTAATAGTGGCGTTTGCACGCTCACTCTCAGTATCATACTTAGTGCTACGCAAGTTTTCAGCCATCCAGTATTGAGAACCTATCTTAACCACCGGATAAGAGTTACCTTCACAATCCTTTACAGAAGAAATAACCTCCTCCCTATCTTCCGCCCCTTGCTCTTTTTTGCAAGAGGTGGAAGCAATAATAAGTAACGCACTCAAAGCGTAAAGCCAATTTCTTTTCATAACTCAACATGAAAATTATTTCAGTCTTGCCTGAATTGCCTTAGACTCAGCCTCATAACCCGGTTTATTAAGTAGAGCGAACATATTCTTTTTGTAAGCCTCCACACCAGGCTGGTTAAACGGATTAACCTCAAGCAGATAACCGCTTATACCGCAGGCACGCTCAAAGAAGTAGATAAGCTGACCAATGTAGTAAGCGTTAAGCACAGGAATCTCAATACGAAGATTTGGAACTCCACCATCTACATGTGCAAGACGAGTACCAAGTTCAGCCATCTTATTAACCTCATCCACACGCTTGCCTGCAAGGAAGTTTAGGCCGTCAAGGTTCTCCTCATCAAACGGAACCTCAAGTTTCTCATTAGCAGACTTGATAGAGAGAACTGTTTCAAAGATGGTACGCTCACCCTCTTGGATCCACTGGCCCATAGAGTGAAGATCTGTAGTGAAATCAACAGAAGCGTTAAATATACCCTTATTTTCCTTACCCTCACTCTCACCGTAGAGCTGTTTCCACCACTCTGCAATAAAGTGAAGCTTAGGCTGATAGTTTACAAGAATCTCTATCTTTTTGCCACTGCGATACAGGGCGTTACGAGTAGCTGCGTACATAGCGGCAGGGTTCTCCTCAAACGATGTGTAAGTACCGCAAACAGTCTCCATTCTCTGAGCGCCCTCCACAAGAGCGTCAACATCAAGACCTGCTACAGCAATAGGAAGCAGACCTACCGGAGTAAGGACAGAGAAACGTCCACCCACATTGTCAGGAATAACGTATGTCTTGTAGCCCTCCTTTGTGGAAAGTGTGCGTAGAGCACCCTTAGCCTTGTCTGTAATAGCTACAATGCGCTTGCGAGCCTCATCCTTGCCAACCTGCTTCTCAAGGCGTGTCTTTAGCAGACGGAATGCAAGAGCAGTCTCAGTGGTGGTGCCAGACTTGGATATATTGATAATGCCAAACTTCTTATCAGAGAGATACTCCATAAGTTCAGCCAAATAATCCTCACCTATGTTGTTACCAGCATATACTATAGCAGGTTTTGGATTCTTTAGCCATGCAAAACTATTTGACAAAGAATCAATTACAGCCTTAGCGCCAAGATAGCTGCCACCAATACCGGCAACAACCACAACATCGCAGTTTGCACGCAGATAAGCGGCAGTTTCCTTAATGTCAGCAAGAAACTCTTTTGTGATAGATGACGGCAGATGCAGCCAGCCTAAGAAATCATTTCCTTTTCCAGTACCGTCCTCAAGTGTCTCATTGCACTTCTTTACTTGGGCTTCAAAAGCCTTTACATCACTCTCAGATATAAAATCAAGAGTGCTTTTAATACATAATTTGATGTCTTCCATATTTTTGTCGTTTAATCGGTTAATCGTTTATTCGTTTATTCGGTTCACCGATTCACCGGTTCACCGATTCACCTTTTGTTGTCAGCAAAGCTTCTCTGTCAGAACCTTAATCTCAATATTTGGTGATATACGCTCATACAGTATGTTGTAGCACGCTTCCAAAATAGGCATATCAACACCATACCGTTCATTTATCTCATGAATACACTTAGTACCATAATACCCTTCGGCAATCATCTCCATCTCAAGCTGTGAAGAACGCACTGAGTAGCCTTTGCCTATCATGTTACCAAAAGTGCGATTCCTGCTGAACTTTGAGTAGGCGGTAACGAGAAGATCCCCGAGATAAGCCGCATCCTGCAGGTTTCTGTTGTCTTCAGGAACCACACAGTCAACGAAACGGTTCATTTCGCGTATGGAATTTGAAACTAAAATAGCCTGAAAGTTGTCGCCATACTTTAGACCAGCGCAGATACCTGACGCTATAGCATATACATTTTTTAACACCGAGGCATACTCAATACCACGCACATCCGTTCCAATATATGTTTTAAGAAAAGGAGTGGATATTCTTGACGCAAACCACGTTGCCAGCTCAGCATTCTTACTTGCCACAGTAAGATAAGACAGCCTTTCAAGTGCAACCTCCTCAGCATGGCAAGGCCCCGCAATAACCGCCACATCCTCCTCTAACACCTCATAGTATTTATGAAAGTAGTCTGTGACAATCATATTCTCATCTGGCACTATACCCTTGATTGCCGTAACAATAAACTTACCCTTCAGTGGAGTTTTCAGTTTGGAAAGATGGCTCTTCAAGAAAGGAGACGGCATTGCAAACACAAGCACATCAGAATAGCGAACCGCCTTGTTTATATCAGAGTAGAATTTAATTTTTCTAACATCAAAATTAACACTGCTCAGATACTTTGGGTTATATCCGTTCTTCTGAAACTCCTCTATCTGCTCAGGACGGCGCATATACCAGTTTATCCTACGACCGCCGTTCATAGCCATCTTTGCAATAGCTGTAGCCCAGCTACCACCTCCCATGATGCATATTTTCTTATCTTTCTCCATAATCACTTTCCATTAACCTCAGGCTTCATCTGCGGGAAAAGAAGCACCTCCTGTATTGTGGTCTGACCAGTCATCAACATTACCAAACGATCTATACCTATACCCATGCCAGATGTAGGAGGCATACCATACTCAAGGGCACGTACAAAATCCATATCTATAAACATGGCCTCATCGTCGCCTTTCTGACTGAGCCTTAACTGCTCCTGAAAACGCTCGTACTGATCTATTGGATCATTAAGCTCTGAATATGCGTTGCAAAGCTCTTTCCCTGCCACCATAAGTTCAAAACGCTCAGTAAGCTCCGGATTATCTCTGTGACGTTTGCAAAGTGGCGACATTTCAATAGGATAGTCTGTTATGAATGTTGGCTGAATATAATTACCCTCACACTTCTCTCCAAATATCTCATCTATGAGTTTCCCTTTACCAAATGACTCATCAACCTCAATATGAAGCTGTTTGCAAACATTACGTAACGCATCCTCGTCCATTCCGGTAATGTCAATACCCGTGAACTCCTTGATTGATTCAGTCATAGTGACACGTTTGAACGGACGTTTGAATGATATTACGTTGTCACCAACCTTCACCTCAGTGGCGCCGTTTACATCGAGGCACACTTTTTCAAGCATAGCCTCTGTAAAATCCATCATCCAGTTGTAGTCTTTGTAAGATATATAAATCTCCATGCAGGTGAACTCAGGGTTGTGCGTACGGTCCATACCCTCGTTACGGAAGTTCTTGGAGAACTCATACACACCCTCAAAGCCACCCACAATAAGACGTTTCAGGTAAAGCTCATCGGCGATGCGCAGATAAAGCGGAATATCAAGTGCATTATGGTGTGTAATGAACGGGCGAGCCGATGCACCGCCTGGTATTGACTGCAGGATTGGTGTCTCAACTTCAAGATAGCCTTTAGAGTCAAAGAACTCACGCATTGACTTATATACCTTGTTACGTTTCAAGAAAATATCCCTTACTCCTTCATTAACAACCAAATCCACATAACGCTGACGATAACGCTGCTCAGGATCTGAAAAATCATCATACTTCACGCCATCCTTCTCCTTTACTATCGGGAGCGGACGCAGAGACTTGCTCAGCACAGTAAGTTCTGACACGTGAACTGATATCTCCCCCATCTGGGTGCGGAAAACATAACCTTTTATTCCTATAAAGTCCCCGATATCAAGAAGTTTCTTGAAAACAGTATTATATAGTTCCTTGTCATCGCCAGGGCATATCTCATCACGTGACACGTATAACTGAATACGTCCTTTGGAATCTTTGAGATCTGCAAATGAGGCCTTGCCCATTATACGGCGGCTCATGAGCCTGCCTGCCATTGACACCTGACGCGGTTCGGCATCATCCTTAAAATTCTCTTTAACTTCATCTGAATATGCGTTCACCACATACTCGGCTGCCGGATAGGGGTTAATCCCCATACCACGTAACTTAACCAGACTCTCACGTCTGAATTGTTCCTGATCGCTTAGTTCACGTTCCATATAATGTCTTATTTGTTTTCGTCATTCTGAGCGTAGCGAAGAATCTCACGTTGTATGTGGAGATCCTTCGGGCAACGCCCTCAGGATGACGTGCGTTTTTCAACTGTCAAATGTCAAATGTCAACTGTCAACTAACCCCATTGCTCATAAGATACGCCTTAATGAACTCCCCTATGTCTCCATCCATCACTCCATTCACATCGGAGGTCTGGTAGCCTGTACGGTGGTCTTTTACACGCCTGTCATCAAACACGTATGAGCGGATTTGCGAGCCCCACTCTATCTTCATTTTACCAGCCTCTACCTTTGCCTTTTCAGCCATACGATGCTGCAACTCCTTTTCATACAACTGGCTGCGCAACAATCTTAAAGCATTCTCACGGTTCTTAGGCTGGTCACGGGTCTCTGTATTCTCTATAAGAATCTCCTCTTCCTCACCTGTATAAGGGTCTTTATACTGATAGCGCAAACGCACACCAGACTCCACTTTATTTACGTTCTGACCTCCGGCTCCGCCGCTACGGAATGTATCCCATGACAGCAGCGCAGGATTTATCTCCACCTCTATGGTGTCATCAACAAGCGGAATCACAAAAACAGATGCAAAAGAGGTCATACGCTTGCCTTGAGCGTTATACGGGGAGACTCTGACCAAACGGTGCACTCCGTTCTCGCTTTTAAGATAACCGTACGCATAATCGCCCTCAATGGTGAGTGACGCCGTTTTGATACCAGCCTCATCACCCTCCTGATAGTTGCTTATTGTAACCTTGTACCCAACTCGCTCGCAGTAACGCTGGTACATTCTAAGTAACATTGAAGCCCAATCCTGACTTTCTGTTCCTCCCGCGCCAGCCACTATTTTAAGAGATGCGCCCATGTTATCCTCTTCAGAAGAGAGCATGTTCTTCATCTCAATGTCTTCAAGCAGTTTAGATGCTGTGGCGTATGCTGAATCCACTTCAGCCTCAGATGCCACACCCTCCTTAAAGAAATCAAAGGCAAGCGCCAACTCCTCCACCGCCTTGTTTACAGCCTCATACCCTTCAACCCACTTTTTAAGGTCCTTGACCTTTTTCATCTGAGCCTGAGCCTCTTTAATATTATCCCAGAAATCAGGGGCTTGAGTGCGCTGCTCTTCATCTTCAATCTGAATAAGTTTCCCGTCTATGTCAAAGATACCTCCTTAGAGCGCCAACGCGTTCTTGAAGTTCTTTAAGTTGTTCTGTAGTAATCATATCAAGTATAAAATTGTAAGATACAAAGATAATCAATAAAATTGAGATAAGCGCTTTTTAGGCTCAATTTTAAAATCATTATGGTCTGTATGCGGCATCTTGCAGGAACTTACGGCTGTCTGACGGTTTCATAAGCTCCTGTAATGTAACATCCTCATTCCTGTCAATGTAGCTCTTAACTATCTGCAAACCAATATATGCGCCTATACGTCCGGGTGACTCCTGGCTCAGCCCCGATGTGAAGGGCGCTGGTGACATATATTTGGTATTAACCCTCCAGTCTGAAGAGAAGAGTTCACGGCTCTCCATAATATTGTTCCACACCTCTCTTTCAAAGCGTTTGCACCAGTCATACTGCTGTTTGGTGTAACTGAGGATTGTGCACTCCTCTGCATCGGGGAAGAAAACCTTTTGAAGATAGAGCAATTTACCCTGATATATCATCATATCAAGCAACTGGTCACCATTCAATGTCTCCGTAAATGAAGAGCTTAGCCATGCATACATCATATCAATAGGAAGCTGCTGAGGTGTCATGAACGGAATCTCATAACCGTATGCCACATATTGGTATGGTTCATAATCAGAGCCTAAATACTGTTCCACACTTGCAGAGAGCACACCGTCTGTAACCACCATAGCCTGATTGAATCCTGATATATGGAACATGACCTTAGGCACTTGCTTCTCTGGGAAATAGCGGTGATAGTACTTGAAGGCTGTAGTGAGTTTGCGTTCCACATCAAGAGCACCTCCAACCACAGGATAGACACGCTCCACATCAGACTTCAATCTGATAATACCACTGTCAGACGTGAATTTTGAGAATTCTGATACACTTCTCAGATTGAGCACTCTATATGTGTAAATTTCAAGGAAATCCCCATATTTGGCAGCAAGAGCAGTTGTGTCAAGAGTGAACAAATCCCAATCAAAACGCTTAAATACTATTTGCAGAGTGTCTTTTTCAATTGATGAGTCATAAAAGCGGGTCCTGCTGTTAGTGCATGACACAAGAAAAACAGACATTACCGCAAAGAGAACAAGAATGCTTCTGGCAAATTTCATACTAATCTCCTAACTTTAAAATCCAGGCGGACGGATACTCACTCTTAATGGAAACAAGAATCTCACGTAACTCCGCATCATTGTCTGAAGACTGATATACAACTCTGTGCTTACCCTCAGGACTTATGGCAACGTATGGATAACCCTCACCTTTATGCTTCATCTGGTTCACCATATTTGTTGCATTAAGCTCGTCCTTAAAGCTTCCAACCACAAGAAGATACTTATGGGTTATAGCTGCACCTTTAATATCCTTATATGCAGGAGCAGTAACAGAATTCTGCTTTGCAGATGACGTCCCGGCCGTAATTGGTTCTGTAGCCTTCTCATACATAGCAGGAGTGTATTTTGACGCCACTGCATATAGCGGCAACACCATACATAACAACGCAAACAGTGTTTTCATAAATGTAAAATAAATAAAAGACTGACTAAGAAGCCATGATTCATAACTTCTTAGTCAGCCTATGTAAACTTCAATCAACTACATTAGTAGTTCCAAACATAATTCTTAGTTTTAGGAATTATGAATGACAACGTAATTTCATGTGTATTAGAAGAGAACTGACGTAGATTTTTACCAACACTCATGTCATAGCAGTAGCCTAAACGAAGCCAGTGCCACTCAAATCCAATCATGAATGAAAGCATATCGCTTGAGAATGGATAACCGCCAACACCTGTATAACCGCCACGGTAACCTACACCAAACCAATATTTACCTTTGTACATAGCTGTAAGGCTCACGTCAAGAATGTTATCCTGCTCAATACCCTGACCAAGAGCACCGTCAGCTGTCTTTTTGCTCAAAGCACCAATGTTCTGGAATGCTGCGGCAGGAACAAGACTGAAGTTCTTTGGAAGATAAATGTTACCTCTAATGTATGCGTTGATGTGAGGAGGAGCCACTGTAGTGGAAACCTCACGGGCGATGTTACGCATGTGGGTCATAGAGAAACCCACCAAAAGGTATTTCCAAGACCACTCAAGACCAAAGTCAATATCAAAGTTAGTAGTTGTAACAACCTCTGTAGGTATTGCAGGGTCACTTGGGTCTTTCCATATATGGCGTTTAGGGTCAAAACGCTTGTTTATAACGCCTGCAGAGAGACCAAGTGAGAGCAGCATTGTCTCTGAAAGGTCAATATTATAGGCGTAACATATCTTAGCGTCAATAGTCTGGTTTGCAAGTCCAAGTTCATCATAGATGAAGCTGATACCAAAACCGGATTTAAGACTCTCAAAATAGGCATGACCGTTAAGCAGAGCAGATGTAGGCGTAACCTCAAGGCCACGTGAAGCCCATTGCAGACGGGTTGCAGTAAACAACTGAATCTTCTCATTGTTTCCTATTGCAGCAGGGTTTTGATTAATACGTGAGAACATCTGTTCTGACAGTTTGAAGTCTCCCTGAGCAAACAAACTTGTACCCGCAAGCAGTATGGCTATTACTGATAAAAATCTTTTCATGGTATAAATTTATTTACGGTTAGTTATTTCTTACGAATCTGTGTAGCCTCATCGGTAAGGATGTCAACAACAACACGACGGTTCTGGTAGAACTCCTCCTCATTCTGAGGATCAGCAATTACAGGACGCTGTTTACCCCAACCTACAGCAATAACACGGTCTGGAGCTATACCCTTCTCAAGGAGTTTGTCTCTAACAGTGTTTGCACGCTCAAGAGATAGTTTGTCATTATACTTGTCTGAACCACGCTGGTCTGTGTGTCCCTCAACCACAAATCTTGTTTCTGGAGGAAGCTGGTTCATAACCTCAACCATAGCGTCAATCTCACGCAAGAAACGCGGAGTCAGCTCATACTTGTCAAAGTCAAAGAGGTAGAACGCCCAAGGGAATGTAATTACAATAGGCTCAAGCTCTGGAATTACAGGTTCCTCCTCCTCTATGATAGGAAGCAATACCCATGCCCAGATATCCTGATTACCACCACGGTCAGATATCATGAACGGAGTCTGATCCTTTACAATAATATTAGCATCGTATGAAGGTGTGTTATATACAGTGTCAAGTTTAGATGCGTCACCTGTCTTGCCACAGTCAAACTTAGCTGTAAAGACATTGTAGTTACCGTCACGATTGCTTGAGAAATACATCTGAGCATCATTCTCTATGAATGCGAAATCTTCATCAGAGTCTGTATTCACAGCCTCTCCTGCATTTACAGGAGTTTTCCATGTGCCGTCACCTTTTGGCTCAATGTACCAAATATCCTTACCACCCTTGCCGTTCTCTATGTTTGAGCTTGTGAAATAGATTCTTCCACATTTCTCAGAGAAGAATGGATTTAACATCTCTATAGTAGGAATCTCAGGCTTGCCCACATAGTTCCAACCTGCATTAGCCAGGAAGTAGCTTCTTCCACGCTCTGGTTTAACAACCTCAAAACCTTCAACTACAAGTTTAACTGGTTTGCCAAATGACTCACCGTCAATTGCAGACTCGTAAAGTCTTTCATTTCCGTACTCATCCTTAAGAGAGAAGTAGATTTTCTGATTCTTTTCATCGTAAGCAACAGTACCGTGAACACCAAGGTCTGTAAGAGCCTTAACCTCTTTAATATCCTTGATCATGGTCTCTGTAGTATCAATTGCACCAGTATAGACCTTGCTGTCTCTCATGAAGAGAACTGTTCCGTCTTTGTAGAGTGAAAGATACTGCTCTTTTTCACTTGTATTACTGTCAAGTGACTTAAACTCATAGTTCTCATCCGGAGTACCAGGATACTTCACAGAATCAATGGCGGCAAATGCTGAACTACCAGCCAACACCATTACTAATGGTAATAAAAATCTTTTCATTACATTAAATATTTTTAGTTATTATTATTTCTTGCTAGAATTTAGCTCATTGAATACCTCAACTGTTCCACGGAATGACTGCTCCTGACCGTCAATAATACACACTGCCACATAGTAATATACACCTGGCATAACCATCTTACTGCTTGACTTACCATCCCATCCTGCCTTTGTAGTCTCAGCAACCATGTTTCCACTACGGTCAAACACCTTGATACTTACAATATTCTCCGCAGGGAATTCAACTGACTTACTGCACTTGCCGTCGCTGCTCTTTTCAGCGCAGTAGAATGGAGCAAACACATCATTCAATCTATCTTCTGTGAAAGGAGTTATAATTGTAGGCCATATAATATCACAACCTGCGGTGAGATTAACAGTAGCCTCGCAGAACATTAAATCATCATTGCCGCCAAACTTAACTGTATAAGTGGCACCGCCAAGAAGCGCCTCTGTGATATACTCTGGATCCCAGTCACAGTCAGCCACATCACCACCATCATAGGTAGGATCAATTCTGCTGCCTCTTGTAGGAATCTGGAATGTATTATTGTTCTCAGAATAATCAAAGCTGCCATTGAAATTATTATTATCCTCCTCTTCACAGCGGTTAATCTTCTTGCCGTCTTTGTAGAACTCATACATTTCACCCACAGGCTCACCATAGCAAGCGTCTGTAATATCAGCCACAAGACGATACTTACTGTTGCAGTTCTCCTGACTCAAAAGTTCAGCAGTAAGAGATGGAAGATACACTGTGTTTATATATCCAACAGCCATGTCACCTGATTGATTATCTGTAACTCTGATTCCAAGTTCACAGCATTCCCCTTCATCCGCACTTGCTGCACTTTTCTTGTTAAGAAGGTCAAAATATGCCTTAGCGTCAAACTTAATCTCTTTACCAGTCTGACCATCTATAACAGTCCAGCCGCAATTATCATTGCCATACTCCCACTTGTAGGTATGACCCTCCTCAGCGTTCTCAACCTCAACTTCATACTCGTTACACTTCTCCTTCTCAATAGTCATCTTAAGTGAAGAACAATATACGTATGCAGAAGGGGTTTCAACTACAGAATAACAAATATTCCCTACCGGGTTAGCCAAATAAGCTGCTATTTCCCTTGAATTACGACCTATTACAGCTCTGTAATACATTGGCTGGTTCTCTATTGTTGCAGGTTCATATATTGAATAGTTAACAGCAGAGCCTTCGCAATTCCCGAAACCTTCCCATGGCTCACCGTCAACGTAAACTTCATTCCATGTCTCACCGTCTTTAGATTCCTGCCAAACATAATAAGGACATTGAGATTGAGGAGTCGGATAAATATCACTATATGCATTTGCAGGATCTGCAACAAGTTTAACCCGGTCTCCACACTTCTTGGTGCTCACATTCTTTATATCAGGCTGTTGCTGATTGTCAATGTAAGCTGCCAAGCCCACCTCCGGACGGCAAATCTCAAACTGAATGTCATCAATCAGCACATCATTGCCACCACCAGCCTGTCCGTAATTGTATATTCTAAGAGTTATATCGCCCCCTGTATAAGGGATAGACACAACACCTCTCTTCCAACCTTCATTAACACCTGCAATCACATCAATGGAACCTACAGAATGGCCAGTCTGATCATAAACAATCAATTTCATCTTTATTTCATGGGTCTCACCTCTTCCACGCGCCCAGTCTGCATTTGCGAACCATGCAGAGAAGTTCATCATAATCTGATCGTTGGCACTACAGCCAATTTCATCAGCTGTTATCTTTTTGTTTAAGACAAGATCCATTCCGTCAGCCGTAACACTATGAGTTGGTCCGCCGTCATTATTAGAATCCCTGCAGTTTACAAGAAGCATACCACCGTATGAGCCATCCTTGACGCCACCCTGAGTATGATCATATATAGAGCGGAACCAATAGTCAGCCTCCTCACGTGCAGGATTGTTATCCTGACCACAAGTGCGAGGATTAGCAGTTACCGCATAATCACCGTCTTCTACATTACCTGTGGCGGCGTACGTATATTCCATACCGGCATACTCACTTCTCGCATCTTCAGAAGCAAGAGTACCAAAATTTTCACTCCAAACAACCTTTGAATTTCCGCTACATTCAAGGTAACGCTCCACTTTAAGGGTATCAGCAGATGCGATTGTCACATCATCCTGACCTAAAGCTGTCACAGTATAATAGTATGTGCCAAGAGGAGGCATCACTTCAATAGGGTTCTGCCCTGCGTGTTGGGTAATTTCAGGGAAATATGGATATCCGCCAATAGACTCACCCTGAAACCAATGAAGTCTCTGCTGAGTTACAGGCTCTGTATAGGTGGCAGTAAGCTTAACTGGAGTTCCTACTGGAGCCACAAGCTGCGACCCGGATATTTTAAGCACGTCAAGGGTACTGTAAGCATAAAACTCACCCATTGCAAACACGCAGTCGTCACCCTCATTATAGTTTGCTCTACGCAACTCAAATGTAAGGGTTGAACCGCTCGTAACAGGCGAATCAAAATAAAGATACTCACTAATATTCCATTCTTGTTCCTGACGGTCCTTATCAAATAAAAATTCGCCAATCTTTGACATACCGCCAACAGGACCCGCCCACAATTCAAGTTTGGTCTTCTTTCCATACACAAGAGAAATATCAGTCTTGATAAACACATCTGTTTTTGCCTTATGCTCAGTACTTATGACAAACGCCTTGCCTTGTGACTTAGGAGCGTGAAAGTAGAGATAGTTCTTATCACCATCACCGAAAGAAAAAGAGTTTGTAATGTTCTTGGCATTATTTGTAATAGCATAGTTCGGAGATGCAGCTGTACCTCCAGTTCCAAAATTACTGTCTTTTTCTGTATAAGCGGCATCCATCTGCAGGCTTGCAGACTTAGGATACACAATGACATCACTCAGAGGGAATGTAGTCACTTGAGTTGAAGACTCTGCATCCTCTATTGAAAATGTGGAAGCAGCAACCACGTTCAATCCATAAAAAGGAGATTTTTTAATAGGATGGTTCTTCATGGGCGAAGAAACATCTGCATGTACAGACAATGTACCTGCGAAAACGCCAAGCAGCAAAGTAATAATAACTTTAGCAGTGTAATTTTTTTTCATAATCTATTTTAGTTTCAAGTATTTACAATAGAACACGATTTCACAGCGTATGTTTTCAAGGTGCAAATATAATCAAAAAATAGTAACCATTTTATTTTTTTAACATAATTTTAAACAGACCACCTAAAATTTATTACCTTTGCATAACTATGGCAACGATATTAGAAACGCAAAATACAGCAGAAGGATTCTACAAGGAAAAGAGTAGTAAGTTCCTGTCATTCGCCCATCATGTGGAGAGTATAGAAGAGGCAAAATCAATTGTAGCCAAATACAAAAAGGAGCACCATAAGGCACGCCACGTATGTTTTGCATACAGATTAGGGGCTGACGGCAGCATCTACCGTGCCGCAGATGACGGAGAGCCGGCGGGGACGGCAGGCAAGCCTATACTCAAGCAACTTGAAGGTGCAGGGCTCACAAACTCAATGGTAGTTGTAGTAAGGTATTTTGGCGGCACGCTGCTTGGCACGGGCGGGCTGGTCAGAGCCTACAAAGAGGCGGCAGCCGATGTCCTTAGCCGCGCGGCAATCAGAGATTAGTATATGCCACCACTATACGCATCGGCGATTTAGCATTCACACCGCTACGCACACGTACACCGAACGGACGGAACTGGTGCCTGATAACCGCAGCCGTACCAGCTATGTCAGTAGCTCCTGACGTAGGAATTATATAGTATGGATTAAGGGAGTTAAAATATCTTACACGGTCCTCTTCGTTCATTCTGGAAGCAGTGCGGAATATCACCTCAAAATCATCTGCCGCATTCACAAACTCATACTCGCTCTTCCCCCCGCTTACTGTGGTAAACCATCCAAGCTCAGTATCAATACCTGGCGCAGGATAGAGGCTCTGGGTAAAGAACATATCCACATCGGCCTTTCTAATTAAGATAGGGGTAATAGGAGGTGTCATGCGAGCGCTCTTTTCATCTGTATTCTCATACACAGCCTGTTCAAACACAAAACTCATGTAATTTAGATTAAGGCTGTCAGACGCATCGTTATTATCTTCTATCATACGTCTGTACATACGCTCAAACGGAATCTCAATCTGAACAAACGTGCCTCCCGGGCATGAGAAGAACTCCACACTGTCAGGTTTCTCAACCAACGCCTTAGGATTCCCCTCCACCCTTACAAACTGTGATGTCTCACGGTTAGATGGGAACACCACTGTTTTATATGCAAAAGAGTTAACTTTCTCCGGATCAGGATTATATTTGTAAGAGAGTTCCAAGTTCACTGAATCTATCAACAGAACCGTCTGCTGGCCAAAGGTGTTTGTAACATAAGTACCTTTGATGAAATCTGTAAACGCCTCTTGTGACTCATATATATCCTTGCGTGAGAGCAATTCCGCCGCCATACTTTCAGGCAGCTTTATTTTCACAGAGTTACAGTAAAAAACATCTTCACGCTCTTTGGGTGTTATGGTGTTATCGTATGCCACGTATGTGGTTTTACCCAAAATATTCTCCTTGGAGCAGTAGTCATAAAGCTTTTCATCTGAGTAGTAGTGAGCGGAATATTCAAGTTTCTGCCTGTCAAGCTTATAGGCGGTAACCTCCTGTACAGCTGACGAATCCCCGAAGAAAGACCTGTAGTACATGACCAGATACAGCGAGTCTGATGTGGCATTAGCGCCAAAGGTCAGATTCTTAATGTATCTGAACTCTGAAAGGAAATCAGCCTTAAATTCACCGAAAATATTGTCTGTGTAGTGTCCTAACACAGGTTTGGTGGTCTCAGAATAGAGATGCTCCGCCTTTATGGTGGAGCTCTTAACTATAAAAGAATCCGTAACCACACGCAGTGAATCCTCCGCCGGACGGACTATGTGACCAATGTCACTTGTTTTTTTACAAGATATAAGCAGCAACGCCGCCAAAATCAGGCTATACGCCCAGAACTTTGTCATAAAACTGATTGTACGCAGAAACATAATTTTCCTCATCAACATAGTCAAGTGTCAGTTTCCCAGCATCTTTTGCATACTGCATAACACTGTGGTCAACCGCCTTACTTGCCTGAATCACGCCATCGCTATAGTTAATGGCAAACTTACTAAGATTCGCAAAATCAGCACCTTTTTCCAGTGGTGAAAGATCTTTGGCTGTAATGCCGTCAATTATAACACGCTTGGTAATATCAGCTGAAAGAGGAGTCTTGAACTCATTATCATAAACGGAATATACCACTTTAGATTGTGCAAAGAAAGGATCTTCTGAATAAACTTTCTTTACGTATGCCGGCAAAATAGACGTAAACCATCCGTGGCAATGTATTATATCTGGTGTCCAGCGTAATTTCTTTACGGTTTCAAGAACGCCTCGCGCAAAGAATATCGCCCTGTCTGCATTATCAGCGAACTCCTTGCCATCTGCATCGGCCAATACAAATTTTCTGCGGAAATAATCCTCATTGTCAATAAAATAGACCTGCATCCTTGCAGACTGGATAGAAGCAACTTTTATAATTAGCTGATGGTCTGTCTCATCTATTATGAGGTTCATGCCAGATAGACGGATAACCTCATGAAGCTGATTTCTGCGCTCATTTATGCAACCGTACTTAGGCATAAACGTACGTATCTCTCTACCCTGCTCCTGAATGGCTTGCGGTAGTTTTCTACTGATATTTGCCATCTCCGATGCAGGAAGATAAGGGAACATCTCCTGAGTAACGTACAATACCTTCTTTGCTTCCATAAAGTGCATATTATCGCTTTTGCAAAGATATAAAAAATTTTTTACATATAAGCAACTATTTCACCATTATTTTTGAAACAGAGCCGTTTACACTAACTATATAGACACCACTGCACAGCACTGTAACATTTTTGTCACCTCTTGACAAAACATTGCCCACGGTATCAAAAACCACTATATCCGCAGCATTATCACATACTATATGAATAACTTTATCTGACGCATAAACCTCGCACGGCGAAGACTTAACCTCATTCGCACCCGCAGGAGAGGCATTAACAGCCAATTTGGCCACTGCCTCCTCCGACACGCAGTCACAGCCGTTATATTCAGCCACACACTTGTACTCTCCCGCATCAAATGCCATAACGCCCAACAGTTTTAGTGTCTTAGATGTGGTTTCAAGCTGCTGCCATTCATCTTCTTCTGACGCACGGAAATACCACTTATAGTTGTAAGAACCTGTGCCGCTTACCGTTGCATTGAATGTTACATCATCGCCCTCATCAGCTGCCTTATCACCACCGATGCTCAAACCTCTGATATATTCAGGAAACTGACCAATCAGAGTTCCAAGCCCCTGCCTGCGTCCGTTAGTCCACTCGGTAATGGCACTATAGTTAGTATGTACAGCCTCATAATACTTACTAAGATGTTCTGCAATATTAGCCTCTGTCAGCGCACCGCCATCTGCAGTGTGACGATTCCATTGCTGGCGGATTTTAGCTCTGAAACAGTTATCAGCCATGAGTCCGTAGCCAGAGCCCACGTGCACACCCTGCACGGTAAAGCCGTCCCACCAGAATGGTATAGGGAAAGACCATTCATGCGCCACATCCTGAACCTGATAGAGGAAGGTACTGTACGCCCATGAGTTGAAGCTTTTACCCATTCCAAGCTCCATATCCCATAGCGGTGAAGCCTCTATCTTGGCATCGGCGCCATCTATCTTGAAGAACTGCGAAATGCGGAATCCATCATAGTTCATAGCAAACTCATTGATAATGAAGTTGTCAGCCCAAGATCCGTAATCTATAAGCTCACGCACCTTGCTGTAGTTGCTATTTGCAAGTTCACTTTCAAACTCTGATATGCGGCCACGCAAGGTATTCACCACATCCATCCAGGCATCATCAGTGTATTCCTCCTCATCATACTCCGGATAAACCATCTCAAACGCCTGGTCAACCAAAAGCCCGTAAGTTGATATGTCTTTACGGCCTGTCAAATTGGTGGTGAATGTGGAACGGTCACCCTCTGTGCTCGTGGCGCGGTCTGCAATGTCGGTCTTGTCAAACTTGAACACAAAGCCGTCATCGGCGGTCTTAATGCGGTCTTTACTCTGCTTGTTCTTCTCCATGAAGATGTAAACACCCTTGTCCTCGCCGTTTACAAACAGACGCACATACCGTCCGTGAGAGTTCCACTCGCCTGTCATATCCTCATACAGGTCAAGGCTGAGAATGTTACGCATATAAGTATCGTCAGATGCAGAGGCGTAGAGGATAAAGTCCTTGTCTTTTGACTTGTTCAGGTTGAACATATTCTTTTTATCCTTAACCCATTTGCCCTTTGTGGTACAGCTGTCATTCCCCACCACAAAGGCATAGTTTTTACGCTCGTTTGCCAGACTTGACGAGCCACGGTAATTCATACGTGCCTTACGGTCATAGTACAAGCGCTGTGGATTAGTACGGTCTGCACCTGTGTATGTATTTGAAACATCATCTGTAGATTTTTCATCCCATATAATTTTCACATCCACGCTGATTTTTTTCTTGGCAGCCGCCAGATTCTCATTACTTCCCAAAAAGTCAAAACCTGAAGGGAAATCCTCAGTATCTGTACGAACAATGACTATAGGCAGGTTTGTGGATATGCTCTTAGGTGCGCCACCACCGTCTGTAACAGTTATTACATTTGATATAGTGGCAACATACACGTCTGTAGCAGAGCTCTTTCTTGAAACAAGCGCACGATAATCCCCTGCCGACACCGGACGTATATTGTTTGTATCATACTTTTTACCCTCATCAAAGCTTACCCATGAGTTTCCACCATCTGTGGATTTCTGCCACTCTATGCTGTACTTGCCTGTGTAGTAATCATTTGAAGATAGCCCGCCGTATGATTTTATGTACAACGATGCAAAATCAGAGAAATCCTTGGAGTTCAAAACTGTTCTGTGGGCGGCTATAACAGGAGCGTCAGGGACAGGAGTCCCTATTGTGTATTTGTACAACTTGCTCTGTTTCAGGCATCGCAGGTCAAAGTCAGCATCTTGAGGGGTAAGGCCTGCCTCTTTTGAAGTGTAAACCAAATAATAAACAGTGGCGCCGTCAAAATTCTCCTCCACAGGAATCTCAACCTTATACACGTTCCCGTCTTTCACGGCCTCTATCACAGAGAACTCCTCCTTCATACCCTTATATGCAAACATGAGATACTCCTCACCGCTCTTCTCTGCAGAAAGTTCTACATTAAGTTCCGACGGCTGCCCCACGCCCTTTGATATCTCTGTAACAGCCCATATACCCACTGGTTCCGTCTGAGTCTCAATCACAGAGAACCTGTTATCCTCCGCATTGCAGGTGACATTGAAAGTATAGTACCTGCCGTTTCTAATGTTTACAGTGAGATCTGATGCACTACCGTCATTGGAAAGACACGCCGCATACACCTGTCCAGGTTCACAACGCAAAGGCTCTCCATAGTTACATGAAGCCCACTGAGGCATCCAGCCAGTATTGCCGTTTGCAAACTTGAACCATGCATTGTCCGCATCGGCGTTTGCAATTACAGTCTTACTGCCCACATTGCCAAACAGACGCTTTTCAATTACGATATTTGAACCAGACGGTACAGCCGAACTCAGGTCTTCAAATTTGGAACTGCCAGCCAGATAGTCAGGCTGAGCGTACACGCCCATATTAAGGCATAGGGCATAAAAAAGGGATATAACGAGTACAGTTTTCTTCATAACATCGTATTTTCTGTTGTTTTTAAACAATACAGCTACAAAGTTATAAAAAAATTAATAAAATGACTAACTTTGCAGCCTGATAATTAACACAGAAAATGATTATTGCAAGAACTATCAAGGAGTTGAAAGACTCCATAAAAAAGAGCGGAGCCGTAAAGGTGGGGCTTGTACCCACTATGGGGGCTCTTCATGAGGGTCATATATCACTTGTTACCCGATGCGCCGCAGAATGTGATTTGTGTGTTGTAAGCGTGTTTGTAAACCCCACCCAATTTAATGACAAGGGTGATTTGGAGCGTTACCCACGTACTCCGGAGGCTGATGCCGCCCTGCTTGAAAAGAACGGTTGTGACATTGTGTTCATGCCTTCTGTAGAGGAGATGTATCCTGAAGAAGACACACGCCATTTTAACTTTGGACCGCTTGAAACCGTTATGGAAGGAGCCTTCCGTCCCGGTCACTTCAACGGTGTGGCTCAGATTGTGAGCAAACTATTCTACGCAGTAGAGCCTCAGGTTGGATATTTTGGAGAGAAAGACTTCCAGCAGGTAGCCATAATAAGAGAGATGGTTCGCCAGCTCAACATACCTGTAGAGGTTATCGCCTGCCCTATTGTACGTGAAGAGAGCGGGCTTGCCAAAAGCAGCCGCAACACCCTTCTTACCGAAGAGCAGCGTAAAAAGGCTGCAAAAATATCAAAAGTTCTAAGAGAAAGCGTTAACTTTGTTGGTGTTAAAACCGTCAAAGAGACAATTAAGTGGGTGGAGGAGCAGTTCTCAGACGATGCAGAGTTCCGCATGGATTACTACGCCATAGTTGACGGGAACACATTACAAGACGTTAAAGACTGGAATGACAGCAGTTTTGTTGTGGGTTGCATAGCCATCTATTTAGGCAAAATAAGACTTATTGACAATATACAGTACAAGAAATGACTATAGAAATTCTCAAATCAAAGCTACACAGAGTAACTGTAACAGATGCAAATCTGAACTACATTGGCAGTATAACCATTGATGAAGATTTAATGGATGCCGCTGGTATCATTGAGTACGAGAAAGTGGCTGTTGTAAACAACAACAACGGAGAGCGCTTTGAAACCTACGTTATTAAAGGCGAGCGTGGCAGCGGAGTAATCTGCACTAACGGAGCAGCAGCACGCAAGGTTCAGCCAGGCGACATTCTTATTATCACTGCGTACGCCTCCATGACACCAGAGGAGGCCAAGACCTTTAAGCCGAAGATTGTTCATCCTTTAAACAACAGGATTTAACCAACACGTTGGTGAATCGGTGAACCGGTGAACCGGTTAATCGATTCACCGAATAAACGATTGACCGATTAACCTTGAAACAAAAGATTGCATACGTCTGCTCATCCTGCGGTGCTGAACAGCCTAAATGGTTTGGCAGGTGCAGCGTATGCGGCGAGTGGAACTCATGCAAAGAGGTGAACATCAGTTCAGGTGCAACCAAAGCCACAAGAACTACCGGCTTTGATGCGGCCAAAAGCAAACCCACACTTGTAAAAGACATAGAGGCGGTACATGAAGAGCGCATTGATATGCAATGCGGTGAACTGAACCGTGTGCTGGGAGGCGGGCTGGTAAAGGGCTCGCTTGTACTTATAGGCGGAGAACCCGGCATAGGCAAATCCACACTCATGCTACAGGTTGCGCTTTCACTTAAACACAAGAGAATCCTTTACGTATCTGGCGAGGAGAGCGTTTCACAACTAAAGCTACGTGCAGACCGCATAACATCTAACGCAGGTGAATGTTACATAGTTAGCGAGACCAACCTTGAAACCATATTCAACCATATTAAGGAAACCGCCCCTGACATTGTTATTATAGACTCCATACAAACCATAAGCACCGAGAGCGCAGACTCCATACCTGGCAGTCTCAGCCAAGTTAGAGAGTGCTCCGCCCTACTGCTCAAGTTTGCAAAGGAGACAAACATCCCAGTGTTTATTGTGGGCCATATAACAAAAGACGGCACCATAGCAGGTCCAAAGACATTGGAGCACATAGTTGACACTGTGCTACAATTTGAAGGCGACCAACACTACCTATACCGCATACTGCGCTCCACAAAGAACCGTTTCGGCAGCACCAGCGAGCTTGGCATCTTTGAGATGAAGCAAGACGGTTTGAGGGAGGTTTCCAATCCTTCTGAGCTACTTATTAGTACAGACCACGATGAGATGAGCGGCATAGCCATAGCATCGGCAGTAGAAGGTGTGCGCCCTCTTTTAATTGAGGTACAGGCCCTTACAGGTACAGCCGCATACGGCACTCCTCAGCGCAGCGCCACAGGCTTTGACCTTAGGCGTATGAATATGCTGCTTGCCGTGCTTGAAAAACGTGCAGGTTTCAAGGTGGACAAGAAAGATGTATTCCTTAATATTGCAGGCGGCATTAAAGTTAATGACCCAGCCATAGACCTTGCAGTTATATCTTCAATCCTCTCTTCAAACCTTGACCTTGCCATAAATCGTGATATATGCCTTACTGGCGAAGTGGGATTATCCGGGGAGATACGCCCTGTGAACCGCATATCAAACCGAATATCAGAGGCTCAGAAGTTAGGCTTTAAGAAAATAATAATTCCAGCCGCTAACTACAAAGGGCTGGAATTAAAAAATCCTGAAATAGAGATACTTACCGCAAAAAAGGTGGAACAGGCATTCAAGCTGTTATTCAGCTGATTTTTATCTTGTTATCTACCGCCAAGAGCTTCAAACAGTTCAACCCCCGCATTAAGAACCTCCATATAGTTGCTTATCAACTTGTACTGGGCTGTAAGCAGACTCTGCTGTGCGGTCAAAACCTCAAGATACGTTCCTCTACCAAGGCTCATCTTAGTCTTGGTCATGTCAAAGGCACGTGCAAGAGATTCCACCTGATTAAAATAGTCTATTGTTAAAGCACGGTGTATTTTCTGCGATGCCATAGCGTTATTAACTTCAGTGGCAGCTGTTAACAAAGCCTTGCTATAGGAGTATTCAGCCGCTTTCAGACCATGTTTGGCACTACGTACAGCAGATATGTTCTTACCAGAATTAAGAATAGGCTGCAACAAAGAACCCACCGCACTGAATATAAGCCCGCCATTCCAGCCAAGAGTACCGGATATTGATATGTCAGGGCACCAGTTGGCACGAGACAGGTTCAGAGCGTAAAACGCCTGCTCAAGCTGATACTCCGCCTCACGTACATCAGGACGGATTCTTACCGCTTGCAAATCAATACTCTCAATCACACCTGCATTCAATGAAGTCTCCAGCAGAGTGCTACGAGGCGTTACACCTCCAACCTCTCTTGCAAGAAGGACATCCATTGCACTCTCTGCCTCCACAAGGCTTAGTCTTAAAGATTTAGCCTCTGCCATTGTGGAATATAAATTCGCCTCAAACTGAGCCACAGCCGCCTCATCAGACGAACCAGCCTGCTTAAAGCTCTTCTGCGCCTCTACTGACTCCTCCCACGATACTATTGCAGAATCAGCCGTCTTTATTTGAGCGTCAAGCATAAGCAGTGTGTAATAGGTCTCAGCCACGGTAGCTATTATTTCAGAGCGTACGGCCTGCTCGTATGCTTCAGCCTCTTTTTTACTTGCCTTTGCTATGCGCATCTTATTTGTCAAACGTCCGAAAATGTCAATTTCCCATGAAGCCTGGGCTATTCCGTATGACAATGAAGAAGCTCCTCCCTGAGTAGTCCAAGTAACACTTGGAGATGCCGCAATAGACGGGATATATGCCATTTTTGCACCAAGAAGAGATGCCTTGGCCTGCTCCACAATCTCATGAGACACAAGTACGTCATAGTTACGGGACAAAGCAGTGTCTATAAGCGCAATAAGGTACGGGTCATTGAATATGTCCTTGTATGAAGGAGTTTTTATGCTATCCTGCTCAGCAGTGACAGGAGATTTAAACTTACCATATATTCCACACGATGTAAAACTTAGCGAAACACCAAGCAAAGATATGGCAATTATTATTTTACTTAGCTCTTTCATTTTACATCCTCCTCAAATTTTATCGGTTTAATTTTTTCCTGAAGTTTTTCAAACACCACAAAGAGCGCAGGGACAAGAACAAGCAGACCAATACTGCCCACAAGCATACCTGAAACAGTTCCCACGCCAAGGCTGCGGTTACCCATTGCACCGGCTCCTGTTGATGTAAGAAGCGGCAGCAAACCTATAACCATTGTGCCAGCTGTCATAAGAATAGGTCTCAGACGCATTCTTGCAGATTCTAACGCTGCTTCTGTAATACTCTTACCCTTCTTGCGTACCTGTAGGGCATACTCAGTTATAAGAATACCAGTTTTTGATATAAGACCTATAAGCATAACCACACCCACTTGCAAGTATATGTTGTTATCCATACCAAGGAACTTGGTGACAATAAACGCACCTGCTATACTTACTGGCACAGTGAGCAGAATGGAGAATGGAAGCAAGTAGCTTTCATAAAGAGCTGCAAGTATCAGGAATATAATCAAGGCTGAGATACCAAATATAACAGCCATAGAACTGCCTTCACTCTCTTCACGAGCCATACCGCCAAATTCGTATGAGTAGTCTCTGGTCAGCGCCTCTTTGGCAGCCTTTTCCACTGCTTTAATAACATCACCGGAAGAAGCTCCGTCAGAAGGAGCCGCCGTAACTGTAATGGAGTTAAGCATATTAAAGCGGTATAGTGTGGAGGCTCCATATATCTTCTTAACACTCACAAATCCGCTCAGAGGAGCCATCTCACCGCTCGCAGTTTTCACAAAGGCGTTATTCAGTGAGGCTGGTGAAGTTCTGTATTCAGGAGCGGCCTCAACCATTACCTTGTAAACTTTTCCGTAAAGGTTTATGTCATTAACGTATGCACCTCCAAAATAGTTTCCAAGCGTATTTAGCACCGTACTGGCAGTAAGACCATAGTGCTGGCATCTTGCCTCGTCAACATCAACAAGCCATTGAGCGTTATCAACTGCAAACGCAGTGTAAGCCATTTGCACTTCAGGAATATTGTTCATGGCTTTGATAAAATCTTCTGCGTATGCAAAGAATTCATTGATGTCACCACCCAGCTTATCCTGAAGGTTTATCTCTGTATTTGAATTTGTACCATAACCAGGTATCATAGGAAGAGCAAACGGAATAATAGTGGCGTCAGGATATTTAAATCCTATCTCAAATATCTGCTGCGCCACTGTGGCCACCGACATAAATTCACGTTCCTCCCAAGGCTTGAGCTTTAATATAAAGGAGCCGCCGTTTGATGAGTTACCGCCAGAGAAAGAGTAACCTTCAATCTGACCAACCACATCAATATCAGCTATTGCCGATATATCATCACGTACAGACGCCATGTATTCACTTGTAGCCTCAAGCGATGTTCCGGACGGAAGCAGAACGTCAACCATCAGCTGGCAGGTATCCTCCTGTGGCACAAATCCTGATTTAGTGGTTGACATAGACCATGCCATAAGAGCCACAAAAGCAATGATAATTATAAACGCCCACCAAGGATGATTGATAAACGGTTTGATTGCCCCTTGATACTTCAACGCCATTTTGTCAAAAGCAGCATTGAACGCCTTTGAGAAACGGCTTCTGTACTTTTCGTATGTGCTTACTTTCTCACCATCTTTGTTCTTTGGTTTAAGAAGCATGGCGCAAAGTGCCGGAGATAACGTAAGAGCATTGATGGCGGAAATACCCACAGCCACAGCCATAGTAAGACCGAACTGACGGAAGAATACACCCGACGTTCCACCCATCATACTCACAGGAATAAACACCGCCATAAACACAAGTGATGATGTTATAACAGCCGTGGTTATTTCACTCATGGCGTCGATAGTGGCCAGACGAGACGATGTGTAGCCCGCATCAAGTTTTTCATGCACCGCCTCCACCACCACTATGGCGTCATCCACCACCGTACCTATGACAAGTACAAGGGCGAAGAGCGTTATAAGGTTCAGTGAGAAGCCGACAAGCATCATGAAGGCGAAAGTACCTATAAGTGACACAATAATACCCACAAAAGGTATTAAAGTTGACTTAAAGTCATGCAGGAATAACAACACTATAAGAACAACAAGTACAATAGCCTCAAAAAGGGTTTTTATAACCTCATGCATAGAGGCGTAAAGGAAGTCATTTGTGTTATACAGCACATCTATCTTTGTACCTGAAGGCAGCTCGTTTTTCATGCTGTTAAGCAGTTCCGCCACACTCTCATTGATTTGAGTGGCGTTTGAACCGGCACTCTGAAACAACATACAAAGCGCGGCAGGATGTCCGTTCACCTTACTTCTGTAGGTGTATGTCAAAGCACCTAATTCCACCTTGGCCACATCACGCAAGTGCAGTACGTTACCTTCTTCATCCACCCTGATAATAACATTTTCAAACTCTTGAACGCTTTTTAATCGGCCTCTATACACCATTGTGTATTCAAGCTGCTCTGATGAGCCCTCTCCAAAAGATCCAGTTGCAGCCTCAATATTCTGTGCGGCGATTGCACTGGTGACATCAGACGGGTCAAGCCCGTAACTCTGCATCTTGATAGGATCAAGCCATATACGCATTGAATAGTCTGCACCATACGTTGTAAAGTTACCTATGCCAGGTATTCGCATGATTTTAGGCTTGATGTTAATATTCATGTAGTTGCATAGGAAATCATTGTCATATTCATCTGTAGGTGAAGATATGGCGAAAATCTGCAATATGGAGTTCTGACGTTTTTCTGTGGTGACACCGTAGCTTCTGACATCAGCAGGTAGCAAAGCAGTAACCTTTGACACACGGTTCTGCACGTTTACAGTAGCCATATCAGGGTCTGTACCCTGCTTAAAATAGACAGTAATGGTCACATTTCCAGAGTTATCAGCTGTGGATGTCATGTAAGTCATATCCTCCACACCGTTTATGGCGTCTTCTATAGGAGCTATGACCGCATTCTGGATAGTTTTGGCACTTGCACCTGTATAGGAAGTGGTTACTTGTACGGTAGGTGGTGCAATATCAGGATATTGTTCCACTGGCAGGGATGTGAGTCCTATCACACCTCCTAAAACTATAAGTATGCTTATTACCGACGACAGTACAGGACGGTCAATAAATGTCTGTAGTTTCATATTTCTTAATCTAATACTTTTACACTATCAGATACTGCTTTAACTGAATCATTTGATGCTACAAGAGCAGATATGACAGGCTTAACCTCCATGTTGTTGGTCATTTTGCGCACTCCCTCAACAGCTATTGTATCACCAACGCTCAGACCCTTTTCAACCAAGTACTCTTTATCGTTTATACGGTAAACCTCCACGGCTGTGCTGAGAGCCACGTATGAATTGTTTTGTTTGGTTATTTTGTAGGCGTATGTCTTGTCCTGAATCTCGTATGTGGCATTACGTGGTATTACAATTCCGTTTTCCATAACAGACAGTTCAAGGGTGGCGCTTCCACCGCTTGCAAGTATCCCCTTGGCATTTGGGAAAGCGGTTCGCATATTAACAGCACCGGTCTGACGGTCAACCACACCAGATACGGTTTCTATTTTTCCCTCCTGCTCATAAAACTCTCCGTTTGAGAGTATGAGCTGACACTTAACAGGCAGTTTTTCAATAAACTTCTCCTTACCGCCTGCATATTGCATGTGATAGAGATAATCCTTCTCGTTAATGGATGAATATGCGTATATCACACTATTGTCAGACACAATTGTAAGCGGCTTTGAAACAGTGGGTCCCACAAGCGCTCCCTGACGGTAGTTTATATCACCCACCACGCCGTTGCATGGCGCGCATATAACAGTGTAACTTAAATTATTCTTGGCTCTTACTACATTAGCCTCCGCCTCTGCCAGCTGAGCCTTAGCCTGCGCCAACTCATTGCATGTAACATTGTACTGGTGCTCTGAAATTATGTTTTTGTCAAGAAGAATCTTTTCAGCTTCCACCTCAAGCTCTTCTGTACGAACCTGCGCCTTAGCAACCTCAACACCCGCGTTGGCATTTGCAAGTGCTGCAATATACTCAGTCTGAGCAAGTATAAACATCTTCTGTCCTTTAACCACGTGCTGACCCTCCTTGACAAGAATCTGCTCAAGCATGGCGCTTATCTGCGGAACAATATCTATGTCCTGACGACCCTTCAGCTGAGCAGGAAAGTCAAGACTTACACGACAGTCTGTTTTTGTTAAAACTATGGATTTTTTTTCAGGAACTACGTTTGTGTCTTCCTGATTCTCAGATGTGCATCCTGCAAGAATCACAAGAGCCGCAAGCAATAGAGGAACAATGTGTTTCATAATATCTTTGCTATTTTATTTCAAATAAAAACGCCGCAAAGATACAAAAAAACACTGTTATTTTAAAATCTCTGATAATTTTGTGTTGAGAGCCTCACCACGTAATGACACAGCTATTATTTTACCCTTAGGATCTAACAGCAGCGAGAACGGAATACCGTTTACTCTATATTGGCGTGCTATAGGACAGTTCCACTGCTTAAAGGTGCAGACGTGGTTCTTCCATACAAGACCGTCGGCCTCTATTGCGCTTTTCCAACTTGCAGCGTCACGGTCAAGTGACACACTCACTATATCAAAATTCTTGCCCTTAAAATTATGATACGCGGCAACCACGTTAGGGTTCTCCGCCCTGCAAGGACGGCACCACGATGCCCAGAAATCCAGAAGCACGTATTTTCCTCTGAAATCTGAGAGTTTTATGGTCTTGCCATCCGGAGTTACACCTTCAAAATCAGGCGCCATATTACCCACCTCTATAGGATTAGACACTCTGCCGCCAACCTCTTGCATAAGTGCTGTGTATGAGTACTTTGGGTTCAGGCTCTCATACAGAGTCTTAAACATTTGCTTGTGAGCGTTGTAATCATTGTTAAAATCCATGTATGCCATAAGCATGGAGGCGAGCAGTGTCTTATTTTGCAGGTAAAACTGCTCCATTTGCTTAGAATGTTGCTGATATACTGCATAGTAGCGGTCCTGTATGGCCTTGCGGTCAGCAGTCTCAGCCTTAGCGTACTCATCTTCAAAGTGTTTCATCTGTACGGCGATGGCGGAATTCTTGTCCTGGCACGCCTTTATAAACGCAAGTTCCGCTGAGCCTGTAACCTTGGCGATGCCTAAATCTGCATAATCACTTGCAAGTTCAAGGTTTATCTTGTCATTAGGAGAGAGCACAATGAAAACCTGCCTGCGCAAGCCACGATCTCCCACAAAAGCAAGAACGTAACAATCTGTCTTCTCCACATTTACAGTCAAAGTGAATTTACCGTCAGGAGAGACCACCGCAGTGGTTATAAAATTGTTTGTAAGAGTGTTAAGGCTTACGGAACTGTATATATTCCTGCCTGTAACCACACCAGAGATGGTAGTGGCGTACATGCATATTGCCGCAAGGGCTAATGAAAATGTTAAAATAAATCTTTTCATAAATTGACGCTTACTTCAGAACTATCAACTCTCAACTGTCAACTCTCAACTAAATAAAATCGAAGAATCCCCGTATGAGAGGAATCTGTATCCGTTTGTCAGTGCATAATCATATATTCTGCGCCAGTCTTCACCCACAAACGCTGATATAAGCAGCAAAAGTGTGCTTTTGGGCTGGTGAAAATTGGTGATGACAGCCTTTTCAAAATGGAACTTATAGCCCGGCACTATTATAATCTGAGTGGAGGCGTGCAGGCGGTCAAGCCCGTTACGCTCCAAATATGCTATAATGGCATCAATGGCCTCTGCCGGCTCAGCTTCTGTCCTACCCTCTATGTAGGGCTCCCATTGCCCCACAAACATCTCTTCATTACCATCAATGAGCCTGCAACCCAAATAGTAAAGGCTCTCAAGTGTTCTTACACTGGTAGTCCCCACCGCCACTATGTTTCCTATGGCACCACGTATAGCTTTAAGAGTGTCAAGTGTTACTTCAATAACCTCTGTGTGCATATCGTGTCCGCCTATATCTTCTGACTTTACAGGATAGAAAGTACCTGCTCCAACGTGAAGCGTTACTTCAGCACGGCTGACTCCCTTGGCGTTAAGGTCCGCCAGAACCTCGTCTGTAAAGTGCAAACCTGCGGTAGGTGCCGCCACAGAGCCTTTTATCTTAGAATAAACGGTCTGATACGTCTCCTTGTCACGCTCCTCAGTACTTCTGTTAAGATACGGAGGTATGGGGAGTTCTCCAAGTGAGTCAAGTATCTCTGCAAAACTGACATCGGGGGCGTTCCAACTGAACTCTATTGTATGGTTAAGCCCTGCTCCGCCAAGTTTGACGGCTTTAAGCTCCACAGGTTTACCTGCCACTATGCAATCTTTTTTAAGTGCGCCCTCTTTCCACTTTTTCAGATTTCCCACCATGCAGTGCCACACGCACCTGCCTGTAACAGAAAAAGCCAATTGATAATCAGATGGTTCGTGCGGGTCAAGGCAAAAAATCTCCACTCTGCCGCCCGTCTCTTTTTCAAACCTGAGTCTGGCCTGAATCACCTTGGTGTTATTACATACCAGTAGCGTACCGCTTTCAAGCACCTCTGGTATCTGCTTAAATACTTTTGTGGTTATGTCGCCTCCCCTATAGACAAGAAGTTTTGACTCATCACGTTTAGCCACAGGATATTTTGCTATTCTCTCATCGGGGAGGGAATAATTATAGTCAGCTATATGTATATCTTTGACAGACAACTATTTGCTTTTCTTTGATTTTGACTTTGCCTCTTTAGCGGCTTTCTTCTCTGCTCTCGCCACCTCACGTTCCGCCTTCACAGCATCTTTATGCGCCTGCTTGGCTGATTTACCGCCGCCTATGCTTATATGCTCACTTGAATGTATCTCCTTAGCAAGGAAAAGCCCCTGTAGCATAGTCTCCTCAATTCCACAGAACATAGGACTGAGGATATAAACAAAATATGGCTTATACAGATTTCTCTTGGCATCCACCTTAAACGCCTTAGGCACCTGACCCGGTTTAGACGGATTAGAACGTGGCAACATGAGTTTTATTATTCCGTTAATTGTATTGGCGTATTTGTTAAGCTGAGGTATAGGGGACTTGCCCTTGAGTATCTTGGCATCCAGGTTATCATACTCCATCACAAATTCACCCTTGGCATTAAGTGTGTCACCTGTAAAATAGCCCTCCAGACGTTTAAGATTACCGCTTACGTTAGCTCCTGAGAGTTTCTCTATGAACGGATTGAACGCACTCATCTTAGAGTTCTCAATGAACACACGGCAGCGCCATGTACTCTGTTCATCCTTCAAGAGCCTGAGGTTAAGCGTCATAAAGCCGCCACCGCCGTCAAGCGATGTGGACATTAGCGCCACCATATCCCTTCTGTCTATATTGCTTATCCTGTGCATATAGAGGTTGAGACTGTTCATACCCAATGAAGATGCAGGAAATCCATTGCTCTTCTGCGTATATGAGAACCTGTCCAAAGCCACGTTGACTGTCCTCACATCAAGGGGGATTGTAACCTTGGCAAGCAGAGGCTGGAACGGTCTCTGCACCTTTACAGGCGGATAGGTGTCATCTTTATAGATAGAGGCGTAACCGCCGGCTATATTTACAGAGTCCAATTTAACATAACCCTCTACAACAGAGCGCACTATATTAACTTTTGACGTTTTGAGGCTCTTTATGGAAACATCTGACCAAACTGCCGGCACCTTACCGTTAACCACTGCAAGCTCCTCCTTAGGGACATTACAAACGTGGTGAATGTTGGAAACTTTTATCTCCTCCGCATTCTTGGTGTCAAATGATTTTACAGTAAGAGTGTATTTACCGTCAGGCTGCACAAAATAGAGATTGCGTAACGAGCAGACATATACAGAATCATTATAGTGCAATTTGTTACTTGAGAAGTCATAGCCTAAGTTCTCCACATCAAGGAAAAGGCTGTCAACACTCAAGTCAAGTTTGGACGTGATACTCTTTAGTTTGAAAGAGGCGTTGTTAATGGCCACCCTGTCAACATTTATAGCAGCCACAAACTCAAGAAGTTTCTGGGAGACAGCTATGGTACCACCCGCAAGAGTGTCTTTATGGGCCTCTTCATTTTGCTTTGGAGGCATGTCATAGATGGTCATGTCAGAGGCTATATCGTGAAGCACAACCCTGTTTATATCAAGTTTCTTTTTTAGCAGATATGACCAGTACCTGAGGAACACGAATTCCGCCTTACGTATGCTTATCTCATATCCGGCAATGCCGTTAGGCTTTATACCGGTTGTGTCAAGTTTGTAGTCAAGGTCTGTTACATAAACTGACGCACGCCAAAGATTTACATCAAGGTCACCGTATGTAAAAGTGCCGTTCATGCTCTCTGACTGAGCCTGCAAACGGTCTTTTACCACCGATGAAAGCATCTTGCTTGCGTATGACACCAACAAAAAGATGGCGACAGCAACAACAGTAACAACTGATGCCGCTACTATCCACCCTCTTTTTTTATGGACTTTTTTAGGTGTAAAATTATCCATAGTCATTGAAACTAATTAAACACGCAAAGTTAAAAATAAATTATTTATCTGACAATAGTTTATCAACATCTTCTGCTGTCTGGGTCAGGCACTGGCGGCAGAATGTGGCAAGGCGCTGCGCCTCCTCTATGTTTTTAGTAAGTTCTGATAGAGGCATCTCTCCGCTCTTAATGCAAGCGAGAATCTTCTCAAGGTTGGTTAATGCTTGTTCGTAGGACATATTTAATTGATAATGTATGATGTATAACTCTCAATTATTCACTGACGTTCATCAACACGTCTCAACTACAGATTTCACCGTTCCGTCTGCAAATACGGTTTCTATAACGTCATCTGGTTTCAGGGCGGTGGCGGAAGCCACAGGAGTACCGTTCTTCAGAGTCATGGAGTAGCCCTTTTTTAGCACATTGACAGGCGATGTCAGCTCTATTATCTGCCAGGCAATGTCTAACTTGTGCTCGTGAGCCGCAATGTACGCCTGCACACTGAGAGCCAAATCAGCACTGAGCAGCTGCACCCTGTTCTTCTGCCTCTCAAGGCATATTGCGGCTGATGTGGCTATAGAGCCTGCCAATGCGTCAAGCTTCTGCTGATGTTCCTTCACGTAGAGCGTCACCGCATCGGAGAACTGCTGCAGAACATTACTCAGACGTTGATGCGCCGCCAAAGTTGAATCTATTATAAACGCCGCTACAGCCGTAGGCGTTTTAAGGTGTACGCACGCCACCTCATCCACTACAGATACATCCCTGTCATGCCCTATGCCTGTTACTACTGGTATGGGGAACTGCGCCACGCATGACGCCACACCGTATCGGTCATAGCAGCTCAAATCTGAAACTGCGCCACCACCTCGTACAATGACCACCACATCAAACTTTTCTGAGGCGGCAGCCACTTCGTCAAGTGCTGATATAATTGACTGTTCCGCATTCTCACCTTGCATCGTGGATTCAAACAATGTTATGCTGTAGGTGTATCCGTAGGGATTTGAAGCAAGCTGATTCATAAAATCTCCATAACCGGCGGCACTCTGTGTGGAGATTACAGCAATACGCTTTATAAGAAGCGGTGTTTGTAGCTGGCGGTTAAGGTCATACACACCGTCTTCCTTGAGCTTTTTCACAACAGCGGCACGCCTGATAGCGGCATCACCCATTGTAAATGAAGGCTCTATATCTATAATATTCAGTGAATATCCGTACTGCGGATGCAACGTGGGACGAACTAAGACAAGCACTTTCATACCAGCAGACAGCTGGCTTGAAACGGCCTTAAAGAACTTCATTCTCAAAGCCACATACACGTTCCTCCAAATGGTGGCGGAGGCCTTTGCGGTAATAGTATCTGTGTCAGGGTCTTTCTCTATCAATTCCAGATAGCAGTGACCACGGTCCTGCAAACTGTTAATTTCCGCCACAACCCATGCTCCGTCAGCAAACAGACGGTTCACCGCTGCGCCTACAGCCATGTTAAGCTGCTTAAGTGAAAGAGGCTCCTGCATTACATCATATTGTCAATGGTGGGTTCGGGGATATGAGGGTCAGTCTCGCTATCACGGTTCTCTTTACGGAGCATATCTTCATATTTACGGCACTTTCCGTTCTTGAACTTATACTCATCCACAGAGCCGTCAGCATTATAGAACAGCCATACGCCGTCACGCAGCCCGTCCTTGTAGTTGCCGCTGCGGTCAATGGAGCCATCATCAAAATATGATATATAGCTACCGTCTGGCACTCCGTTTTTATAGTTTATCACAGCAAGTTTTCTGCCATTCTGAAAGAACTGAGTACGCTCACCGTCAAGTTTGTCGGCCTTGTAGTTGATACTGTCCATCACTGCCCCGTCCTTGAAATAGAGTACGGTGACACCATCCTTCATACCCTCTTTATAATCTATCTTCATGATAGCATTGCCACCGTCAACATAGAACTCCCAGTGACCTGTACGACGTTTCTCATTATCATACCACCCCACCGCTAAAGGCGTGGCTCCTTCTGAATACATATTTATTGAGGAGCTGCCATCTGCATTAAACTTTTGAACAGATTGTATTCTACCGTTTGGGTAGTATCTGGTAATCTCCACGGGGTTATCACCTATGAAAAATCCGTCATACTGCACCCCGCCATCAGGATAACTCTTAACCCTGTATTCAGGCTCCGCCGCCACAGCGCACAGCGATGCAGCCATTAAAGCTAATATTAATATTCTACAATTCATATATTTCATTATCCATTATCCATTTTCCATTTAATTCTCAACTCTCATTTTACAACTTGAACGGAACCGGAACACTGAACGCCATAGGCTTGCCTGTGACAGGATGCTTGAAACGAAGTGTCTCAGCATGAAGGCACATTCTGCCATAGCGTCCCTTTTTGCCGCCGTATTTCACATCGCCCGTTATAGGATGCCCTATACTCTGCAACTGCACCCTGATTTGGTTTTTCCTGCCAGTTTCAAGGTTAAGTCTCACGAGTGAGCTCTTTCCGTCTGACTGTAGCACCTTGTAGTTTGTTATGGCAAGCTGACCGCCGTTATCAACTGGCGATGAGTGCATTACCTTTTTAACATCCTCCGTCAGATAGGATTCTATCCTACCGTTTTTTTCTTCAAAAACCCCGTCGGCAATAGCCACGTAACTGCGCTCCGTTACATAATTTTTCCAATTGTCACGCAACTGCTGCTGCACTTCCTTGCTTTTGGCAAACATCATTACGCCTGATGTCTCACGGTCAAGGCGGTGTACCACGTATATGTAATGGTCACGTCCCTGCGGTCTGAGATATTGGTTAAGCAGGTGTGTGGCAGACTCTTCTGTTGTATTAGGTGATTTAACAGAAAGCAAGCCTTCCTTTTTCTCCACCACTATGATATGCTCATCTTCATAGACTATGCTGAGTTTCGGGTGGTTTAACCCCGATGCCACACTTTGCGCTGAACTAAGCACGTCCACAACACTCCCTTTTTTCAAAGGATAGTCATGACGGCTAAGCACCACATGCCCGTCAAGCAGCAGCTGATGGTGTTTTATAAGAGCCTTTATGGTATTGCGGCTGTAGCCGTTAAGCTTTTTCTCTAAAAACTCCATTAGCGGTGCATCCTCTGTCACACGCACTGAAAACTTTTTCTGTTCTGTACTTTTCATAAACATTACCAACGTATAGCCAGACCACCAGTGAAACAGTAGCGCATATTGCGCGCTCCGATAGGAACCTGCTTCCCTTCAAATTCAACAGTATGACGCTCACTCGGAAGCTGACCGCCATCCCACAGGAACTCACAATTAAGCTTTAATGACAGCGTCTTGTTCAACTTAATATCCAAAGAACCGTCTATTGTAACAAGCGGCAGCCAATTTATGTTGAAAAAGTGCTGGAACACTGTTGGAAGTTCTGCCTCAAAATTATCTTCTTGAAATGTGGGCGTAACAGGTTGAGACGCCATAACATAGAGATTAAATGCAATTCTGTCCCACTCGCCAAGAAAGTTTACAGACATCACTATACTTGGATCCTGCTGCCATATATAACCGTCAGGTCTTATGCCAAGATAAGCCCTTACAGCCGAATTCTCCGGCTGGTTGTAAAAATTCAGCAAACTTGCACGATCAGCCCCTGCCAAGGCGTTCCAATATGAAAAATCCATCAAAAAGCCCACACCTGGCTCCAGACAAAGATGCGGATGCTTTCTTAAAGGCTGGAATATAGCCACCATACCGGTGAATATGCGGCAGTGCAAATCACGGCAAAAATCATATTGAGCTCCACCTATGGCGGAAAAGAACACTATGTTTTTTTCTCTTATCTTCAGTTTTTCATCTATATGATACTGGTAAAAATCACCTGCTATAAAAGCATACCCTCTGTTGCCGTTATCAAACTTGTTATACGTGTTGAAGTTCATCTTACCTGCGAATCTGAGTTTATGCTTTTTGAAAGGCACCATACATTCAAGTCCGCCTTCAACCTGCACAGTAAAACAATCAGACTGCTCCACCTTGGCACCCACATACGCCGTACCATGGAACGTGTAGGGCTTTACAGAATCCAGCCTCAGCTTAGTGGCCATATAGCCCTGCCCGTACGACGGCATAGCGTACAAAATAACAACGATGGAGATTGTGAAAAGTGATAATATTCGTTTCATACACATGCATCATATTTTGAAAATGCAAACATACACATAAAAACAAAAATATGCAAATCCCAAAAGTTAATATGTATTTTTTACTATCTTTGCACCACGACAAACCAAACTCCTAAACTCCTAAACTCCTAAACTTTTATGTTTCTATTCAAATACATACAATTCATACACAACCACATATATTACAGCAATTTTTTTGTGGAGGGCAAAGAGAATGTGCCGGAAAAGAGTGAGGCGGTAGTGATTGCATCGTGCCACCAGAACGCCATAAATGACCCGCTTGCGCTTGAATTTGCTTTTGCAAACCGTACTGTAAATCTCTTTGCCCACGGCAATCTGTTCCGTAACCCTATAATTAACAGGTTCTTCCGTTCCATTCACGTTATACCTGCGTACCGTATGCGCACTGACGGCGAGGAGAGCCTCAGCAAGAACTTCACAGAGTTTGAAAACGTGGAGAAAAAACTCTTTAACGGAGAGTGGACTGGCATATTCCCTGAGGCCACCAACCAGACACGCCGTTTCTTAGGTGAGTTTTCACTGGGCTACCTGCGCATGGCGTTCCAAGCGGCTGAAAGACAGAATTTTGAAAAAGATGTAAAGGTGCTGCCCGTGGCAATCCACTATGACAACTACCACCGTTTCCGCCATAACTGCCTTGTACGTATTGCGCCAGCTGTGAGCCTTCAGCCATTCTATGAACTGTACAAGACCAAGCCACGCACAGCCCAGCGCCAAGTGAACGCACTGGTGCGTGAGAGCATACAGAACATGATGATAGACCTGCCAGACGAGGAGAGTTATGAAGCAATAGAATACATACGTGAGACCTACGGCAGGCGCTACGCCGTCACACACGGGGCGAACCCTGACATTCTGCCTCAAAAACTGAGCACAGACATAAAACTCACATCAATTTTAAAGGCTTACACCGATGCCAAGCCAGAGGAGGCGAGAAAACTATTTGCCGATGTTTCAGAGCTTAAAAGCCAAACCCGCAAGGCAGGCATACGGGACTGGGTGTTAGCAAACAAGGATTCTTCCTGGTGGCTTGTGCTCTACTGCATAATGTTGCTCTGCCTGCTTCCTGTGTTCCTTTACACCCTGATTCCAAACCTGCTTATATACCTGGCGCCCATACCTTTCTGCAAAAAATTTGACAGCATAGGCGGTCCGTTTGTGATGTTCAAGGGCGGAGTGCAGATAGTGCTCGGCTCACTTGTGACAGCCCCTCTGCTCTATACTGCCGGTTTTATTCTGCACGGCATATACATAGGCTGGTTGTTTGCTGCAATATGGACACTGCTACAGCCTGCCGCTCTTGTATTTGGGTGGAACTACTATAATTTTGCACTCAAAACACTCTCTATATCAAGATTCAGGATTGGCACGCTTTTTGCATCGGGGAAGGAAAAAGCAGCAAGACTGCGCACCCTCAGAGCCAGTATATGGCATAAATTAGATGAATTGTGCGCTTAACACTTGCAAAATAGAAATATTAACCCTATATTTGTAAAATCAAATAATTGAGAATTATGAAAGCATCAAACGTTTTGGCTTTTATTTGCGGTATTGCCGCAGGAGCCGCAGCAACAGTTTTTTTCACAACAGACAAGGGCGATAAGACAAGAGCAGCAATAATAAACCTGCTTCAGGAGAAAGGTATCTCAAAGGATAAGTTTGAAGATATAATTGCACGTGTCAAGGCTAAAATCAACGAGCTTACAGACATGTCTGACGTGGAAGTAGCTATTGATGAGTCTATCAAAGAGATGGAAGAGGAAGACGAGGCTTAAAAACAGCTCTAAAGTATGGATATAGAGTATCAGAGGTTTTTAGACGAGGCCAAAGAATACACCAGGCTGCGTTACAAGATGCTAAAGCTGGAATTTCTTGAAAAGAGTTCCCAGATAATAGCGTTAATTGTTCTTGTAATAGTTGTCACGGTGTTGCTGCTGGCTGCCCTCACCTATTTTTCATTTGCCGCAATTCACGCCCTCAAAGGTGTGCTTGGCGGGCTCACGGGAGGGTTTTGCATCTTTGGAGGAATCTTTATTCTGCTCATGGCGGTTATTGTGCTGTTTCGCAAGCAGATTATAGTAAACCCTCTTATCAAGCAACTTAGTGAGATAATGTTTGCAGAAGATGATGCAGACAACGATGCCAATTACGAAGTAAAAAAGAGTAACGATGAGACTCAGCAAAATAAGCAATCTTAATGACCTTGCCGCAGAAAAAGCAGCCTTGCAGCGTCAGATAGACAAGCGTGAAGGCAGATTGGGCAGGAGTTACAATTATGCAAAAAAGCATCTCAAGCAGAAGTTCTCTTTTGCCATGCTGGTTAAAAGCGCCGTGGGCAAGGTGTTCTCACTCAACACACTGGTTTCCCACCCAGCCACCTACTTTAAGATTGGCAGCATGCTTGGCAAGCGGTTGTTTGCCAGAAAGAAATAGACAAAGATTCTAAATGAAGATTGAAGAGAGAGAGAGAGTTGAAACAGAGCAGGTGGAGCACACATTTCAACTCTTGATTGATGACTATATGGCGTCACGTCACAGCAAAAAGAGTGACGTAATAATAAAGGCGTTCAATTTTGCAAAGAAGGCTCACTCGGGGATAAGACGTATCTCCGGTGAGCCTTATATTTTCCACCCTGTGGAGGTTGCACGCATCTGTTGCAAGGAGATAGGGTTAGGCTCCACAACTATATGCGCCGCACTGCTCCATGATGTTACAGAAGACACAGACTACACCATAGAGGATATTGAAAACCTATTTGGGGCAAAGGTGGCATCGCTTGTGGCTGGTATGGAGAAAATCTCCGGAGGAATATTTGGAGAAAAGGCGCAGGAGCAGCAGGAGAACATAGGCAAACTGGTGATATCCATGTCTGAGGACATAAGGGTCATACTGCTAAAGATTGCAGACCGCCTGCATAACATGCGCTGTCTGGACCACCAGCCCACCAACATGCAGTTCAAGATTGTTAATGAGACCGAATACATCTACGCCCCACTGGCTCACAGACTCGGCCTCTTCTCCATAAAGGCGGAACTTGAAAATCTTTGCTTTAAGTATAACAACCCTGCTGAGTATGACTTTATTCAAAAGAGGCTGGATATTGAAACAGACCGCCGCATAGAGCAGTACAACAAGTTTGTAGCACCTATCACCATGAAACTCACGGAGATGGGATATAATTTTGAGATAAAGAAGAGGGTAAAATCGCCACACTCCATATTTCAGAAGATGCAGGCCAAACACATACCCTTTGAAGAGGTGTATGACATTCTTGGCTCAAGAGTGGTTTTTGACCCTCGTGAAGGCGAAGATGAAAAGTTAGAGTGCTGGAAGATATATAATATCATAACCACAATCTACAAACCGCACCCTAACCGCACAAGAGACTGGCTGAGCAATCCTAAATCAAGCGGATATGAGGCACTTCACGTCACAGTAATGGGCCCGGAGGGCTACTGGATTGAGGTTCAGATACGTAGCAGGCGTATGGACGATATTGCGGAAAAAGGTCTTGCCGCCCACTGGAACTACAAAAAAGACTACACAAACAGCGAATCAAAGATTGAAGAGTGGCTTAACACGGTAAATGAACTGCTTAAGAGCCCAGACTCCAACGCCATGCGGTTCTTAGACACCTTCAAGCTGTCACAGTATGAGTCTGAGTTTTTTGTATTCACCCCAAAGGGCGATATCATGTCAGTTCCAGCCCATTCCACAGCACTTGATTTCGCATTTATAATTCACACCGATATTGGTCTTCACGCCATAGGCGCCAAAGTAAACAATAAACTTGTACCACTCAATTACAACATACATAGCGGAGACCAAATTGAAATTCTTACTGCAGAAAATCAAACTCCCAAGCCTGAGTGGATTGGATATGCCACCACTTCACATGCCAAAGACAAGATAAACGCCGCACTCAAGGCACAGAACCGTGCGCTTTCAGAATCAGACAAAGCAGAGAAGAAAAAAGAGGAGAGGCAGACATGGAGATTCATACCCAAATGGGTACCAGCCTTTTTTGGCTTTGGAAAGAACAAAAACGAAGATGAGAAGGCTACTGTGGGAGGCAGGCACACCATTGCCAAGTGCTGCCAGCCTATACCTGGAGACGAAATTGTGGGCATAAAAGACCCTGATGGCAACATAGTGGTACACAAAAGAGGATGCAAAAACGCCGCTATGCAACAACTTGAGGAGGGATACCTGCTTGTTCCTGCCGAATGGAGCAATGAGCAGGAGAAGGTGTTCACATCCCTTATAGAGATTAAAGGGATAGACCGCAAGCGCATGTTACTTGATATTGTCACAGTTATCTCAGACAGCATAGACGCTAATATAGAGAATGTGCAGGTAGAGACAGACGGTGAGATATTCAAGGCAAAACTTAACGTATATGTAAAACACATAAATGACATAAAGACTATGTGTAATGAACTGCGAAAAGTAAAAGGCGTGGACAACGTAAACAGACTTGGAGTATGAAAGTAAAACTATTATCATTTTTTTTGACTATATCAACTATTATGACCGCAAAGAATAACCCCATATTTAATGATGGTTTTATAAGATTTTCAGATATTACGCCACAACACTACGAAGAGGCGTTTGAGTTAGGGCTGAAAGAGCAGGATGAGAATATAGCCGCCATAACCAATAGCACAGAGGCGCCAACTTTTGAAAACACCATTCTTGCCTTAGAGTACGCCGATGAGAAACTTGAACGTGTGTGTAACATACTCTTTAACATGACAGAGGCTGAAACCAGCGATGCTCTTGACTCCTTGGCAGCCAAGTACAGCCCTATACTTACACAGAAAAGCAATGAGATTATGCTCAACGAGGTGCTTTTCAAAAGAGTTAAGGCTGTGTATGACAAGCGTGATGAACTGAACCTTGACACAGAAGACCGCAAGATACTTGATGACACTTACGTATCATTTGTACGTTCAGGTGCTAATTTGAGCAAGGAAGACAAGGCCAGGATGGACTCTATAACCACCGCACTCAGCTCGCTCACACTTCAGTACGGGCAGAATGTGCTAAAGGAGACCAATTCTTTCTCCATGACACTCACAGAGCCTCAGGATATTGCAGGCCTGCCTGATTATGTATTAAGCGCTGCATCGCAGAGAGCGAAAGAGGTTGGAACAGAGGGTTATCTGTTTAACCTGAGTATGCCAAGCTACTCCGCTTTTATGAAATTTGCAGACAACAGGGCGCTTAGAGAAAAACTCTACATGGCTTATAACAGCAAGGGCAACCGTGGCGGGGAGAATGACAACAACGCCATAGTGCATGACATTGTGAACAAGCGTCTGGAACTGGCAAAAATCATGGGCAGACAGACATTTGCCGACTACAAACTGGAGCGCACCATGGCAGAGAGCAAAGAGAATGTCTATAAACTGCTTGACGAGCTCTACGCAAACTATATGCCAGTGGCACGTAAAGAGGTGGATGAGCTGACAGACTACGCCCGCCGCCTTACATCAGACAGCACATTCATAATTCAACCTTGGGACTGGGCGTATTACAGTGAGAAGCTGCAGGAGGATAAATATGACCTGAATGAAGGTATGCTTAAACCATATTTTGAACTTGGCAGGGTAAAGAGAGGTGTTTTTGCACTTGCAGGCAAGCTGTACGGTCTTAAATTCACGCTTAACGACAAGATAGACAAGTACCACAAGGATGTGGAGGTGTATGACGTAACTGATGCAGATGGCAATTATGTAGCCACTTTCTACGCAGATTTCTTTCCAAGAGCCTCAAAGCAAGGCGGAGCATGGATGACGGAGTTCCGTGGAGAGAAGATTGAAAACGGCAAGCGCATACCACCATACATTTCAATAGTTACAAACTTTAGCATACCTACAGACAGCACCCCTTCACTGCTATCATTCAGTGAGGTGACCACCCTGCTCCACGAGTTTGGCCACTCTCTGCACGGAATGCTCGCCAACACAAAATACGCATCACATAGCGGTACAAATGTCTATAGGGATTTTGTAGAGCTGCCTTCACAGATAATGGAGAACTTTGCATACGAGAAATGTTTCCTTGACGATGTGGCCATCCACTATCAAACAGGAGAGAAGATACCGGAGGTGCTGATACGCAAACTTAAAGAGAGCGAGAACTACCATGTGGCATACGCCTGCGTACGACAGCTTAATTTTGGGTATCTGGATATGGCATGGCATACAATAGACAAGCCCTGGGAGGCGGCAGACGGTGAAACTGTGGAGAAATTTGAGCGCCGTGCGTGTGAAAAGACCACAGTACTGCCAGCAGCTGAAGGTACATGCACCAGCACACAGTTTGGTCACATTTTCTCAGGCGGCTATGCAGCCGGCTATTACGGCTACAAATGGGCGGAGGTACTTGACGCAGATGCCTTCAGCCTCTTTAAGGAGACTGGTGTGCTTAACCCTGAAACCGCAGGGAAATTCAAAGCCTTGCTACAAGCTGGCGGCACCGTACACCCTAAGACCCTCTATCTAAAATTCAGAGGTCAGGAGCCTACTGTTGACGCACTTCTGAAAAGGAACGGTATTAAATGAGACTTCTGCTCCACTGCTGCTGCGCCCCATGCTCAGCCCCCATATTGGAGTGGCTTGCACAGAACGGCTACACCCCCACACTCTTCTTCTACAACCCAAACATCTATCCGTTTGATGAGTACGAGACAAGGAAGGGGGAGTTAGTGCGCTATGCGGCCAAACTTGGACTTGATGTGATAGACGCAGACTATAACCACAGCCTTTGGCTTGACCATGTATGCGGACACGAGGCTGACAAGGAGAGAGGCGCACGCTGCTCTCTCTGCTTTGACCTAAGACTGAAACGCACCGCACAGGAGGCGGCGGAGAGAGGTTTTGACACTATAGCCACCACACTTGCCTCTTCAAGATGGAAAGACATTGAGCAAATCAACGCATCGGGGAGGAGAGCGGTGGAACAATACCCTTCTGTAAACTTTTGGGACAAAAACTGGCGCAAGGGCGGACTACAGCAGAGACGCAGCCAGCTACTCAAAGAAAACGGTTTTTACAACCAGACATACTGCGGTTGCGAATTTTCTTTCAGGACAGAAAATGTAACATAATTGTAACCGTAAAAGCGGCATACGCTAAAACGATTGCGAGTTAAAAGTGCTGATAATCAACAACTAGAATGAAAATTATTTTTAACATTTGTGAAAAAACATTTGATACATAACGTAAAACTTTTTATCTTTGCGCCTATGTATTAAGGAAAAATCACTAAAGAATAATCACAAATAACCTAATATAATAAAATGAAATTACAAGTTAGCAATGCCAATTATCCAAATTGGCGTCCAATTACAGTGAAATTTGAGGTGCCTAAGGAGTTCCAGAAACTCATGGAGCTTAGCAAGAACCTATGGTGGGTTTGGAACGATGAGGCTATTGATCTTTTCACAGAGATGAACCCACAACTTTGGGTAGAGTGCGCAGGCAACCCTGTACTTCTTTTACAAAAACTTAAAGCTGAGGATTACGCCCTTCTTGCCAAGAACACAGTATTCATGGCTAAAGTTGAGGAGGTTTACTCTCACTTTAAGGCCTATATGGCAGTAAAGCCTGTTAAGACAGTTCCATCTATTGCATACTTCAGCATGGAGTACGGTCTTACATCAGTAATTAAGATTTATTCAGGCGGTCTTGGCGTTCTTGCCGGTGACTACCTTAAAGAGGCAAGTGACTGCGCTGTTGACATGGTTGCAGTAGGCTTCCTTTACAGATACGGTTACTTTACACAGTCTCTCTCTATGAACGGAGAGCAGATTGCAATTTATGATGCTCAGATGTTTGAGACCCTGCCTATTGAGCAGATTACAGACAAGAACGGCTTACCTGTTACAATATCAGTTCCTTATCCAGGACGTAACATCGTGGCAAACCTTTGGAGAGTTAACGTAGGACGTGTTCAGCTTATACTTCTTGACACTGATTTGGAGCAGAACAGTGAGCAGGACAGAACTCTTACATATCACCTTTACGGTGGTGACAACGAGCACCGTCTGAAACAGGAGATTCTTCTTGGTATTGGCGGTATCTACGCTCTTAACGCTCTTGGCATTGAGAAAGACATCTACCACTGCAATGAGGGTCACGCCGCATTCCTTAACGTACAACGTCTTCTTGACCTTATGCACGGCAAGGGCTTGAACTTTAATGAGGCTCTTGAGATTGTACGTGCTTCAGGTCTGTTCACAACCCACACACCTGTACCTGCCGGTCACGATAAGTTTGACGAGCAGATGTTCCAGCACTATATGAACGAGTACGCCAACCAGCTTGGTCTGTCTTGGTCAGACTTCATGAACATGGGACGTGAGGTTCCAGGTGATCTTACAGAGAAATTCTCAGTAACAGTGTTCGCCTGCAACACATGCCAGGAGGTTAATGGTGTAAGCTGGCTTCACGGCAAGGTTTCACAGAATATGTTCAAGAAGATTTGGGACGGATACTTCCCAGATGAGCTTCACGTAAGCTGGGTTACCAATGGTGTACACTACCCAACATGGGCTACCAAGGAGTGGAAAGAGCTTCACAAGAAATACTTTGGAGAAAAATTCATTACAGACCAGTCAAACCTTGCAAACTGGGAGCCAATATACAATGTACCTGACGAGGAGATCTGGAAGATACGCCAGAACTTAAAGAGCAACCTTATAGAGTATATTAAGACAAGATTTGCTCAGAGCTGGCTTCAGAACCAGGGTGATCCTTCACGTATTGTAAAGATAATGGGTAAGATTAACCCTAACGCCCTTACAATTGGTTTCGGTCGCCGTTTTGCAACCTACAAGCGTGCTCACCTTATATTCACAGACCTTGAGCGTCTTGAGAAGATTGTAAACAATCCTAACCGTCCTGTACAATTCATCTTCACAGGTAAGGCTCACCCAGCCGATGCAGGTGGTCAGAAACTGATTCAGAACATCATAGAGATTTCCCGCCGTCCTGAGTTCCTTGGTAAGATTATATTCCTTGAGAACTACGATATGGCACTTGCAAAACGCCTTATCTCAGGTGTTGATATTTGGCTTAACACACCTACACGTCCTCTTGAGGCATCAGGTACATCAGGTGAGAAGGCTCAGATGAACGGTGTTCTAAACTTCTCAGTTCTTGACGGATGGTGGTATGAAGGTTATAAGAAGGGCGCAGGCTGGGCACTTACAGACAAGCGCACATACACATACCAGCCGCACCAAGACCAGCTTGATGCCGCTACCATCTACTCAATGCTTGAGAATGAGATAGTACCTCTTTACTTTGAGACTAACTCAGCAGGCTACTCACCACGCTGGATTCAGTTCATTAAGAACTCATTTGCTAAGATTACTCCTACATATACCACCAAGCGTATGCTTGATGACTATATCGAGCGCTTCTACAGCAAACAAGGCAAGCGTTGCAAATCTCTGAAGGCAAATGACTTTGCAAAGGCAAAAGAGATTGTTGCATGGAAAGAGAAGGTTGCAAGCGTATGGGATCAGGTTGAGATAGGAGAGCTTAAGATTTCTGACACACTCTCTACTGCTTCTTCTAACGCCAAGTATGAAGCTACAGTCACCATCGATGTTAAAGACCCTGCACTTGTTAACAGCTTTGGCATAGAGTATGTATCAACCCAGATGGTTGACGGAGTTGACAAACTATTCCGTGTACTTGAGTTCAAGCAAGTAAAAGCAGAGGGCACCAAGGTTACATACCAGCTTGTCAACGTTCCTAAGAGCAGCGGTTCATTCAAGTTTGCATTCCGCTTGTTCCCAAAGAACGCAGACCTGCCACACCGTCAGGACTTCTGCTATGTTCGCTGGTTCTAATAAAACCTAAAATAGAAGAAAAAGGAGATGAATTTCATCTCCTTTTTTTGTTTTTCATACTCCTGCTATTTGCTTGTAGTGGCGCAGGCAGATTAGATAGGTTATGGTCTGCTCCACTCTGCTGTCAAGCGCCTGACGGTACAAGGTTTGCGCCTCAAGCAGTTCAGACAGAGTTATAAGACCAGCCTTGTAGTATTGCAGGCTGAGTCTCAGGTTTTCTTTAGCATCGCTGACAGCCTCCTCTGCAAGTTCATAACTGCGGTATGCAGCATCAAGCTCATCCCAAATTTTCTGGGTTTGCAGTTCAAGTTTGCCTGTTACATCAGCCTTCAGGTTCTCAGCCTCCTGTATTCTGTAGTTTTGTTTCTTTATGTTATGTGACGCCTCCCACCATGCGGTAATAGGCACCTGAACCATAGCAAATCCAGTGAGGTTAAAGGCGTTTCTATCCATAAGGTTATTATAGCTGTAACTGCCTCCAATGCCAATCTGAGGTAGCGTCTCGCCCACTATCATGCGCTTTTCAAGTTTCTTTGCCTTAACATTGAGGTCAAGCAGTTTGAACTCACTGCGTCCTTTTACGGCAGCGCTGTTATCGGCCTTAAGAGCCCAAGGCTCACTAACACTCTGTAATGTATCGCTCAAAGTAACGCTATCATTGTATGCAACCCCAATCTGCTGGCAGAGTGCCATCTTACAAAGACGTATTCCGTTCTCTATCTTAATGGTGTTGGCCTCCATTTCATTTATTTTAAGCTTCACTTTAAGGCCGTCATTAGGGGTTATAAGCCCAGCACCAATAGCCACCCTTACATCTTTTTCAAGAGAGTGCAGCAGTTGCAGAGCCACTTCCACAGTACGCATCTTCTCCTCCAACATTTTGCACTGCCAGTAAAGTTCCTCTGTTCTAAGCTCTATCTCCCTTATTTTAATCTCTTTCTGGTATTCAGATGCCTCTATGCCCAATTTTGCCAACTTGTTGCCAGTTACAATGCGTCCGCCCGCATATACAGGCTGCATTGCCACAACACCTGAAACCACACCTTTTTGCAGAAAACTCAGATGGTCACTAATGCCAAACGGAGCCAGTATGTTATAGTATATGGTTTGTAGAACATCTCTTATTCCACTGTTGCCTATATTTGAAATACCGTACTCAATAAACGGACGGTCTGAGTGAAACGCTCCCGCCGATGCGCTCACTGCCGGAAAATATTTTGTAAGAGCCGCTGATTTTGTCTGCTTGGCCTCCTCTACAGCCAAATCTGCATTCTTGACATCGGCGTTATTTCTGACAGCCATAGCCACACAGCTGTCAAGTGACAGTGACTGAGCCACCGCGCTAATGGAGATGGAAACGGCAACAAAAAATGCTAATATGTAATTTATTCGTGTCAAATGTCAACTATCAACTTTCAACTGAGTAAATTTTCCAGTACGCCACAGGCAGCACTGTAACAATAAGCACCAGTGACAGCACTGTGCCAAAACAGATTATAACGCCCATAGGCATCCAAAGTGTGCTACGGCTTATTATCATAGGCACTACACCAAGTGCAGTGGTGGCTGATGTGAGGAATATGGGGCGCATTCTGCGTTTGCCAGAGAGGAATGCAGCCTCTTTTGCACTCTTACCCTCTTCACGCCTCAGGGTCTCTGCATACTCAAACATAATAATACCGTTACGCACTATAATTCCAATAAGGCTCACCACTCCAAGCACAGATGTTATACCAAAGTCCAGCCCGAATATCTTAAGGCCTGCGAATGCGCCAAACAGACACAGCAGCGTGGCTGAAAGTGAGAGCAGCGCAAGACCTATATTGCCAAAGTCATAGAGCAGGAATGCAAATATAACAGCAATGGCAAATACCACACCCATCATAATTTCAGGTATAAGGCTCTCATTAAGCCCTGTAAGCCCACCCCACTTTATGTTTACACCATCTGGAATGGAGTCTGCCATATTAGCGGTTACATATTTCTGTATCTTTTTCATAGGCACAGGCTGGCTTTTGCCAAAGCGCAGGTCGGCCGATACTGTAATGGCTCTCATACCCCCTCTGTGCTGAATAGAGGCGCGCTGGTAGTCAGGCTCTATGACGGCTATCTGCCTTAAAGGCACCCAAGTACCAGTGGCTGTGGGCACAAGCATATTGCCAAGAGCGGTAAGGTTACCCTTGTTATCATCTTTGTTTATGTGCATCACCACAGGAATGCTGTAATCATGCTCCCAGAGAGTTGTAAGCGGTGTGCCATGCTCAAAACTTGCAAGCTGAAGTGAGAGTGTGGCGGAAGAGACGCCCACACGTGCAGCCTCCTCCTGGTTAAGAATCACCTTTACGCATGGAAGGGTCTCATCTGCGGTGGTGTGAACCCATTGCAAATCTGTATAGAGCGAGTCTTTCATATAGTGTGCAAGACGCTCACTGCACTGCTGCAACTGCTCCAAATCCTCACCTATGAAATGCACTTCTATAGGGTTGGCTGCGGCCTGGTAGTCCATCTGTTTAAGCCTCACAGAGGCGTTAGGGAAATAGTCTGCCATACGGTCTGTATTCTCACTCAAAAAAGATTCCGTAGCACTGTTTGAAGTGGTGTTTACTATAAACTGAGCATAATTTGTACGTGGCAGCGCAGGTGTGTAGCAGGCGTGGAAACGGGGTGAACCGCTGCCTATAAACTGAGTTACGGAGGTTATGCGCTTATCCTGCTTTATAAGCCTCTCAATACTGTCACAAACAGCTGCTGTCTCCTCCACGGAACTGCCGTAAGGCAGGCGCACCTCTATGGCAAAACAGTTGCGTTCCGCCTTAGGCATCATCTGAACATTGAGTGATAAAAATATCAGCACTCCCGCCACCACTGTGCCAAGTGCTACAAAGAGTGTGGTTTTAGGATAACGGAAACAGAGGGCGAGCAGTTTGTTATAGCCGCCGTGCAAAGCCTTGAAAAACACAGCCTGTCCACGCTCCATAAAGTTCATCTTTTTGGAGCCAGTCTCCTTCTTAATAAACCTGAACTCAAGGTATGGAACCACAAGTGTGGCGTACAGAAGAGATACACCTAATGAAAAGAGTATAGTCCACGGGAAGAGTTTGATAAAGTCTTTCATAGGCCCTGTAAGAGTTTGGGTTACAGGGAAAAACATTCCTATTATGGCCACCGTGGCAAGCAGCAGAGGCGGGAAAAGCTCATTTGTGGCTGATATTGCTGAATACCATCTTGAGCGCCCTTTGTTTAAGCTCTCAATATATCCGTCAATAATAACTATGGAGTTGTCAACTATCATTCCAAGCACAAAAATAAGCGCCGCAAGTGTTACGGTGTTAAGCTCTATCTTGAACACATACATGAGCAGCAGGCTTATGGCGGTGCAAATAGGGATACCAGAGCTTGCCACAAGCGCAGAGCGTATTGGGAAGAGTAGCAGCATTACAAATATCACTATGATGATAGAGGTGAGCAAATCCCCAAGAAAGCTCTTCACAGATTCATCCACCACCTTTGGCTGGTCTGTAATGCGGCTTATTATCACCGATGCGGGAAGCGTGTCACGGAATTTATCCAGCTCCTTGTCAACAGCCTTGCCAAAAGCCACAATATTGCTCCCAGGCCTTACCTCAAGTGACATCAGCACCGTGTTACTGCCGTCTTTTACAATGTAGTTTGACGGCACTGGATAATGACGTTCAATAACCGCAATATCTTTTAAGCGGACTATATGCCCTGAAGGGTCTGTATATACAATCTGCTCCTCAAGTTCTTCTTCTCCAACGTAGCCGTTTTGAAGATGTATAGGTGACGTCTGCCCGCTTAGTTCTGTGCTACCTGACATGGTGGTGAAGCCCTGTGAAAAGAGCCTTGCAAAGAGTGTGTTGGAGTTTATGGCATACTGGGCAAGTTTTTCAGGCTGAATATAAACGCCAATCTGCTCATTCTGAGCTCCTAAAATCTTATATCTGCCAAGAGATTCTATGGTGCAGAGTCTGTCGCCCAGTTCGTTTGCCATAGCCTCCAGCTCACGCGGAGATTTGTCAGCAGCCTCCATAGTGAGCAGAATTGATGATGTATTGCCAAAGTCATCAATCACAGCCACAGCCAGCACACCTGCCGGCAGATTACGCTTAAAGTCTGTTAGTCCGTGGCGTATCTTGGACCAGACCTCATCCTTGTCATCTATATTTTTTGAAAGCTCCACAAAAAGATAGGCTATCCCATCTTCTGAGTAGGAGTAGGTTTTAGACTTGTCAACCTCTTGGAATGTGAACAGATAGCGTTCTATGGGGCGTGTGAGCTGCTCCTCCACCTGCTCCGATGTGGCGCCTGGGTACACACCCACAACCACACCCTGCCTAATGGTGAACTGAGGGAACTCATCTTTGTTCATATCATACAAACCGTAGAACCCAAGCACCACAAGCAGCACCACCACGGCAAATATTATGCCGTGTGTACGCATCGCCGCAGCTATTATACCGCCATCTCTCTTCAAGTTGCTCTAATTATTTGATAGTTTGGTGCAGACACTCACCTGCCCGCCTTCATACACCTTCTGCCTGCCGTCTATAATTACAGAATCACCTGCCGCAAGTCCGCTCGTAACCACCACTCCGTTTGAGGCAAAATCTCCAATGGTAACCCTCCTGCGTGTGGATTTGCCACTTTCCACGCACCATACATACCTGCCATCAGGCATTAACTGTACAGCCTGATACGGTATCACCATGTTTCCGCCAACGCCTTTAGTGTGTATGGAGGCCTTGCATACCATACCTGTGAGCAGTGAACCATCCTTGTTTGGAAGCTCAACCATTACCGGATATGTGTGTGAAAGGTTGTCAGCATCGGCCCACTTGCGAGCCACTACTCCTTTCATTATTTTACCTTTTAGAGGAAACACCTGGACATCAACACTTTGCCCCACCTCTATGTATGATATGTCATTTTCAGGAATATCCAGTTTTACAAGCATTGTATCTGTGCTAATAAGGCGTACAATGCCTTGTGACGGCAGCAGATGGCTACCCACTCCCATATTCACAGAACTTACCACACCGCTGAAAGGAGCGTACAGTGTGCAATCTTCAAGGTTTTTGCGTGCTATTTGCGCCATGGAGTTAGCCTGCTGGAGCTTGGTCTCCATCTCCACCCATTTAACATCTGAGAGCGCACCACTGTCATGCACCACTTTAAGGCGGTCATAACCGTCCATTGCCTGTGCAAGCGCCGCCTCAGCGCTCCTTAGTGCGTTTAATGACTGAGTCTGGTCAACCATGGCTATTTTCTGTCCCTTGCTAACCCTCTCACCCTCTTTCACATATAGTTTTGTAAGTTTGCCACCTGTTTGGAAACTAAGCATGGCTGAACGGTTTTCTGTAAGCACGCCTGAATAGTTCTGAACTGATTCTGAGCCGCCAGCCTCAGAGATAACAGCCACGGTAACTTTTACAGGCTGCTTTTCCGCCTTGCGCCCCAGCTCCGTAGTGCACGCCGTTAGCAGGGCGGCGGTTATTAGCATGATGTATGTAGTATAATTTTTCATCTATTCTCTATTTCTGACGCCCATTGTAAGAATCTCGTCCGATGTTATATTTCCAAGCACGGTACCGTCACTGTCATATACTGAGCCTTTGCATCTGCGCTTTACAAGCAGTGTTCCGTCTGTCATTTTACCCTTGCCTGACGCCTCGTATTCAAGATAGTATGTCTTTTCTCCTATAGGAATGTGCAGTTGTTTTGATTTGGAGTTCAGGAACAAGGAGTCTCCCTTGGCTGTGCCACGCATGTAGTAAATCTCACCCACTATGGGGCGGAACATGAGAAGCACGCTGTCACCACCGTTTTTGGCAATGGTAAGCTGGCCAGTCTCCTCCTCATCTACAACTGTTATTCCTCTAAAATATATGCACCCCGATGTGCGGTAGCTGTAACTGCCACGGAAAAGGTCCGGACCGCTGCATGATGCCACAACAGCAGCCACAAACGCAGCCACTAATATTAAAGCTTTATTATTCATCAAATTACAGTTTTTTAGCAAAACACACAAAAATAATGCAGAAATTCCAAATGTGCAAAAATTGATGCATAAAAAAGCGGGACGCTTTTGCGCCCCGCTTCTATGTTAATGAGCCATACTATGGCTTTCTCACGCAACGTACCGGACGACAATACAATTTTGAAAGCGCATAAAATTCCCCGCTCATACCTACACTTTCATTAGTTATAGACACATCATACGCATTATTACTATCAGATGCAACAGGCAACCAAAAGCCAGTCTCTTGTCCTACATCACGAAGATAAGTATCATATCTATCCGTCATAGATCCTGAATAACCTGACGGAAGCAAACTAAAGAAATATTCGTCTGTTCCATTACCATCATCATACCAACCTGAAGTAGTCTTGAGTTTGGTGGCGGCAGTAGAGCCACCTACGGTTTCTATCAGATTACGCCATTCAGCAGATGACGGCAGATACCATCCGTTAGGGCAGATACCCTGGCGATTACCAGAAAACGCACCTGTCTTACCTTTAACAGCACTCTCATCTTTAAGACCTACCGCAGCACCCCAGTTGTACAGGTACCCTAATTTGGCAATCTGACTACTGCTGAGATCCTCATAATACTCAGGATGACTATCATTCCAATTTTCTTTCAGCATTGCATTTTTAAACTGTGGATCATAAGTGTTGTATGAATATGCCGGCAAATAAACCCCAGCGCGCTCGCTCTCTGTATCATACTTATCACATCTAAGGTTCTCAGCCATCCACCAGTAACCTCCAATCTTAACAGACAGGTATGTGTTACCCTTGCAATCACGCATATATTCGGCAGCCTGAACAGTAACGGTGCAGGTGGCAGATTTACCGTCAGCTGTGGCGGTGATAACAACCGTGCCCTCTTTTTTGCCCACAACCACTCCGCTTGAACTTACTGTAGCCAGCGACGTATTAGACGAACTCCATGTTACAGTTTTGTCTGTGGCATTATAGGGCTTGACTGTAGCCGTTAGTGCTATGGAACCAACCCCGCTGCCTCCAGCTGTAAGCACTTTTGCCGATGACCGTGACATGGTAACAGATTCAACATGGATAACTTCTTCTTTGTATGTTATAGAGCAGGTGCCACTCACGCCATCGGCTGTAGCTGTTATTGTACATGAGCCAACACCTTTGCAAGTAACAGTTCCATCTGAGCTTACTGTGGCTACTGAGGTGTTTGAGGACTTCCATGTAACGGTTTTATCTGTGGCGTTAGTTGGCAGAACATCGGCGCGTAGTTTTCTTGTAGCGCCCACTGACACTATGGCCTGAATTTCAGAAGGAGCAACCGTTACAGAGGTAACTTTTATCTTATTATATGTTACTGAGCAGGTGGCGCTTACACCATCAGCTGTGGCTGTGATTGTACATGAACCGACACCCTTGCAGGTAACAGTTCCATCTGAACTTACTGTGGCTACTGAGGTGTTTGAAGACTTCCATGTTACAGTTTTGTCTGTGGCATTATCGGGCTTGACTGTAGCTGTTATCTTTGTAGTGGCGCCAACATTCACATTTGATACAATAGTGGTTGAACTAAGTGTTACTGAAGTAACTTTTACTTTTAAGAAAGTAACTGAGCTTGTACCGCTTTTGCCATCGGCTGTAGCCGTAATTGTACAAGCACCCACACCTTTGCATGTAACGGTTCCGTCTGAGCTTACTGTGGCCACTGAAGTGTTTGATGACTTCCATGAAACAGACTTGTCTGTGGCGTTATCCGGCTTGACTGTTGCTGTAAATTTTTTTGTAGCACCTATACTGCACACCTCTGTATATGATGACGGGGTTACTGCAACCGATGTTACATGAATTACATTCTTGCTGTATGTAACAGAGCAGGTGCCGCTCTTGCCATCACATGTGGCTGTAATTGTACATGAGCCTTCACCTTTGCAGGTAACAGTTCCGTCATTGCTTACTGTGGCTACTGATGTGTTTGATGATTTCCATGTTACAGTCTTGATTGATGCGTCTGACGGCTCTATTGTGGCTGTTAGTTTCTTGGTGGAGCCAATCGCTACATCCTCTGCTATTCCAGCAGGGGTTACGGTAACGCTTTTCACATGAACGGTGCCATCACCTACTGTAACTGTACAGCTTGCTGTCACTTCTCCGTACTGGGCGCTTATAACCGCCCTGCCGTCTGCTATACCCAAAATAACACCGCTGGTGCTTACGGCAGCCACTTCCGGCTTGCTGCTCTTGAGCGTGAGACGACTTACAGGAAGCATTGAAGGCTCTGTGGTGTATTCAAGGGCTGCTTCACCGCCCACTGCAACTGAGATGTCTTGCAGCGTGATTTTAGTCACCTTGGTCTCTTTAACTATGTATGTACACTTGGCTGATTTGCCCTGGACTGTGGCGATGACTGTAGTCTCACCTATTTGTACAGGAGTAATAATTTCATCTTTGCTAATGGTAGCTATGCCTGAGTCTGACAACTCCCATTTAATTTTACAGGTATCTGCTATTGAGGCCGGAGCTATCTTAAGCTCTTTTCTGAGGTTTATGCCCTCTGTGTTAAACTCATCTACTGAGTACGCACTTTCTTTGAAACTGATGCTTTCAATTTTTGTGCCTTGAGGTTCTTTCTTGTCATTCTTGCAAGCGAACAAAGTGGTGAGTAGGACTACCCCCCCCCACTAATAAAATGTGTAAACCTTTGATTTTCATAGTTTTATAATTGATTTTTAAGTGATAAAAACGATGGGATAGGTACATCGATTGCAAATATAGGTATAAATTTTAACATACAAACGTTTTTAATGTTTTTTTTGAAAAAAAACTATTTGATGTTAGAACGGATAACCTATTCCAAAATTGATACGTATGGCATCTAAAGCAGATGGAATATTGAAATAGTTGTTTATAGGTTTGGTATAATCAGGTTTCCAATCCTTTGTGTACTTATAGGTTTGGAATGGCGAGTGAATGGCCACTCCTATGTCAAGACGTATAACCAATCCATCCAAATCAAGCCTGAATCCTGCGCCTGTGCCAAGAGCTATTTGCTTGGGCAATTCCGGATTATTGATGATACCGTCAAGCAAATCTGAAGAAAGCTCCATTTTCTTTACCATTTCTGCGTATGTGTTTTCATCTAATCTGTCTTTGGTGTTTTTCCAGTTCCATACGTTACCTGCATCCACAAATACAGCACCGCAAAGTTTCCACACTATAGGGAACCTGAATTCAAAATTGGCCTCCAGTTTAACATCGCCGGCATGAAAGAAATTCTGATTATATTTTTCAGAATGAAAATTACCAGGACCGTATGCGTATGGCGATGCCGCACGCATACTATTAGGACCTCCCGTGTAGAAGGCCTCAGACAGAGGAGCGTCGGCTGAATTGCCAAATGGCATGTTAACCCCTGCAAACAGACGTGTGGCAATACATATTCTATCTGTGATGTTGAACCTGTTATGTAGTTCAGCCGTCAGTTTTACAAACTGATTGAAGGTGGTGGAGCCAAGAGGTTTGTTTAAATCATTCCATTTATATCCAAAAGCACAGTAAATAGCGTTGGTTATACTGCCAGATTCTTTCACTCCCAAATTCAACATGGTGTTGACGGTACGTCTGTCTCTGTAATCATCATATATGAAGTTATAGCCTATAGAGGGGATAAATTCGTTTCCCGCAATAATTTTTATGAGCTGCGGATAGTCCGCAATCTTACTTATAAGACTGTCAGCCTCAGCTTTCATAAGAACCACAGAGAGCGAGAGCGGTGTGAAGGCATGAGTGATGTGTTTTGATTGTTTTATGAAGTATGTGAACGATCCGTAAATTTTGTGTACTCCGTAACCTCCGGCTATGTTCTCATATTGGTAACCAAGCAAATACCTTGTATCTCCGTCTGGATTGTCATGACCAACCCAATGCAAATATGGGAACACTAACGATGTGCTGACACCAAACTTGTATGTGTCAGTTTTTTTAGGGTCACCTGGATGACGGTTACGTAATGCCCAATAGTAAGCGCCATTCCCTTTTATAGTAAAGGTTTCACCCTTCCCTAAGAGGTTCTTCATTGATGATTTTAACGTCAAATCGGGGCCTATACTATTATTTGAACGATACGCCACGCCCGCATCGGCTGTCAGATTATAGGTGCGTATGATACTGTCCCCACGGAAAAAGCTTTGACGTTTCCACTCTTTGATAGCGCGCACACCTATGCCTGATTTATACAACTCGCCCTCAAATATATTGTTGTAGTCTCGCTGTGAGAATACATGTAATGACACATTCCCCTCTTTTGTCAGTTTATATTCTGCAGATAAGTTGTTAAGCAGACCGCTTGCTTTGTTAACTTCAGGACTATCTGTGATTTTAGAACCCAAAGTTATACGCAGCCTGTCCTTAAGAAATGATTTGCTTATTGATATGTTCATGTCGTTAGTCTGACCGCTGGCATGCTTTGTCCGCGCACTACTAATATCAATATCAACCAAGGAGCCTAATTTGGAATTAGCCATGGCGGCATTAATGCGGCTGTTTATAATAGATGACAAAGCATATCCCTCACGCTGCGCCGCCACATTGCTCTCTCCCACATACATACCAGTGGCAAGAAGCGTAGCCGCCAAGCCTTCACGAGTGTCTTCATCTATCGATGCCAGCTCACGTGTTATGGTCTCATCTTTAGGCGCCTCTAAGAAGAACTCCAAGGAGTTTATACCTATGGAATCAACCACTCCGTTCACCCTGACACCAGTTACAAACTCCACTCTACGTGTCTCTTCTCCTTTTGACTCCACATCGGCCTTTACTTTCTGTGAAGCCGAAACCGCCAACTCAGTCTGACCTATGGATCCATTAAATAAAACATGACTTCCTGAATCAACATGGAAAGGCATGATTGGGTATATTTTTGGAGAATAGCGTATATAGCCGTCATCTACATTCACCCGCCCGCCTAAGAGCAGGGTGTCCTCAGCCATATCATAGTGTACATTCACAGTTCCGTACGGTTTCACTTGAGCCAGATTCTTCTTGTCTATAGGATAGGTGATATCTGTAGTAGGCAGAATCTTTACATCGACGTTGGCGATAATACTGTCTAACGAGCCTGTGACATTACCGTGTATGTCAGTGGCAAGCTCACCATACACAGGTATGGGACCGTCTTTCACCAGTTTGGCAGGAGCAAAACTATCTGCCGCAAGCGTCACATCCAGCCTCATGCTGTTAAGATCCAGCCCGCCATTCAAAGACAGATATGTGCTATCTGCGCCATAGATAGGCAGCCCGTTGAAATCCAACTTGTTATGATTCATCACAATAGGATTTTCACCCAAACTGAGCCCCACCTCGTATGGCTTATATTTTGCAGACACATTTAGAGGAAGCACCTCAGCAGATATATCAATCTGTGATGGCAGACCGTCAACAGAAGCTTTGGCGCGCACAATTCCGTTTAACTCCAGATCAGCCATTTTTATTATACTATCCACCAGACTTAGAGGAATATCATCTAATTTTATGTCTGTTTTCAGCGAATGGGCGTACATATCAGACGGAGAAATCTTCAAATCCACGTGACGGTTACCCAAATCCATGTCGCCAAACATTATGCTGTCCAACTTCAGCCCGCCGGCTCCGCTAAGTTCATTACCCGTACGTTCCATGTTAAGCCATAACTCTGCATCTGTACGCAGACCATGCACCGTCATGGCTCCGTCGGTCAGTTTGCTATCCGCCTTGAATGACGCAAGCGCCTTGCCGTCTGACATGGACACGCGCAATGCTACATTTGCCGCAGGCAGACGTAATGCTGTGCTGTCTTCCGGATGCTGAATATCAGGGATAGAGGCGTCTAACGTAACGTTTGTTTGAAGGCTGTCTGAGTGAAGGAGCAGGCTCACTTCATTTATGTCTAATCCTGTGCTGTCAATCAGGAATTGCACAGGGCTGCCGTGACGGAGGTTTATATCAGCACTAAGATCAGGAATAAAGTCACGCAGAGTATCCAAGGGCGACATATCAGCCAACAGATTATTAAAATCAGGCAGATGCTCAGTTACCGCAGACAGCTTATCAATAAGTGACATCAGATGCATTGGGCTTTTAACATCAAGGTTCACCCCTTCTGTCACCAGATTGAGTGATGTGATGCTGTCTGTTTTAAAATCAACGTCCAGCCGCTGTGCCACAAAATCCTTGCCTGCCACGTGTGCCTTCACCTCAGTCATCTGTGCGTGATAATCCACTCCTATCCGCTCTATTTTCATAAAATCAGTTACACGGAACTGATGCTCTGTTTGTGCAGACACCTGCAGGCTGTCACCTGTCATGTTAACTGGCAAGTGCAGGGTGCCTTCCACTGTTTTGTTTGCCAGTGAGGCGTTAAAGCGCAGGCCTGACACATCGATGTTATCATATATGGCGTCTGTAAGGTGCAGATTAACCTTAGTTTGCATTGCACGTGATTTAATATCAAATCCTTTGCCCTTTGCGTCTATCTCACCAGCTAACACCACATGGGTGCTATCCTTCATAAATGGAGAAATGTCCACCCTCTCTACGCCCACGTGCATGGCGTAAGCCTCATCATCTATGTCATAATAGCCTTTAAGGTTAGCTTTGCTGCCACGGAACTCCGCATCGCCAACAACATCTACACGCATTGTTTCAAGGTTTAACGCTGTGGCCGACAAATCAGCTTTAGCGCCAATCTCGTCTGAGCGAGCATGCAAGCCACTGCTACTTATCAGCTGGCTGTTCAAATCCACGCTTGCATCGCCGTACAGGGTGTCTATTGGCAAAGTGAAATCACCAATCGCCAATTTGCCTCCGCCTAAGTCTATGCGTCTGACAATGTACTTGTTAGCACCTACATCAGCAAGCACATCAGGTTGCAGGGAGCGTACGTTTATATCCAGACCTACTGGTGTGAGTTTGAACCTTACATTGCTCAGATTTCCGTCTGGCACATCAAAAACCATGGGCATGGCTGTGGTGTCTATAGCAGTGGTGTCAGGGGGTGTATCTCGCAAATCTATGCCTATAAACGCATCTGAAAGCTGCAATCCGTGAAGAGGATACTGCCCCTTGGCTATATTCAGCTCCGGGCTGGAGGCCGAAAGATTACCTAATATAACATCAACTCCTACGGCTTCAATCAAACTATCAGAGTGGAATGTGGTGTTATCCAACTGCAGCTGCTCCACCACAATGGGGAGGGCGCTGATAACAGATGGGTCACTGCTGATGGACGCATGCTGGTGGCTTTCGGCTGTTAAAACTGTGGCGTTCAGGTCAAGCTTATGTACATAAATCAGAGTGTCCTTACCACGATGCCCCACAAACAGGCTGTCAATTTTTAACGCAACAGGCAGGTCCTCCTTCCCCTTGTATGCACGGTAAATTGACATCGGCGACTCCCCTACATCTAATGAAAAATCACCGATGCCCAAATCCAACCCCGTCTTTTCCTGAGCTATAGCAATGGCCTTATCTATGGCGGCAGACCTCAGAGATGGTATGAAAAGCACGCTTGCCGCTGCTATAAGCAGCAACAACAGCAGCCCCACAAGAACGCCTGTCACGGCAAGTGGCACTTTCCAGAATAGTTTTTTTACACTCACTTTACCCAGTGCAAAATTATGTTTTTTTTCTGAAAGCACAAAAAAGAGGACCACCACGCCATGACAGTCCTCTTTCTGATTCAACACGCAAACTGTGCTTACTCTAACTCCTCAACAACTTCTGCATCAGGAGCGTTTTTGGCAACAGAGGCGATACCGTTATCACAAGAAACCTCTGCCTCATACATCTGGCTTGAACCTATTATCTGACCATTTGTAGCCTTTAGGTTAAAGTAGAACTTGCCGTTCTTGGCTGTAAGTTTCTCAAATCTCTTAGGCTCTTGAGAGTTACGTTTTACAGACTCAATGCCGTTCATACAGGCTGCTTTGGTGGTATAACCTTCACTTGACAAAATAACCTGACCGTTTGTAGCTTTAAGATTGAATTGAAATTCTCCGTTTTTACGAAGTGATACAACAAATTTTCCCATATTGTATTAGATTTTAATTAAACAACTCTCAAAGTTAGTGATTTTTTTGCTTTCATACCACTTTTAAGATGAAATATTTGCAATTTTTTATTATTCGCCTCCAAGCACGCTTCTGCGTGCCGCGAAGCGAAAAGCGGCTTTGCCGCATAATTAAGGATTCTTTCACCCGAAACGAAAAAAGGAGGCTCATGCCTCCAAGCACGCTTCTGCGTGCCGCGAAGCGAAAAGCGGCTTTGGCCGCATAATTAAGGATTCTTTCACCCGAAACGAAAAAAGGAGGCTCATGCCTCCTCGTTTCGGGTGAAAGATGGGGCTCGAACCCACGACCCTCGGAACCACAATCCGATGCTCTAACCAACTGAGCTACATTCACCATTTAGTGCCGTCACTTGAACGACGGCACAAAAGTACATCTTTTTTCTTTACCTGCAAAAGAAATTAATAAAAATCTTTTACTTTGCCTATTTACTTCTAACCCACGTCTGAGAGCGTCCGAGCAAACCAAGCTTGTCAAGTGAACCACGCAGAGTTATCTGATCCTTGCCGGCATTATAAGACACCTTGCCATAGTAAGTCTTTTTGCTCTCAGGGTCATAACAGCGGCCCTTGAGCACATCGCCGTCAGGCTCCAACTCTTTAAGTATCACCATGCCAATAACGTTTTTATGCTCTTCTGGCACATCATCCCAGTCTGAATAGGTACCATCTGCATTCTTTTTATAAAGAGCCAGCACCTTTCCATAATACTTGCCGTCCGTAGCCTTATACACATGCACACGGCTACGTTTGTCACCACTCTTGTCATCGATGGTGTCCCAGTCACCAAGCATT